>NZ_JAPRAT010000001.1 GCF_026805325.1 Natronobacillus azotifigens
TTCATTCATAGTACAATGTAAGGTATCTGGGAGGTGTGTCGAGTGGAGCGGATTTATCGGTTATTAGCTACTTATAGGAAGAAAACAATTACCTTATCTGAGTTAGAACAATTAATGAAGGTTTATTTTCATACATATCAAGAATTTTCACAGGCAATCGTAGAACTTGAGGAAGAAAAGATATTGAGGATGGTTAAAGCAAAAGGAAGAACAGCTAGAACACCATCCTTAGCTTTTCACTATCGAATTAATAAAAGTTTACTAGCAAAAGATTTTCATATTGAACTCCAGAACTATCGAACGACCTTACACCCAGCCATAACAATCGATACATACTATGGAAAAGATCCTTCCTTATGGAAAGCAGATCTTCCATATCTTCTAAAACTCGATTATTATTTGAAACATTATCCTTTTCCAACGGAACAAGCACCAGCACCGGAGCGAAGTTATGAGCTGGTAGGTGATGAAAAATGGATCGTTGAAAAAGGAGGGAAAGAGTTACTTGATCGAGTCGGCCTTTTTGAAAAACTTCAGATTATTCCAGTTTCCGAGCCTCTTATGTTTGCGCTTAATCCGACAAAAATAGCTGAACAGAATCAATACCATCTGATTGTTGAAAACAAAACAACCTATCAGGGGCTTTTACCAGTATTATTAGAAACAATATTTTCCACATTGATTTACGGCAGTGGTAAGTCTGTAATAAAGAGTATAGAGCAATTTCCGAGCCAATATCCGGTTATGGCAAATCATCATTACTTTTATTTTGGTGATATCGATCGAGAAGGTATTTCAATTTGGTATTCTTTAGCGAAAAAACAATTACTTCAATTGGCGCTTCCCTTCTATCAAGCGTGCTTAACCCGCGAACCCACAATAGGCAAAGAATATCAACAAGAACGAACAGAAGCTGTTATGGCTTTTTTATCTGTTTTTTCAAACGAACATCAAAAGCAAATAAGGAAGGTTATCAATGAAGGAAAGTATTATCCACAAGAGACATTAAAAGCAAAAGAATTACAGCAGATATGGAGGGATACAGATTGGACGAGCTAGATTTTCGAGAAATAACAAATGGTTATAAAGAACGAGTACGGCGCTTAGCTCTGTTTGATCCGTTGTATGATCTTGATCGAAAGCGGGAACAAGACCAATTGGGGAATCCGATTGACATGAAAGGCCTCGGTTTGCTTGCTTTGTTATTCTTTTTTGAACAAAAATTAATGCGAGACTATAAAACAGATAGGAAACAATTGACGTTGTTTTTGCAAAGATTAACGAAAAATCACTATCAATTAGAAGAAACCGACTATGAAAAAATTGCCCGCACAATAATTCAGACATTTCGCCCTTCCACGGGAAAAAAGAGTAGTTATTCTTTTTTTAATTGGGAAAGTGGTGTAGAAGAGTCGATAGAATATTCGATATTAAAGGCCAATAACTTTGATAGTAAAACGAACACGCAGTATTACACGTTAGATGATGATGGCTTGGAACTTATCTTTGCGACGAAAGAATTTTATAGCGAGTTTCAATTATCGATTAATCAGTTAATGCTTCGAAAACAGCTAGATAAAGGGGAGTTCAACGGAGCATTACGACAAATCAATGAGATGCGAATTGATGTAGAAAGCCTAGAAGAACGCATGACGAAGCTGAAACATGAGATCCAACGAAGTATTGTTTCAGAAGAAACCTTTGAACGGTATAAGCAATTATTGGACGATATTTACGGACGTTTACAAAGAGAAGATGAGGAGTTTAAAGAATTACGTCAGTTTGTGAAGGAAACGCGAGAACGACTTTACTCAAAAGACCTCCATAAAAAAGAAAGCAAAACTTACAATGTCATCTTACGTATAACTAGAGAATTAGAGTCTGTTCACTACGAGCATTCACATCTACTAGAAAAAACGTTTGCTTTGAAAAATACGACACTCGTAACTGCGCAAGAATCACTCTACTACACAGGAATTCAAGCATTCAACTTTGATCAAGATATTGTTTCGCATGTTGTTTCCACACCATTACCGTATGATTCGATGCCCGGAATTCTTGCTCCTTTTTTAAAAGTAGAGGAAAATCCAATTTGGTCTCCTTTAACGTTATTAGCAGAGCAAAATATAACAGAAGAACGCGAACAAAGGGTGGAGCAAGGCTTTATTGAAGCTAAAGATCATGAAAAAGATGATCCGTACCGTGATTGGATCATGACCAAATATAAACAGTTGATGGAACAATTTTTGCATGCCTATGATTCAGGGAAAGGCTCCACATTGTCTCAGTTTATGACTTATTTAGATGAAGTTGAGGCATCGGATCGGTTTGAACAACGCTACTTTTATGATTTTTGGTTGATTTTGCATCAACGATCACCGATTCATCGTGATGTTAGCGAAGAGCAAGATAACCAGACATTACTTGGTGAAGCATTATCCCTTTTAGGAAAACGAACGTTAATTGTCGAAGAAGGCAATGGAATCGTGCAACGAACAGAACGATTCTCGATCCAAGAACTATCAATTAGTTTGGAGGAACCAGACGATGAACTATTCTGAACAGACAGTAACGAAAGCCTTTCAAATATATACGATCTTGGCTAGAGAAGGTGTAGCGGATAAAGAATCTGTTCAACTGTATCGTGCAGATGACCAAATTCGTGGCCTTTTAGATACCTTTAGTCGAGAAGTAGATTGTGTCATTGTAGGTACAAGTGAACAGTTATTTCTGATTCCTGAAACAAAGTTGTCACCTTTTCATGTGAGCAATGATTGGATCAAACGAAATTACTTACGATCTTCCGCTACTAATGGAGATATCTACCTTCTTTATTTTGCTACCATTATTTTATTCGGAAGTTTTTATGACACCTACCAAAGTCAAGAAGCAACTCGACAGTTTTTAAGAAAAGAAGAGTGGATTCGCTTTATTCAAGAGCGAATTGATCAACTGAAATCCCATGAAAAAGAGACACTGGCCTCCTTGGAAAAAGAATTTTCTTATAACTGGAGTATTATTATTGAAAAATGGGAAGACATGGATGACATAAAAGAAACCGCAAAAAAACAAACTGGAAACACGATTAGTCGATTTAGTTTTATTGATACTGTGAAACGATTTTTAATTGATCAAGCGCTGATTCAAGAGATTGGAAATGACGAGCTCACTTTAACCGAAAAAGCAAAAACAATTATTCAACGTTATTTTATGGAAGTAGAATACAACAAAGGTATTTTTGAATTTATCTATCGTTTTGAAAGGGAGGAAAGCCATGCCATCGATAAGTAAAATACGATTAACAAATATTGTTTATGAAGAAGGAAACAAGCGTTATAATGATGAGATGTTTTTATTTGATGGACATAATGGCGCTATTTTACTTGAGAATGGTGGGGGTAAAACCGTCTTAATTCATACCGCATTACAAGCGATTTTTCCTCATGTAGATTTAGCGGAACGGAAAATCAAAAAAACTCTCATGCTTGAAAATGCACCAGCACATATTGCTATTGAATGGATTGATCATGACAACCCTAGACGTTACGTGGTTACGGCTGTTTCTTTGTTTACGACCAAACAAGGTATTGATTCATTACGCTATGTTTATGAGTACGACGCAAATGACCCCAATGGTATCGAAGGAATTCCTTTTGTACGAGATGGAAAAGTAGGTAAACGGACAGCTGAACGCGGTGAAATGCAAGAATATTATGCACAAATGCGTGATAAAACGTTTAGTGCACGAACGTTTCAAACGATCAAAGAATTTCGAACATTTATCGAAGATCAGTATCATATTGTGGCGAGTGAATGGGAGAGCATTGTAAAAATTAATAGTTCAGAAGGTGGCGTGGAAGCTTTTTTTGACGAATGTAAAAGTACCAATCAGCTGTTTGATCGATTATTAATTCCAACGGTTGAAAATTCCATTGCTGGGCATGAAGCAACGATGTTTGCCGATCTTTTTGAACAACAACATAGCAGTTTTAAAAATTACAAGAAATTAAAGCAAACAATCGAAGAAAATAAAAAGATTCAAGAGCATCTTGAGGGGTATGTTCATACCTATCAAAGCTACGATCAATGCGAGCAGGATTACCAAAAAGTAAAGTCTGAGATGAAAGGTACTTGGAATGAATCGAAGCAACAAAAACATTCGAAGGAAGCAGAGCATGCCGATGTTCTAGAAAAACTAGCAGATTGGAAAGCGCGTCTACTTGAGTATCAAGTGAGCATGGCTTCTTATGAAATTTTTCAAGAGAAAACGACGTTCCAGATTCAAGAAAAAGAGTATAAAGAAGTTTATGGAGAAAAAGTAGAAACAGAAGAAAAGCTGAAGCAACAACTGCATGACTATTATTCATTAAAACTTGCAGAATTAAAAAAGGATCGAAAACAAGAAAAAATTGCGATAGAACAGATTAAACGTGAGTTATCCGAAATGAATCGGTCAGAGGAAGTTGAAGATATTAAGGAACAATTAGAGGAAGCAAAGCAAATGTTGCTTGGTGCTTATCTAACTGAGCTGGAAGTATTAGAACAAGAAAAGCAAGAATTAATCTATATGTTAAACCCAATTATCGAAGAGGTTGAGCAATTAAATGATAGAAAGCAAGACCAAATAAAAGCGGAAACACATTGGAATCAAATCTCGTCGAAAATGATAGCGATTAACGAATCACGTAGTAAGGACATGAAACAAATTAGACAACAAATTCTTGCTAATCCGCAACAAGAACAAGTGAGCGAAAAACTTGCTACCTGGCAGAAAAAAAGTCAATGGTTAGATGAAGAAACAGTGCGATTACAACAAGAAGGAAAACAATTAGATGATGAAGTTAAACAGATCGAACAGAATATTGATTCACGACAAGAAGAATACGTTAAGCTAGAACAAGATAAAAATCAAACGAACTTTTATCTTGATGCAGTAGAGCAGGCAGAACAACAGATCATGGGTATATTAACGGAACTTCGACCGCAGTGGATGAATCTCGAAGGTTTGTATTTGTCACAAGACTCTATTGAACAACGATTGACAGAACAACTCGATTCACTAACTAGAGAAAGACAAGAACTTCTTTATCGAGAACGTTTAGCTTATCGTTTTGTCGATGATTACAAAGAACAAGCAATATTTTTTGCTGATCCTTATCTAGAAGAGCAATCAACAAAATGGAAAAACCAATTTGATTATATCGTAACTGGGGTAGAATATGTTCAATCATTACCAGAATCAGAGAAACAAAAAGTTGAAGCATATCCACTCTGGTCAATGACCTTAGTTACTACAAATCAGTCAAAACATAAAGTGATCGAGAAAATTAAATCTGGGACAAACAATCTTCAATATCCAATTCGGGTTGTTTCTACGGAAGAAGCATTAGATTTTTCAACATTAGATTTTGATCAAGATTGGATCGCTCCATCTCATTGGAAAAACAACCTTTCACTTGATCTTTTTGATGAATGGAAAAAAGGAATACAATCACAGGCAAATCAAACAACCCAGCTTCGGGAAGAAAAGGAACGAGAGATAAAACGTTGGGATGACGGTAAAAATCGTTTTCATGCTTTTCTTAATCAATACCCATTTTATCAGGTTTCTGAATGGAAACAGCTATTAGCAGAGCAGAAACATCAGTTAGAAAGAATGAATGCTCGTTTAAAAGAAGACAAACGTCAAAAAGTTGAACAACAGCAACTTGTAGTTCGGATTCGAAAAAACATTACCGAACATCAAAGTGAAAAACAGGGACTAGATGTGAATATAGAAAAAGCAGTACAGTACTTACATTATGAAAAAGAGGTAGAAGAAGCTAAGAAAGCAGAAAAAGAAGCTCAAAAAGAATTAACCCAAGTGAAACGGGAAATATCGAGGATTCAGCGTGATGTAAATCGTTTGGAAGAAGAAAAAGTAGAGTTACAAACGCGAATTCATACCGCCAAAGCGGTAACAAATTCATTAATGCAAGAAGATGAATATCAGGCAATAAAAGAATTAACCCCAATTTATTCAGAGGAAAGCAAACAAAATTGTAGAGTACGTGTGCAAAATTTTGAAATGAAGTTACGTCAAATTATTCGTTCTGAAGGGGAGCTATTGGCAAAAAAAGAAGCGATCGAGAAAAGTATTCAAAGATTAAATAAACAAATAGACGATTTATTGCTAGAGCATAAAGACATTGATGAACAGAAACCATTTCCTAGTGATGGAAAACAAGTAATGGAAAAATTGTGGGAACGAAAGCAACAGTTAAATGAAGACCTGAATAAACTGATGATCGAGGTCGAAAAGAAGGCATCAACGAAGAATACACAACAAGGAAAATGGCAAATGAAAGTGGAGCACTTCGAAAAGGAATTTCCAGATCATGAAGTTATTGTTTTTTCTAAATCAATGGAAGAGATTAATTCAGAATTAGCTGAGATAAAAGCAAAATTAGATGATCGGAAGTTGTTTATTGATCAAGAAATGATGAGAGTCGAAAAAGAATTAACTTCGATAGAAGAAGCATTATATCATATGGACAAGTATATCGAAGCACATCATTTTAATGCACCAGATATCATTCCTATTGAGCTAACGACTGAACAAGTACGTGATTTTAGCTATCAGCGTATGGATTTTGTGAAGAATCTAACCAATCGTTTAAAACAAAAACAAGCCCTTACAGTTTCTGAATACAAACAAGTGGAGAAGGCAAGAAATTATTTTAGAGAATTTTGCAGAAAAGAGATATCAGAAATCAAGTTGCAGCAAATGGCGATCAATGGTGTGGAAACGAAACAAACATATCCCGATGTGTTAGATTTCAGAAAGAATATGATGACCCGAATTGAACAAGTGTCTCGCTATGCCAATGAGCATATTCGTAAAAGTGATGAGGATTTACAGTTATTTATTCATCGAATATACTCCCACCTTCAAACATTGGCGGATGAGTTAAATCAAATCCCGATGAAAACACGGGTGAAAGTAGAAGAGAATTGGAAACAAATTTTCCGGTTTAACATTCCAGAATGGGAAGAAGATGTAGGTAAGACGAGAATTAGGGATTATATTGAATGGATATTACAGCAATTAGAATCAAATGATTTTTTCAATGAGAATGGTGTTCAAGATGATGGCAAAGTCCGAAAACAAATCGAAACTTGGCTACAATCCAAACAATTGTTACGCATCGTGATGAATAATGAGATCATGAAAGTTCACTGTCGGAAGGTTACCAATGATAATAAAGTGACGACGAGATCTTATTCTTGGGAACAAAGTAATGTTTGGTCAGGTGGAGAAAAATGGAGTAAGAATATGACACTGTTTTTAGGGATTTTAAATTATGTTGCGGAGAAGAAAAAACATATTCAGTCTAACATGAAAAGACATCGTTCTGTTATTTTGGATAATCCATTCGGAAAAGCTTCCAGTGATCATGTGCTAAGTCCGGTATTTTTTGTCGCCGAGCAACTAGGTTTTCAAATTATTGCGTTGACCGCACATGCCGAAGGAAAGTTTCTTCAAGACTATTTCCCAATTATCTATAGCTGCCGATTGCGGGCTTCATCTGCTGCAGATAAAAAAGTCATGACAAAAGAAAAGTGGTTACACCATGCGTTTTTTCAAGACCATGACCCACATACCATTGAGCGTATTGGTGAAACCCAACAGATCGGTTTATTTGATTGAGATGATCTCTACTGTTTTGCTTTCGTCTCGGATTAGAGTAGTGTTAATTCTCATCGATGAATTTTTGTGAATCAGGAACACCAAGATGAAAGTTTGCAATAGAATATAGAAAAAGCACTGCTAAAAAGAATCAATCTTAAAGCAGTGCTTATTTTTTGTATTCCCAAGTAAAAAGTACATAAAAATCGACAAAAACCGACTTAAACCGACCGGTGACAGGCACCCATTGACTTTCATTCAAACGTTCATTATAATGACAGTACAATCAAACGAATATTTGAATGAAGGTGAATGGAATGAATAAAGAGGAAAAACATGCAGAAGATACATGTGAAATTTTTTGTTTTGACGAAGCAAAAGTGAAGCGAGTCCGTTCTGTCGTAGAAGATGTAAAGTTAACCACTGCTGCAAATATATTTAAGGCATTAGCAGATCAAACAAGGTTGAAAATTGCCTATGCTCTTCTAAAAGAGGATGAACTATGTGTTTGCGATGTTGCCAATATAATTGATGCTTCAACTGCTACTACGTCGCATCACTTGCGCCATCTTCGGAAACTAGGTATTGCGAGAAGTAGAAAAGAAGGGAAATTAGTTTTCTACGCATTAGATGATGAACACGTCAAGATGCTTGTAACAACAGCGGTTGTACATGGAAACGAGGTAGATAACCGTGAATAAGAAAAGTCAGAATGTAAATGAGCAGGTTTATCGTGTGCAAGGATTTTCCTGCGCAAATTGTGCTGGAAAATTCGAAAAAAACGTAAGAAACCTTTCAGGAGTAAAAAATGCTAAAGTGAATTTTGGTGCATCGAAAATCTCAATAACAGGACATGCGTCTTTAGAGGATTTAGAAAAAGCAGGAGCTTTCGAAAATTTGAAACTTACTCCCGAAAAACCGAGGGGATCATCGAGTCAAAAGAAAGAAAAATCCGAAGAAAAAGTTCCTTTGTTAAAAAAATACAGCATGTTACTTTATGCAGTTATGTTACTTTTCTTTGGTTTTCTTTCCTTTTTTGTGAATGGTGAAGAGAATCTGGTGACCATTTTTCTTTTTCTAACCTCCATGCAGGTTGGAGGATACTCTCTTTTCTTTGTTGGATTTAAAAATTTGCTACGTTTTGATTTCGATATGAAAACCTTAATGACCGTCGCTGTAATCGGTGGAGCTATTATTGGTGAATGGGCAGAGGTTGCTGTCGTTGTTATTCTTTTTGCCATAAGCGAAGAAATGGAACGATTTTCGATGGACCAAGCAAGAAATTCCATTCGTTCTCTCATGAATATAGCTCCAAATGAAGCACTCGTAAGACGGAATGGTCAGGAAGCAAATATCCCGGTGGATGATATTGTTGTTGGGGATATCATGATCGTAAAACCAGGTCAAAAAATTGCAATGGATGGAATAGTGGTGAATGGTAATACGGCTGTTAATCAGGCCTCAATAACTGGTGAATCAGTCCCCGTTGAAAAAACAACCCAAGATGAAGTGTTTGCAGGTACGTTAAATGGAGAAGGTTTAATTGAAGTTGAAATCACGAAGTTAGTTGAAGATACGACAATTGCAAAAATCATTCATCTTGTCGAAGAAGCACAAGGAGAGCGAGCACCAGCTCAAGCATTTATTGATAAATTTGCAAAATACTATACCCCAGCAATTATAATTATTGCATTGGTCGTTGCTATTTTGCCACCATTATTTTTCGAGGTAGAATGGTCGTCATGGGTATATCAAGGATTAGCTGTCTTAGTCGTTGGTTGTCCTTGTGCATTAGTAATCTCTACCCCGATATCAATTGTTTCTGCCATAGGAAATGCTGCAAAACAAGGGGTGCTGATTAAAGGTGGAATCTATCTAGAAGAAATGGGTACTTTAAAAGCTATTGCTTTTGATAAGACGGGTACTTTAACGAAAGGTGTTCCTACTGTAACAGATTATGAATTGATCAACGATTCCGTCGATGAAAAAGAAATTTTATCCATTATTACAGCTTTAGAAAATCGTTCCCAGCATCGACTTGCTTCAGCAATTGTGAAAAAAGCAGAAGTGGAGAATGTGGATTATGAAAGCTTGGAAGTTAAAGATTTTTCTGCGATTACCGGTAAAGGGGTCCAAGGTGTTATTAATAATAGTACCTACTTTATTGGAAACCCAAAATTATTTGAATCCCTATCGTTGGAGGAAGAGATAATAGATAAAGTTGCTGTTTTTCAGAAACAAGGAAAAACAACAATGCTAGTTGGAACAGAAAAAGAAATGTTGGCAATCATAGCTGTCGCAGACGAAGTAAGAGATTCAAGCAAAGAAGTAATCGAGAAGCTACACAAAGCAGGAATAAAAGAAACCATCATGCTTACTGGAGATAATCAAAGTACCGCCAATGCAATTGGTTCACTTGTTGGTGTGACAAAAGTGCAGGCAGAGTTAATGCCAGAGAATAAATTACATTTCATGAAACGATTGCGAGCAAGCCATGGCAAGGTAGCAATGGTTGGTGATGGTGTAAATGATGCGCCAGCATTAGCAGCAGCTACCGTGGGTATTGCAATGGGAGGGGCTGGAACAGATACGGCATTAGAAACCGCAGATGTGGCCTTAATGGCAGATGATTTACGCAAACTGCCATTTGCGATAAAATTAAGTCGTAAAGCATTAAATGTTATTAAAGCAAACATTACGTTTTCGATTGGGATTAAATTGATTGCTTTATTATTAGTGATCCCCGGTTGGTTAACCCTCTGGATCGCTATCCTATCTGATATGGGAGCAACTATCATCGTAGCACTAAACAGTATGCGTCTCATGCGGGTGCCTGTCACCGCCCGGTTTTTGTCGAATGAAAGAGAGTAGCTTTAATCAATTGGAGAGCTACTCTCTTTTTTGCTTAGGAAACAAAATTTCAGATTTGTGAATATTTTTTTGAACAGATTGAGTTACGTCCAGTCCGAGCGCCAAAAACCATGCAACTTCATGTAGCAATCTACGATAAGTCATCATCGGTTCGTAAGCAAAACGTGATTCCTTAATCACGATTGATTCACTCCAGCTGTTACGATTTTAACTGGCACTCTGCACATTTGTTCCAAGATAAGAAAAGTTAAAGATTAGCTATATGGATTTTTTAGGTGTTTTTTTAAAAAATAGATGTAAAAGATTTTCTAGTATAACAGTAGGGTATCATCGTGCGAACGAGCATAACATATAGTTGGGATTCCCGTAGAGTAAGAAATAACAAGTTTAAGCTCTTTACAAAATTCTTACTTTTTAAAAAAACAATTCACAATACAATATTTGTACTATACAATAAAAAAGGAGGGATCTTATGGAATCAAACAAAGGAAATAAGAGTATATACTTAGAAAAAAAGGCCACCGACTGCTGTACTGAAGAAGTGGGATCAATGGTTCAGAAGCTTGTACGAGTGTTGCAAATATTTGAAAGGGATCAAATAAAGCCTTTTGGATTTACAACCACTCAATGCCATGTTCTACTAGAATTGAAAAAGTTCAACAAGCTTACCATGAATGAGCTGAGTGAAAGAATGAACTTAAACACCAGTACTATGACTAGAATTATAAATAATCTTGTTAGGGATGGCTATGTACAACGCTTAAAAGATGAATGGGATAGGAGAATAGTAAAAGTTAAATTAACAGAAGAAGGAATTAATGCTGCACAGAGTTTGGAAGAATCCATTATGGACTATTACAGAGAAATAGTAAGTAACTTACCAAATGGGAAGGTAGAGGAAGTTCTCAGATCAGTAGAATTATTAGTTGGTGCATTTGATAAAGCAAATCCATTTTGATGTAAATAAATCATTTTTATAGCCCCTATCAAAGAAACTGTAGAAGTTCAATAGTTCAATACTGACGAAAAACGTAAGAGGGAGGGTGTCATATGAAAAAAAAGTTATCATTAAAAGAGCTTTTCAAGCTAGCAAAAGGTACCGACACAGACTGCTGTGACAAGGAAGCAAGCAAAAAAAGCTGTTGCACTTTAAACGAAGTTGCTAAATCCAATGATACTGGTGATAATCAAAATAAAAACTGAATATAATATCGAAAAAAATCAAATCTTTTATTTGTATTATACAAATATTTTATCATGCAATTAAATTTTGGTTTTTTATAAAAAAATTTAGTGTATATGGGCACCTAAATTGTGAGGAGAGTTATTATGAATGATTTACTTTATGTATTAGAATTTGTTTTTAATGCTGTTAGAAGTATAGGAGTGTTTTTTATAATAGGAATTTCCATCGCATCTTTAATAAAAACCTTTAAGCTAGATGCACACCTTAAAAAAGTATTTGAAGCCAGAAAAGAATCTTCTATTCCTATAGCAGCTGTCACAGGAACAGTTAGTCCGCTTTGCTCTTGTGGAGTTATACCAGCAATTGCTGCACTCCTGGTAGCAGGGGTACCCTTAGCTCCAATTATGGCATTTTGAATTTCATCTCCTTTAATGGATCCAGAATCTTTTGTACTGACATATGGATTACTCGGTAAAGAAATGGCAGTAGCAAGGGTAGTGGCTGCTTTATCAATTGGTATAATGGCTGGATATTTCACTCTATATTTGTCTAATAAAGGATTCTTAGAAAATCAATTACTAAACAATATAAAAATAACTCATGCAACTACTCGTAATAAAGAGAAGGAATTAGAAAAAAGTCAAATAGCAATTATTAGGTTGTTTCAGTTTCTAATAAACTTTAAAAATCTTGGTATTTTTGTTGGTAAATTCATATTAATCGCGTTTGTATTGGAGGCTGTAATGATAATGTATGTGCCAATGGAGTGGGTGGGAGGAATACTGGGAAGCGATAATCCTTTTGGACCTATACTGGCAGCATTAATAGGTGTGCCTGCATACGCCAGTAGCGTTTCTGCTATGCCCATTATAAGGGGATTAATGGACCTAGGGATGGATAAAGGTACTGCTCTATCATTTATGGTAGGGGGAGCAACAACATCTATACCTGCAATGGTGGCGGTATATTCATTAGTAAAGAGAAGAACCTTTTTACTTTATATAACTTTTAGTTTGATTGGAGCCATTCTAGCGGGTTATATCTTTAGACTGTTCTAAAGGAAAAATGCTTAATTAATGCTTGTTGTAGAATTAATTACAGGAACATAATGGGTGAAGAAATATTGATGCCTCATGACCAATATGAATGAAATGAGAAGTTCATTTGGGGTGTCATGACAGTTAAATATTACAGATAGGCGTCCATAAAACACCTGTCTCAAATTAGTGAGCAGAGTTGACTTGTTGAGAGGCGGGGGATAACGGTCGCTAATGTCCTCTTTCAATCAACTACCAATCAGTAGGGGAAATGTAATGCGTCACTGATTGAAGTGTCGTTTTATCTAGTCAAAGTATTGTTGAAGCACCATCAATATATACTTCAGTTCCCGTAATATGTGTGGAACCATCAGAGGGCAGGAAAATGTACAAGGTCCGCGACTTGTTCTGGTTTCCCTCCTTTTACTTCTAACGGTTGACTTCTTTTTGGTATTCTGCAGGAATATTTATTTTTTTAAGCTTTTCATCTTCTTTAAATGTATTTTTACCAATATTCGTCTTAATTTGACCAGGACAAATGATGTTAACACGAATGTGATATGCCGTTGAATCGGGTTCAATTCGTGTGGCCGAACATAGATCGTAACATATAATGGATGGGATTCCCGTAGAATAAGAACTACCCATTCACTCGTAACGAGTCTTGTGGGACAACAGGTAACTGTTATTTTTAAGAGTAGGCAGTTAGGAATGGGGCTAGAAGCTGTGTGCGATAATACCGCAAGAACGGTTATGAGAGGGGAAGGAACTCAATCCTAATGGAAAGGTTCCCTTCTACGCGACCTTGCTAATTTGGAAAGTGTCACGCTATAGCGTAACATGACAAGAATTAGCTTGTCACCATCAGCTCCCTACAAAATAGAGCTTCTTATTATTCTTAAATAGAATCGGGTGGTTTTCCTGAATTATCTTATTTAAGTTCTCCGTGATTGTGGCTTTTTAATGAACCATCTTTGTTTACGCTATCGATTTGTCCATCGATCGTACCTTCCATAAAAGTATCAGAAATTTGTTCATGTGTGATCGCTATTCCATCGTCTATCTCATTACTTTCCATAGTTTCAAAAGCATAATCCGTCTTTTTTACCTCTTTGTTCACTGTTCTTTCAACCTCTTTTTTACTCATTGGTTTTCCTCCTTTTTTCATGATATCTATAGCTTTTGTAATAGTAGGATAAATATCGAAGCCAAAATTTGCCCACTTTATTACAAGAGATCATTTTACCTAATATCTTATCAAATGTTATGATGAGAAGATAAAGGAGGGGAGCGAATGGATACCATAATATTTGATGTCGATGATACACTATACGATCAAGCGTTATCCTTTCATAAAACGTGTAAGAAAATAATCAAAAAACCTTTAACAGATGACGAAATGGATCAGCTGTACCGAACTAGTCGAAAATATAGTGAACTGCTATTTGATCAGAGTGAACAAGGTTTAATTACGGAAAGAGATTGGCAAATCGGGCGCATTATTCATGCTTGCCGAGATTATGACATACCTATGGATGAAGAAACAGCAACAGTTTTTCATGAAACCTATGTTGTGGAACAAAAGAACATAACGTTATTTCCAGAAGTGATGATGTTATTAGATATGCTTTTGCAGCAAGGGAAGCGTCTGGGGATTTTAACGAATGGGGAACACCATCATCAATCGATGAAAATAAAACAACTTGAATTAACGAATTGGATTCCAGAAGAACATATTTTTATTTCTGGGGCCATTGGTTATGCAAAACCAAATAAAGAAGTATTTACGTTTATTGAGAAGAAGCTCAACCTTAATCCGGCAGATACAATTTATGTAGGCGATAATTATGAAAAAGATATTGTCGGTGCAAAGCAAGCAGGCTGGCAAGCAATCTGGATGAATCATCGAAAGAGAAAACTAGCACTAGACGAAGAAATCTCCCCTGATCTTGAAGTATTTAACGCAAAAGAACTTTTAAACACTTTTGAAAAATAGAAAACACTAATCTTGAAATTATTCATTGGTTGATAACTTCATGAGCAATAAGAATACTCATGATAATCCAATAACCCGTTCATACTAGTGATAGGTGGTGAAGCAGATGTTATGTGAAACGAATAAAGAATTGGATGAATTAGTGGAAGAAGCAAGGAAATATACGAAAGATGGACAAGTAGCGGATTATATTCCAGCCCTCGGAAAGGCAGATCCTTATGATTTATCTATTGCCATAAACTATCCAGACGGTCGTTGTGTATCAGCAGGAGATGTACAGAAAAGGTTTACCCTCCAAAGTACGTCAAAAGTAATAAGTTTAGCTCTTGTATTGATGGATCGCGGATATGATGAAGTGTTTGAGCATGTTGGAATGGAACCAACAGGTGATCCGTTTAATTCGATTGCTAAACTAGAGAAGATGACGCCAGCCAAACCACTAAATCCAATGATCAATGCTGGTGCCCTTGTGGTTACGCATATGATAAAAGGTAATTCGGTGCAGGAAAGATTTGATCGTTTATTATCATTTATCCAACAATTGGCGAATGATGCCTCGATTGGTTTTAGTGAAGAGATTGCACAATCTGAACTAGAAACGGCTGATCTGAATCGTGCTCTTTGTTATTTCTTGAAACAGCATAACCGATTAAATGAAGAGGTAGAAGATCTTCTTAATCTTTATACCAAGCAATGCGCGATTGAAATGAACTGTCTTCATTTGGCACGAATTGGAATGGTGTTTGCCATGGATGGCATGGATCCAATAACATCGAAACAGCTAATGCCAAAGGAAGTTGCACGTATTTGTAAAACATTTATGGTAACTTGTGGGATGTATAATGCTTCTGGAGAGTTTGCAATAAAAGTTGGTATTCCAGCCAAAAGTGGTGTAGCAGGAGGGATTATGGGCGCAGTTCCTGGTAAGTTCGGTATCGGTATCTTTGGCCCTGCCTTGGACGATAAAGGAAATAGTATTGCAGGAATGAAATTATTAGAGATGTTATCTAATGATTATCAACTAAGCATGTTTTAAGGGTGGTGTTTGTTTCCCACCCTTACTCCAAAATCAAAGCAGGGACTTGAAAAATTCGATCATGACTTTCCCAGGATTATTTCCCCAAAGAAAAGCTAGAGCAAAAAACAAGAGGGAGCTAAGTATCATAATAAATCCAAGTATTCCGTCAGGTTTCAGTTCATTTGTAACAATTAGTAAGATAATACCAATGATTAAAAAACTATAATTCCAATAAATTTTTTTCATATTATCCCCACCTAATCATGTGAATTAAAGAACAATCTATTTTTATTATACATTTATTGTATATCATTAGATATAGTTAATTCAAAAGAAACAAAATGAAAAGTTTTGTATCTCTTCGTTGGATTATTCATCTGTTCACAGGTACGGAAAGCATGTATTCGGGTTATCAAAAACTTCATCGCCTCGACCTGCTAGCTTTTATCCCGGAGCAACCGTCCGTAAGACTCCCACTTCAAAACAACGAGAAAATCAAGTTGTTTAAGTGGGAGTAACGGACGCTAGCACCCCGAATGGTTGAAGGGCCTTTAGGTCATCCTTTAGGGCTAACAATCAGTGGGGGAATACCTAAAAACCCCCCACTGATTGAAGTTTCACTTTATTTTACCAACTTTTCAAACATACACTTAAATGTCAATTCCACGAAGAAATATAGATAGGATCAAGCAATCTGGCTCCATGAAAAATGTATGAAATCTATCTTTCCATGAAAATTAGCCATTTCTTTCGTATGAAAAAAATAAACAAAGGAGGCGATACCATGAAGTTTGGTATGCGTAAACCAAGTCTAAAGAGGAGAATATCGGCTCGAACAAGTATAAAAAGGCAAGTAGTTCACCGAGGTGGTTTAAAAATGCCTAAAGGTACTGGATGGGCTAGAAGTCCAAAGAAATATGCTTACAACAA
This sequence comes from Natronobacillus azotifigens, assembly GCF_026805325.1. Classification (GTDB taxonomy): domain Bacteria; phylum Bacillota; class Bacilli; order Bacillales; family Amphibacillaceae; genus Natronobacillus; species Natronobacillus azotifigens. The sequence continues at coordinate 16,708 of NZ_JAPRAT010000001.1, forward strand.
AGTATATCGAAAAACGAGTTTTGACCTCTTTAAACTGCTCAAGAAGCTATTTAAATGATTGACTGGTTTACGTTTTGTTGGTTCAATTGTGATATGTTAGCTTTATGCTACATAAAAAGGAGCGATCCTATGTTATCAATCTATGAAAACCTCATTGCATTAACAGAAGAAGAAGAAGAGATTCTAGATCAGGCAAAAAGCAATGTGAATAAAACAGTATATACCAATCAACAGGATTTTGTTATTGAAAGAGCAAAGTTTTTACCGGACAATAAATTGATTGTGATCCGCAAACATCCAAGGTATATTGCATTTCCAACACACCGTCATGATTATATTGAATTAAATTATGTCTATCATGGTAAGCTAAAACAAAAAGTAGGACAAGAATGGATTGAATTGCAAAAAGGCGAACTTCTCTTTTTAAACCAACATATTGAGCATGAACTAGAACCATGTGGTGATGAGGACTTAATTATTAATTTTATTATTGATCCAAAGTTTTTTGACCATATGTTTCAAAACCTTGATATTGAAGGCGCAGAGCAATCCATTATCAATTTTTTAATCAGTGGACTTTTTAACCATGACCGAGCGGGACATTATCTGTATTTTCGCGTTTCAAAAGAAAGAGAAATTCAAGAGATTATTAAAAAGATGATACTCGAAATGATGGAGCCCTCCATTTTTTCTGAAGTTACGATGAAATTTCAAATGGGATTATTGATGGTTCAACTGATGGAGCACGCAGATAAGGCGATTACACGCTCCAATCATTTATATGATCACCGCATTGTAGTAGAAGTACTAGCTTACATTAATGATTCATACCAAACAGCATCATTAGAGCATATTTCAAACCATCTGCAAATGGCATCCTATAATCTTAGTAAGCAGATTAAGAAGAGTACCGGAAAAACATTTAAAGAAATTTTGCAAGAACGTAGATTAGAGGAAGCTAAAATTCTATTGAAACACACACAGATCTCAATTGATCAAATCGCGGAAGATATTGGCTATGAGAATATTAGTTATTTTTATCGTATTTTTAAAAAAAGATATGGCTGTACACCAAGAGTTTTTCGGGAAAGGGATTAAAAAACCATCAAAAAATAATTTGATGGTTTTTTCGCTTGTTTAAAAAGTATTAATTAACTTTTGTCACTTCGATATATTTTACTTCTAACGGTTCTAATGTTGTGAAACACGTCCAATTATTATCAACCACATCTACTGTATATTGTCTTAATCTAGGTATCGATGCATTCTTCATTAGATGGATATCATAATCTGTTTGAATCGGAATTCCACCCATCTCCACCCATTTATCATAAGCGCTACCATATTCTTGATTAATTATATATTCCTTAACAAGATAATGTCCATTATCAATATTTATAAAGGGAATAGAAAAATCTAGAGCAAGATTTTGGGTGAATGGTGTATAGCGATTTGTTTGTGTCATTGCAAAGGCTTTCCCGTCAGCAAAAACCTTACTATAATGTTCGTAATTGTAACAGATCATCGAAATTTCATCATTTTTCTTGGTAATAAAATAACTGTCTCCCTCTGAAATTAATTGATCTCCAAGCCAACTCAAAAACTCTAGCACATAGAAATGTGGTTTTTTAATGCCGTTATAAGTGAATAATCCCAACCCACCATGAAAAAGATTATTATCTAATTGAAACTCTTCAATAAAATCTGTTAATGACCAATAACCGAAGCTATCTAATTTATCATAATTTGATAATATATTTTTTGCTAAATAACATCCAATAAAGACGGTATCATTAATTAAATTCCGGTGTGATACAGTTAGATTCCACTCAGTCAAGTAGATATTTAAATGCTCCAAATGTAGATCCTTCAGCAGTACTTTAACACTATCTATATATTTGTTAAAATCTTGGTGATCATGACTCAGTTTTGCTTTATATGGTAAAGAAAGGCTATGCTCTTCAGCTAAATTATTAAAATCGTCAGAGTAATAGTGTAAATTTAGAAACTCAGGTGTGCAATCATTCTCCACTGTCCACAAAAGAAAATTCCTCGCCCATTCTTTACTCATAGTAGTGATAAGTAATAATGAAGGGCTACCAAAAATCAGGTTTGGATTTATTTTTTTTACACTAATATATGTTTCTATATATAATTGATAAAATTTTTCATCACTGCCGATTCCGAACATATTCGCTGACGTGTCTGGTTCATTCCATACACAATAAAGCCATTGTTCGATGACCTTAGTGCCGTATCGAGATTGAATATGTTGAATGAATGCCTCAATTAATAATTTCCATTCTTTGATATCATTAGGATAGGACGTATTCATTTTTGATGCGAAAACATGTTTTTCTGTATTGCTAGCTAACACTTCTGGCATAAATGATAGTTGTATTAGTGGGATTAAATCTAGTGAGACAAGGAAATCAAGTACTTTATCAATTAGGATAAAACTAAAGGACAAGCTTCCATTCTCATTGCGTTTACAGACTAACATGTCATCAGACAACAAGCCGTGAAACTTAATGTATTTAAAGTTTATTGCTTTTTGCAATTCGGTGAGCATTTCTTGAACTTCTTTATATAACAATTCTTTCGCACGACCAACAGAGGTGAAATTCTTGAAATTGTGTGTTAAAGGAATTGTCTTTTCAGCTAAATCAATTAGATCCAACGATTTGATTTTATTTCCTCTGTTTATGACATTCGTTTGTGTTCGTTCCTCATTAAAATACTTACTTATCTTGTCCAAATAATATTTGGGCTCAAATTCAATATAATCAACAAGATTGTCAGAAGGATGATCATGTTTTTTATTTGTTTTTTTCTGTGATTTTCGATAAACACTTGGCAACATATCATACTCTTTTTTGAATGCTCTTAAAAAGGATCTTGTTTCGGAAAAACCATGTTTTCTTGCAATCTCTTCAATCGATAGATCGGATGAAATAAGATCATTAACGGCATATTCGATCCGTATTTTATCGTAATAAGTAGTGAAATTAATACCAATATATTTATCAAAAAAACTCGAAAGGTAAGGCGCGGATAGGTGTTCTCTTTCAGCCACTTGGGATAGAGTCAAGTTTTCGTTATAGTGCTCTTTTATATAATTCAGAATATTACTTAAACGTTTTAAATGTTTGTCCGTTTTTACATTATTTATTTGCCGATCAGATTTAAAATTTCTCATTAACTCACCAATTAATGAATAAGCAAGAGATAAATTGTAAGCGTATGTTGATTCGTCATTAAGTGAATTAGTATAGATCATATTTGCAATCAAACTTTTAATCTTTTCAAAAGACTTATTTGGTTGAGTTTGTGTAAAACAGTCAAAACTCATTTTTTTAATATTATCTCTCAAATTAAATTCATCTAATTCAATTTGAACAGCTATAAGTACGGCATAATCAGAATGCAATTGATGTAGTTCATTACTATTTATGACAATAACGTCCTCTTCTTTGAGCTTGTAACTTTTATCATTTATATAAATATCAACATTTCCCTCTAACATGTATAACAACTCGATGCTTTTGTGCCAGTGCTTTTTGACACTCCCTAACTGATGAATAAATATTTTTATCGGAATATCTTCTTCATATTGAATCATTTCATAGTTGTGTTGCATATTTTCCCTCCTAGTTGTAAACGTATTCTTTTGAAAATTATAACTGAAATAAGTGAATATGTAAAAAACATCTTCACAATTTTAAGTTACTATCGACACGTTTTATCTGTTTCTTAAGATAGAAATATTAAATTAATGAGTGAAAACGCTTAATTTATCACCTTATCATTTTCATTTTTTTCATTAAAATTAAATTATCGATAGTACATAAGGAGAGGAAATAGTGAAAAAAAATCAATGGAATCATTTAAAGTTTAAAAATCTTAGAATTGGTTGGAAATATAGTGTTGCTTTAAGTTTTGTTATTATTCTATTTATTCTTTCAACATTTATTGTTAGTTATATGATCTCCAATACTGGAGAGACAGTAGATGAATTAGATCGACAGGCTGATCGTGCTGTCGCAATTACTGAGATGGGATCATTGTTTAGAGAAAAATCAATTCAAGCGGTTAATTATGCAGGACTACAAAATTCCTCTTGGATATCACAAGCTGACTTTCGAAATATTCAAGAAGAATTTGATGAGATTAAATCCGTAATGGAGGAATCATTAGTTACTCAAGAGCAGTTACAATTATTTTCCGAAATTGAACAAATTGATCAAGAATTTAACACGTTATTTTTTCAGGAAATTATTCCTGTAGTAAATACGAATGATCAAAGTGCTTTGTATGTCTTAGTTTCAAGAGCCAATGATTTAGGAGATAATATGATTCATGCTTTAAATGGGTTAAGAGAAACGGTAAACACAGAAAGAACAATCGCTACAGAGAATGTGCATGAGTATTTAAAGAACTCACATGTGGTTTTATTAATCTCTATGATTATTTCCCTAATTGTAGGAGCATTGATTATTTATCTTATTAGTCGTGTAATATCAAGAAAAATGAAGGCGCTTATTCTATTTAGTCAAGAAATTGCAGCAGGCCAATTGTCTTCAGAACTAAAATACAACGGGGAACAGGACGAAGTGGGGCAACTGTCTAAAGCGATGATAACGATGCGAGAGGACCTAAAGGATATGGTTCAAGAGATTAAAAAAGTATCTTATGAAGTGGAAACGCAAAGTAGATACATGATTGAGCAATCTACTGAAGTAAATCAAAATTCTGATCATACTCTAAATGCGATGGAAGAATTATCAGAAGGATCTGATCATCAAGCGAAGTATGTAGTTGAAATGTCGGAGTCAATGGAGCATTTGGTAGAATATGCTAATCAGGCGAATGATCGAGGGATCTCTATTGGTAAATCTTCAAATAGTGTCTTGGAATTAACTACTTTAGGTGAAGAAAAAATGGCAGAATCCGTTACTCAAATGAAGTCAATAAACAAGGTAGTAAAAGGTTCTGTTGAAAGAGTTAAAGGATTAGAAAATCAAACGCTTGAAATAACGAAACTTATTCAAGTAATCAAAGATATTAGTGAACAGACCAATTTATTAGCTTTAAATGCTGCAATTGAAGCTGCCAGAGCAGGTGAGCACGGGAAGGGTTTTGCTGTTGTAGCTGATGAAGTAAGGAAATTAGCTGAACAAGTTACACACTCACTTGAAGATATTAAGCATGTTGTTGTTCAAATTCAAAATGAGTCAACAGATGTTAGCACTACTTTACTAACAGGTTATCAAGAAGTTGAACACGGAACAACGCAAATAAATGAAATGGAAATAACATTTAAGAAAATTAAAAAAGCAATATTAGTAATGTCAGATAGCATAAACGTTGTACAAGATAACTTGGGTGATCTATCTAATCGATCTACTCAAATGAATAGATCGATCCAAGAAATTGCATCAATCTCACAACAGTCAGCGGCAAGTATTGAAGATAATACACAATTCACGAACAATACAACAAAATCTATTCAAGTAATTAAAGGAAAAGCAGATGACCTTAACCAGTTATCTATTAAATTGAACAAATTGATGAATAAGTTTTCCTATTAATCGGCTGAACTTGCAGTAATTAAAGAGTATAGCATCACTTTGTTTTCCACGTGCATCCTAGCCGACAAAAGAAGCGTAGCCTATATTTGCCTCAGTGAAAATTTGTCGACGCGACCAAGGTGCTATGCATAGTGGACTAATTGAAAACAACTTAAAAGTCATGAGTAAAAATGTGATAATTATAAATAATCTGCACTTTTTTAATATAAACGATGTAAAAGCTTTTGTTTATTTAATGATGAAAATTAAATAATTGTATAAAATGAGATAAATTATGATCTAGGTTGCTTGTTATGAAAAGGGTATCATTGTAGTCAGATAAAGAAAACGCTCTCAACTGAAAGGGGAAAGAAATGAAAGAGAAAATTATTTTAGAAGCTATAGGGATTAAAAAGCGTTTTGGTGAAACGGTGGCTTTACAAGGTGTAGATATTAACTTATATCGTGGTGAAATAAGAGGATTAGTTGGAGAAAATGGTTCTGGCAAATCAACCTTTTCTTCTATAATAGCAGGAATTCAAAAATCTTTTAAAGGAGAATTGATTTATAAAGGAAAACCTTACTTACCTTCAAATATGGTTGAAGCGCTTCAAAACGGTATTGGTATGATTGTTCAAGAAAAAGGAACGATTCAAAATGTAACCGTAGCAGAAAACATATTTTTGGGTGAATTAAACAAATATGGAAGATTTGGATTATTAAATAAAAAAGAACTTTATAACAAAGCAAATCAGGCTTTAGACAACATAGGTATAACGAATATTAGAGCAGATGATATGATCCAAAACCTGAATATGCAAAATAGAAAGTTAATTGAAATTGCTAAAGTGGTGTTTAAAAACCCAGATATTCTAGTGATTGATGAAACATCTACGGCTTTATCTTATGAGGGAAGACAAATACTGTATAAGATAATTGAGGATTTTAAATCCAGAGACAAATCCGTTGTACTTATATCACATGACTTAGACGAGTTGATAGAAAAATGTGATACACTCACTGTTTTAAGAGATGGAAAGTTAATTAAACATCTGAATAAAGCTGAATTTGAAGAGGATTATATTAAACAACTTCTAGTAGGTCGTGAATTAGAAGGAGATTATTATCGAAGTGATTATAATCACGAAGTTAGCAGTGAAGTTGTATTAAAAGTGGAGAATTTAAATAAAGAAAATGATTTAAATGGAGTTAATTTAGACTTGCATAAAGGTGAGATTTTAGGAATTGGTGGTTTGTCTCATTGCGGAATGCATACTCTGGGGAAAGTAATATTTGGTTTTGAAAATGCTGAAGAAGGTCATGTCTCTATTCAAGGGACGAAGATTATCGATGAAAAAACTGCGATGAAAGCGGGTCTAGGTTATGTTTCTAAAGATCGAGACCATGAGGCGCTTTCGCTAAATAGTAGTATTCGAGAGAATATTTCTATCGTAGGTTTAGATATCATAAAAAAACATAATTTAATTTTCAGTAAACATGAAAAGGCTTACGTTAAAGAACAAGTGGATATCTTCAATATCAAAGCTCAATCCATGGAACAATATGTAAGTGGATTGTCAGGTGGTAATAAACAAAAAGTAGTATTTGCTAAGTGGATGGGACGTAATTCAGATATTTTGGTCCTAGACTGTCCCACTCGCGGTGTAGATATTGGAGTGAAACAAGCGATGTACCAATTGATTATTAAACTAAAGAATGAAGGAAAATCTTTTATTCTCATATCTGAAGAGTTAAGTGAGTTGACCGGTTTAGTTGATCGCCTTCTAATTATGAAGGATGGAAAAATAACGAAAGAATTTTTTAGAGATAAAGAACTTTCTGAGTCCGATATTATTAATTACATGATTTAAGGGGATGGCATTATGGTGGAACGTTTTACAAATAAATTTAGTGGTTTAAAAAGAATAACAAATTACTCCTCGTGGTTTGGTTTGATTGCTTTAATTAGTATTTATTATATTCAAATGGGGGAGAGCATAACCGCATATAGTATGGGGATTATTATTGAACAGGCAGTTATTGTCGCAATTGTTGCGACGGGTGCTATTTTTATCTTCTCGTTTGGACAATTTGATATTTCGTTAGGCGCAGCAACAGCTGTTGCTGCAATGGTTAGTGTAATAACTTATAACCGAACAGAATCAATTTTTCTAATGCTACTTGCAAGTATCTTAGTCGGTGTATCGATTGGTGTAATCGAATCTATACTTGCAGTATTGTTAAATCTACCAGTTTTCGTATTAACTGTTGCAATGTTAAGTATATTGAGCTCATTAGTAAGAGTTTTACTAGGTGGACAATCTAGTATTAGTATACCGAGTGACGCGGTTGCTGCTTTTGACAATGTTCCATTTAAACTATTTATTTTAATCTGTTATTTCCTACTTTGCTTCTTTATTTTTAATTATACGAAAGTCGGGAGAGAGAGCAAGTTCTTAGGAGCTAATCCAATTGCAGCAAAACAATCTGGCGTTTCAAATAAAAAAATTACTATTATCGCTTTTATCCTTGTAGGAATTGGTGTAGGATTGGCTGGATTTTTGACGGTTATCAGAGCACCTATGCTGGGGCAAACGACTGCTGCTTCACTGGGGTTAGACGTACTGGTTGCAATCGTGTTCGGTGGAATGCCGTTATCCGGTGGAGCTCGATCAAAAATAAGTGCGGCAGTTGTAGGTGCATTTTCCATTGTTTTACTTAATCAGGTTTTATTATCTTTTGGGTTTTCTTCTGGTCAAAATCAAATCGCCAAGGCAATTTTATTTCTCTTTGTTGTATTTGTAGCAACAATTAATTATCGGAAGAAGATACTGCCACGTTAATTCTGTTATAAAAACATTTCATTGTTTTTATATAAAAAAATAAAATGGAGGTTAATTAAATGAATAAGTGTTTGAATAAGATTGGTTTATTAGTATTCAGTTTATTGTTGATCGGATTACTTGCTGCATGTAATGGTGATAGTGACCCTCAAACAAATGGTGTTGATAACGGTGCAAATGAGGAACAAGATCAAGGACCGACTCAAAAAATCGGAGTGCAAATTTATGATGCAACAGATTCTGAATTAATTGCTTTTAGACGCTATTATCAAGATTATATTGAGGATAATTACAACGTAGAATTTCTATTCTCAGATTCTCTTGATACGGCAGAAGCAGAAAGAACTTCCACTGAGAACTTTATAAATCAAGGGGTTGCGGCGATTATTTCTTTCTCTGATAGTGACAGAATGTCAGTTATTCAAATGACGGAAGATGCAGGTGTATATTATGCAATCGGAGCAGGGACACTTAGCGACGAGCAGTTAGATATGCTATCTGATAACGAATACTTTGTTGGATCTATTGGGCCATCATTAGCAGAGGAAGAAGAAGTAGGATATGATATGGCTAAACATTATATTGAGCAAGGATATACGAACTTTTTACTTTATGCGGGCGGATATCCATTCGTTGATATGCACTTAATGAGAACGCATGGTATGATTCGCGCCTTGGAAGAGGTTGGTGTTACTTATAACGCCCGTGAAGATGGTCAAATAGGTACTTTTGAAAGTGATGAATACACAATTAACACTGTGTATGGATTCCCAGATGATTCTGGTGCATTTTTTGGAACAGTAGCCGAGAGAGTTAATGAACCGGGCTTGGAAGTTATCCTTACAGCGGGATTAGGTGTGGAATTCTTTGGAACTGCATTAGCTCAATCTGGACAAGATATACGCATGGGAACTGTTGCTTCATTTGAAGATGCTTACTATGAAGGTTTTAGTGCGGGTCAGGTAGATTATTTAGCTGGAAAATTTTCTTCTTCGATCGGACCTATTTTTGCAGCTGTCTATAATGCAATTAATGGTGACATGGAAGTTGTAAGAAATAATGGAAACCCTTTTCGTATTGACCAAGGTTACTGGATCGCAACGAATGTTGATGAATTTAATGAAATGTATGAAATGTCTAATAGTACAGAAAATCCAGCTTATACGAAAGAATTGTTAGATATGGTTATTAAAAGTGAGAATCCTGACACAGATTATGATAACTTCGAATCATTTGTTCAAAGTTATTCATTTGATGAAATTACCAATTTACAAGATTAATATTTTTCAGAGAATCCAACTTACCTTGTTGGATTCTCTCAACTATAGATTAAGAGGTGTTTACGTAATGAAATTATTTCAAAGTATTAAAAAAATTGGGATAGTTATTTCTATACCGGTTGGTGTATTTGTTGTTTTAACCTTTCTCACGCAAATACAAGGCATATCATTATTCGCTCATGCTGGACATGTACAAACATTTGTAAGATCAACGACGATTATTAGTTTTACAGCATGGGCACTAGCATTAAACTTACAATCTGGTAGATTTGATTTTTCATTGGGCTCAATGGCAATCTTATCTTCAATTATCGGAACACAAATAACGATTAACTATGGTCTACCTGCATTTTCATTAATCTTTGTTATAGTTTTTATCTCAGGTTTACTTGGGTTGTTTTCAGGCCTCGTGTATATTACGTTAAAATTAGCACCAATTATTACATCTGTCGGTGTTATGTTGATTTATGAGGCATTAACTTTTGTTTTAACTGATGGACAAGGATTATTAATTTCAACTCAATTTGATTTGCTAGTACTTCCTTCAACAAGAAACCTTCTAATCATATTATTAGTAGGCTTTGCTATTGTTTACTTCATCATGAATCATACTCAATTTGGCTATAACCATAAAGCGTTGCAACACGGACAAGAAATTGCAGTGAATACTGGATTACCTGAAAAACGAAATGCCATTTTGACTTATATGCTTGCAGGTATGCTAATGGGAGTGGTTGGATTCATCAACATGACAACACAAGGTTTTACCGGTGTTTCCCTTAATTTCACTTCTATATCTGCGATGTTTATTGCATTCCTCCCTATGTTTATTGGTGGTTATATTGGAAGGTTTAGTGAAGAAAGATTTGGTATTTTTATTGGTTCATTAACAATGGGGCTTGTTACGTTAGGATTTGTTCGCTTAGACTTGCCTCGTCAAACTCAAGAATTTGTAAATGCACTTCTGTTATTGGCATTTTTAACATACCTAAATAATCAGGGACGATTAAAGTTAATCTTTGCTTTTAGAAAGAAATCAGTGAATCATTCCAAATAAAGAAAAGAGAGAAAAGGTGATTAACATGAATCATTTAAGGGAAAAACCATTCAACTTAAACGACAGTCAAATTGCATGGGTGAAAAGCTCGCTTGATAGTTTAACAATTGATGAAAAAATTAGCCAGTTATTCTGTCTAATTGCATATTCTAGTGATCAAAATTATCTGAAATACTTAGCGAAAGATCTAAAAGTTGGGGGCATAATGTGCCGAACTATGCCAAAAAATGAGGTTCTTGCAACAGTTAAAGGTCTGCAACAAGAATCACGAATTCCGATGCTTATCTCTGCTAATTTAGAAGCTGGAGGAAACGGTGTTTGTACAGAAGGAACGCGAATTGGTTCTCAAATGCAAGTTGCAGCAACAAACAATCCTGAAATGGCGACACGATTAGGAGAAGTTTGTGGTAAGGAAGGATCTGCTTTAGGCGTTAATTGGTCATTTGCACCTATTATTGATATTGATTATAATTTTCGAAATCCAATTACAAATACAAGAACATTTGGTTCTAATCCAGAGCAAGTGGCTGAACTGGGAAAAAGATATGTAGAGGCACTTCAAAGTTATGATGTTGCTGCTGCAATTAAGCATTTCCCAGGCGATGGGGTAGATGAAAGAGATCAACATTTAGTAACTTCAATCAATGACTTCTCTACAGAAAAATGGGATGAAACATTCGGTAATGCATATAAGGCTTCGATAGATGCAGGAGCAAAATCGGTTATGATCGGTCATATTTTACAACCAGCTTATACAAAATACTTTAATCCTGAGATAAAAGATGAAGATATTCTTCCTGCAAGTTTAAGCTATGAGCTTACAACGAAATTGTTGAAAGAAAAACTAGGCTTTAATGGTTTAGTAATTACAGATTCAACGACAATGGCAGGTATGGTGATACCTATGAGTCGAGAGCAGGCAGTACCACAAACAATAGCGGCTGGTTGCGACATGTTTTTATTTACGAAGAATATTGAAGAAGATTTTTCATTTATGAAAAAAGGTTTTGAAAATGGTGTCATAACACCAGAACGTTTAGATGAAGCAGTTACAAAAATTTTAGCATTAAAGGCATCCTTAAACTTACCCCAGAAACAAAAAGATCGAACACTTATTCCAGATGAAGAACAGGTAGATACTTTCTTAGGAACTGATTTGCATAAGCAATGGGAAGTGGAATGTGCTGATCAATCGATTACGCTCGTTAAGGAAGAAAAAAATGTTTTACCAATAAACTCAAATAAATATAAACGTGTTTTAGTTTATGGAATTGAAACGAAACAAGGAAATATAGGCTTTGGTGCTAAGGAAGGTGCTGTAAATGCATTTGTAAAGAAATTGGAGAATAGTGGATATGTTGTTGATGTTTTTCAACCGAAACCAGGCTTTGAAGGTATGATGACTCCTTATAACGAAATTCAAGAAAACTATGATCTTATCATTTATATAGCAAATATGGCTACGAAGAGTAACCAAACCATTGTGAGAATTGAGTGGGAAGAACCAATGGGAAGCAACGTTCCTGTCTATTTTACTGAAGTTCCTACTATATTCATATCTTTAGAAAATCCTTATCACTTAATTGATGTACCAAGAGTAAAAACCTATATAAATACGTTTGGATCGTCTGATGTAATTATTAATAAACTAATAGAAAAACTAGAAGGAATAAGTAGTTTTAAAGGGGTTAGTCCTGTAGATGCATTTTGTGGTATGTGGGATACAAGACTACAGTAGAGGAGAATAACATTGAATAAAGTTAATGCTATAATATTTGATTTGGATGGAGTCTTAGTTTCAACAGATCATTTTCATTATAAAGCTTGGAAAAAAATTACTGATCAATTACTAATACCTTTTGATGAAGAAGTTAATAACTTATTAAGGGGTGTATCTAGACTAGAAAGTTTAGATATTATCCTAGACCATTCAGGACTTGAGGTTTCAGATTCAGAGAAAAAAATGCTAGCTGAGGAGAAAAATCAGTATTATGTTGAGTTTTTGCAAGAGCTTAATGAAACAAATATTGATTCAGATGTTACTAGCACTCTTGAAATTTTGATTGAAAAAAATTATAAACTTGCTATTGGCTCTTCGAGTAGAAATGCTAAATTTATTCTTGAAAGAACGAAGCTAAAACAATACTTTGACGCGGTTTCAGATGGGAATAATATCTTAAATTCAAAACCTCATCCTGAAGTATTTTTAAAAGCAGCGAGTTATTTAATGGAATCACCAGAAAATTGTCTTGTTGTTGAAGATGCATACTCAGGAATCGAAGCAGGAAATGAAGCAGGTATGATTACTGTTGGAATTGGTTACGCTGCTGATGCTGATTCCGCTCAATTCTCCATCAAAAAATTATCTGATATATTGGAGGTTCTAAAGAATTAATATGAGTCGAATTTATAAGTTAAAAGTGAATCACATAACAAACCCAATTGGTTACAATTTTGATCGTTTGAATTTATCTTTTGATGTGCGAGAAGAATCCCCTTTTCAAGGGGCTTCTTTTCATCTGCAAATAAGTACAGATGAACTTTTTGATAATATTTTTTATGAAGAAGATATATCACTTGGAAATAGAGCGAATATAGAAGTTGAGCAGTTTACTTTAGCACCACAGACACGTTATTTCTGGAAAATAAAAGCACACTTGTTAAATGGAGTTATAGAAGAAAGTGAACGTGCTTATTTTGAAACTGGTTTAATGAAGGAATTCTCGGCTGATTTTATCACCCCATCTTTTCAAGATGAACACCCCGTTTTATTTAAGTCCTTTAGAATAAATAAAACCGTGAAGAACGCTAGACTTTACATATCTGGTTTAGGATTATATGAGGCTTACATCAATGGGAACAAAATTGGTGATGAGTACTTAGCGCCATATTGTAATGATTATGATGAATTTATTCAATATCAAACGTACTCTCTATCTGATTTGCAAATTGGAGAAAATTTAATCTCCATAATACTTGGTAATGGTTGGTACAAAGGTAAATTCGGATTAAATCAAAAGAATAATATCTATGGAGACAAATTTATATGTATTGCTGAACTTCATGTTGATTATTGTGATGGAGAAAAAGAAGTTATTCAAACAGATAATACATGGTCGGCAAAGAAATCATTTATTCTAGACAGTAATATATACGATGGTGAATATATTGATCTTCGTAAGCAAGCTGAAGAAGAATTTTTTTCTGTTGATACAGTCAATTATGATAAAAGTCGGGTAGTTGAGAGAAAAAGTTTATCGGTTGTTGTTAAAGATGAGATTATACCTAGATTATTAACCAATTCATCGGATGAACAAATTCTTGATTTCGGCCAAAATATGGTAGGGTTTGTAGAGTTTGAACACCATGTAAATGAAGGAGAAAAAATTCATTTACGGTATGGAGAGATTTTACAAGAAGATCATTTCTATCAAGATAATCTTAGAACAGCAAATGCTGAATTTGTCGTAATCAGTGATGGAAAGAAAAATACGACGAGAAGTCATTTTACCTTCTATGGTTTTCGCTATGTAAAAGTCGAAGGAATCAAACAGGTCAATCCTAACGATTTTAAAGGGAAAGTTATCTATTCTGATCTTGAAAGAACAGGGTATATTAAGACATCTGATGAGAAAATTAATCAATTAATTCAAAATGCCTTATGGGGGCAAAAAGGAAATTTTCTTGATGTTCCTACAGATTGTCCTCAAAGAGATGAGCGTTTAGGTTGGACAGCCGACGCTCAAGTGTTTACAGCAACTGCTTGTTTCAATATGGATAGCTTACCTTTCTATGAAAAGTATTTACATGACTTAAAAGTAGATCAAGAACACTTTAATGGTGGTATACCGAATTACTCACCTTCTTTTAAAGAAAGTATTGCAGCGGGGAGTGTTTGGGGGGACGCGGCGACCATTATTCCATCTAAATTATACGAATTTTATGGTGACCAAAAGCTCTTGGCTAAATCTTATTCTCTGATGAAGAATTACGTGGATTATGTTCATCGAATCGATGAAGAAACTGGTTCAACAAGGTTATATCAAACTGGCTTTCATTTTGGAGATTGGTTAGCTCAAGATGGTATGAGTGAGCAATCCTTAAAAGGAGCCACAGATGATTATTACATCGCTTCAGTGTACTATTATTATTCTGCAACCCTTGTTTCCGAAGCGGCAGACGTATTAGGCTACCAAGATGATGTGAGATACTATGCTGATCTAGCTGCAGAAATTAAACAAGCGATATTAAATGAATACTTTTCTCCAAATGGTAGATTGACCATTGATACCCAAACGGGCTATGTTTTATCATTGGCATTCGATATTTATATTGACAAAGCCAAGATCATTAATGGTTTGAAGAATCGATTGAAGAAGGATTATTATCGTATTAAGACAGGGTTTGTAGGGACTCCACTAATCTGCAGTGTTTTGGTAGATCATGGCCTAGAAGAAGAAGCATATCGTTTATTATTTGAACAAGAACATCCGAGCTGGTTATACGCAGTAAACCTTGGAGCAACAACGATATGGGAAAGATGGAATTCTGTTTTGGAAGACGGAACAATCAGTGGTACGAACATGAATTCCTTAAACCATTATGCATACGGTTCGATAGTTGAATTTATTTATTCACGTATTGCTGGTTTACAATCTACAAAGCCAGGATTTAAATCAGTAGCCTTCAAGCCTACACCACATTTTCAACTTAAAAAGATTCATTGTACGTATCATTCTGTCAGTGGAGTTTATGAGATTAAATGGTCGATTGATCTACAAGGTTATCTAGAGATTGTGATAAGAAAACCACTGAATATAGAAGCTAGTTTAACTTTACCAAACTATTCTTCAGGTCTTGAAATATTAACTGGAAAAGGATCATTTATTAGTGAAAACATATTAACTATTGATTCCAATGAATTTTCTTGTCGTTATAAGCCAACAGTAGATTATAATTGCCCATATTCTAAAAAATCCGTTATTCTAGATTTAATGAAAAACCAAGAAGCTAAAGAAATAATTAAAGAAAAAATGCCTGTTTTTTATTCTTTTGTCAATGGGGAAAATGATGAATTTATCTCGTCAACATTAGAAGAAACGGCTTTCTTGCCAATGTGTTTTACAGAACCTACTGTAGTGGAAGAAGTTAATGTTCAGTTAAAAAGTATACGCGTGTAAAAAAACTACCCCAAAGCAGATCGAGGCTTGAGGGGTAGTTTTCCTGTTATTCAGCACATTAGTTCAAAACAGAAATGGAATACGAAGGTAATACAATATAGAATTCCATTGCTTTAGCCGAGTGAGTGTCAATTTTAGCTCTTTCGGTGTCGAAAACCGCCACACTCGATTGTTTATGTGAAAATATATAATTATTAAGTCATCGTCTCGGCAAATAAGGACAGTTTTTCTGCTAATAAAGATATTATAACCACACACATAAACCCATATAATGAAGAATAGATAGCGATTACACAATTGGTGGTGTTATACATGCAAAAATGTCATTTAGCAGTAGACATAGGAGCTTCAAGTGGAAGAGTGATGGCTGGTTTCTTGGCAGGTGAAAAGCTACAACTAAAAGAAATGTATCGTTTCGATAATCATATCGTAGAAAAAAACGGACATCTTTGTTGGGATATTGATCATTTATTTCATTCTATTAAAGAAGGGATAAAACAGACGATTGCACAGCAGTTTGAGCCTAAATCTCTAGCAATTGATACATGGGCAGTAGATTTTGTTTTGTTAGATGAAAAGGATCAGTTGTTAACAGATGCGATTGCATATCGAGATCATCGTACGGATGGGATGATGGAAGCAGTCTTTCAAACGATCGAAAAAGAAAGTCTTTATGATCGAACAGGCATTCAATTTCAAAAATTTAATACGATTTATCAGTTACAAGCATTAAAGGAACAAAGACCGGAAGTACTTCAACAAGCGAAAACATTATTAATGATACCAGATTATTTGCATTTTCTTTTAACCGGAAAAAAAGCAAATGAATATACCAATGCTACATCTACGCAATTGGTCAATAGGGAAACAAACAATTGGGATACTGAATTGTTACAAACGTTAGATTTTCCTGCAGATATTTTTCAAGAGATTCTTATGCCTAAGTCAACATTAGGCTCGTTAAAAAGTGAATTAGCTGAGGAATTCGGTATGGATTTTGACATTGTAATTCCAGCTACGCATGATACAGGTTCAGCTGTAATAGCTGTTCCAGAGCAAAAGGATACCATTTATTTGAGTTCAGGAACGTGGTCATTAATAGGTATTGAAAGCTCTGACCCAATCGCAACGAACGAAGCACTCGAATTTAATTTTACCAATGAAGGTGGAATCGATTATCGTTACCGTTTTCTGAAAAATATTATGGGGTTATGGATGATCCAAGAAGTAAAGCGATTAATGGATGACCAATATAGTTTCAGTGATTTTGTAGAATTAGCGAAAGCATCTGCGGATTTTACGAGTGTTGTTGATGTAAATGATGATCGGTTTTTGAGCCCGGAAAATATGATTGAAGAAATCCAATCATACTGCAAAGAAAAAGACCAAGAAGTTCCTCGTACTCCAGGTGAAATCGCTCAAACGATTTTTCTCAGTTTAGCAAGGAGTTATCGAGAAGCGATTGAACAAATAGAGTTGGTGACGGGACGTATCTTTGATCAAGTGAATATGATTGGCGGTGGCTGCCAAAATACATGGTTAAATCAGCTTTTAGCTAATCATGCTAACCGAACAGTTTACGCCGGTCCAATAGAAGCAACGGCGATCGGTAATATCGTCGTTCAGATGTTGCAAACAAAAGAGATTGCAAGTTTAGCAGATGCAAGGCAATTAATTAATCGCTCATTTGATATTCAAATTTTTGAACCAAAGGGGAAATAAGTTATGTCAATCGAACAAAGTTATCAGTTAGCAAAAGCACAATATGAAAAGTGGGGGATCGATGTAGAAGCAGCTTTTGATAAATTAAAGCAAGTCCCTATCTCTATTCACTGTTGGCAAGGTGATGATGTTAGCGGCTTTGAAGTGGATCAACAGGAATTATCAGGTGGAATTGATGTAACCGGAGATTATCCCGGAAAAGCAACAACGCCTGATGAGTTACGAAAAGACATTGACCAAGCATTGAAGTTAATTCCTGGTAAACATCGCATTAATTTACATGCGATTTATGCAGAAACAGATGGGGAAAAGGTGGAACGTGACAAGTTAGAGCCAAAGCACTTTCAAAATTGGATCGATTGGGCGAAAAAAAATGAATTGGGACTAGACTTTAATCCAACGTTATTTTCTCATCCGAAAGCTGCTGATGGTTTAACATTATCACACCCAAATCCTGAAATACGTGATTTTTGGATTAGACATTGCCAAGCGAGTCGAAAAATAGCAGAACATATGGGGAGAGAACTTGGATCACCAACATTAACAAATGTATGGATTCCAGATGGATACAAAGATACACCATCCGACCGACTGACACCGAGAAAACGATTAAAAGAATCTTTAGATGCGATTTTTTCAGACGAAATTGACGAGCACTACAATCTTGATGCGGTAGAAAGTAAGTTATTTGGAATTGGCTCTGAGGCTTACGTTGTTGGTTCTCATGAATTTTACTTAGGTTATGCATTAAAAAATAATAAGCTTTGTTTATTGGATACTGGGCATTATCATCCAACAGAGATGGTTTCGAATAAGATTTCAGCAATGCTTTTGTATAGCGATAAATTAGCGTTGCACGTATCTCGACCAGTTCGCTGGGATAGTGATCATGTTGTTACCTTTGATGATGAGTTAAAAGAAATTGGTCTTGAAATCGTCCGGAATAATGCTTTAGACAAAGTGATGATTGGTCTTGATTTCTTTGATGCGAGTATTAACCGGATTGCGGCTTGGACAATCGGAACACGTAATATGTTGAAGTCCTTGTTATATGCATTACTAATGCCAAATGAACAACTGAAAAAATACCAAGAAGAAGGAAATTTTACCGATCGATTAGCGGTCTTGGAAGAGTTTAAGACGTATCCAATTGGCGCGATTTGGGATTATTATTGCGAACAAATGAATGTTCCGGTTGGTACAGATTGGTTAAATGATGTTCGCGCATATGAAGAAAAAGAGTTAAAGAATCGTAAGTAATTTTTAAATGTTTATTAACATACCTGTGAAGAAGCTTTCACAGGTTATGTTCAAATAAAATATGTGAAGTATTGAACAAAAAAGAGGAGGAAATAAACATGCCAGTATTGTATGTACCTAGTACGAATTTAGTTGGAAGAGGATGTTTGAAAGAGCTTGGACCATTTATTGAGGAATTAGGTTTTAAAAAAGCACTTGTTGTTACAGACAAATTTTTAAATCAAAGTGGAATTGCGGCAAAAGTAACGGATCAATTGAAGCAAGTAGCTGTTGACTTTGTTGTTTTTGACGAAGTAAAACCGAATCCAACAACGAAAAATGTTCATGATGGTGTTAAGGTTTTCCATGATGAAGGATGTGATTTTATTGTTTCCGTGGGTGGAGGGTCTCCACAAGATGCCGCTAAAGGTATTGGTTTAGTTGTAACAAATGGTGGAAATGTCCGTGATTTTGAAGGTGTTGGTAAGACAGCGAAAAAATCTATTCCAACGGTAGCGGTGAATACAACAGCAGGAACATCAGCTGAATATACGATCAATTATGTAATTACCGATGAAGAGCGTGAAGTGAAGATGGTAATGGTTGATAAAAATAGTTTAGTAGCTGTTTCGGTTAATGACCCTGAATTAATGTTGGGTAAACCGAAAGATTTAACTGCTGCAACGGGGATGGATGCATTAACTCATGCCATTGAAGCAATCGTAACTCCAGGTGCTTATAAAATTACTGATGCGACAGCTTTAGCTGCAGTAGAAACAATTTTCGAATATTTACCACGGGCAGTAGAGGATGGTAACGATATTGAAGCCAGAGAACAAATGGCGTACGTAATGTTTTTAGCTGGACTAGCTTTTAATAATGCAGGACTTGGTTATGTTCACGCAATGGCTCACCAATTAGGTGGAGTTTATGATTTGCCGCATGGTGTTTGCAATGCGATGCTTTTACCGATTGTAGAACGAGAGAATGCAAAACGTGCTCCGAAAAAATTCCCTGCCATTGCGAAAGCGATTGGAATCGACACAACAAATAAATCAGAAGAAGAATGTGCTGCAGCGGTTATCGAAGCGATTAAACAATTATCCATTACAGTTGGTATTCCTACGAAACTATCAGAATTGGGTGTAGAAAAAGTTGACTTGAATAAATTAGCAGAAAATGCAATGCAGGATGCTTGTGCTCCTGGAAATCCGTTTACGCCTACAAAAGAAGAAGTAATAGAAATGTTTAAAGAAATTTTATAGTAGAATAAAAAAGCAAATTATTCAAAAACAAAACAACGATTAATTGTTGTTTTGTTTTTGTTTATGTTGAATTATTTTTGTTTATAAGGTAAAATAAAGCTAGAATAATAGAAATGGGGTACTTAACAATGGGAAAACAAATCGATAAAGTTATTGAAGCACCGTTTGTCAAAGAAATGATGGAAGTGACACAAAACATGTGGAATAATTACTGGGATGAGCGTAATGGAGGGAATGTAAGTTATTTGCTTGAGGAAGATGAAGTGAAAAAATATCTTGATCCAAGTAATGTAGTTAAGACATTCTCTCTTGACTTTCCTGTTAAGGATCTAGCAAACCGTTATTTTATTGTGACAGGTTCTGGAAAGTACTTTAAAAATGTAATGAATGATCCAGCAGATACGTTAGCAATTCTAAAAGTTGCTAGTGATGGAAGCTCTGTTGATTTACTATGGGGACTTGAGAATGGTGCGAAACCAACGAGTGAATTACCTTCACATTTCATGAGTCATATGGCTCGATTAAAGCAAGATCCTAACCATCGAGTAATTATTCATACGCATACAACAAACGTTATTGCAATGACTTTTGTTCATGATCTATCACCGAAAGCATTTACAAAAACGTTGTGGCAAATGTGTACGGAGTGTGTTGTTGTTTTTCCAGAAGGGGTCGGTGTCCTTCCATGGATGGTACCCGGTACAGATAAAATTGGCTTAGAAACAGCAAAATCGATGGAAGAACATCGTCTTGTAGTATGGCCACATCATGGTATCTT
Source organism: Natronobacillus azotifigens (assembly GCF_026805325.1). Taxonomy (GTDB): domain Bacteria; phylum Bacillota; class Bacilli; order Bacillales; family Amphibacillaceae; genus Natronobacillus; species Natronobacillus azotifigens. The sequence goes on from NZ_JAPRAT010000001.1 coordinate 37,642, forward strand.
TGGTGCTGGTGAGTCGATTGATGATGCGTTTGGGTTGATTGAAACAGCAGAAAAAGCTGCTATGGTTTATATGTTGGTGGCATCACATCAAGGTGGAATCAAACAAACGATTACCGATCAAGAATTACTTGATTTAGCAGAAGCGTTTCATGTAACAGCAAATCCAAAATATATGTAATATCTTAGAGTTATGGATCTTTCCATAACTCTTTTTTAGAAAAACATAAGATCTTATCTGCTGTATTTTTCGTGTTTCACGTAGCAGTCTAATTGCTTGTTGTTTATAGAAACGATAGAATAAAGGTAGTTTTTGAATTACTGGAACGGATCATTCAACTTTTTTATTATACGGTAAGGAACTAAAAAGATTTTAACGATGAAGCAATAGAGATGAAGATAAAATATCTTAATATTAAGGATAAGGCAAGTCGTCATATTGTATAAGAGAGAAAGTGAATATGAGTTTTTCTAAAGGAAAAGAGGTAGAAATAGTTATGTTAGTTGCGGAACGGCATCAACAAATCATTCAGTTATTAGATGAAAAGAAAACGATAAAGGTTGCAGAATTAAGTCGTTTTTTTTCTGTAACGGAAGAGACAATCCGACGAGATTTAGAAAAGTTAGAGAAAGAAGGCTTTCTCAAGAGAAGTCACGGGGGAGCAGTACTTAATGAAGATAAAGGAAAGCTTGATATTCCTTTTGAACAACGGGAAGTTACCAATGTAGAGGAAAAACAAAAAATTGCTAGAATGTCGATTCGTTATGTTCATGAAGGGGACAGAATCATTCTTGATGCAAGTACTACCGCATGGTATATGGCGAAAATCATTCCTGACATTCCCCTTACGGTTGTAACAAACTCTTTAAAGGTTGCTGCTGAATTAAGTAAAAAAGAAAAAATCACAGCTATTTGTACAGGCGGTACCTTATTAAAAAATTCCCTTTCGTTTGTGGGGCCATTATCCGTAGAGTCCCTTGATCAATATTATGTGAACAAAGCGTTTATTTCCTGTAAAGGACTGCACTTAACTCGTGGCTTTACTGAATCAAATGAGCAAGAAGCACTGGTGAAACGTAAGATGATAGAAATTAGTGAACAAACATATATGATGCTCGATGATAGTAAAATAAACATTCAAGCTTTTGCGAAATTAGCCAAACTAGAAGTGGTTGATCACCTCCTCATCAATCAACCCTTAGAAACAAATGTATTAGAAGAGATAATGGAGCACTCCCCAAGACTTAAGATACACTCGTAACGGTGCCTGTCACCGCCCGTTTATTGTCATTTTTCGTCGAATGATGTAATATAAAGAACCGATACACCATACTATGTGTCGGTTCTTTGTCGTATATCGAGATTTACTTTGTCGATAATAAGATCGTCAAAACATTTAACAAAAACACAGAACAATATCATCCATATCGTACTATATTTATTACTCATCTGAATTATTTGAGGATCTTGCATAGGAAAAACCACTATGATTTTAATGATTTATAACAGAAAAAAATAAGTTTTTTCCGTTATTAGTGGAAAAAATATAAATACTTCGTGACTTGAAAGCGTTTTACAATGTAAAGTAGGATTAACTATGCGGGAGGGGCTACGAATGAATACAAGACAAGAACACATACTGAAAGAATTAATAGGTAAACAAAGTCCAGTTACCGGAGAACAACTTGCTAAATTAATTCAAGTCACCTCTCGTACGATTCGAAATGATATTAAGGAAATCGATAAGTTACTAGAAATAAAGAATGCTGGGGCAACGATTACTTCGATAAGAGGACAAGGATACCAACTTGATGTTACGGATGAAGTGAAATTCAAACATTTTATTCGAGAGGTGGTTGAAGTAGATGAAACAGTACCAATCGAACCAGAGGATCGTGTCCATTATCTTGTCAAAACGTTTTTACTAAGTTCAACGTATTTAAAAATTGAAGACTTAGCTGATGAATTGTTTGTCAGTCGTTCCACACTTCAAAATGATTTAAAAGACGTTAAGGTCATTCTTAACAAGTATCAATTACAATTATCGAAACGACCGAATTATGGATTAATCTTAACTGGAAAAGAAAAGCAAAAACGCTATGCTATTTCGGAAATCTTATTTAGACGAACAACAGTTATTGTTGATAAATTTAATCAAGAGGAATGGTTACTTCCGAATGAACAAATGGATCTTATCCATCAAATTGTTTTACAGCAATTAAAAGTTGTCCAGTTGAATTTATCAGACATAGCTCTAAATAATTTAGTGGTTCATATTGCAATTGCGTGTAGGCGAATTAAAAGTCAGCAATATGTCGAATTAGTGAATCAAGACGAGAACGATATACTTAAGAAAAAAGAATATGATGTTGCAAGATCAATTATTCATGAAATTGAGCTTTCGCTGGGGATTTCTTTTCCCACCGTTGAAATATCTTATGTAGCTATGCATTTGTTAGGTACAAAACTATTTTTAAACAATGATGGGACGAAACTAAGAAATAGTTTTGATAAAGATATTCTCATCACTGTTCATAAGATGATTAAGCGAGTGGAAGATCAAATGCAGTTTGGCATTGTAGATGATCAAGAGTTACATGCAGCTATCGCCATCCATTTAAAGCCAGCAATTCACCGTTATAAAAACCATATGAACATTCGAAATCCTATGCTTGAAGCGATTAAAGTGAATTATCCAGTAGCATTTGAAGCAGGAATTATAGCCTGTCAAGTAATTGAAGAGGACTTTGATATTAGTGTTGATGAAAATGAGATTGGCTATATCGCACTTCATTTTGGTGCAGCAATAGAAAGGGCAAAATTGCAAACGAAACCTAAGCGATGTCTCATTGTTTGTACCACTGGTTTGGGCAGTTCTCAACTTTTGTTATATAAAATGCGTGCGAAATTTGGCAGTCAATTAACTATTATTGGTGCAACAGAATTACACAACTTGTCGAAATACGATCAAGACACTATTGATCTTATTGTTAGTACGGTGCCATTACCAGAGTCGATTAACATTCCACATATTGTGATTAACACATTATTAGGCGCTAATGAATTAGAGAAAATTGAAGAAATGTTAGACTCAGAAAACTCACCGGTTATCGAACGGTATTTAGATGAAAATCTTATCTATTTACATTTGGATCTAAAAACACCGCAAGAAGTGATCGAATATTTAGGAAATGAACTAATTGATAAAGGCTATGTCGACAAAGGAATCATTGAATCAGTATTGGCTCGTGAGCAAGCAGCTTCAACTAGTTATGGTAATTTAGTTGCAATACCTCATCCGTTAGAAGCACAATCTGATCGTACATTTTGGACTTTAGCTACACTAAAAAAGCCAATTGATTGGAGTGGAAATAAAGTTCAATTTGTTTGTTTACTGCATGTTGCAAATGAGAACAAAGAAAGTCTTGAGCCGATGTATAAAAATTTAATTCGTTTTGTTGATGACCGTAGAATGATAGATGAAATTTTAGAAGAAAAAAATAGGGATTCTGTCTTAAAACTATTGAAAAGAATGTGACAATATGGTACATTCTTTTCATTTTTTTTGAAAGAATAATCGTACAAAAAGTGAAGTATTTCCTAAGTGAACGGAAATTCATTCGTTATAGATTCGTTCCGCTACTAGTGGAAAAACTGTAACTTTAGATGTAAGCGTTTTACTTGTATAGTGTAAGTAAGATAAATAAACGATCTAAAAAGGGAGGATACAGAATTGGAAAATCAAGAAGTGATAATGGGGATAATCATACATGGCGGTAATGCAAGAAGTGCTTCGATGCGCGCAATGGCTTCAGCCAAAAAAGCAGAATTTGACGAAGCAGAAAAGTTTATAGAAGAAACAAATGAAGAATTAAATAAAGCCCACCGAATTCAAACAGATCTTATTCAAGCAGAATCAAGAGGAGATAAAACAGAAATTTCTTTATTAATGGTTCACGCTCAAGATCATCTAATGAATGCAATGACAGTAAGAGATTTAGCATTAGAAATTATTGATTTAAATAAAAAAATAACTCAACTTTCAGGAGGTAATTAAAATGAAAAATATTTTATTGGTTTGTGCCGCAGGAATGTCAACAAGTATGTTAGTTAACAAAATGGAGAAAGCTGCTGGAGCTAAAGAGGAAGAGATTAAGATTGCTGCAACATCCGGTGGAGACATCAAGAAATATATTAAAGATGCAGATGTGTTGTTATTAGGTCCACAAGTATCTTATTTGAAAGATGACTATGCCAAGCAATATGGTGGATCAGATGGAATACCAGTAGAGGTAATTAACAGTATTGATTATGGAACAATGAATGGCGAGAAAGTATTAGATTGGGCACTAGATTTAATAAAATAAAGAATACTAAAGGAGGAAATTATTATGGCTTTATCTGGTTTTCAACAAAAGTTGCAGTCCGTTGCAGGAAAAATTAGTTCTAATCGTTATTTGAAAGCCATTTCTGATGGGTTGATGTCTGCTTTACCAGCACTAATTATTGGCGCTTTTTCTACATTATTAAGTGGGATGCAGTTTGAAGCTTACCAAAACTTTATAACTAGTACTGGAATAAAGGAAATATTAGAGTTACCCGCTCAATATACCACGAATATGATAGCAGTTTATGCCGTGTTTTTTATCGCTTATCGATTCGCTGGATCATTTGATAAAGACGGTGCGCCAGCAGGATTGATTGCACTTATGTCATTCTTTGTTTTAACGCCTACAGGATTGTTAGGTGAAAATGATGCGATTGCATTACCATTTCAATTTTTAGGAGCACAAGGGTTGTTTGTGGCGATTATCGTAGGTTTAATTAGTTCAAGACTTTATGTGTTCATTGTTGATAAAGGATTTACGATTAAGATGCCAGACGGTGTACCACCAACAGTAGCAAAAACGTTCACAGGTTTAGTGCCCGGAATTCTCATTGTTGTATTATTTACGATTGTAAGCTTCTTGTTTAGAATGACAGAGTTTGTAAGTATGCATCAATTTGTGTACTCCTTCATTCAAACGCCAATGCAAAATCTTGGTGGCGGTTTCTGGTCATTAATTGCTATGACGTTAGTAATTCATACTTTATGGTTGCTTGGTATTCATGGAATGTTAGTTATTTTACCAATCTATTTGAGTATTTGGATGCCTCTAGGTGTAGAAAATCTAGATGCAATCGCAGCTGGTCAAGAGCTTCCGAATATTGTGAATACTGCATTTGCACAAGTTTTCATGTTATTAGGCGGTTCAGGTGCAACATTAGGTTTAGCTATCATTATGGCATTCATGGCAAAAAGTAAGCGTTATAAAACATTAGGTAGAATATCTTTACCCGGAACTATTTTCGGAATTAATGAACCACTTATTTTTGGACTACCTATCGTTTTGAATCCTTATTTGGCAATACCATTTGTAGTTGCACCACTTGTAGCCGTTATTATTCCATACTTTTTAATGGCATCTGGAATAATTGGGAAGTTAGCAGGAGCACATTTACCATTAGGCACACCTGCATTCTTCAATGCAATTCTTCAAGGTGGAGTAGTCATCCTCATTGTTCAAGTGTTGATGATAATTGTTACAGGTCTTATCTACTATCCATTCTTCCGTGTTATCGATAAGCAAGCTTTGAAGGAAGAAGAAGCTGCATAAGTTAAGAAAAAATAACTGGTGTGTAGAAGTGACATGCCAGTTATTTGTTATTTCCTGTACTTATTGGTTTAGCGAAGTGATATCTCTACTAAGTGTTTAATTTTCAAGGGAGGAAACAAAATGAGTTTACCAAAAGATTTTTTATGGGGTGGAGCAATTGCTGCAAACCAAGCAGAAGGAGCCTACAAAAAAGACGGAAAGGGCACTTCATTGGTTGATATTTTACCATCTGGAAAAGAACGACGCGATGCTTTATTTCATCCCCAAAAAGCATTAGAAACAAATTTTAACCATTATCCAAGTCACGAAGCAATAGATTTTTATCATACGTACAAAGAGGATATTAAGCTTTTTGCAGAAATGGGATTTAAAGTGTTTCGAACGTCCATTTCTTGGCCACGTATTTTTCCTAAAGGAGATGAATTAGAGCCGAATGAAGCTGGATTAAGGTTCTATGATGATGTTTTTGATGAATGTAAAAAATATGGGATTGAACCACTTGTTACATTGAACCATTTTGATACACCGTTATATTTAGTAACAGAATATGGTGGATGGCGTAATCGAAAATTAATTGAATTTTATGAGCGATATGCAAGAGTAGTATTCGACAGGTACAGTGATAAAGTGAAATACTGGTTAACTTTTAATGAAATTAATATGTTATTGCATATTCCTTTCTTTGGTGGAGGTCTCATTATTTCTGATGATGAAAATGCTAACCAAGTAAAATTTCAAGCGGCTCACCATCAATTAGTTGCTTCTAGTTTAGCAACGAAGGTGGCGAAAGAAATAAATGGAGACGAGTTTATGATTGGTTGTATGTTGGCGGCTGCTGAAATCTATCCATACTCTTGTCATCCGGATGATATGTTAAAATCGGTCAAAGAAAATCAAAAACAGTACTTTTTTATCGATGTACAATCTAAAGGTGAATATCCTTCTTATACAAAGCGTCTATTCAGAGAACTGGATGTTGAATTGGAGCTAGAACAAGGGGATGTGGAGATTTTAAAACAATATCCTGTTGACTTTATCTCATTTTCCTATTACTCATCAAGACTTACTAGTGCAGACCCAGAAGTATATAAAACTAACAAAACATCAGGTAATGCTTTTGCTTCATTAAGAAATCCACACTTAGAAGCATCAGATTGGGGATGGCAAATTGATCCTGTAGGTTTACGCGTTACGATGAACAATTTGTATGATCGCTATCAAAAACCTTTGTTTATTGTAGAAAATGGTCTTGGTGCTGTTGATGAACTGAAAGATGGAATAGTGGAGGACGATTATCGAATTGACTATATGAGAGAACACTTAAAACAAATGATTGAAGCCGTAGACGATGGTGTGGACTTGATGGGATACACTTCATGGGGGTGTATTGACCTTGTCAGTGCAGGTACTGGTGAAATGAAAAAACGTTATGGTTTCATTTATGTAGATATTGATAATGAAGGAAAAGGAACAGGTAAACGTTACAAGAAGAAATCATTTGAGTGGTATAAGAAAGTGATTAAATCAAATGGAGAAATATTATAAAATGGAAAAAAACGATAAAGTGTTAAATCATGGATAACTTTTCGGAACAGATATAGACGTCTCCAACTCAGAGTACCAAAAATAGGCAAACTTAACGAAGTAATCTATAATAAGTCATCATCGATAAGCAAGCTTACCGGTGATGACTTATAACTTCATTCACTCCAGCTGCTACAATCTAACCGATGTTCTATGTTTGTTCATGCATAAATTTTTAATCACAAACCAATTATTATCATGATGGATGATCTATTTATTCCCATGGTAATAGATGTGTTGAAAGATCAGGATATTCCAACTACTTCCTCATTAAATCATCCTCTGATGAAAGACCACGTACTATAATTTGTACATCCCTTAAAGTAATTTATACCTCCACCAACAATAATTGCGATACCCCTCACTCGTCCGTTTAATCACTTACTTGTCTGTATGAAAACAGGATTAATAACCACAACATCTTTTGTATTTCTTTTCACTTCCACATGGACAGGGATGATTTCGTCCAATTTTCTTTTGTATATTCTTGTTTGGCTCTAGAATTTTTTGTGATTTTTCTGTATTAGAATAAGCGGTATCTCGTAATAATTGAGCGTGTGTCATTTCTTTCTCCCTTAACTCGGATGGTGTGTTTCCTTTCAATTTCCACATGCGCGTATTGTCTAAAATATGTAGTAGTTCTTTCGATAATTGCTGATCAGTTATTGTAAGAGAATTCCTAGACATTCTTGTTCTCCTTTATGAACTCAAAAAAGCATATAGAATACCTGTTAATAGTTTACAAAGTTAAGAATATAGGGACATACGTATCAACAGTAGTTTTGTCGAGTGAAGATTGATTGATTGTGTCTTAACAAAAAAAGAAGAGCATTTCCATGTTCAATTGTAGCAATATAACCTAATTTGGTTCGTTGTCGCTTAAAATATAAATGTAAAATTAACATTATATGGTATGAATAAAGTGCTTCCTATAATGAAAAATAAAGTATGATGTAAAAATAGGAGGATATACAATGACTAAAAATACTTGTAAATGGATTTTGTTTGGTTTTATTTTTTTGTTTTTAGGTCCTTTTCTCGGGATAACACCATCATCTGCTACACCACAAAGGGAGGACTTCCCGAATCCAGAAGGTGGATCTGAGTTAACGGAACGCGTTCGTTATCCTGTATCAAATTATATTCTACAAGAGAGATACCCAGAAATCATGGTATTAAGTGGTGATCGAACGAAAAATCAAATTGCATTAACGTTTGATGATGGACCAGATCCCCGTTTCACTCCTGATGTATTGGATGTATTAAAAGAGTATGATGTTCAAGCTACTTTTTTTGTAACAGGAGCACGTGCGGAAGAGTATCCTGATCTTCTTCAACGAATCAATGAAGAAGGACATATTATTGGGAACCATACGTATGGGCATCCGAATCTTGTTGAAAAAGCAGATCTTGATGTTCTAGAAAGTGAAGTAAAGCGAACAGAAGACATCATTGCTGGTTTCGTTGGATATCGGACCAAATTATTTCGAGCGCCTTACGGATTTTTGTACAATGAGTTAGTAGAGACACTAGGTGAGTTAAATTATTCTGTTGTCGGTTGGACGGTTGATTCCTTAGATTGGCAAGAGTCAGAACCAGAAGTGATTTCCTATAACGTACTTAGTAATGTACATCCAGGTGCGATCATTTTAATGCATGATGGTGCCGAGTGGGAAGGAGATCGAACAAATACGATCAAATCCCTTCACCGAATTATCCCTACTTTAAAAGATCAAGGCTTAGAGTTTGTTACCGTACCTGAGTTAGTGGACATTGCCTATCAGCAATAATCCAGTACAATGAACAAATATGCCTGATTTCAGGGTGATAGAGGTTCAAATGAAATAAGAACTTTTGAAAATGAAACTACACGATCCTCTATGAACGCATCCAGCGCTTAAGAAGAATTGAAACATGCCAGTGAGTCTTGTTCTCACTGGCATGAATCATCATAGCATTATTCAACACTACAGAGTGCTTTTCTTACGAGGATAGGGCCAATTAGTTCAAATACAACAACAGCAGCTAAGATGACTGGCATAATCGAGTTAGGTGAGAATATCTCTTTTTGCTCCGCTATAATCGCAAGACCGATTGCGACACCGGCTTGTGGTGTTAATGCTCGTCCTAAATTTGTTTTCCACGATATTGGAAAATCGGTGAATAAACTGCCTAATCTTGTGCCAACCAACTTACAAATAAATCGAGCTATGATATAAACAGCGCCAATTTGTCCAACGGCGGGAAGAACTGATAAATCAAGTTTTGTCCCAGCTAAAGTAAGAAAAGCGAGTAGTATTGTACCTTCTACAGTAAATAGTGATCGACTAATTCTACTCGCACGTTTACTAAAGTTAACATAAATAACCCCTGCAATAATGGTTGCCAGAAGAGCGGGCGTATCTAGTTGATTCGAGACTCCAACAGTCATTAAAACAGCGCCAAGAACGGAAACAAGAATGTGCCCATCTTTCTTGGCATATTCTGCGGTTAAGATAAGGAAGATACCTGCAACAAGTCCAATTAAGATCGCAAGTCCAAGATCTCTTGTTGCCATTATCCAAAAAGGTGCACTACCATCTGGTAGATTTCCACCGGTCACTTGTAGGAAGCTTAATACGATACCAAACAGCGTAATCGCAAATAAATTATCTAATGCGACAACAGATAATAGCACTTTACTGAAATTTGCTTTACCAGGATTTTCACGAATACAAGCAATGATGGCGCCTGGTGCGGTCGCTATACTAATGACTGCTAAGATTAAAGCGTAACGGAAGGGAACGTTCGTAAAGTATAAAGCAAGAAATACAAACAATAGAGTTATAAGAGCTTCTGCAAAAAATACTTTCGTCACGTTACCTGCGAGTTTCTTAACTTTTGACCATTGGAGCTCTGCCCCTATGGAAAGTGCGATCACGCCTAAAGCGAGATCATTAATAGGTGTGAGATCGGTTAAAACATCGCTTTGAACGATGCCTAAGACGGATGGACCTATGAGAATTCCTGCGATAAGATTACCGGTAACAGAAGGTAAGTTTACTAATCTAGCTATTTTTCCACCCGCAGCACCTGCAAGTAATATAATCCCGATAGCTAATGAAATATTCAATTCAAAACACCTCTCATTGGTCGATCAATCCTTTGGTATAATCGATAGGCAAAGTGATCACAATACCCGTATCTTTCTTTGATAAATCGCCAACGATTCGTTCGATACATGTGATTGCTTTGTCTCTTTCTTCATCATCATGCACCACAACGAGTAAAGTCTGGTTCCGATCACCGTCATCTCCAAATTCAGCAAATCTTGCAAAAAATGGAGTATAGTGTGCCATAATATGAGCCATTCCTTTACTTTCTATTACGGTAGCCCCTTTTATTTTTTCCTCGTAAAATTCATCGAGGATTTCCCCCATAAGATTGGGGTCGTTAATAATGGCTATCAGTAGCTTCAAGTTAATTCCTCCTGTATTTGAGTGATGTTTTTTTGTCATATATACCACTATATCACTGACGATGGGTGCCTGTCACCCGTCGGTATATGTCGAAAAAAGTGTCATACTATCCGAAAAGGTTAGTACGACACTTTTTTACTGTGTTTTATGAGCAGGTATTTTACCTGTTAGGGTTTTTGCTTCTTTAGCAAGCATTGGTTCTGTCACGTTTTTTCTTAAATACTGAACGAAAGGTCCTATACAAAAAGCAGAGATTACTGTTGCAATACCAACTGTTGCACCGAGTGAGAAACCAACGACAACACAAGTGATATCGGTAATCACTCGAGCATAGGCAAAAGATATTTTGTTGTTGGTGACTTTCTTTATCACGAAAGCTAATGAATCATATGGGGCCATCCCCAATTCTGGTGTAATGTAAAGTGCCACTCCTAAACTAATAACGAGAACAGCCAGTGTCATCATAGTCATTCGTATGGGGAGCACGGACAGATCACCAAAGTATTGGAGAAAATGATAGACAAAGAAGTCGGAGATAAAACCAATACCAACCATATTTACAATTGTACCAAGCCCAATTAACTCTTTATAAAAAAGAAGGACAATAACGAATAAAATTGCATTCCATCCTAGTTGATAGATTGCAAATGACACATCAAGGAATCCACTAACCCCTAAGTTCATGGTTGAAAATGGATCAGTCCCCAGCATACTGATACGTAGCAAAGCTACTGCTAACCCTATAAATAAATTTCCTAATAACATCATACTTACGCGACGGCGAGTTAATTTTTGCAATTGTTATACCTCCTCGATGCTTCGCCCTAATCTCTCCTACTTGTTCTTCTTTATTAACCTATGAAGAATAGTATACAGAAAAATGAAAGAAATCGATAGATTTTTTTGACGAAAGTCTTAGCTCTGATGTACCTGAAGCTATGAAAAAAGGGAGGGAAAAAATTGCGGTTATCCATAAAAGGGTTTACATTTAATAGGAAGAAAAAATTCGAGGAGGAATATCATGATAAAATTTCCAAAACCAACAGTGGAGCAGTTTTTTCGTACATATGTCATTACAGATTTTACGGTAAGCGTGGATGAAAAGCACTTATTATTTAGTTCGAATATGGATGGGAAGATGAATTTGTGGGGAATGGATTTGCCGAACACAGCACCTTATTTGTTTGCGCATCATGATGAATCAGTCAATTTTATCAAATTCGATCCAAACAATCACTATGTTTTAGCTGGTTATGATAAAGATGGCGATGAAAATTATCAGATTTATGCACTCCCTAGCGAGGGAGGGCTTCCACAACCCTTTATTACTGGTGAATCGGAAGAGAAGTATTATTTTACTCATCTAAGTGAAGATGGTGAGCGCGTGTACTATATGACGTCAAAAGATAACCCATCCTTCTTAAATGCCCGTATGCGCAATCTTGTTGATGGTAAAGATATTTTAATTCATGAAGGAGAGATTTCACCGACAGAATTAGCAGCAGTATCTGAAGATGAAACGGCTTTTGTGTATTTACGCATGTTCGCGAATACGTATTCGATTGGTTTTGTGCAAGTTGGAGAAGAAAATTACCCATTAACTCCAGACCCAGAAAAAGTTCATGTGACCTTCGAACTACATTTATTGACCAAGATACCATTTATTTTATCACGAATTATGATAGTGAATATAATTATCTTGCTCAGTTTGATCTGAAGCTAAAAAAATTCTCGCCTGTTTTGACTATTGCCAACGAGAGCATTCAAGTGATTAAACATGATAAGGAGAATCAAGCACTTTACCTCGTTACAGAAAAAGGAGTAGAGGATATTTTATATCGTTATGATCTCGCATCTAGTGAGTTATTAAAAACCGGTACTCCTGTCGATGTGATTGAGAAATTACACATTGCCAAGTCTGGAACTCTATATTTGTTAGGAAGAAGCGGAACCGTCCCATTAAATCTATTTCAATCAATAGGAGCTGGGGAATGGAAACAATTGACGAATAATCGTGTACTTGGTTTAAATAGTACGGATATGGTCGAGCCAGACGTTGTCGCCTATACTTCTTTTGATGGACTAGAAATTGAATCGCTGTTATTTAAAGCGAAACCAGAATATGATAATGGTTATACCATTTTATGGCCACATGGGGGACCGCAAGCTTCAGAAAGGAAAATGTTTCGCTCGATGTTCCAAGCATTCTTAAATCGCGGTTACACCATTTTTGCCCCAAATTTCCGAGGTAGTACAGGGTATGGATCATCGTTCGTGAAGATGGTCGAGCAAGATTGGGGAGAAGGTCCACGGTTAGATAATATCGCTGCGATTGAATGGTTATTTGAAAAAAACATTTCTAGTCCAGAAAAGTTATTTTTGGTAGGTGGTAGCTATGGTGGGTACATGGCGCTTCTACTACATGGTCGACATCCCGAATATTTCAAGGCGGTAATTGATATTTTTGGTCCGTCAGATTTATTTACGTTTGTTAATTCTGTTCCACCGCACTGGAAACCAATTATGGAAAGATGGTTAGGTGATCCAGAACGAGATAAAGAACGTTTCATTAAAGATTCACCGGTTACTTATTTGGATGGAATGACCAAACCAATGCTTGTAATTCAGGGAGCAAAAGATCCACGTGTAGTAAAAGAAGAATCTGATCAAATCGTCGCAAAGCTAAGAGATAAGGGCAGAGATGTTGAATACTTAGTGTTAGATGATGAAGGTCATGGATTTTCCAAAAAAGAAAACGAGATTAAAGTATATAGCTTAATGTTGGATTTCTTGGAGAAACACCAATAATCGATGAAAAAAAGAGCGCTGTGCCGCATAGGTGCAGCGCTCTTTTTTCTATAGTATAGGAAAGCATTTTTTTGCTGTACCAAAGGTTAGAGCCTTTATTTGTTATGAAAATAACCACGCGCGGAATGTTTTAGAATGGAGTAGTGGTACATGAAGAAAATAATTGGCTCAATATAATTGCATAACAAAAATAATAGTACCTCATAATAGTGAAAGAGGTGATGTATATGCAAAATGATGAAGGTATTGTTGTCGAGGAACTAAACACATTACTAAGAGGAACGTATATGGGAATTCGTACGTTGGAACATTATATCCAAAAAACAGACAATCAACAATTGAAGCAACAATTTCAAAGAATGCAACAAGAAGAAAAACAAAACGCTAATAAGTTGGCAGAGCGAATTCAGAATTTAAATGGAGCACCAGCCGATAGTGAGGGGTTCACAGGAGCAATACACAGCTATATGCATAAATGGACTACCCCTAAAGAATCAAAAGAAATGATTGAACAAGCAATAAAAGGGATGGACAACTATGGGGTAGCATATGCAGAAGAAGTGGTTAAAGGTGATATTGACCCTGAAAGTAAACGAATTGTAGAAGAAGTAATTAACACAAATCGCAATCATGCAGATCAGCTGAAACAAATACAATTTTAGGTAAACGATGGAAAGATCACCATCCAGCAGTGCTGGTTGTGATCTTTTCTTATCTTAGATGAATCACCAATTCTGCCTAAAAAAATTAAAAGTACTTGAAACTCCTCATGTATTAGTGTACTATCTAATTAGTACACTAATACATGAGGAGTTGTTTGATTATGACCCAACCGTTTATCGGATTACTAAGAAAAGATTATCGATTATTAAGAGCAGACCTATTGGTTTCATTTATTATTATGATGTTAGCTTTAGGTTTTGGAATTGTTGCATCTTTTTATACAGCCGAACCAGCTGGTACGATATTCATCTTAATCATGGCAAGTTTCGCAATGGTTGGATTTATTCCAATAATGATGCTTTCTATTTTATTAAAAGAAGGGAAAAACCAGTTGTGGCTATATAGTCCACGATCAAGCTATACGTTGTTCTTTTCAAAATTATTATTATGTATTGTTTTTCAAGTTATTTATCAGTTTATCTTGATTGGTTATTTTGCTTTTTCGATGTATTCGTTTGGAGGAGAAGTATATCAACAGTTGGATCTGCAAGTATTTCTTACAATGGTAACTTTTGTTTTTTTTCTTCTCATCTTTTATGGTCTTTATTTAACTTGTTGGGTTCTGTTTTATTGGACGCTTTACCACTCCTTAAATCGGTATCCTAGAATTCGATCGTTACGTTGGCTCATCATCGCATTGATTTATTTTACTTATAATATACTTGAGGTCTTATCCATTCGATTTGAATCTGTTCGTCAATTTATCTTTCGCTACCGTTTCAACATCCAGTTCATGCCGCAGGTGAATTATGATGGCGCAACTTGGAATGTATATTTTGATGATTTCGTGGGCATCCCGATCATTCCAGCCTTTTACTATGTTTTCTTAACCTGCTTCTTGTTTTATCTCTCAGCGAGATTGTTGACCAAGAAGGTAGAGGTGTAAATATGTCGAAAGAATTTCAGTCATCCAAGCCGATATATATGCAAATTGTCGATAGCATCGTGATAGATATTTTACAAAATAAACAAAAGCCAGCAGAGAAATTACCATCCGTTCGAGAAATGGCTGTGAAAATGGGTGTGAATCCGAATACAATCCAACGTGCTTATGGTGAACTAGAGAGGATGAATGTTGTGGAGACGAGGAGAGGGCAAGGTACGTTTGTGTTAGACAATGCCACATTATTAGATGAGCTAAAAACATCAATGCAAAAAGAGATCATTGAGAATTATGTGGAACAGATGTTGGAGATCGGTGTATCAAACAAAGATATGATTGAACAATTACAAAATTATCTAGAAGGGTGTGAATAAAATGACGATTGCATTAAGGCAGGTTACGAAAAAATACGGAAGAGAATTCGCACTTAAAGAGGTTGATCTTCATCTGGAAAAAGGAAAGATTTATGGGTTGGTTGGACCAAATGGTAGTGGAAAATCTACAGCACTAAAAATGATGACAGGACTGGTTTTTCCAGATGGTGGTGACGTCACTTTGAATGGTATAAATGTTACGCGAAAAACAACGGCAGATGTAGCTTATTTAACAGAGTTAGATATGTTTTACGAGTCATTTACTGTACAAGAGACAGTAGACTTTGTAGCAAGTCAGTTTGCTAATTTTAATAAAAACAAAGCAAATGAACTTATAAACCAGTTAAAGCTAGATCCAAAGAAGAAAGTAAAATCATTATCAAAGGGTAATCGTGGTCGATTAAAATTAGTCACGGCGTTGGCGCGCGATGCCGAGGTCATCTTATTGGATGAACCATTTTCAGGCTTAGACCCAATGGTCCGTGAAGCGACAGTGAAAAGTTTACTTCAATATGTTCAGCTTGATAAACAAATACTAGTGATCGCTACACATGAAATCAATGAAATAGAGCCATTATTGGATCAAGTGATTGCGCTATATTATGGTGATATTATCGGGAAAGAGGATGTAGAAGTACTTCGTGAGGAACATGGGACATCGGTATTAGAATGGTTCAAAAATATTGTACATCAGAAAGAGGAGGGAGCGTTATGACAACCGTACTCTCGATAGAAAACGTGAGTAAAACAATGGGCAAGAAAAAGATTATTGATGACATTAGTCTAACGATTCAAGAGGGAGAAGTATTTGGATTGTTAGGTCCCAATGGTGCTGGAAAAACGACTACGATTCGAATGATCGTTGGATTAATGAAAATGACCAGTGGAGACATCGTAATTTGCGGAAATAGTATTAGAAAAGATTTTGAGCAAGCAATCAAGCACGTTGGTGCAATTGTGGAGAATCCAGAAATGTATCAACATTTAACGGGTTATCAAAACCTTGTTCAATATGGAAGAATGCATAAACAAGTCAGTAAAGAAAAACTGAAGGAGACGATTGAGTTAGTTCGTTTAGGTGATCGGATTAACGACAAGGTAAAAACTTATTCGTTAGGAATGAAACAAAGACTTGGCCTCGCTCAAGCCTTATTACATGAACCCAAATTATTGATTTTGGATGAACCTACGAACGGACTAGACCCCGCAGGAATCCGAGAGATGCGTGATCATCTACGTTTTTTAGCAAAAGAAAAACAGTTAAGTATTGTTGTTTCTAGTCATCTGTTATCTGAGATGGAGATGATGTGTGATCGAATTGCTATCATTCAACAGGGAAAATTAATTGCTGTTCATGACATCCATGAAGATACTACTTACGACCAACCAGCCTATTCATTTGAAACAGGCTCTCTTGATAGTGCGTGGGTATGGCTAGAAGAAAAATGGAAAGTAGAACGTAATGAAGAAGGATTTATTGTACATGCAACAAAAGAAAAAATTGCAAAACTAGTAAAAGAATTATCAAATTCAGATATTGATATATACGGTATTAAAAAGATAACCAGAACATTGGAAGATCGCTTTTTAGAAATAACCAAGCAACAAGGAGGGAAGGAAAATGTTTCGACTAATTCAAAATGAATGGGGAAAAATCTTTCGTAAAAAAGCTACTTTCATTATGATCGGCTTTCTTATTATAGCGGTGATTGGCTTTGGAGGTATATTGAAATATCTTGAACCTGAACAAGAGCAAGTGGAGCATCCAACGGATTGGCAAGCGGAATTACAAGCTCAAATTGATTTTGATCAAGAGCAATTAGGAATGTATTCGAATGCCAGAATGGATATGGTATATAAACGAAATATCGCGATTAATACGTATCGTATTGAACAAAATCTCCCGCCTAATCCAGAGGTACATGTCTGGGCATTTGTAGAAGAAGTGAAATTTCTTTTAAGTTTTGCTGGATTATTTACAATTATTGTTGCAGCTGGAATTGTTTCTAGTGAATTTTCTTCGGGGACTATTAAATTATTATTAATTCGTCCAATCAGTCGTGTAAAAATATTGTTATCAAAATACACGACATCGCTTCTATTTGGTCTTTTTCTCATTGGTATCATCTATTTTGTTGCTAGTGTAATAGGATTTATCCTATTTGGATCTCCTTCCTCAGAAGCAGTTCATTTAGCATACCGAAATGGGACTGTTGTGGAACAAAGCATGCCAATTCAACTGATCAGCGACTATTTACTAAATTCAATCAATCTGTTAATGGTTGCGACAATGGCCTTTATGATTTCAGCCGTTTTTCGTAGTAACTCGTTTGCCCTAGCGATTGCGCTTTTCCTTTATCTAATGGGAGGTAATATTACAATGCTTGTAGCGAGTAGATTTGATTGGGCACAATATATTCTTTTTGCCAATACGGATTTAACTGTTTACACGGATGGTGTGCCCCCAGTAGAAGGGATGACATTGGCATTTTCCATTGGGATTTTACTAATATACTTTCTATTCTTTCATTTTCTAGCGTTTGGTGTTTTTCAAAAACGTGATGTTGTTGCTTGAAGTAAGAATAAAGAACAGGCAGGATCTATACTTAGATCTTGCCTGCCTTTTTTTCTTGCACTTAATAATTAGCAATCTTTTTTCACGGTCTCCTAAGACGCCATTACTTCAGCAATCACTTTCATTTCTTCATGTTCAAGCATATTTTTTTCGACAATTTTAGTTACTTCTTTGTTCATATTGTCGCAAAGGTCTTTTGCTTCTTCTTTATCACCAACAATGTATATTTTTTGCCACTGATTGTCCTTTGAAAGCTTGTCTAATTTTGAAGCAAGGCTTTTGTACCAACGATATCGATTTGCTTCGAACCGTGATTCAAATTGGTCTTGCTTCGTACTTTTACCTCCAGCTCCCATTGTTACTTGTGCACGATGAGGGCCAGTATGTTGGCGCCAATCTTCTGTTTCTAAGTCTAACTCATATAATTGGGTATCCTTAAGTATGCCAAGTTCTGTATCCATTGTTTTAATCGCTTCTTTTTGCGTTAAAATGATACCAGTTTTAGGGAATTTGTGATAGATTTCTTTTAGCTGATCAACTTTTGCAGTTTCTTCCCAATAAAAATTACTTTCTACAGGGATTTGAAAAATTTCAGCAAACCATATGGAATCATCAGGAGTTGCAAAGATAACGATGCTCTTTTTCAACTTTAATTCATTTTCATGAACGAAGCG
This sequence comes from Natronobacillus azotifigens, assembly GCF_026805325.1. Lineage (GTDB taxonomy): Bacteria > Bacillota > Bacilli > Bacillales > Amphibacillaceae > Natronobacillus > Natronobacillus azotifigens. The sequence continues at coordinate 56,376 of NZ_JAPRAT010000001.1, forward strand.
TTCTACTTTTTCTTTTACCTTTTTGAAGTTACGTTTTTCCTCCCGATCGTTATCTTTTTTTAGATAGTTCTCAAAGCTATTTAATCCGTTTTTTAATTGAATTTTCCATTCTCCTCCTTGCTGATCAGGATCAGCAGGATCTGTATTTAAATACATGCTGAAAACACGTTCTGGCTTTTCTAGATGGACACTTTCTAACTTTTTAATTTCCTTATTTATATCCATAGTGATGCATCTACTCCTTTAGCATAAGTATTTTCTAGCTTATTAGTTATCTAACCTAAATGTGAGAAATTAAAACATCTGATAGGAAATTTCTTATCAAAAATTTTATCCCGGAGCAAACGTTCGTAAGACTCCCACTGATTGAAGTTACACTTTATCTATCGAAAAAATTTTGCTGAAGTAGGATTAGTAGTATCTCATACGAAGAGAGAGGGATTAGGGTACTTGTTCATCGCAGGAATCGGAGCATAGCAAAAAGTGAATGAACGCGCGGGTTCTATAAACCTATAAATGTATGGATTAATCTAAAAGCGGAAGACGTTTCCTAAGGGGAAGTCTTCCGCTTCATATATCATTGTGTAAACAACTGTAGAAACGTTCTTGAAGAATCAGAGAAAAAACAGATCTTGGCACTCTTAATACAATCCACCATATTTCAAGAATGTAAAAATCTGTAACTGGTATCCATTTGACCTTATCTCTTATTACTTTTCGGGTCAAAAGCATCACGTAATCCATCTCCAATAAAATTAATCGATAAGACGGTTAGAAATATCCCCAGTCCAGGTGGGATCCACGCTTCCGGATGATTCCTTAAAATACGAATATTTTGTGCTTCTGACAACATATTTCCCCATGTTGGGGTAGGCTGTGGAATGCCCATTCCAATAAAACTTAAACCAGACTCAATGATAATCATTTGTGCCATCATTAACGTCGCGTTCACGATAATAGGTCCGATCGCATTTGGAATGAAATGTCGGAAAATAATGCGGAAATCGGATGCACCGATGGCTCGAGCGCCTAAGACGAATTCTTGTTCGCGAAGCGAAAGGAAGGTCCCTCGAATAATTCGTGTTAAATTGGGCCAGATGGTTAAAGCAATAATACAAACAAATAAAGCGGTGGTAATCGTTGGCACCAAAGCAATAATCGTTAATGCAAGTACAAGAAATGGGAGCGCCAATACCAAATCAGTGAAACGCATAATCAAACTATCAACTTTTCCACCATAATAACCAGAAATGGAACCTAAAGTGACACCGATTATTAAAGTGAAGAGCATCGCACTAAATCCGACAATTAAGGAGATGCGTGAACCATATAACAAACGAGCGAAGTTGTCACGTCCAGAACCATCTGTTCCGAGAATATGTTCACTACTTGGTCCATTTTCAATTTTCATCAAATCACTTTTGGTTGGATCAAGATCGGTTAATAATGGTGCAAAAATAGAAGCAAGAATAATAGTCAACAAAACAACGATACCTAATACGGCTAATTTATTATTTAGAAATCTACGTAAAGCTAGTTGAAAAGGACTTTTACTATTACTAGATCTAGCGTTTTGATCCAAGGGTGGTTGCGGTGATACTGGATCAATTTCTGTTGCCCCTTGTGGACTAGGTTGCATACACATACACCTCAATCATAACGAATTCTCGGATCTACAACACAATAGAATATATCGGCGAGTAAATTACCGACAAGTATGAATACGCCAAATAATAAGTTTATCGACATGATTACCGGATAATCCCGATTGGTTATCGATTGTAAAAAAAGCGTACCAAGACCCGGAAAATTAAAGACTTGTTCTGTAATGACAGCACCACTGACTAGCACACCGAACTCAATTCCCATTAATGTGATGATAGGGATTAACGCATTTCTTAACGTGTGTTTATAAAGAACGTTATTGCTACTCATGCCTTTTGCTTTAGCTGTTCGAATATAGTCACTTCCAAGTACGTCAAGAACCTCTGAACGCATGTAACGCATATAAGTTGCTGTACCAGCCAAACCAAGTGTAATCCCTGGTAACACGAGGTGGTGTAAACGATCTATTAGTTCTGCAAATCCAGTAACATCATTACTAGATACGGTACCTTGTGATGGGAACCAACCAAAATGAATCGCGAAGATATAAATAGCAATTAAACCAAAAAAGAAATTGGGAATAGCAAGGCCCAAAAAACCAAAACCTGTCGTTGCATAATCCAGTATTGAGTATGGTTTTTTGGCTGAATAGATCCCAATCGGAATCGAGACGACTAATGTAATGGTTAATGAAAATAGTCCTAAGTATAACGTATTCGCAAATCGTTGACTAATTAATTCTAGCACAGACCTACCATTATAATAAATCGAGTTACCAAAGTCCCCCTGTAAGATATTTTTCATCCAATTCATATATTGAACAGGATAGGGATCATTGAGTCCAAGCGCCTCTCGTTGCTGTTGATAGACTTCGGGATTAACGGTTGGATCTAACATTCTGCCTGTAAAAGGATCTCCTGGTGCAGCCTGAGCAAGTGCGAAGACCATTACCGTTAAGGCAAATAACATCGGGATAAAAACTAATATTCTACGAATAATATATTTATACATGATTGACTTCCTCCCTGTTTAAAAAGGGGTGGGTATGTGATATCACATACCCATAAATATCGTTTTATGATTTTATTCTTCAATCCACCATTCATGTGGATTGTTTATAAATGAATATGGTAGCGGATCTACGCCATTTAAACGGTCATTATATGCATACAGCTTGTTTTGTGCATAAAGGATCACGGCAGGTAAGTCTTCAGTAAATAGATTTTGCCAATCGTGGTAGACTGCTGTACGATAGTCTTGTTCAAAAGCTTCCGGAGCAGCTAATGCTTTTTGTAATAATTCAACCGATTCTGGATTGTTCCAACGAGAGAAGTTGTAAGCAGCCGTCGTGTTCCATAATCCAGATGGATCAGGATCGGTACTTGATAAGCTCCAGCCGATTAGATAAAGATCCATGTCGTTATCGTCATTTTCCAGTTCTTCAGCATACGCACTAAATTCCTTTGGTTGTCGTAGGTTAATGTTGATACCTACTTCTTGTAAATTCTCTTGAATAATTGGAGCAGAACGTTCGCGTAATTCATTACCTTGTGGATAATCAAGATTTAGCACCCATTCTTCTCCATCAGGTGTTTCGCGGAATCCGTCTCCCGTTACATCTACATAACCTGCTTCGTCCAAAAGGGCCATAGCAGCTTCTGGATTGTATTCATTTTGATTCACATCATCTGTATAAGCCCAGAATTGTGGTGCAATTGGTGAGTTAATCACTTCCCCACGACCATACAATAGTCCATTCACAAAACCAGGTCGATTGATTGCTTGAGCAATCGCTTGACGAACTAATGGATCAGCCACCTTTTCATTTTCAACCCAATTATCAGGATCAATTACGCCATTTTCGACATCCTCGCTTGTGCGGTGGTTTAATTTAAAGCCCATTAGTTGGTAGCCGAAATCAGCTTGTTCTACAATCGTTATATTTCCAAAACCTTCTACTGTTTCATAATCTGCAGCTGCGATACCTTCAGGATCAGCAATAAAATCTACCTCTCCTGTTTGTAACAATCCTGTCATTACCGAATGATTCACTACACGCCAAACGATTTCATCAATTTTTGGTTGGCCTTGCCAGTAATTCTCGTAACTGGTTAGTATATATTGTTCGCGTTCTACCATGTCCGTAAAAGCAAAAGGACCTGTACCAATAACTTCGCCTGGATCTAGTGTTGCGGAAGCGGATGGCATATCTGCTACTGCTATATCACTAAAAATGTGCTCTGGTATAATAGAAAAACTAGAATAATATAGTGGATTCACATTTGGTGCTTCAAAATGAAACGTTACTGTGTGATCGTCATCTGCTGTAACACCAACAAATTCATCCGTTTCTCCACTGCTGTATGCTTCGTAACCGAGTAATGGTTCAACGAAATTGGTTCGAACTCCTCCTGCTGGTCCATACTCAGGGTCAGCGATGGTTTTGTAGGTGAAGACAACATCATGTGCTGTAAATGGTTCACCATCATGCCACGTCACATCTTCTTCTAAAAAGAAGGTTATTTCCGTTTGATCTTCATTGGTTTCCCAATCTTTTGCTAATTGTGGGATAAATTCTAGATTGTTATTTTGACTAACTAGAGCTTCGTGTGTAAAAGATAAAATATTATTCTCGTAAGTTTCGGTATAAAAAATAGGGTTAAATAAACCTGTTGGAGCCGAATGAATTGCTCCGGTTAGCCTGCTTGTCGATGGTTCATTATCTTGTGGATCTTCTGTTTCCACAGGATCGTTATTATTATCAGCTGTCGTTTCCTCCTCTTCATCATTTCCACAAGCTACGAGTAAAGTACTAAATAGGAGAATGAAGAGCATCATCCACCAATACTTCTTGTTTTTCATACGATTTCCCCCTCTTAAAATGAGATCAAATTTTTTCGAAAACCCGTGTTCCGCAATGGATAAAAAAGCATCACCTCCTAAAATTTATCCCGGAGCAACCGTCCGTAAGACTCCCACTTCAAAACAACGAGAATATCAAGATGTTTAAGTGGGAGTAACGGACGCTAGCACCCCGAATGGTTCAACTAACAATCAGTGGGAATACCTAAAAAACCCCACTGATTGAAGTTTCACTTTATTGATGGATAATTAAAACTAATTATCTATCATATAAATGACAAGCAACAAAGTGCCCGTTTTTCTTTTCTAACAACTCAGGTCGATCTACTTTGCACCGATCATGTGCCATTGGACATCTCGTGCGAAATGCACAACCTGAAGGTGGATCAGACGGACTTGGTAAATCTCCTTTTAAAATAATCTTCTCCCTTTTGTGATCAATATCTGTGATTGGAACTGAAGAGAGGAGTGCTTGTGTGTATGGATGTAATGGATTATCATAAATCGCTTCTTTCGGAGCAATCTCTGCAATTCGTCCTAAATACATGACAGCTACTCGATCGCTTATATGTTTTACAACACTAAGGTCGTGGGCAATAAAAAGATAAGTAAGGTTTAATTCGTCTTGTAAATCAGCCATCAAGTTTAATACTTGTGCTTGAATAGACACATCTAATGCAGATACTGGCTCATCTCCAATAACGAACTTTGGCGAAATGGCAAGCGCACGAGCAATGCTAATCCGTTGTCGTTGACCCCCTGAAAATTCATGAGGGTATTTCGCTCTGTCGTCCGCTCTCAGTCCCACTTTTTCCAGCATAGAAATTGCTTTTTCTTTTCGTTCGACTTTTGATAAATTTGTTTGAATGAGTAATGGTTCTTCAATTAGTTGACCAACGCTCATTTTTGAATTTAATGATGCAAACGGATCTTGAAAGACGATTTGCATATCACGTCGATAGTTTCGTAGTTTTTCGTTCGATAAATTGGTAATATCTTGATTATCAAAATAAATCTTACCTTCAGTGGGAGCTAATAGTCTTATGATCATCCGACCAAGTGTAGATTTTCCAGAACCAGATTCACCTACAACTCCGAGTGTTTCTCCTTTTTTTATGGCCAAAGATACATCATCAACTGCCTTTACATGTCCAATAGTATGTTTGAGGATCCCTCCTTTAATGGGGAAATATTTTTTTATATTTTCCACCCGTACCAATGTATCTTGATCTACTGAGGTGATTGAACGCGATTTTTCTTCCAACGTTGTTGCCATGATTAGCCTCCTTTACTTTTCTTCTTCCTCGTATAAAAAACATCGAACACCATGCCCTGAATCATCGGAAAGAATGTCCGGGTTTGTCTTGATACACTTCTCCATCACATGAGGACAGCGGGTGGAAAATCGGCATCCTTCAGGAAAATTATCCGCAGCGGGAACCGTTCCTTTGATCGTTCCTAATCGGTCTGAACTCTGGTCAAGACTAGGCAAACTTTCTAGTAATCCATTGGTATAAGGATGTTTTGCCGATTTGAACAATTGTCGTTTTGTTCCTTGTTCAACAATTTGCCCACCATACATAACAAGAACGCGATCCGCATATTCAGCGACTACACCGAGATCATGCGTGATCAGAAGTACCGCCATATTAAACTTTTTTTTCATTTCATTTATTAGATCAAGGATTTGTGCTTGGATGGTAACATCTAATGCTGTTGTTGGTTCATCAGCAATTAATAGTTTTGGTTCGCAAGAGATAGCGATGGCAATCATTACACGTTGTCGCATGCCACCTGAGAGTTGGTGAGGGTATTCTTTCATGGTTGCTTCAGCACGGGGGAAACCAACTGTTTTTAGTAATTCTATTGCTTGTTTTCTAGCATCTTTTTTTGATATTTTCTTGTGTTTGCGTAATACTTCAATGATTTGATTACCTATTGTATATACCGGATTTAATGCCGTCATGGGTTCCTGAAAGATCATACCAACTTCTTTGCCTCGAATTTTTGTCATTTTTCGATTAGACAGTTGAACAAGCTCTCTACCTTCTAGTTGAATGGATCCATTAACAATCTTTCCAGGTTTGTCAATAAGTTGCATAATCGACAATGAAGTAATACTTTTCCCGCTGCCAGATTCTCCTACTAATGCAACTGTTTCACCAGGGTGAATAGAGAAATTCACACGATCAACCGCTTTAGCAATGTTACTATTTTCTAAATAAAAATAAGTTTTCAAATCTTCTACTGATAACACAGCAGGATTGGTCATGGTTACACCGCCTTTATAGAATATTTTTTCACGTGATAATTACGTTATCTTTATTAACATCTATTAAATTATTTGAATAGTAAAAAAATTCCGAAGAAAGATTTAACTATTATATTGATTTTGAAATGAATTTGGAAATAGGAAGCTTACATCTACAGGCTTACTGTCATGTTTTTTAATATTTTACTAATTTAAATCAAAAAAATTACATTTATTTTAAATTTATTTTATGTTACCTTTTATCACGTGGTAAAGTCATTAAGCCTGTAAGATAACATAACAGACTTATTGTGATCTTGGTGAAAATCATGTCATGATAGAAGTGTGTTTTTTACGAATGCGTGTTGGTAATTGTTTTAAGATATGCATGTAATTGAAAATAGATGTTATTAGAATGTTAGAAAGGATGAATAAGATGGAGATAAAAACTATCGCCATTATTGGCATGGGCGCTTTGGGCGTGATGTATGCAGATCACTTTTCTAAAAAGTTACCGGAAAAATCTGTTCGTGTTATCGCTGATCAAACAAGAATTGAACGTTATCAAAAAGAAGGTATTTACAGTAATGGAGAGCCTTGTTATTTTCATTTTGTAACACCAGAAGAGACAATGCCCCCAGCTGACCTAGTTATCTTTACTGTGAAGTACCGTGCATTACCAGAAGCAATGAAAGCAGTAAAAAATCAGGTTGGAAAGCAAACAATTCTTATGTCTGCTTTAAATGGTATCTCAAGTGAAAAAGACATCGGAGAAGTTTTTGGTATGGATAAAGTACTCTATTGTGTTGCTCAAGGAATGGATGCAGTAAAAGAAAAAAATCAGTTGATTTATGCAAATAAAGGAAGATTATGTTTTGGTGAAAAAAAGATGGAGAAGCCTACAGGAAAAGTAACAGCGGTAGCAAATTTTTTCGATCGAGTAAAGCTCCCTTACGAAGTTGATCATGATATGAAAAAGCGTCAATGGGGAAAGTTAATGTTAAATGTTGGCCTGAATCAAACAGTTGCTGTCTATGAAACGGATTATGGTGGTGTGCAGGAGAATGGCAAGGCTCGTGATACGATGATTGCTGCGATGCGTGAAGTGATTGAGTTGTCTATACATGAGGGAGTTGAGCTTAATGAGGAGGATTTATCCTATTGGTTGAATGATTTAGCGAAGTTACATCCCAGAGGAAAACCATCCATGCGTCAAGATGCCGAAGCAAAAAGGTATAGTGAAGTAGAGCTCTTTAGTGGAACAATAAATAGGCTTGGCAAACATTATGGAGTAAAAACACCAGTGAATGAATATCTGTATCAAACGATTATTTCCATGGAAGAGAAGTATGAAAAACTCCCACAGGAAAATTGATCCGGAGTAACCGTCCGTAAGACTCCCACTTCAAAACAACGAGAATAACAAGTTGTTTAAGTGGGCGTAACGGACGCTAGCACCCCGAATGGTTCAAGGACCTTAGGGTTATCCTTTAGAAGTTTCACTTTATCATTTCAATTTGGAGGAAACAAACAAAAAGCTTGCTTATCATGATTTTTTGTGGCAAAGTAAAAAGAGTAAAAATTAAATAGTTATTTCAGTGTAGGGGGACCGGTGTTGCCGGTTGAGATCGTATCCAGTTAGATACAGACCCTTAGAACCTGATCTGGTTTAAACCAGCGTAGGGAACATATCAAATCACGAACATATTCGGATGATGTATGCGCTCTAGGCTTAGCCTAGGCGTTTTTTGTATGTTTTGTGATGGGAAATGTTCCTCCAAAAAATATAAGGGGGATTTTTTTATGAAAAAAAATAGTTTGCTTTGGTTAGTAATGTTGTTGTTCGTAATAACAGCTTGTGGTAACGCAGAAGGGATAAATCAAACGGAGGGAATGGAATCTGTATCCATTGTGCTAGATTGGACACCTAACACCAACCATACAGGTTTATACGTAGCCGAAGCGAAAGGATATTTTGAAGAAGAGGGTCTTGACGTAGATATTATTTTACCAGGAGAGTCAGGGGCAGATCAGTTTGTAGCTTCTGGACAAGCGGATTTCGGCATTAGCTCTCAGCAAGCGGTTACGGAAGCAAGAATACAAGATATTCCGCTTGTTTCTGTTGCAGCTATTATCCAGAATAATACGTCTGGCTTTGCTTCACCAGTCGATAAAGGTATTAGTTCTCCTGCTGATTATGCTAATCGAACATATGGTGGTTATGGAGCGCCAATTGAATCAGCTTTCCTTGGGGCGTTAATGGAAGAAGAGAATGCCAGTGTAGATGATGTAGAAATTATGAATATTGGTAATACAGACTTTTTCACTGCATTTGAGCGGGATGTGGATTTTATATGGATCTATTATGGATGGACCGGTATTGAAGCAGAGGTTCGGGGGATAGAACTAAAGGTACAATATTTAAACGAGTATTCGGAGGAACTTGATTATCATACACCTGTTATTACAACGAATGAAAGAATGATTAAGGATAAATCAGAAGTAATTAAACGGTTTTTAAGCGCAGTATCAAAAGGATATCAGGATGCTATTACGAAACCTGAAGAATCAGCAAGCCTATTATTAGATGCTGTTCCTGATTTAGATGCAGATCTTGTTCATGCCAGTCAAGTATGGTTAGCAGATAAATACCAAGCAGATGCCGAACAGTGGGGAATTCAATCAGAAACAGTGTGGAACAACTTTGCGAATTGGATGTTGAACAATGACTTGTTAGATGAAGAACTAGATATTCAAGAAGCCTTTACAAATGACTATTTACCTCAATGACAATGATCAAAATAGTACGATCATGGCGTTATTCATAACGGAAGTGTTTATTCGTAGTAACCGGACATAAGGTTCCCACTTCAAAACATCGAGAAAATCCAATTAGTTTAAGTGGGAGCAATGTTAGTTAGTATCTCGAAGAATTCAACGGTTTTTATTCTTTACGGCTAAATCAGCGGGGGAGACCCACCCATTGATTGGAGTTTTACTTTTTTAAAATTACAAAACCACGCCACATCAATAGAAACTTGAACAACGAAATATCGCTTGAACGGAGGGATGAATGTGAATACAAATAAAATGAAAAGAAATCGAATCATTGCAAACCACGGAAGTTCGTTTGTAGTTATTCTATGTATTTTGCTTTTCTGGCAAGCAAGTACTCAAATTTTCACCATTCCAACATGGCTTTTACCTGCCCCTACCGTTATTCTTACTGAAGCGGTAGCCGGTTGGCCGAATTATCAGCACCACCTTATCTCTACAACGAAATTGGCATTATTGGGACTTTTTATTGGTGTTAGTGTTGGCTTGTTGGTCGCAATTGTGCTACATCTATTACCAAAAGTGAAGCGAGCCGTGTATCCGTTGCTTATTTTATCTCAGAATATACCTATTATTGTACTTGCCCCATTATTGGTTATCTGGTTCGGATTTGGTGTAATGCCGAAAGTTATTGTGATTACTTTGGTCTGTTTTTTTCCAATCGTAGTAGCAACATTAGATGGTTTACGTCAAACCAACCCAGAATTGATGCATTATATGCGAATGATTGGTGCATCGAAACAGCAAATTTTTCTAAAACTAGAATTTCTACATGCATTGCCGGCCATTTTTTCTGGTTTGAAAATCTCTGGTACTTATAGTGTGATGGGTGCAGTTATCTCTGAATGGTTAGGGGCGAATCAAGGAATTGGTGTTTATATGACCTTAGCTCAATCTTCGTTTCGTACCGATCGTGTATTTGTAGCTATTGTTTATATCATGATTTTATGTATGATTTTGTTCGTTATTATCCAAACACTTGAAAAAACATGGTTAAAAGGTCGGGAGAAAGGGCGGATGGAGCATGAGTGAATTAACTGTGTCAAATATTGCGAAGTCTTTTGCCAAACAATTAGTATTAGATGACATCACATTTACCATAAATGATGGGGAGTTCGTTTCTTTGCTAGGACCTTCAGGAAGTGGTAAAAGTACATTGTTTCATTTAATTGGAGGAATGTATCGACCAGATCGGGGTGCTTTCTTTTTAGATGGAAAAGAAATAACAGGTAAGCGTGGTGTGATTAGTTACATGCCACAAAGTCCATCCCTATTTCCGTGGAGAAATGTTTTGTCAAATGTTATTTTGGGAGCAGAAATTCATCGGAAAGTAGATAAAGATAAGGCTCGAGAGATGTTAAAAAAAGCAGGGCTCGCAAACTATGAAAATGCTTATCCACATGAATTATCTGGAGGGATGCGACAACGAGTAGCTTTTGTCCGTGCTTTGTTAAGTCCACAAGATTTTATTTGCTTAGATGAACCATTTTCTGCATTGGACGAGTTTACTCGGCTTGATATGCAAACATGGTTATTAGATATCTGGGAGAAAAACCGTAAATCTGTACTGTTTATTACACATAGTATAGAGGAAGCATTGTATTTATCGGACCGAATTATCGTGTTATCTAGTAATCCAGCAAAAATTAAACGGGAATTTGACCTACCATTTCAGCGACCACGAGAGCAAAGTTTATTACTAAGTAAAGATTTCTTTGAATGGAAACGAAAAATATATCAGGAGCTAGAGCAGTTGAAAGTAAATAGTTAGCTTAGCGGTAAATGAATGCTTTTTTTGTTTGCAAGTGCTAAAAGCTGTGGTACTCTAATAGTAATTCTAAGTAGAGCTGTTACAAAATAATTAGGAATATTATTGGAGGCTCAAAATATGACAACTGTTCAACCCTTTTTAATGTTTTCAGGACAAGCAGAAGAAGCAATGCGATTTTATGTTGACACATTTGATCAGGCTGAAATTAATGAATTACACAAGTATGGAATGGGCCAATCAGGAAAAGAAGGGACCGTTCAACAAGGTGTTTTCTCGATTCATGGTCAAACAATTTTATGTATGGATAGTACGCTAGATCAACCATTTACTTTCACTCCGTCATTTTCATTATTTATTACATGTGATCAAGAATCAGAATTAAATCGTGTTTTTGACTCATTAAGTGAAGGTGGAGAAATTTTGATGCCGATGGATCATTATCCATTTAGCAAGAAATTTGGTTGGGTAAATGACCGATTCGGTGTGTCATGGCAACTTAGTTTATAAATTGGAAAAAGATTGATATTAAATACGGTTTTTAAAGTATACAAAAAGCATGTAGACAGGTAAACTGTCCATGCTTTTTTGTATTGTTTCTTTCCTTTTGTGTAAAAAAGAATAAGAAAACCGAACATGAATTGAGCTATAAAGGTTTACAATTTTTTGTATTGTATGTATTATTGTCCATAGTTGTTTATGTATACATAATACTCTATTTATAGGGGGAAAATATGAGTAAAATGAAGAGTATCATTTTTATTTTGTGCATTTTTTTATTCGTCGCTTGTCAATCAGAAGATACCGTTAATTTTTCAGATCAGCAATTAGAAGTAGCAATTCGACATGAGATTGAGGAAGTTGAAGGAGAAATTAAACAATCGGATCTCGATAATATCAAGGAACTTGATCTTGTCGGATTAGGTATTACGAACATAGCGGGCATTGAATCATTTCATTCTTTACAAACATTAGCAATAGGGAATAACGAGATTCGCGATTTTTCATTGTTAGAAGAGCTAGAAAACTTGGAGTATGTTTCGGTTTATGGAAATCCATTTGAAGATGATGAGGATCAACTCGCTGTTTTTGCTAGATTAGCAGAGCAGGGGATTCAAGTTGAGAAACTCGAAGTTGTAGGTAGACCAGATGGTCCAGGTGGGTTGTTATGGAAAGTCGTTAATGAGGACACGGTCGTATATTTACAAGGAACGATCCATGTTGGCATTGATTCATTCTATCCATTGCATGAAAATATTGAACGGGCTTATGCAGAGTCAGATGTTGTGGTACCAGAAATTGACTTGACATCCGTTGATCCTGTAGCTCTAGAAAGATTAAATATGGAACTTGGCACGTATCAAGATGGTACAACTGTTAAGGAGCACCTACCTAAAGACCTATACGATCGTTTGGAAGATGCCTATGCTCAATATGGTATTCCTATGGAAGCATTGAATCACTTTAAACCTTGGATTTTGGCTAATACTTTGCAACAGTTAATGATGCAGCAACTTGGTTACATTCATGGGGTTGATGAGTATTTCTTGGATCGGGCAGTGCGAGATCAAAAAGAGATTGTTGATTTAGAAACGGTAGAAGATCAATTACATCTTCTTGCTAATTCGTCCCTAGAATACCAAATTCAATCATTGGAAGAGTCATTGGTAGATATTGATGAATTTGATACTCAAATGAGAGAATTATTTGATTTTTACATGGAAGGCGATGAGCAACAATTATTATACGCATCTGCTGGAGATGATCCGGGGAATTTAAGTGAAGAGGAACAAGAATTTCTCAAGTTATTAAACGATGAAAGAAATATAAAAATGACAGATAAAATTATCGATTTCTTAGAAGAAGACAACGATACGACGTATTTCGTAATTGTTGGTAGTTTACATCTGATCATGGAACCACATATCGTATCTCTTTTAGAAGAGTATGGATTTGTAGTTGAGAGAATTCATTAAAAAGAAATAATTAAAGTCTTTCTTATTCGATTGTATTCTCCGTGTTAGAATGGGGAGTTTCTTTGAAATAATGAAAAATAGAAGTAAGAGACGTCGACTTCAGATGGAAGTCGACGTCTTTACTGTCTTATTGGAAATTGCCATGCTATAGCTTGTCCGGCATCCCCTTCAAAAAAGTAGCTTCATATTGTTTTTTTAAAGGACCAGGTGGTTTTTCCATTTTTATTTTATTATGCAATCGAAGAAAAAATACACAAATTCGACACATTCCAACAATAAATATTGTATAATGAATAGACAAAAGTATCGGATATTATTGCAAAGGGTGAGAAAACTGTGCAGAAAGATAAGACACCTATGATGAAAGATATGTTTGAACACTTTGCTGCTGATCATGAGAATGTATGGCATTTATTCTCGAATACGAATGATGGCTTAATCATTACAAATAGTAATAACCGAATTATTATGGTGAATCCTGCATTTTCAACTATGTCAGGCTATACTTTCGATGAATTGTATTGGAAAACGCCATCGTTTTTTCAATCAGGTCAAACGTCTTTGGAAGTATTTCAAGATATGTGGGGAACATTGAAAAACAATAATACATGGACAGGTGAATTAATTAATCGTCGGAAAAATGGCAGTATATTTTATTCATTTCTAACAATTACTTTTGTGGAAAATAAGAAAAACAATAATGGTTATTATATTGGGATAGCCCGTGATGTTACAGAGGAGAAAGAAGAACAAAAGAGAATACAGAAACTAGCATATTATGATTTTTTAACAAAACTACCTAATCGATCGTATTTTCAAGATCTTGTGACACAAAAGATTACTGAAACACCAAACCAAAGGATGGCACTTCTATTCTTTGATTTGGATCGATTTAAGTTGATTAATGATACATTAGGCCATTTGCAAGGAGATGTGTTATTAGTAGATGTAGCTAAACGTTTGAAAAAGATATTCGCTAATGAAGGCTTAGTAGGACGATTTGGTGGAGATGAATTTGTTATCTTTTTACCCAATGCTAGTAGAGAACAATGTGTAAGTCTTATCCTAGAAAATTGTTTTGCTGATTTTCGAGATAATGCGTTTAAAATTGATGAAAAGAAATACTTTATGACTGCTAGTGTTGGCATCTCTTTTTATCCTGATCATGGAACAAATGTAGAATCATTAGTAAAAAATGCGGATAACGCAATGTACCGTTTGAAAAGTGAAACTAGAAACAGCTATCTTTTTTTTCACGATGATATGGGTGATGCATTGATGAAACAACTTATTCTTGGGAACGAGTTACGTCAAGCACAAGAAAAGCAGGAGTTTGTGCTATATTATCAATTTCAGATGGACCTTATAAAAAATAAGATTTCAGGTGTAGAGGCGTTAATTAGGTGGAATCATCCGAGTAAGGGATTGCTTACACCGAATGAGTTCCTAGGAGAGGCATCTGAAATCGGAATGATCGCGGAAATTGATGATTGGGTAATGAAATCTGCTTTTTGTGAAATGAAACGATGGCATAAGAAAGGTTATTTGGATTTAGAGATCGCGATAAATATTTCAAAACAACAGTTTGAAAGGGCATCATTTGTAGAGTGTGTAAATAGTGCCTTGGTATTTTCTCAAATAAATCCTGCTACTGTCTGTCTGGAAATAACCGAGAATATTGCTCTAAATGATATAGAAGAATCTGTTGAAAAAATTAAACAACTGAAGGACTTAGGGGTAAAGGTTGCGTTAGATGATTTTGGTACAGGTTATTCTTCATTAAGTCAGTTGAAAAATTTCCCCGTAGATGTATTAAAAATTGATCCGTCTTTTATGATCGATAGTTCTGGTGATGATCGAGATGCTGCGCTTGTAAAAACAATTATTCATATGGCAAAATTACTTGGCTATGCGGTCGTTTGTGAAGGGATCGAAACAGCTGATCAATTGAATTTTATTAGGGAAGAGCAGTGTGATTATGCTCAAGGTTATTTTATTGGTCGTCCCGTTCCCGTTGCTCAATTGGAAAAAATACTCGTAAGCAGTAAACTCAATAGAGTCAATGTATAAACAAAGGGAGGCTGCTATATGGCACCCTCCCTTTGTAGTATTATTAGAAATCTGATTGTAATCGCTGTGCCTCTACCACTGTTTCTTCCATAATACCAGCCAGTTGCTGATTACTATCGGTTAAATCATTTACTGTTGCGTTCATTTCCTCTAAGCTAGCTGATGCTTGTTCAATGATTGCGGCGAGATCATTGGTTGATTCTTCGACTTCAATGGATTGTCCTTGAACTTTTTCTGACAGGTTCGAGAAGCTTTTTAGTTCGCTATGCAATTGTTCTATCGTTGTTGCAATGCTTGTAAAATACTCCATAACTTCTTTTGCTGATGTTACGCCGTAAGCAATCTTTTCTTTACTGGTGTTCATTTGATCAATTGCAGCCTGGTTGCTAGTATTTAATTCTGCTAAATTTCCCGAAATTTTCTCTGTTGTTTGTTGCGTGTTGTCTGCTAGTTTGCGGATTTCCTCCGCTACAACGGCAAACCCTTTACCAGCTTCACCTGCACGGGCAGCCTCAATTGAAGCATTCAATGCTAATAAATTTGTCTGTTCCGTAATATCTTTGATCGTTCCAGCAAATTCATTTGTTTCAGTAATTTTTGTAGTCAAGACAGCAAATGAATTGTTAAGTTGTTGAATTACTTGTTCGACAGCTTGATTGTTTTCATTTAGGGTATTCATTTTATTTTTCCCGTTTTCAGTTAGTTCACTAGCTTGGATTGCTTCTTTATACAATGTTTCTGAAGTGCTGTGAATATGATCAATACTTCGTTTTGTTTGATTGGTGTTCGTTGCAATTTCACTTATTTGCTCTGCTTGCGTTTGACTTCCTGCAGAGATTTCATTAATCGCAGTAGTCATCTCATTTTGAGCAATAACGTTAGATTGTAGCTGATCATTTACTTTAGATATTTTATCAATAATAGAACTAACAGATGTTTCAATGAGCGTTTTTTGTTTTTCTTTTTGTTCTGTTAACTGTTGTTGTTCAGTTAATATCTCTTCCAATTGTTTATTTTGCTTGGTAGAAATGTGGATTAAGACAAAGAAAATGATACCAAACAATAGGTAAATTAAACTAATATAGCTTAATAATTCACGAACGATTATCTGATCTGCCGGTGCTCTTAAAGCATTGTTTATGATCGTGATTAAACCAAAAATGTAACCATACAAAAATATCTTTCGTTTCATTTGAATCCCAGAAAAAACAGTTAACAAAAGAACAATGAAAATACTGTTTATACTACCACCATTTATTATACCGAGTAGTAACGTTGTTCCATAAAAAATTGTAATAAGCAAATAAGGAATCCATGTTGGTTTTTTAAAAAGTTTTTTAAAAACATTGTAACTTGCCACAACAAGGAATAATTCTGCTAGATAGACTATTTGTATTAGTGTGTTATTTCCAACTAGTGATTCCATAGCTCCAATCGACAATGTAATAATCATAATAAAAAACATTAACGTGTTTTTTTTCGAAAGATCTTCTCTTTTCAGTTGCTCGATCGCACTCATCCTAAACCCTCTTTCTTTCCGAAACGTATTTTATTCCGGAGCAACCGTCCGTAAGACGCCACTTTAAAACAACGAGAACACCAAGTTGTTTAAGTGGGAATAATAAACGCTAACACCCCGAATGGTTCAACTAACAATCAGTGGGAATACCTAAAAAACCCCACTGATTGAAGTTTCACTTTATAGGCTACTCCTACTTAATATCGGGCCAGTAGAAAAAAAGTTTAGCAAATTTTATCAAATAAACTCGAATAAAGTCGAATTTTCTATTTTAAATAGCAGTAACCAACGGATTACTTGGTTACTGCAGATGCTTTTTGTTCTTTATGAAGAATCTAAGGACTAGGCCTAGTTAATATACACCAGCAGCCCTATTAATTTTCTCTTGATGAAGTGGATCAACCGCACCATCTACGTGCCTCGTACTATTTTTAAAATGAATATCCACATGACCATTCATTCCGTTATCATCAATAAATTGCACATCGTGAGGATAAAAGGACATGCTTGCCGCAAGTTTTCGTCCGTCTACTTCTACAATCACTGCTCTCGTTCGCCAACTATAACCACCCCAGATTTTTTTTGCGATATTGGTATCTTCAACAGTTAAAGTTTCTACATCGGCGTGATTTGCTCCAATTGTTCGTTTAACAGTAAAACTTTCACCAGTAATCATGTCCGTAACCTTAGCAGTTTTTCCTATATGAAAAACATATTGTGCTTCGGTCCACCAATCTAAATGTTCTCCGTATTGTTCATCAAAAACTGGATGAACAGCTATATGATGAACAGGTATACTCAACTCTTGCCCAATCGATAAGCTGCTCGTTGTAGTTAGATTATTCGCATGCAATAATTCGGTTTGAGGAATTCCATAGTGAACACTTAAATTCCAAATATTATCCCCTGATACTACGGTATGAGTAATGTAAGTGATAGTGTTCTCCTTTAAAGTAGGTTCTTTATCTTCGATTGAGGTAGTGGTTTGATCATTTAGTTTCAGCACCTGTCCTATTTGTAAAACATCACTTCTTAAATCGTTGTTTACTTTAAGAGAATGAACATCGGTATCAAATTGTTTAGCAATCCTTGATAACGTGTCTCCGGCAACAACCGTATAAGTATGGGGGAGTTGTTTTGTTTCTGCTTTTTCCATTCCATTAATTTGTAACTCTTGACCAATTTGAAGAAGATCAGAAGTTAAATTATTTCGACTCTTCAATTCCGATACGGTTGTCCCAAAGCGCTGGGCGATAACAGATAATGAATCACCACTTTTCACACGATAGACAGAAGTTTCTAAATTATTTGGGCTAGATGTATGAATCGTCAATTCTTGTCCAATGCGTAAAACGTCACTTTTTAACTGATTGGTCTCCATTAAATCGGGCACAGAAGTCTGAAATCGTCGTGCTATTACAGATAATGAATCCCCTGCAACGACGCTATAAGTGAATGTTTGCTTTCTTGAGCTGCTAATTGCATCGTCATGTAATGATGGGATTTTTAGTTGTTGTCCGATTTGAATATGATCGCTTCGTAACTGATTTATTTGCTTGATTGCATCAACGGTTGTCTGATTGTCTTTTGCCAGCATACTTAAGCTATCTCCAGATTGAACAACATAAGAGAAGAAGGGTAACCTTAACGTTTGCCCAATCGTAATAAGGTCAGTATCTAAATGGTTTACAGCTTTTAATTGGTCAAGAGTGACATGATGCCTTCTAGCAATAACAGATAAGCTATCTCCACTTACCACATTGTAGCTATCTAACTTTACTGTTTGATCTTTTTGTTCGAACTGCTGTGCTGGTGTCGTAGCAGCCTCCACGTCATTTGGTGTGTGGAAAGATGTAACCATTAGTGTGCCTAACATAATAGTTACTTTGGTAATTTTTGCAGCGGATAGCTTTCTAGTATGCATAAAGGTTAAGGCTTGGTTTTTCAATGTACCGCCGTCTTTGGGCTTTTCTCCAAATTGCATAGAAAACTCTGTGTTTGGGTTTAGGTAGAGAATAAGTTCATAACCTTCGTTTGTTCTAACGATTTTGTGATGAGAATACGCATCCATTTTAATCGGCTCCTTTCATTTCGGAGTAGCTGTCCGTAATCCCCACTGTCTGGTAGCGGAAAAATTAAGGTTATTATGGGAGTAACGGAAGCTATTCTCTCGAATGATCAACGAACAATCAGTGCGTAAAAACGTAATAGCCTACTGATTGAAGTTTCATTTAAGTGATACACTTAGTATTCAAAAGAAACCGATTATTATTACTTATAATTATAATAAGGATTGAGCCCCATCAATATACAATTCTGTTCCCGTGATATGGCTAGAAGCATCTGATGCTAGGAAGTAAACTAGTTCGGCAACTTGTTCGGGAGTACCAGGTTTGTGTTCCAATGGTTGATTGCCTTCAGGATATTCGATAGGGATTTTTACTTTTTTCAAGTTGTCAGGTTCGGCGAATGTATTCTCGCCAATATTTGTCTTGATTGCACCAGGACAAATAATATTTACTCGAATATGGTAGTTAGCAAGTTCCAATGCAGCCATCTTTCCAAAAGCCATTTGTCCAGCCTTACTTGAGCTATACGCAGACATACCAAAACCTGTGAATTTTCTATTTCCGTTAATGGAACTAGTTATGATAATACTGCCACCAGTTTCTTTCATATAGGGGATGCTGTATTTAGTTGTTAGAAATGTGCCTTTTAGATTGGTTTCAATCGTACGATCCCACTCTCCAGGAGTTATATCTTCAATTGGAGCGACTTTTCCATTGATACCTGCATTAGCAAAGACAATATCAAGATGTCCCCATTTGTTTACAATGGTTTGAATAGCATGTTTGATCCGGTCTGGATCTGAAACATCGGTTTCTGCAACGATCGTTTCGCCCCCAGCGGATTCAATTTCTTCTTGGACATCCGCTAATTTGTCTTCTTTAAGATCAAGAAGTCCTATTTTTGCCCCTTCGTTTGCGAGTCGAATAGCAGCAGCCTTTCCAATTCCAGAACTAGCTCCAGTAATAAGGGCAATTTTCCCCGTTAGTGATTTATTTGACAATGAAAACACTCCTCTTTATCCCGGAGCAACCGTCCGTAATATGCCCACTTCAAAACAACGAGAACAGCGTTGTTAAGCGGAAGCAATTCACGGTTCCGCTCCGAATGATTTAAGTGAAAATTCGATTGAGAGTATCCAAAAACCCACTGATTGAAAGTTCACTTTATGTTAATGTTACCAAGCAATCACTAGCTATGTAAAAAGATATCCTTTCTAACGGAGTAACTAAAAAAATAGTCATAATAAATCTTGAGTCATATGCTTGTCCTATTCGATATTATTAATATAAAAGAACAAAAGAAAAGGTGAGAGAGGTTTGTAAGAAAGAGTTCCCTATTCACGCCAAGAATAAAGGGAAGCAAAAGTAAACATCTCTTTTGTTTATTTTATACCGGAGCAGCCATCCGCTAGCACCCCGAATGGTTCAAGGGCCTTTAGGTTATCCTTTAGGGCTAACAATCAATGGGGGAATACCTAAAAAACCCCCACTGATTGAGGTTTCACTTTATTCTGAATTAAGCTGTTATTTGTCCTCCGTTTACATGAAGTACTTGACCTGTCACAAAACTAGAATCATCTGAAGCTAAATAGACATAAGTTGGTGCTAATTCATATGGTTGAGCTGGTCGATTCATTGGAGTTACTTTACCGAATGTGGCTACTTCGTCAGATGAAAAACTAGCAGGGATTAAAGGTGTCCATACCGGTCCAGGTGCTACAGCGTTCACACGAATTCCTTTGTCAATTACACTGTTAGCGAGTGCCCTAGTGAATCCAACCACAGCCCCTTTCGTTGAAGTATAATCAATTAATTGTTCATAACCCGCAAAAGTAACAACCGAAGCAGTATTAATAATTTTACTATCTACTTTTAAGTAAGGAAGCGCGGCACGCGTTGTGTAAAAATGGGAATATATATTAACTTTAAATGTATCATCAAATTGCTCGTCTGTAATGTCTGTTAAGTTTTCTTGGTGAAATTGAATCCCTACATTATTGACGAGAATGTCTAGTTTGCCAAATGCATCGATTGTTTTCTTAACAATATAAATACAATTATCTTTGTTTCGTAAATCACCCGGAAGTAACAGGCATTGTTTTCCTAGTTGTTCAACTCGTTTTTTTGTTCGATTAGCATCTTCATGTTCATCTAAATAAGAAATCGCAATATCTGCACCCTCTTTAGCAAAAGCAATTGCCACTGCAGCACCAATTCCACTATCTCCTCCTGTAATCAGCGCAACTTTATTGGCTAATTTATTACTTCCTTGATAATTTTTATTCTCAATAATGGGTTTTGGTACCATTAAGTCTTCTAATCCTGGTTGTCGTAACTGTCTTTGTTCAGGTACATTGACGGGAATTTGTTCGTACTGAACAATTTGACCATAATTCGGATAAAGGGGATAAGGGGTGTCACGTCTAGCTTCTTGAAATAATTGTTGTGCTTGCTGCATTTGCTGAAACATCTCTGATTTACTAAATTGCTCAG
This sequence comes from Natronobacillus azotifigens, assembly GCF_026805325.1. GTDB lineage: Bacteria > Bacillota > Bacilli > Bacillales > Amphibacillaceae > Natronobacillus > Natronobacillus azotifigens. The sequence continues at coordinate 77,824 of NZ_JAPRAT010000001.1, forward strand.
GTTGAGCGTGTGTATGTTGCATCGGGTTAAAATAATAATTTTGCGGTGAGTACATATGGTTATTCGAAGTCATGGGATTATAGTGATTCATAATAAACCTCCTCGTGTGAAAATGATTCTCTTTAACCTATGCACAAACACCTAGTTTGGTGTGCAAATATTTTTCTAGAACAACCGTCCATAAGACTTCTACTCCAAATGACAATAATAATAACGTTGATTACCAGGTAGTAAAGGAAGCTAGCACTCCCTAATCATTAGCGAAAAGATCGCCGACTGAATGAAGTTTCACTTTTTTCGCTAGGTGTCATTCTAGACATGCTCTAGTTTTGTATTTTTGAATAGGATAGGAAAGAGGAGGAGGTAAATGTAATGACGTTTGAATACAATCCAACCATAAAAATATTGTTACAAGGTAACACAAAGAAGAAAGTAAGCATGGAGTACCGAGAACATACGTGGATGATGCCAAAGGTGGCAAAAAGACCACCGTATTTTATGAATCCTCAATATGGGTGGGACTATCCAATTATCTAAATCTAAATGAAAAACCTGTAAGAACGATCAATCTTCAGTCGTTCTTACAGTTTTTTTGAAATTTTAAATTCAATCCTAAGGCAATTTTCTTAACGAGAACAGCTTAATTCCAATAACGTCTCAATTTCTTCTAATGTTATAGGTTTACTTAAGTGAAACCCTTGAATATAGTCAACAGATAAGTCATTCAGTATGCTTAATTGTTCAGCAGTTTCAACACCTTCTGCAACAACATGAAGAGATAAACTATGCGCCATCTCGATGATGGCTTTTACAATATAGCTATTTTTGTAATCAATACTAATATCGTCAATAAAAGATTTATCAATTTTTAATGTTTGTACGGGCAAAAGTTTTAGAGTTGATAACGATGAATGACCAGTCCCGAAATCATCTAGGGAAACGTTAATTCCTAATTCAATTAATTGTTCTAAAATTGTTGCACTATATTTGATATCTTTTATCATCATACTTTCTGTTACTTCTAATGATAATTCCTCTGGAGCACAACCAGTTTCTTCTAAAATATTTTCTAGAACGCTAATGAAATTCGGATGGTTTAATTGCCTAGATGAAAGATTGATAAATATTTTCATGGTTGAATAACCAGCATCACTCCAACGTTTCTTTTGTTGACATGCTTGTCTAAGTACCCATTCTCCAATGGGCACAATAAGCCCAGTTTCTTCAGCCAGTGGAATAAAATTCATTGGACTTACTAAACCAAATTCTTGAGAATTCCAACGCAATAATACCTCAGCTCCATAAATTTCATTGGAATTTGATTGGTAAACTGGTTGATAATGAAGAACGAATTCATCACGTTCTATTGCCAATTGTAGTTGTGTCTCAAGCTGAATTTTCTTAGCATTTTGAATGTTTATCTCTTTACTGAATAACTGAATTCTATTACGCCCTTGAGATTTGGCTGTATACATTGCAATATCAGCTTGTTGGAGTAAGGTTACCTCATCATCACTATGATGGGGATAAACACTAATTCCAACACTAGTAGAAATATGATATTCTCGCTCATCCTCAATAAAAGGCTGATTCATACAATCAACTATTTTGGTGCCAAATTCAAAAATTTGATTCATATTTGTTATGTTCGGCATTACGATAACAAATTCATCCCCGCTAAGCCTCGCGATTAGTTGGTTTTCAGCAGTGATAGAACGAATTCGTTGCGCAACATATTGTAATAGACGGTCACCAGCTTGATGTCCATAGCTGTCGTTAATCAGCCTAAATCTGTCAAGATCAAATAATAATAGCGCTAGTTTATCATTATTACTCTTCGCGATGGCTAATAAAGTTTTCAATTGTTCTTCAAAATGCAAACGATTTGGTAAACCAGTTAGTGAATCATGATACGCTAACTGATTAATACGCTCTTCCACGTTTTTTTGTTCTGAAATATCCATAATAGAACCTAGAACATTCGTAACTTCATCATAACTATCACGTTGTGCTTGTCCAGTAATATACATCCACGTATAAGAATCATCTTCACTTCGGAGACGACATTCTATTTCTAAAGGTTTATGATGATCAATATGGTTTTTATAAACGTTGCATAATTTCATTTGATCATTAGGGTGCAACAGGCTGATTACATCATGAATATTAATCGTACTTTTACTGTTGTCATTCCCTAACATTTTGTTGATTCCACCACGACTAGAAACTTGTCCTGTTTTCACCTCATAATCCCAAATCCCATCATAAATAATATTAGATATTAGTTCTAATTGTTTCGAGTAAGAAGTAAGGGCTTCATTCATTGTTGTGCGCACTAACGCAGAAGCAAAAAAATTCGCTAATTGATATGTTGTATTTAATGGTGCTAACTGTGTTGTAATATCAGCTAAACCAACAAAAGCAAAAACACCTAGCATTTGATCTTCTTGTGCAATTGGAATTATCAATATTGTATTTTCCTCTCGCATAAATGTTTCGTCCTGCAAAAGATGTAGTGGCGGAAATTGTTCTGGGGGATAGGCATCAAGTGCTATATATTCTCGTTCTTGATCTGGCCTAATCACTTGGAATCGATTTACTTTTAACTTGTTGTTTCCTTGTGCCCCCCATAATCCCAATAACCCTCTCTGAATGGGTGTATGACTTAACCAATTTAACTCCATTACATCTTTATAATTATAAAATTGCATGAGTTGTCCTAGATTGAAATTTCGTGCAACTAAGTTACCTAAATAATCAATTGTTGCTGTGGAATTCTCGATTTCCACCTGATCTGTATCCCAAGTGCATCCACAACTTTCTCGGAAAATTGGAAAGGCATTAATTGGTGGTGCTTGTTTGGGCCATTGCTTGTTCTTGAAAATATGAAATAAAACGTGTACCGCTTGTTTCCCTAACTGACGAAATGGCAAATGGATTGTTGATAAAGCAGGGTGGCCTGTCTTAGCAGAGGGTATGTCATCAAATCCGATCACTGCAAGATCTTCAGGTACTTTAACTCCATAAATATGTAACTGGTTGATAACTTCTACCGCAGTGAAATCATTTACACAAACAAGCGCTGTAAAAGGTAATTGCTGATCCATCATTTTTTTCGCAATATCCGGCATTGGTTGGTCAAGTGTATTATAAAACCAATTCGACTGATATTTGATTTGATGTGTTTTTAATGCATTTTGATAACTTTTAAATCGCTCTTTCGCGTCAAAAAAATGAGCATCCCCAACATAACCAATTTTTTTATGTCCATGTTCAATTAAATGTTCTATTGCTTGTTCCATCAATCTTTCATTGTCGATTGAAATATTGTAATCACAATCTAACAGCGTATTTATACCGATAATAGGTTTTTTTTGTGTGCGTAATGTCTTCATGTATTCATCGTCTACAGCATCCATAATGACGATCCACCCATCAACATAGTCAGAGGCATATGCTTGTGAATAATAACTATGTCGTGCAGATGTACCAAATACGATAAGTTTCGCATCATATTCACGCGCCTGCTCCGAGATACTGGTAACTAGATTACCGTAATAAAATCCATCCAAAACGGGAGTTAATAACCCGATAATCCGCTTTCTGTTCATCTAGATCACCTTCTATTTTTTGATGAATGTACCTTCTTTGGTAACGCTTACAAAATATGTTGAATAGAAAACTTTCATTTGACGAAATATGTTAGATGTTAATGTATTTCGTATAAATAGTATATCACATTAACGTAAATAGACAACGCAAAAAGTGGTTACATCAAATCAATCGTTGAAAAAAGGGTCATAGTTGACTTCATTAATCACCAGGTCGATAGCCACGTTGTAACTCTCGAATCGTTAAACCGAAATCCATTTGAAGGTGCGGATAATCAGGGAAATGCTCCCAATCTCCACCCCAAGTAAATCCAAGTTCCTTTGCAATCTCAACTACCTCCATCCAATCTGATTGCCCACTATTGTTCCCGTCATATGTTAAATCCCAAAGCACTTGTCCATCCTCTAATTGTAGGGCAAAATCAATTGCTAACCCATAATTATGATAAGATTGTCCACCTTGGGCATTAGTAACAATTGCACCATCGTTTGTGCGACCTTGTGCGTAAAGAATATCTTGTTCTTCAAAAGATCGAAATCCATCTGTAATAATAATGTTAATTCCTTGTTTTGAAGCAAGGTCAATTAATTTCATTTTTTTCTCAGCAACGATCGGATGAAGTTCTGTTGGTAGTGGACGATTTGCTAGCTCTCTATGTCGTTCAATAAATTGATAGGAGAAAATAAAGATAAGGAATAGAATAAGAAAAAGAAAAATAATTTTCCCCAACGTATTTGGTTTCATCAAGTCCCTCCAAGAATTGTCTTTCAATGAGTATACCATATTTTCATTATTAATTAGACTAATAATTTCACGTGAAAATTCAGATAATTTGAAATGAAAAGAAAAAAACTTTATAGTGAAGAAAATGGAGAATGGAGGTTATTAGATGGCAAAGGATATTCGAATTAAAAGCAATGTATTTGATGATCCAAAAAGGGCACCAAATCGTGCCATGTTACGAGCAGTTGGAATGACTGATGAAGATTTTAAGAAACCTATGATTGGAATTGCTAGTACATGGAGCGAGGTAACTCCTTGTAATATTCACTTACATGATCTAGCTGAACAAGCCAAAAAGGGAGCTTCTGAAGCAGGAGGTGTCCCGTTAATATTTAATACGATCACTGTATCAGATGGAATCTCGATGGGTACAGATGGAATGAGATATTCGTTACCAAGTCGAGATGTTATTGCGGATTCTATTGAAACGGTGGTTGGAGCGGAAAACTTAGACGCATATGTAGCGATTGGTGGATGCGATAAGAATATACCTGGTTGTATGATTGCCATCGCACGTTCTGAAGTGCCTGCTGTTTTTGTCTACGGTGGTACGATTGCACCAGGATATCGTAATGGTGAAAAACTTGATATCGTATCCGTTTTTGAAGGTGTAGGTAAACATAATCAAGGAGACATCTCAGATGAGGAATTACATGGAATTGAGTGCCATGCTTGTCCAGGTGCTGGCTCGTGTGGGGGAATGTATACGGCAAACACAATGGCTTCCGCAGTAGAGGCAATGGGAATGAGCTTGCCAGGTAGTTCATCGAATCCTGCAGAGTCACCAGATAAATATGTCGATACAAAGGAAGCTGGAGAAGCAGTTTACCGTTTATTAGAACAAGGAATATATCCTAAAGATATTATGACGAAGAAAGCATTTGAAAACGCGATTACTGTTGTCATGGCACTTGGGGGATCTACTAATGCTGTCTTGCATCTTTTAGCCATGGCACAAGCAATGGAAGTTGATTTGACCATTGACGACTTTGATCGAATACAGAAAAAAGTTCCTCATCTCGCAGACTTAAAGCCAAGTGGTAAATACGTAATGGAGGACCTATACAAAGTTGGTGGAGTTCCTGCAGTTATGAAATTGCTTTATGAAAATGGATATTTGCATGGAGATTGTTTGACTGTTACAGGGAAAACTATTGCTGAGAATCTAACAGAGGTAGACGATTTGCAAGATGGGCAGGAGATTATTTTACCACTGGACAAGCCGTATCGAAAAACAGGACCTTTAGTTATTTTAAAAGGGAATTTAGCTCCAAGAGGTGCGGTTGCTAAAGTCTCAGGTGTGAAAGTAAAACGACACACTGGACCAGCCCGGGTATTTGACAATGAATTAGAAGCAACGAAAGCAGTTATGGATAATTCGATCGAGGAAGGTGATGTTCTTGTTATCCGGAATGTAGGTCCGAAAGGTGGGCCAGGTATGCCGGAAATGTTATCGATTTCTGCTATCTTGGTTGGAAAAGGTTTAGGTGAGAAAGTAGCACTATTAACAGATGGTCGTTTTTCTGGAGGCACGCATGGCTTAGTCGTTGGTCATATTGCCCCCGAAGCACAAGTAGGCGGTCCGATTGCTTATTTAAACGAAGGGGATATGATAACGATTGATTCAGAAAAACAAGAAATTTTTATGGAAGTTTCTGATCAAGAACTAGCTGATCGTAAAAAAACATGGTCAGCACCACCGTTGCACAGTAAAGGTGTCCTCGGTAAGTATGCGCATAATGTTTCTTGTTCATCGATCGGCGCAGTTACCGACAACTTTCAACAGTCTTAGTACTAATGGATTTGTGGTCTTTTTAAACTAGAAAACAGGTTTCCTATTATCTTTGGGAACCTGTTTTTTAATTTTTTATTTGCAATAAAATGTTGAATAAGGGCCAGTATAAATTCTGTCTGTATTTAATAATGTTCAAATTTTCTATCTTAATATTATTAATAGAATAGGTATCTGTGCATAAACTTCTTAAGAGTGCTCGTTCAAAAAAATCATTAAATCGTACGTGAGGCAAATTGATTCTTCTGTTTCTCTGAAACTTAGTCGTCTTATACGGTGTCTAATTTGTTTCTATTTTAATAAACGAGTAAAGGGGGAAGTGATGTGGCAGAATGGTTACTTCAAGCAAATCCAATCCTTTTAGCATTGCTTGCTACTTTGTTTACATGGAGTTGTACAGCATTTGGTGCATCTTTTGTTTTTACAACGGAAGAAGCCAGCCCAAAATTATTTGACGCTATGTTAGCATTTGCTGGTGGTGTAATGATTGCTGCAAGTTTTTGGTCTTTACTAGACCCGGCAATTGAAATGGTAAAAGAGCAGGGTATTCCACCGTATATACCAGCTGCATTTGGTTTTTTGTTGGGTGGTATGTTCTTATTAATGGTAGATCGAGTGCTACCATTAATTAATGAAAATATGTATTTTAAAGACATTACAAGCGGCAGAGCAAAGCAACGGACAGCAAAACTTGTTCTATCTATTACACTACATAATATTCCTGAAGGATTAGCTGTCGGTGTTGCATTTGGCATTTTAGCGATCGATTTTTCAACCAATGCACTGTATGGAGCAATCGCCTTGGCAATTGGGATTGGCATTCAAAATATTCCTGAGGGGATAGCAGTATCTGTTCCATTGAGGAGAGAAGGTCTCTCTGTGAAAAAAAGCTTTTTTTATGGGCAATTATCAGGAATGGTAGAGCCGATAGCAGCGATAATTGGAGCGATAGCGGTATACTTCATGGAACCACTGCTTCCGTATGCGCTTAGTTTTGCAGCCGGTGCGATGCTTTTTGTCGTAGTAAAAGATATTATTCCCGCTTCACATGAGAGAGGAAATGTACTGTTGGCTACCATGAGTTTACTGTTTGGATTTGTTTTAATGATGGTTCTTGATCTGGCATTTGGATAAATCATAGAAGAGAACCGGGCAAATCTGACCCGGTTCTTTAGGATTAACAATCATGGGAAAAGGTGTGAAAAATCCTACTGATTAATCGTACTCCTTATTCATTCTCCTCAATAGGATAAATCACTTCTGCATCATTTTAAGAGACGTTCGGTTAACCTTTAGAACTAACAATTAGCGGAGGATTACCTAAAAACCGCCACTAATTAAAGTTTCATTTTCTAATAAATGATGATTGTGCTTAAAATCGATGAATTTGCAACTATTTTTAAGGATGTTCGGTTTATATTCTAACCACTTCTCACCATGACTGTATTTAACCAATACAACTGATTTATCGCACTTCCTCTTCTATAAATCGTGTGCTAAAATTACTTTCGTTAAGTAATTCAATTTGTATGCTAAAAATAACAGGGGGAGATTACGATCTCATTTGAATTAGCACCAAAATGTAAAACGTGTAGACTAGTGGCGACAACAAAAGATAAAAAAGATATCCAACTTTCGATTCTTCACTATGAGGATGGTTTTGTTTACTTTTCACTAGCAGATATCAACAAACAGAGAGAAGATATTCAAGCGTATATAACCGAACTGCAGCCAAAGATTTTATCAGGTGAGTTTAATCCAAAACTAATCGATATGGAAAACGAAGAAATCTGTTGTTAAAACCCCTCCGTGGAGGGGTTTTTTAACTGTCTAGGAAATTAAAAATTCGGTAGTTGTGGATAACTTTTCGGAACAGATATAGCCACGTCCAACTCCGAGCGTCAAAAACTAGGCAACTTCATGAAGCAATCTACGATAAGTCATCATCGGTTCGCAAGCAAAACGTGATTCCTTTATCTCGATTGATTCGCTCCAGCTGCTACGTTTTTAACCGGCGCTCTGCGCTTTTGTTCCTTTGAAAAAAGGTTATTTCACCTGTTTTTCTATTTTCCATATACCACTAGCATATTCTTGAATCGTTCGATCACTGGAGAATTTACCGGAATGAGCAATATTGATTACTGTTTTTGGTAACCAAATAGCTTGATTGCGATAGTTTTGGTCCACCTGCTGGTGTGTTTCTACATAACTCTGGAAATCCTTTAAGATAAAGTAGGGATCATTGGTTGATAGTAGGTGATAGTATATATCTTTAAACTCAACATCTTGACCGAATACACCATCTCGTAATTCATCCATAATCTCAGTAATTCGCTCATCTGTTTGGTATATTTCTTTTGCGTTGTAAGATTGGTTTCGATGATAGTCGGACACTTCCTCTTCTCGTAGGCCAAAAATAAAAATATTAGGATCCTCAACTTGATCTTTCATTTCGATATTTGCCCCATCCAATGTTCCTACAGTAAGAGCCCCATTCATCATTAATTTCATATTACCCGTTCCGGAGGCTTCTTTCCCAGCAGTTGAGATCTGTTCACTAACATCTGCTGCTGGAATAATTTTCTCTGCTAAACTAGTATTATAGTTTTCAAGGAAAATCACTTTGATTTTATCTTTGATTTCTGGATCATGGTTGATAATCGATGCAACGGTATTGATTAATTTGATGACCTCTTTCGCAAAATAGTAACTAGGTGCTGCTTTTGCACCAAAGATAAAAGTACGTGGAACAATATCTAAATTTGGATTTGCTTTCAATTCATTGTATAGGTAGATCACATGAAAAATATTTAGCAATTGCCTTTTGTATTCATGAAGTCGTTTGATCTGAACATCAAATATCGAATGTTCATCAACAGTAATTCCAGTTGTTTCGTGAATATAATTCGCTAGCTTCTGTTTATTGTTTTTCTTCACTTTTGCTAGCTTGTCAAGAAAAGCACTATCTTCTGTACAACGAAGAAGATTGGTCAATTCACGGGGGCGATCGATCCATTGATTGCCAATTTTCTCTGTGATAAGGTCGGCAAGTTCTGGGTTTGCCATCAACAACCAACGTCGATGGGTAATACCATTTGTTTTGTTGTTAAAACGATCCGGATATAGGTGATAAAAATTTTTCATCTCTTGATTTTTTAATATCTCTGTATGCAGATTCGCTACACCATTAACACTAAAACTTCCGACAATGGCAAGGTGTGCCATATGAACTTGTCCATACGCGATTACCGCTAAATCCGGAATCTTGTCCCGTAATTCTGGGTGATTGTGCCATAAATGTTGGCAAAAGCGTTCATTGATTTCATTGATAATCATATGGATACGAGGTAATAACGTTTCAATCATGTGAACTGGCCATTTCTCTAAAGCTTCGTGTAGTGTCGTATGATTGGTATAAGCAAAGACATTTGTAGTTATTTCCCATGCTTCGTCCCAACCGAATCCTTCCTCATCCATTAACATCCGCATCATTTCTGGTATGGCAAGACTAGGATGGGTATCATTAATTTGAATAACAACTTTTTCTGGCAGATGGTGCAAAGAAAGTCGATTGTTTTCTTTAAAATCGGTAACAATTTTTGCTAGACTTGATGCTACAAGAAAATATTGTTGTCGAATTCGAAGCATTTTACCTTCGTCATCAGAATCATTTGGATATAACATGCCAGAGATTTGATCAATGGAGTGGTCACGTTCTAATTGTTCGTTGGATAATAATTCTTGATAGTTTCTTTCTTTCGGTGACAATGGAGATTCTGCTTTCCATAAACATAATGTATTGACGATTTCATTCTCGTAACCTACGATTGGTACGTTATATGGTACGGCCAATACGTTATCAGTATATTCGTGTTTTATTTCTATCGAACCATCGTCAAGCTCTAGCATGCGAACCGTTCCACCAAATTTCACTTCTGTAGCCGCTTGTTCATTTCTTGTTCCCCATGGATAAGGATCTTTTAACCAATAATCAGGTAATTCAGTTTGATAGCCGTTGATAAAGCGTTGCTCAAACATTCCGTACTGATATCGGATCCCAAATCCGTGACCTGGGTAACTTAATGTTGCTAATGAATCTAGAAAACATGCAGCTAGTCGACCTAATCCTCCATTACCTAATCCAGGGTCTGGTTCTTCTTCGTATATTTCTTTTGGAGTGAAATTTAGCTTTTTTAGTGCCTCATTACATACCTCTCTCATTCCCATATTTATCAGATTACTCTCTAGTAATCGTCCAATCAGAAATTCCATTGATAAATAATACACTTGTTTTGGTTGTTGCTCTTGATATTCACGGTTTGTTTTCGACCAATCTTTTTCTATTTCTTCTTTCACAATTGCACATACAACATAATAAAGCTCTGTGTTGCTCGCCTTTTCCACTTGCTTATCATAGAGTGATTTCGTTTTCTTCTTTATATTTTGGATAAATTCATCGACACTTTTTATTGTCATGTCAACTCCTCATCTCCTTTGTTGTTTAATAATTAATTATCCATTTCCCTAAACTGCCACATTGATAACATTTCTATTTTTATAATAGAAGCATTTAAAAATTTTAAGATCATTAGGCAGACTTATTAATTCATCCGGTCATAACATATCTTGATATAGCGTGTGATAAGACTTAGCTGATTCTGTCCAACTATAGGAATCTCCCTCATCAATATTTTTCAGTATGGTGGACCAATGTTCTTGGTCATGAAAGATCTGTAACGAATATTGCAATACATGCAATAAGTCATGTGCATTATAGTTTGTAAAACTAAACCCATTTCCTTCTTTTGTATATTCGTTATAAGGTCTAATGGTATCTTTCAGCCCACCAGTTTCCCTTACTATCGGTATGGTTTTATATTGGAGAGATATTAATTGTGATAGTCCACAAGGTTCAAATAATGATGGCATGACAAAGAAATCGGCTGCTGCATATAATTGTCTAGCTAATGCTTCGTCAAACCCTAAATATGCTACGAGTTTATCATTGTTACGTTCGGCAGCATGATAAAAATAATCTTCGAATTCACTATCACCAGTACCGAGGAGAACAAATTGCACATCTTCTTGTAGAAATTCATCAATAATTGCTTGTATTAAATGAAGTCCCTTTTGTTCGACTAATCTAGTGATTGTAACGTATAACGGCTTCTTGCTATTGACTGGTAGCCCTAACTTCTCTTGAATAATCGTCTTGTTTTTATTCTCCTCTATATTGCTATAAGGGTAAGGGATATGTGGGTCTGTTTGAGGGTTGTAGTCATCAACGTTAATGCCGTTAACAATCCCCGCTACATCTTCTTCACGCTCTGAGATAATTGGATACAATCCTTCACCGAAATAAGGTGTGGTGATTTCTTTTGCATAACTTGGGCTTACTGTGGTTATTTTATCTGCATGAAAAAGTCCGGCTTTCATACAGTTTAATAAACCATTCCATTCTAATCCGCTTATGTGACCATCTGGCAAATGAAACAAGTCATGATATACATCAAGAGGCATGATCCCTTGGTATTTAATATTATGAATCGTAAAAACCGTTCGCAAATGCTCAATGGGCTTTTGAATTTTAGCAAAAGCCATTGCTAATCCAGCTTGCCAATCATGGCCATGCAAAATGTTCGGTTGGAACGGTAGAATGCTTAGTGCCTCTATTACAGCTTGACAAAAGAAAACAAATCGTTCGCCATCATCGTAATAACCATAGAGACCTCTCCGGGTAAAATAGTATTCATTTTCAATGAAATAATAAACAACCCCCTGATAGGTTAGTTGATAAAGTGTGGCTTCTTGATTGCGCCACCCTACAGAAACAGGGAATGAATGAACATTTTCTAAATCATCACTCCAATTTTCACGAATTTCTTGATAGAGGGGGAGAACAACTCGAACTTCTGTTGTTTCTTTTTGATTTAAGACTTGAGGTAAGGAACCAACGACATCTGCTAAACCTCCAGTTTTTACAAATGGTGTACATTCAGATGCAATAAATAATATTTTTTCTGACATAATATACTCCTTTGATTAAAGTTAAAGTTTCTCCTTAAATGGTGCTTCGTTTTGCAATCACATAAGGTTGCTCTTCTGCACCTCTTAAAACTGTATTCTCAGTAATGACTACATCTTTATCTAGAATGACATTTTCAATTTGAGCACCTGCTTCAATCTTACAACGTTGCATGATGATTGAATTTTTAATTTCAGCATGCTTGTTTACTTTTACCCCAGGAAATAAAATGCTATTGGTTACTTCACCTGCAATCTCACACCCAGTACCAATCGAAGCTTTATTCACTCGAGCGGTATCTTGATAGTTTGTAGGCGGTTGATTCGCAATTTTCGTTAAGATAGGATTTCCACTGAGAAACAATTCATTATAGTAATTTTTATTTAATAGTTTCATGTTATGGTGATAATAGCTTTCGATCGAATGAATCAACGCGCTATAACCATGATAATGATAGGAATGAACATTCAATCGATCAAGGTTTGCTTGAATACCGTCCATGAAAAAATTGTCTTTATAATGTGCGATACAATCTTGGACCAACTCTAATAATAAATCTCTGTGTAGAACATAGACGCCTGTAAAAACCTTTGATTTGTTGAGGTCGTGAGATAAGCAAGTTACTTCTCCGTTTTCATCGGTATCCACTTTCATGGAGTATTCAGGGAGATAGTTACTCTCCTCATAAGTCGTTGTTAATAAGGTTATATCTGCTTCTTGATCTAGATGATGTTGAAAAAGTTTATCGTAACTAGTGTTTGCGATAAATTGACTGCCACTGATTAAGACGTAATCGGATTTTCCGCGCATGATATAGTCTAAGTTGTTATGAAAATACCTTAAATCGCCTTTTGAAATATCAGAGGGGTCATGCCAATCAGGAGGAAGAATAAATAAACCGCTGTATCTTCTATCTAAATCCCAATCAGCACCACCTCCAATGTGATCAAGTAGTGATCGGTATTTACTCCTTGCAAAAATTGCCACCTCTTGAATATTAGACCGAACCATATTTGATAAAGTAAAATCTATTATTCGATAGCGGCCTGCAAACGGGACAGAAGCTCCACTACGAAAATATGTTAGTTCTTTTAAAAAATCTTTTTCATGTGCTAGATTGATTATCCCCATCATCGTCTTCACTTGAAGGACCCTCCGTTTGTGTATTTTTTAAAATACAAGCGCTTAACCTGTTTGGTTGGTTAAGGCTTGAATATTGTTTTGAGATAAAACAACTGGTTCTTCCTCTGGTTTTGCTACGATGTTTGTTCCAGCTGGAATGACTACATTTTCTTGAACAATCACCCGTTCCAGAAAAACATCTTCTTCAATGTTGACCCCAGGAAAAAGAATGGATTGTCGGATGTCAGATCTTTCTTTCACTACGACATTTTCGAATAATACGGATTGATCAAGAGAACCAGAAATCTGACATCCATTGTCGATTAACGATTGATGAATAATGGCATCATCATCAATTCGTTGCGGTGGATATTGTGAATCGTGGGAGTAAATCGACCATTCTTTGTTATTTAGCAGTTTTTCCAAATCATGATCAAATAGATCCATATGTGCTTCCCAGTAACTTTGCACGGTACCAACATCTTTCCAGTAACCTTCAAAACGATAGGCAGAAAGATAGCAATGATCAGCTAGCATGGCAGGGATAATGTCTTTGCCAAAGTCATGAGAGGAATCACTCTGCGCTTTATCATGCTCAAGATATTTTTTTAATACTTTCCAATTGAATAGATAAATACCCATGGAAGCTAGGTTATTCGATGCTTGTTTCGGTTTTTCTTCAAACTGATAAATACGTAGATTATCTGTCGTATTCATGATTCCAAAACGCGAAGTATCTTCCCAGGGAACTTCAAGAACAGATATGGTTACGTCGGCACCTGTTTTTTTGTGTTCTTCCAATAGTTCGCGATAATTCATGTGATAAATATGATCACCAGATAAAATGAGCACATATTCGGGATCATAGCTGTCAACAAAATTTATGTTTTTGGTAATCGCATCTGCTGTCCCACTATACAAATGTGCTCCATCATCTTCAGTGAATGGAGCTAAAATGCTTAACCCGTTATGCATCCGATCCAAATCCCATGGTTTTCCTACACCGATATGTTGGTGTAGTTCCAATGGAGCATACTGTGTCAATACACCAACAGTATACATGCGAGAATTTAAGCAATTACTTAATGCGAAATCAATAATTCGATACCTGCCCCCAAAAGGGACGGCTGGTTTAGCTAGATTATTTGTTAGTTCTCCTAAGCGCGTGCCAGCACCGCCAGCTAATAACATGGTGACGCACTCTGTTTTCATTGAGAATCCTCCTCTTTTGAGCATTGTTGAAAAATAACTAGGGCTAACGGCGGAATTTTCACTTTAATATGTTGTTCTTGGTTGTGCCATCTTTCTGAAAAACTATGATGAAAATCTGTATTGCATTGATCTGATCCACCATAGCAGTCAGCATCTGAATTAAACACTTCTTTGTAAATACCTGGTGCAGAAACACCGACTTTATAATCGTAATGAACAGTAGGTGTAAAATTACAAAGAATTAATAAACTTTCACTAGCATTTTCTCCTTTTCGTTCAAAGGCAATAATGCTTTGTTCCATGTTATCTGGATCGATCCATTGAAACCCTGTTGGATCGTGATCCAGTTGGTAAAGGGAGGGGTTTTTTCGATAAAAATGATTTAATGCAACCACATATTCAAATAATTGTGCATGTAAAGGGTAGTCAAATAACATCCAATCCAGTTCATGCTGATCACGCCATTCAATATATTGACCGAACTCTCCTCCCATAAACAATAGTTTTTTGCCAGGGTGTACCATCATATATCCATATAACAAGCGTAAGTTTGCAAATTGTTGCCACATATCACCAGGCATTTTATTTAACAGTGAACGTTTTCCGTGAACCACTTCATCGTGAGATAGAGGCAACACAAAATTTTCACTGTATGTATACATAAAAGAAAAAGTCAAAAGGTTGTGGTGCCATTTTCGATAAACAGGGTCATATTGGATATAAGAGAGCATATCGTTCATCCATCCCATATCCCATTTGAAGTTGAAACCAAGACCACCAAGATATGTCGGTTTACTTACTCCAGGTAAATCAGAACTATCTTCAGCCATCATTAAAGTAGTAGGAAAAAAATCGAAAACCACTTCATTTAATTTTTTAATAAAAGCAAGAGCTTCAAGATTCTCTTCGCCTCCATAACTATTTTTCAGTGCTTCTTCTTCAGAAGAACGATCAAAATTTAATGAAGTCATACTAGCTACTGCATCGACCCGAAGACCATCAATGTGATATTCTTTTAACCAAAAAATTGCATTTGAGATAAGAAAACTTTGGACTTCCGGACGCCCGAAGTCAAATGTCAGGGTACCCCATGACCTTTTCTCTGCTTTTTTTGGATCTTGATACTCGTAAAGCGTAGTACCATCAAATTGTCTCAGCCCGTGTTCGTCTTTACAAAAGTGACCAGGTACCCAATCAAGGATCACACCAATATTATGCTGATGACATTGATCCACAAAATACTTAAAATCGTTAGGCGAACCGTACCTACTAGTTACGGCGTAATATCCAGTAACTTGATATCCCCATGAAAGGTCAAACGGATGTTCAGCCAATGGAAGTAATTCTAGATGCGTATAACCCAATTTTTTTATATAAGGAATTAATAATTCTGCTAATTCTCGATACGAATATAAACTACCATCTTCTTTTTTTCGCCACGACCCAAGGTGTATTTCATAGATAAGGATAGGGTCGCTATAAGGATTGGTGGTACGTTTCTTTTCTTCCCATAATTGGTCATTCCAATTGTAGGTATCAATCGAAGGTGTTAGAGAAGCAGTGTGTGGGCGAACCTCTGCTTGCTTAGCATAAGGGTCAGCTTTAAGAAAAGCAGGACCTTGACTTGGTGTAATTCGATACTTATAACGCGAATTCGGCTCAATATTTTCAAAGAAACCTACCCATAATCCGGATTGGTTGACTTTTTCTAAAGAAAAATTGTCTCCACACCAATCATTAAAGTCACCGACTACTTCTATGTTGATGGCATTTGGAGCCCATACAACGAACCGAAATCCTGTTTTTTTGTTGGAGCTGCTAGGATGGCAACCAAGTAGTTGGTAACTATGATAATTCGTCCCTTGATGAAATAAGAAAACATCTGTTTCTGAAATCTCGTTTACCACCGAATAACCTCCCTAACCGTTTATAAGCTCTATTTAATCACTTGAAGTAGATATAGTAATCTATACCATTCTTTCGACAGAGTTAAACATGGCTCCCTGAATGATTAGGTGGTAATTATGTTTATTTCTTTTCAAAGGTGGAAAAGGATTAGAAAGTTTGTAGGAAGAGATTATTGAAAAATTTTGAAATGGTTAAGTAAATACTACTGAGCCAGTGACAACATCAAATGGATTTCGAGCTTTTGAACTATTTAAAAGAGGATGAGGAAATAGATGCAAACAGCATGGTTAGATGAACAAAACATTATTAGAGTAGATTTTGCAGAAACTGATGATAAACCAATAAATGAACCGATCATTAAAGATAATAAAAATCATTTCCAGGTGGATTCTATTCATTGGGATAACAAAACGGCTACCATCAAGTTGGTGGAATTTCTTCCAATGGACAATAGCTTGTATATAGAATGGAATGATGTAGAAATCCCCATCTACCCACGTGATATTGTACGCTCACCTATTTTTGATCAAATGTATGATGCTAGTAAAGAATTGTTAGGTGCGAATTATTCACCAGATCAAACTACATTTTCTGTTTGGTCACCAATTGCTTCAAACATGGTGCTTGTTTTAGTAGATGAAACCTATCAAATGAGCAGAAATTCAAATGGTGTATGGAGTAAAACAATTGATCAAGATTGTCATCTAATGTCGTATTATTTCAAGATAACTGTACATGGAAAGGAAGAAAAAGTAAACGATCCCTATGCGAAAAGCATGACAGCTAATAGTCAAGAAGCTGTTGTGATTGATGTACGTCAATTCGATCCAGATGACTTTCGTAAAGTGCCGTCACCTGATATACGAAAAGAAGAAACTATTATTTATGAACTCCACATTCGTGATGCAACAGTTGCTAAAAGTAGTGGGGTTAAGCATCGTGGAAAATTCCTTGGATTAACGGAGCGAGAGACGACAAATCCAGAGAATTATTCTACTGGTTTGTCTTATATTCGTGAATTAGGGTGTACACATGTACAACTACTTCCAGTTCAAGATTTTGCTCGTGTGAACGAATTAAAGCCAGATAAAACCTATAATTGGGGTTATGATCCTTTATACTATTTTGTTCCTGAAGGAAGCTTTTCGACTGACCCGAAAGATCCGAAAGTTCGTATTAAAGAATTAAAACAGATGATTCAAGCTTTTCATGAAGAAAACTTGTCCGTAATTCTTGATGTAGTCTTTAATCATGTGTTTGAACACGAAACATCAGCATTTGAGAAATTAGTACCTGGTTATTATTTTCGATATACGAAAGATGGTCAGGTGAGTAATGCTACAGGTACTGGTAACGACTTAGCAACAGAAAGAAAAATGGTGCGAAAATTCATTTTGGACTGTGTGGACTATTTATTGACCGAATACAGAATTGATGGGTTTCGATTTGATTTGATGGGAATTATCGATGTAGAAACAATGCGTATGATTCGTAATCGGTGTGAACAAGAGGATCGCTCAATTCTATTGCTTGGTGAAGGTTGGGAGATGGATACACCACTTTCATCTACTCAAAAATCCACTATCTCTCAATCAGATCAACTGTGCGAAATTAGTTTTTTTAATGATCGTTTTCGGGACATCATGAAAGGCAATATAGGTGATCCAACCGATAAAGGATTTACCAATGGGAATGGTCATTATATTGAACGATTGCCACAGCTAGTGTCAGGTTCAAGTCAAAGCCGTTACGGTGATGCAATTTTTTCCGATCCGCTTCAGTCAGTAAATTATGTAGAGTGTCATGATAATCACACATTATGGGATCGATTACAGTTATCAAACCCAAATGCTACAGCAGAAACACAAAAACGAATGCACCAATTAGCTACGGGTATTACCATACTTAGCCAGGGCATTCCTTTTATTCATGCAGGACAAGAATTTTACCGAACAAAACAAGGAGATGATAATAGTTATATCGCCGGCGACTCTATCAATCAATTAGATTGGTATCGTAGGGAAAAGGAAGATCACTATGTTCAATGGGTTCGTAATCTAATTCAACTTCGGAAAAACTACCGTTTATTAAGGTTAGGAGATACAGAGGAAATTAAACATCGGCTGCACACGATTTTTGCTCCTGATCCTGTGTTCGGGTATTTATTGGCTGGAGCACGAGAGGACCTTGCTATCTTTATTAATCCAGCAAATTATGCGATGAAGATTGAAAAACCAGCAGCTGGACGATGGAAGAAATTACTAAGTAATTATTTTGGATCTGAAGGAATGAATGATTATGTTCTGGAACCGAAATCAGAGATTAAGGCTTATGAATTAGTTATTTATCATAAACGAAGAAGATCATAGATGCGGTTCGAGCGAAAAAAATCTCCTTCTAAGTAAAAAGAAAACAAAGAAGGAGTAAAAAGACACTTGAAAGGGTCAACTATATCTACCAAATTGAATTTGATCCCGGAGCAACCGTCCGTAAGACTCCCACTTCAAAACAACGAGAATATCAAGTTGTTTAAGTGGGAGTAACGGACGCTAGCACCCCGAATGGTTCAACTAACAATCAGTCGGGGAATACCTAAAAACCCCCACTGATTGAAGTTTCGCTTTATTATACACTTCATTTTTAATTTCTTGCAGTGTTTTTTCGTGTATTAACTTAGCTATACTTATTTTTGTAATTAATGATTCGCTAATTTCACCGTCCTTTCTTTTTTCATCCAGATAGGGAAGCATGAAATTTTTAATGGGCAAGTATGCAAGGATAATTGGGTCATTACCTGTTTCTATTTGTAGATAGATTCCGTTTAGTTGTACAAAAGGTACGTTAGAATAATCATACTTTAATGTTAACTGATCTCGAGTCGCGTGTTTGATCAGTGAGATATTACTAGGTAATTGATAGAAATAGATGATTTGTTCAAAAGAGTAATGTAATTCCATCAAGTTTTCTTGTTTCTTTTTCAAAAAGCGATTGGTTGCTGTTTTGATATTTAACAAATAAAAGTATTTCGCTGTTCCAATGGTAACGGTAGTATAGGTTAAGATAAAGAGAAAAACGATGATAAGTTGATTCATTTCTTATCCCCCTCATAACACATCACGATGTTCTTACCGCTTTCTTTACCGGTATAAAGGGCTTGATCGGCTGCATTTATTAAATCTTTTGGTGTAGGTGCAGTTAGTTGATCACTACAAGCTATACCTAATGTAATTGTGAGTGTTTGGTTTGGTTGTGTCTCTTGATTGGTAAAATACGTTGCCTCTACTTTTTTTCGTAATCGTTCTGCTATTCCCACAGCATCTTCTCTCTTGGTTTGAGGTAGAAGAATAGAGAATTCTTCACCGCCAAATCGAAAGGCGATATCATCAACACGAATAGAATTAGTGATAACATCAGCTAGATGTTCAAGAATTTCATTTCCTAACATATGGCCATGGGTATCATTAAACTGCTTAAAGTAATCGATATCAATCATAATCATCGATAAATTGTCAGTTGAATTTAATGGGAAATACTTAGACAACTTTGTTTGTAATGCCCGTTGGTTCCAGAGACGAGTTAGTCCATCTTTTAGTGCCATTTGTTCAATTTCCTCATACAATTTAGCTTGTTGAATTGCAATAGCAGCTTGACTAGCTAATGGAATCACGCTATCGATATCTTCTTCAGTAATCGGTTTTTGTGTAACGGGGTTATCAATTAATAAAATACCGACTTTTGTTCCTTGATACAACAATGGGATAGCAACAAGTTCTTTCATTTGAAATGTTTCAATAAATAATTTTAATGTTTGTTCGTGATGATCCGTTGCTTTGATGTGAATCGGTCGTCTTTCCTGCAATGTTCGCTTAAGGAAATTATCATCAGCAAGTGATATGGTTAAGGATTGAACAATATCATTTAATTTCGGATCAATAGTCTGTGTTTCAGAGAAAGCAATTAAATCGATTAGTCGATATTTCTTTTGGGCAATTTCTTTCCATCTTTCAAATCCCTCTTTGGCGTTTAATGGTCCAATCCCCATAATGCCTTGCAATAGATTGTTTTCGGATTCATATAAAAAAACCATTGCTCGATTAAAACCTAAACCATGTCCTGCGGTTACAGAAGTAATAATGATATGTAGTATTTTGTCTAAATCTCGGGTTTGTTGCATAGCTACACTAACTTCACGCAATACATTCAATTGCTTGGAATTTTTGATTAAAAGTTCTTTCCAGTAGGTATTTCTTTGCATTTGAATCCGAATAAAGTATGTTAAGGCTGTGATTATTGCTCCGACAATGATAAAGAACAATAAATAATCTATTGAGAAAACCCTTTCATAATAACTAAATATAAAAAAACTTAAAATAGTAGATATTGCAACTCCTTTTACCTGATAAGAGATTGCTGATGCAATAATTAGAAATAATAATAATAGGATATATACTTCTTGGAACACGTAGATAGCAGTTAGGAAAACAAAGAAGGAAGTACCAATAAGCAGAAAACGATTGCATAAACTTGTGCATTTAAATCGAATAAAATTAAGAAAGAGTGCTACTAAAATAATATGTATAAGAAAAAAAATCTCTTCATTAGTCATGGAAGCATCACTCCTAAGATAAATATATGATAAGTATATCATCCAGTGAACGTTGATGTCACGGGAAAAAACAGAGTCAATAAACAAATTACAATTTAGTATATTTAAATTATTTCACATAAATAATATTACTTTTTTAAAAAATAGAGAAGAAAAAAAATTATTTATTTTTGTAAAAACGCTTTCTTTTTACAGCATGCTAAGCTAAAATAGAATTGAAAATCATGTGAAGGGGGATAAAAAAACATATGCCAAAACCAAAAGCGGTATTATTTGATTTAGATGGAGTAATTGTTGATACTGCAAAATTTCATTTTCAAGCATGGAAAGAGTTAGCAAATGAATTAGGTTTTACCTTTACCGAAGCAGATAATGAACGGTTAAAAGGTGTTAGTAGGATGGACTCCTTAAATATCTTATTAGAAATTGGCCAAATAGAATTATCAGAATTGGAAAAAAAGCATTTGGCCACCCAAAAAAATAAGCGATATATCGAGTTGATCTCTACAATGGATGAAAAGGAAATTTTACCTGGAGTACAATATTTCTTGAATGCATTAAAAAAGGGAAAAATATTTTTTGCGCTTGGATCGGCAAGCAAGAATGCTCCTAGAATTTTAAGAGCAATTGGTTTGTATGATCAATTTGACGTAATTATTGATGGCAATGCTGTAACAAAAGCTAAACCAAGTCCTGAAGTCTTTTTGTTAGGTGCTAGACAATTATCGGTAGATACACAAGATTGCGTTGTGTTTGAAGATGCTCAGTCTGGAATCGAAGCAGGAAAACGCGCAGGTATGAAGGTTGTTGGTGTTGGAGACAAAAACGTATTACATGGTGCCGATGATTATATTGTATCGATGAAAGAAATGTCAATAGAGCGTATGAATAGCTTATTTTTTTGAGACAAAATGCAATCGGTTGCACTAAAAGATAATATATAGGAATGGAGGATATGTATGAAAGAGTATCTAGAAAAGAATGAATGGTCAATCATTGAAAGAGGTTTTGATCCAAAAAAACACATGATATCCGAAAGTATTTTTAGCATAGGTAATGGTCATATGGGTCAAAGAGCAAATTTCGAAGAGACATATACTGGTGATACATTGCAAGGAAGTTATATGGCAGGTGTATATTATCCCGACAAAACAAGAGTAGGTTGGTGGAAAAACGGTTATCCGGAAAGTTTTGCTAAAGTGTTGAATTCCACAAACTGGATTGGTTTGAGTATCATAATTGATGGTGAGGAACTTGACCTTAATAAGGTGAAGGTAACAGAATTTGTTCGTGAACTGAATATGAAGGAGGGGTATCTACAGCGGACATTTTCTGCCGAGTTGGACAATGGAAAGCTACTGAAAGTTAAGTCTACTCGCTTTGTCAGTATTGTTGATAAAGAGATTGGTGCGATTAAGTATGAAATTACCCCGATTAATTTCTCCGGTGAGTTAGAAGTTACTTCATTTCTTGATGGAGATGTTAAAAATGTAGATGCGAACTATGATGAGAAGTTTTGGAACCCCATTCATCATGCAGTTAATGAAAATCGAGCTACCGTAACCGTCCAAACGAAAAAGTTAAATTATCAATTTTGTTCAACAATGGAAACGCAAATCACTCAGGATGGACAGATGCTTAACCTTGCTGGAACGGCAAAAGAAAAAGAGAAATACGCAGGAGTTCTCTATCAAATTCCAATCACTAAAGAGAAAACAACTACGATTTACAAGTATGTAGCAAATGTTACGAATCGAGATCATGCAGAAGATCAGCTTCAGATGGTGTCTGCGAACGAATTAGAGAAAGCTGTTTCTAAAGGGTTCGATACGTTAAAAGAAGAACAAGCAGCAGCTTGGAAAGCGAAATGGTTGAATAGTGATATTGTAATAGAGGGTGATGTCGCTGCCCAACAAGGAATTCGATTTAATATTTTTCAGTTGAATCAAACCTATTCGGGAGAAGATGCCCGTTTAAATATTGGCCCTAAAGGATTTACGGGGGAGAAATACGGTGGAAGCACATATTGGGATACAGAAGCATACTGTCTACCATTTTATTTGGCAACTGCAGAAGAAAGTATATCACGTAACTTATTGATTTATCGTTACAACCATTTAGAAAAGGCGAAAGAGAATGCTCGCAAACTTGGGTTTGAGAAAGGTGCTCTTTATCCAATGGTAACGATGAATGGGGAAGAGTCTCATAACGAATGGGAAATCACGTTTGAAGAGATTCATCGGAACGGAGCTATCGCATATGCAATCTATAATTATGTCAATTATACAGGTGATGAACGATATCTCGGTGAATATGGAATAGAAGTACTAGTGGAAATTGCTCGTTTTTGGGAGGAACGTGTAAATTACGTTGCCAAAAAAGATGCGTACATGATGCTAGGTGTAACTGGTCCTAATGAATATGAAAACAATGTTCATAACAATTGGTATACCAACCGAATTGCTAGCTGGACAATGCAGTACACGCAAGAAGTGCTTGAATATTTAAAGAAAACGGATTTAGAACTATATCAAAAATGGGTTAATAAACTTGGATTAAGAGATGAAGAAGTAGACAAATGGACAGATATTATTGAAAAGATGTATTATCCAGAAGATAAAGAATTAGGTGTTTTCCTTCAACAAGATGGCTTTTTAGACAAAGAATTGATTCCTGTTGATCAGCTGGATGAGAAACATCTTCCGTTAAATCAAAACTGGTCTTGGGATCGAATATTACGTTCATGCTTTATCAAACAAGCAGACGTACTCCAAGGATTATACTTTTTAAACCATGAATTTGATATGGAAACGAAAAAGCGGAATTTTGACTTTTATGAGCCAATGACTGTTCATGAATCCTCTTTATCCCCTTGTGTACACGCAATTTTAGCCTGTGAATTAGGGTATAAGGAAAAAGCATACGAAATGTATTTACGAACTGCCCGACTTGATCTAGATAATTATAATAACGATACAGAAGATGGTTGTCATACTACAAGTATGGCAGGAACATGGATGGCAGTAGTGGAAGGTTTTGGAGGATTTAAAATCGCTAATGATGAATTGATTTTACGCCCATTCATTCCTGGACAATGGAAATCTTTTTCTTTCAAAGTATTATTTAGAGGTGCTCGATTAAAAGTAATCGTGGATCAAGAAAAAGTAACCGTCAAGAATGAAACAGATATTTCGTTAACTATCGTTGTTTATGATAAAAAAGTAGAGCTTCAAGGAAACGAAGCAATTACAATAGCTAATTAAAAGAAAGTGGATGACACTAAAGCAATTCGAGGTGTCATCCTCTTTTTTTTGTGTATTCTACCCTCCACAATCACTCATCCCCAACTAATTTAAGGCTCACTTTAACGTAGTAGACACAAACAGCGCAGTAAATGCTCCTATATCGCTACGTAAACCTAGGCTTTCCCTTTCCACGGGTACGGCTTCAGCTAACTTCTCCAAGAAAAACCACTTGGAGAAGTGGATCTTCAGCTCGTACTGTTCCCGTAGGAGTGTCAAGCCTTTGTTTACTTCGCTAGTTAGTGATAGTGTATAGGCAGACAATCAAATGATGTTGTCTTTGTTTTAATCTACATGCAATTTGTATAGAGAAATTCTTGAGACACTTTTTTATCTATAATCCACCAATCATGCGGTAATTTGATTAAAAAGCTTCATCAAGCGTATCAAATGAAATTGGCGACACTCCAGCAGGAACAGCGAGAGCTGAAGATCCACTCGGAAGTGAATTTCTTCCGAGTTAGCTGAAGCCGCGCCCTGCGGAAAGGGAGCCAAGTTCATTTGAGGAGCGGGATAAAAAGCTTCTGTTACCGCACAGTTTATACAGAATGCGTAGTGGTTTGTGTAATAGAGCAGTCTCCTAGTTTTTTTGATTTATTGATTTCGTTTTTTGACTATGGTCTAAGTGAAAGGTGTATAATGAAAAGATAGGCAAAAATATTTAAATAGAAAGTTGATGAGCAATGAAAGGAATACCGATTTTATTGGAAGAAATTCAAGATCATTTTTCTGAAATGTCCTATCGTCGTGGAGAAAGTTATTTCATACAAGGACGCGTTGAAAATCTCTACTATGATACAAGTAATAACCATTGGCTCGGTGTAGTTAGCGGAACAGCAAAGTATCATGTTGAGGTTGAAATTCTAGAAGATTTTTTTGATTATTACTGTGAATGCCCAGCTCATAGGAAATACGGAGAATGTAAACATGTGGTTGCCTGTATGTTAGAAATTGTACGTAAACAAGACAATCGACAATCCTTGCCCAAAAAAACAATCGAAAAATATCAATCCAAACAAATGGTTAACCAATTTATTAATGCATTTTCAAACTTCTATCAATCAGAAGGCTATCACCAAGAACATATTAAAAAGCATACATTACAGGTGGAATTCATTGTAAAAACGATCCACAGTCCCGCTGATTTATGGACGGTGGAATTAAAAGTAGGTGTGCAACGAACCTATGTAGTAAAGAAAATTAAAGACTTACTTCAAGCCATCGTTCAACAAAACAATTATTATTTTACCGATAATTATACGTATGAGCCACTAGAGCAAATTTTTCATCAAACAGATTATGAATTGATTCAATTACTAATTGAAATTAGTAACAATGAAGAGGCTTTTCATTCCTATTCTTATCAAAGAAAAGATGAGCGAGTTGTTGTTATTCCCCCAATGGTAGTTGATAAATTTTTGGATTTGTTAAAAAAGACCAATTATACATTTGAGAGTGGTCTGCAGACATATAAAAAGATTAATGTATATGAAAATGAACTGCCGTTTTCTTTTCGATTGGAGAAAGGATTAGAAGATGCTTTTCAATTGGAGATTGAAGAGTTGGTAGATATGGATTTGTTTGAAAGCTATCGCTACGTACTAAAAGAAGATTGCCTTTACAAAATAACAACAGAGCAAAAAAATATTCTGTCGGAAATTGCATCTGTAGGTGGCCGTATCTTATTACATAACCATTCTATTGATATTTCGACAGATCAAATTGAATCATTCTTATCTGTAGTGATACCAGAAATGAAAAAGATTGGTGATATAGAAATCGATGAAGAGGTATCTAACCAGATTATTCAATATCCCCTGCAGACAAAATTAATGATTGACCGGGATCAAGAGACATTATTGGTAGATTTAGAGTATAACTATGGAGAGGTAGTAGTTCATCCTTTTAACGAAAATGCAACAAAAACTAAAGATCAACAAGAGTTAATGATTCGTGATATTCGGAAAGAACAAGAAATAATGTCAGTCCTGGAGAATGCGCAATTGAGATTTAATGGTAAGTATCTTTATGTAGAAGGTGAAGAAGAGATTTATCATTTCTTACACCGAACCTTACCCTTTTTAGAAAATAAAGCAGATATATTTTTAACAAGTGGAGTCAAACAATTGCTTTTAGCAGATTATCAAGTTCCCGAAACTAGCTTTGATTTTAATAGGGAAGGAAGCTTGCTTGAAGTAACTTTTGATATGAAAGATATAGGTCAAGAGCAAGTTCAAGCGATTTTAGCTGCTGTGATTGAGAAAAAGAAATACTACCGTTTACCGGATGGCGCATTTGTTTCAATTGATGGTAATGAACAATTTCAGCAAATGCAACAACTTTATCATGATTTAAACATTGATAAATCAGACATAGAGGACGGAACTTTACAATTACCCATTTATCGAGCTATGCAGGTAGAAGATATTATTAACGAAGGAGATCGAAACAAAGTTAGGATTGGGAAACAATTTCGTCAATTGATTCAAACATTAAAGAATCCTGATGAACTAGAATTTGTTATTCCTGAAAAACTACAAGCGGAATTACGAGACTACCAAGAAGTTGGTTTTCAATGGTTAAAAACATTGGCTTATTATTCACTAGGAGGAATTCTTGCCGATGATATGGGTCTAGGGAAGACCGTCCAAGCAATTGCGTTTTTATTATCGGAAAAAAACGAGCTTAGTGAAAAACTCCCGTCACTAATCATAGCACCAGCATCACTTATTTATAATTGGAAGTTAGAGTTCGAGAAATTTGCTCCTGACTTGTCAGCCGAGGTTATTATTGGAAGCCCTGTTGAGCGTAAAAAAATGCTGGAAAATCATAAACAACCAGATGTGTATATCACTTCTTATCCGACGTTAAGACAGGATATTGATTGGTATAAAGAACAAAAGTTTCATGCGTTTTTCCTGGATGAAGCGCAAGCCATTAAAAACGCTACAACAAAAACGGCAAAAGCAGTTCGAATGCTTCGTGCAGATAAGCGATTTGCTTTAAGTGGTACACCGATAGAAAACTCTCTTGATGAACTATGGTCGATTTTTCAGGCAGTTTTACCAGGTTTCTTCCCAAGCCAGTCTGCTTATCGCAATTTAGGAGAAGAAAAAATTTCAAGAATGGGACGCCCATTTATTTTACGTCGCTTAAAAAAAGATGTTCTAACAGAATTACCAGACAAAATCGAAACGACACACGTCTCTGAATTGACGAAGGAACAAAAAGAGCTTTATCTAGGATATTTAGAAAGAATTCAAGCGGAAACAAGAGAATCACTCGCTGGAGAAGGCTTGAATAAGAGTCGGATCAAAATATTAGCCGGATTAACACGTCTACGTCAATTGTGTTGCCACCCTTCCTTATTTATTGAGAATTATAATGGTTCTTCAGGTAAATTGGAACAATTATTAGAGATTGTAAAGAATGCTCGGGAAAATAATAAACGAATGTTAATTTTTTCACAGTTTACCAGCATGCTTGAAATTATTCGTGAAGAATTATCTCGTCAAAACTTATCCTATTTCTATATTGATGGTCAAACACCATCAAAAGCTCGCGTAGAAATGGTCGAAAATTTTAATCAAGGGGAAAATGATGTTTTTCTTATTTCATTAAAAGCTGGAGGAACAGGATTAAATCTAACCGGTGCCGATACAGTAATATTATATGATTTATGGTGGAATCCTGCGGTAGAAGACCAAGCAGCAGGGAGAGCACATCGTATGGGGCAAAAAAATGTGGTTCAAGTCATTCGCTTACTTAGCAAAGGGACCATTGAAGAGAAGATTGAAAAATTACAGCAACGGAAGAAAGCATTAATAGAAAAAGTTATTCAGCCGGGAGAATCGATGCTTTCCAGTATAACAGAAGAAGAGATAAGAGAGTTACTGAGTATTTAATATCATATTTAGACTTTAAAGCACCTTCTTGAACAAGAAGGTGCTTTATTTCAAGATAGGAAGTTTAAAAAAATTAGTTTTTTGGGGATATTTTTAAATGTTTTATCTTTTAATAGATGAAAAAGGTTTTCTAGTATAACAATAGAGTCTTCTGGTTACTTATTGGATCGTGTGACGAGTCAACCATTCGCTCCTGACCATCACCCCCTTACAAAATATAGCTTCTAATTGTTTTTAAAGACCGGGTGTTGTTTTTCACGGCTTATCTTTTTTTGAAACCAATACTGTTTCGAAAGTGGTTTTAGGAGATGGATAATAGGGATAATTAGAGGAATTATGTCAAAGTATAAAAGTCAAAATTTAGGATCTAACAATTATTTTTGTCCTTTTAAAAAATACCTTAGGAATTTCACTCGAAACGTGGTACAATTTCAGTGGAACCGTTTGCACTATCTGATTATCATTTGGGTTAAAAATTTCCATAAATAAATTTAGTAGTTTTACAGAACGTTAAGCAATAAAACTCGTTTCTTCAGATGTGAAAGGAAGTCTTTCGATCAATTTTAACTGAAAATCAATCGAAAAGTCCGTAATTCTTAGTGATGAAGTTTCCCTGTATCCTGGAGCAATCGTCCGTAAGACCCCCACTTCAAAACAACGAGAATATCAAGTTGTTTAAGTGGGAGTAACGGACGCTAGCACCCCGAATGGCTCAACTAACAATCAGTCAGGTAAAGCTAAAATCCCTACTGATTGAAGTCTCACTTTAATAGAAAGGATGAAGCAGATGAAGCTAAATGTAAAGGCAAAATTAAAAGAACAAAAATCAAAAATTAAAGGGGGAAAAAGGAGAGAAAAAACGCAGAAATTCAAGAAAAAGACAACGAAAAAAAAGAAAGCGCAAACAAAAATGAAATTAATACATAGACTCTACGCGCTTATCACGCTTATTACTCTTACTTGTATCATTGCAGCTGGATTTATCTATTATTATAGTCAAGAAGTTTCAAGAGAAAGTGACGCTCTTGAAGAAACCGCTAGTTCTCAACAACAATATGGAGAACTTATTAATGATTTAAATATGCTTGGTATCCGCTATTATCAATTAATTAATTCTGGATATAGTCAAGATGGGATTACAGAAGTAGAGATGTATCTTGAAAATGCTAATAATCGCTATGATCAATTGATTGAGCAAATGGGAGATAGTGATGAACTAAGTCACTATTTTCAATTTTTGAGAGATGCTATCGATTCTTATCAGCTGATTTACGAACAAAATTTCACGACCATTTTTGTTGGTGATGAAGTAGAACAAATAAGAAATCGTATTTTACCTGCCCTTTCTCGTAATGAAAACTCACTTCAATCAGTAAATAATAGAATACAAGATTTTCTTGAAGATGAGCGAGAAACCGCTTCGGTATCGTTACAAAATGCTCTGACAAGCTCTGAACTAATTATCATGATTGCTTTAATTATTTTGGTACTCGTACCATTGATTGTTTTATTACTTTTTTCTCGAAGTTTATTTACAGGAGTTCAATTAGTTATGAACCGGATCCGAGCATATCATCAGGGAGAATTTGATTACACGAATGACACGAATCGAAGTGATGAATTTGCTGAAATTGACACCCGTTTGGAAGAAATGGGAAATCGATTGATTACGATCATTAACAAGAATAAAGAGATAAGTGATGATGTGTTAACAGTTGTCAAAACGACAGGGAAAAAATCAAGTGAACAACTAGCAGGAATGGATCAAATTGAAAAAATGATGAATGAGTTCTCTGAAGAAATGCAAAGACAAACAGAATTTACTGGAACGATCTCAGCAACTACAGAGGAAGTCTCTGCGAGTTCTGAAGAAATAGCTTCAACTATAGCTTGCATAAATAATGAAATTGTTACTTTAGAGGATGTTTCGAATCAAGGTCTTGACATCATGAATGATTTAGAAGAGACGATGAATCAATTAGATAGACAAGCAACAGAAACGGCTGAGCGTATAAGTGTTATGGATAAACACCTAACTCATATTTCTAGCTTTTTAAATGGAATTGATGATATCGCAGATCAAACAAACTTATTAGCAATCAATGCTTCCATCGAAGCAGCACGAGCTGGTGATGAGGGGAATAGTTTTGGAGTTGTTGCGCAAGAAATTAGAAAATTATCCCAAGGGACAAATGATTTCTCGAAACAAACAAAGGATGTATTAGATAAGTTAAGTAAGGAAGTGGCGACTATTGTTAAGATGTTTACGGAATTCCAACAAAGAAGTGAGTGGACACGTGAGAAAACAGTGGAGTCTGCAAGTTTATTTAAGAAAATTTCAACAGACAATTCCAAAGTAGCACGAGAACATCAAGATATTAATGAATCAATCAGTCAGATTAATCGAGCGATTGAAGATGTGGTTGGTTCTGTAAGTGAACTTGTTAATGGAGCCAATATTCTTGAAGAAAAGAGTACAAACGTGCAAGGGATTGTTAATGAACAAACAGAACGTCAGAAGACTCTCGTAGAGGACGTAAAATCATTAGAAAATACAGCTGATTTATTAAGAAATTAGTTACATTGAATTGCTCTTAATAATTTGTATCTCGGTATTGACTTTGAAAAACATTGATTTCTTTTTAATTAGACAAATCTAACCTTTGAGTGCTACCTAACAAAAGCTACTTATCTTTTGTTAGGTAGTTTTTTCCAGATTAAACATTTTAACATTTCTAGTACATCATGAGGATATCTAAAGGACTTACAAGACATCGTGATTATGCTGTAAAGCTTCTTGTACCTGTTGACGAGTATTGTGTAATTGTTCAGAAGCTTGTTGGAATTGGGGGTGGTCAACCGCCTCCAGACCTGCTTGCATTCTTGCCTCATGCAATTCTTGCTCGGCTTGTTCTAATTGATTAGCAGCTTCTCTTAGTTGTTGTGCATCAGTACCTTGGGCATTTATTGCAGTTTCTTGTGCTTGTTGGATTTTGTGTGATGCTTCCTGTAAATGTTCGTGTAAATTTTTTTGTTCCATAAAAATTCCTCCATTCCGTTAGTTGTCAACCGTCCGTAAAAATTTCACTCCAAAATATTGAAAATAATTAAGTTGTTCAAGTGAGAGTGATAGTGGTTAGATTAAAGATTTAATTATCAAAACATCATCTTAGTAATACCATTTTTTCTAAATCATATACCTTTCTTGCATAAAGAATGAAAATCAAGCAAAAGAATTTGGATTTTTTGTAGGCGCTACTTCTCCATTTCTCGGACATTGTACCCCACGGTCATTAATCTTATCCCAGAGCTATCGTCCGTAAGACTCCCACTTCAAGACAATGAGTATACCAAGTTGTTTACTTAAGAGTAGCGGACGCTAGCACCCCGAAGGCTAGGTCATCCTTTAATGCTGACAATAAGTGGAGAAATACCTAAATACCCCACTGTTGAAGTTTCACTATATATCCAAGCTATCTACATGTTATAGTTTTTTAAAGAAAAACTTATTATTATCTGTTATGATAAAGGATGCTGTGCAAAATAAAGTATCTATGTATTTGTAAAGGAGAAAAATAATTGAAACAACAGTCACTTCCATTTACGATATCTAAACAAGAAAATTTTTTTGATCGGTTAGGAGATTATATTGGAGATGTTTTTTATGATATATTACCTGAACTAGGGTATGAATTACGTGATGAACAGATATATATGGCCTATCAAATAGATCAAGCATTCAAAAACAAAAGTACAGTTTTTGCCGAAGCAGGTGTGGGAACAGGAAAAACATTTGTATATTTGTTGTATGCGATTTGTTATGCACGATATATGAGAAAACCAGCGATTATTTCCTGTGCGGATGAGACATTAATTGAACAATTGGTCAAGAAAAATGGGGACATCGAAAAATTAGAAAGAGCGTTAGGTTTAGAAATTGATGTACGTTTAGCAAAAGCAAGAGAACAATATGTTTGTATGAAAAAGCTGGAACCTTTGGCAAATGAAACAACAGATGAAGATATTCTCCGTGTTCATGATCAAATTCCTGATTTTGTGTTTGAACAAGGATCTTCGATGAAATCTTTTGAGCGCTACGGAGATCGAAAAGAATATCCGTGGGTGTCTAATGAAAAGTGGGGAGAAATTGGTTGGGATCCGATCCAACAATGTTCCACATGTGAATGGAGACATCGTAGTGCCCAGACACTCCATCGTAATTACTATCGTCATTCTACCGACTTAATTATTTGTTCCCATGACTTTTATATGGAACATATCTGGACAAAAGAATCGCGAAAAAGAGAACAACAATTGCCACTACTACCTGAAGCTAGTTGTGTGGTCTTTGATGAAGGACATTTATTGGAATTTGCTGCTCAAAAAGGCTTAACATATCGTTTTCATTCCAAAACTTTAGATTCTGTTTTAACAGGATATATGAGCCAAGATGTACGGGAAGATTCACTTTATCTGGTAGAGGACATTTTAGTACTTCACCAAGAATGGTTTGAATTATTAGAACAATCTGCTCAACGAGTGAGTGGCTCTGATCGTAGTGAAGTAAAGATAACTATGAAAATGACAAAGCTTATCAAAGAGCTAGCCAAAAAGGTAGAAGCATTGTTAGAACAATTAGTTTTTGACTCGGAATTATTTACGATTGATGCTTATCATGTCAAAATCATCGAAGAATATTTGGAGTTTTATGCTTATGGTTTGTCTATTTTGTTAAATAAAGATCAGGGTGTTTATTGGATAGAGGAAAAAGAAACCGACACATCGTTTGTGATTATGCCGAGGTTAGTGGAAGATGTTTTAGGAAAGGATGTATTCTCTCAAAACATCCCATTTGTATTTTCATCCGCGACATTATCGCAGGGGGGCGACTTTTCTTATTTAGCTAATAGTTTGGGTATTAGCTCGTATCAATCTTTCTCGGTAGATTCACCATTTGATTATGACACTAATATGAAAATACACGGTTATATAACCAATGATGAAGAAAAAGAATTTCGATGGATGCAGATTGGCCAGGCATTAAATGAAAATCAAGGAAAATCACTTATTCTTTTTTCGGATTTAACGGAAATGAATCAATTTCGTTCATGGACAGAAAAGCAAAATTGGGATTTTATAATGTTGTACGAAGGTGATCGTGAAATTAGTGAAACGGTGC
This sequence comes from Natronobacillus azotifigens, assembly GCF_026805325.1. Classification (GTDB taxonomy): domain Bacteria; phylum Bacillota; class Bacilli; order Bacillales; family Amphibacillaceae; genus Natronobacillus; species Natronobacillus azotifigens. Next base: position 111,270 of record NZ_JAPRAT010000001.1, read on the forward strand.
AATCATTTCAAACAAATATTGATTCAGTGCTTTGTTCTTTTAATCTGTGGGAAGGTTTGGACGTTCCAGGAGAAACTTTAAGCCAAGTGTTGATTGCTTCCTTGCCATTTCCGCCAAAAGATCCAGTTTTTCAAGCGAAACGAAAACATGTACAGGATCCTTTTCGTGAGGTTGATCAGCCGTACATGTTACTTCGGTTAAGACAAGGTATCGGGCGATTAATTAGAAGTAATGATGATCAAGGGGTCATTCGGATGTATTTATCAGAATTAGAAAAACAAGAAAATCTAGAGGGGATTATGCGAGTTTTACCTGTTGAGATGAAGATGAGCAAATAAGTAAAAAAACAGCAGTGCTAATAATGGCTGCTGTTTTTGTTTACTGAAGCAGTAATAATTGAAATAGTGGATAACTCTTTGTAACAAAAACAGCACCTCCAGCTTCGAATGCAAAATACTGAGCAACTTCACGAATCGATCTATGTTAAGTCATCATCGGGTAGTGGGCTTACTTTGATTCCTTTATCCCGAAGCAACCGTTCGTAAAACCTCACTGATTGAAGATTCACTCTATTTGTATTATTTTCTAAACTTTTTACTTTTTTATTTATACATAGAAGGATAATTTCGTTTCTTGTAGAATGTGGTAAATGATTATTATTATTATTCATCAAATCACTTCTTTATCCTAAATAACACCAATCGCCTACTATTATGTAAGCGCTTTAATAAGGTGTATATAAATACTTGGAAGGAGGGTAGTTTTCGGTAAATAAACTAAATAGGAGGGATTTAACATGTTAGCGTTTAAAAAAATATTGTCCAACCGGTTACTTGTTATGGTATTTGTTTTATTTACTTTTGCATTTTTAAATGGACAGGAAAAAATTCATGCACGAGAGGTAGTTAATGCAGCTGATTTCGGATTTACACCTGGCGTAGAATCTTCACAAACTCATGCTTTACATGATGCAATGCGTTACTTTTATGATCGGGGGGTAGAAGGTACAGTCTTTATTCCCGCTGGTACGTACTCCATCAATGAAGCTGTCCGGTTTCATGCGGGAGTGAATCTAGTTGGAGAGGGAATGGGCAGAACTGTTCTAAAGAAAGTGGGAACAAGTAATAATTACGTTATCGGTAATCCGATTATGCGAGGCAACTCGAATAACTTAAATGTAACAGTTTCCGATTTAACGATTGATGCGGACAGAGCAAATCGTGCGTCTCGAGGTTTAGGTCAAGTTGGTGGATTAAATATTGATGCAGATGTTAGCAATTTAAGATTAGAAAGAATAGAAGTAAGAGATACAACAATTGGCGCTTTGTTAAGAAGGTTAAAGAATTCTGTGATCAGAGATAGTGTCTTTGATCAAACGAGTGGTCATGCAATTGCCTTTGGTAGTGAGAGCCATGCAATTGGTGACGTTCGTGATAATGTAGTCACACATAATGTAATTACGAATTCTAGTGGAGGTAGTGGAATTAATCTTTCTCGAGCAACGTATACCACCGTTACGTACAACCAAGTAATAAATCAGGTACAACAATCGGACACCTATGGTGGAATTCGCATACCAAATGGTGGATCGCATAATATTGTCGAACATAATGTGATACAAAACTATCCAAGAGGTATATTTGTTTTGACTGGTGCTCATAACAACACAGTATCCAAAAATACGATCATTGACTCAAGAATACATGGAATGCTAGTTCAAGCGGATCATAACACATTTAGTGAAAATGTTTTCCAACAGCTAGATCCATCACTAAATCCTGAAGCGGTTATTCGTTTGGCACCTGGTAGTCAAAATCAAATTATCAATAATGAAATTCACACATTTGCTAGTTTTAGTAACATCGGAATTCGTTTGACAGGGGCATCAAATAGTAATGTTGTTCGAGGTAATCGTATTGATACATCAGGAACCCTTGTAAGTATCGAAGGTGGGAGTAATAACACGAATACGGGAAATAGTAGAAATCATAACCAAGCATACTTCGAAAATAACGTAACCTACGAAATAGTAAATCGTAATAGTGGTAAACTTTTAGAAATTAGCAATGCTGGATTGGGTGACGGAGACAACGTACAACAGTGGAGAAGAAACTTTCATCCCTGTCAACGTTGGATTTTCATCCAAAACAATGAGGGGTACTATGAAATCATTAATCAACACAGCGGGAAAGCGCTAGAAGTTTTTGCCTGGGATGCGAACAATGGTGGAAATATTGTTCAATGGAGGCATTTAGGTGGTACGAATCAACAATGGTCGATTCATCGAAATAGTGATGGGTATTTTACATTGATAAACAGGTTCAGTGGGAAGGCACTGGATGCTTACAATCGCACATTAGATGATGGTGGGAACATTGTTCAATGGGATCTAAATAACGGTTTTCAACAACAGTGGAATATTAGTAAAGTAAATTAGCCAAGAAGAAAAAAGAGGTAAGAAACGCTTATGTTTCTTGCTTCTTTTCTTTAAGAAGATTATGATTACAAGTTAGAAACTTATGATAAAATAAGGATAAGGTTTGAGGTTTTCCGGAATCGGTAACATGAAGAAGATTTACAACAATAAATTGTATGATTTTAATGGCAATAAGGGGTGTATAGATTGAAGTTCTTTGAAAAATTTGATTGGCGTATTTTTCATGGTGGGATGATTGTTTTTTATCTTTTAGGCGTCCTGGCATTTTTATTTATTGGTAATTTAGAGAAATCCTTGATTCGAATCCTGTTTGGGCTGTTGGTTCTTTTAGTTATAAAAGAAATTGTTCGTTTCGTTTTGCGGTTGCGTAAAGAGTGCAAGATCACTGATGAAGTACTAAATAAAAAGGAAGAAAAATAGAAAATGGAATGATGAACTAAATTCATTTGAAAGGTTGCTTTTATGAAAATCAAACAGATAAAAATTATCTTGTTATCCTTAGTGGTGGTTGTCTTTTTTGTTTATGCTATAAACCAGTATTTAGAGAAACAAAGATATGAATCCTACTTATCTATGCAAGTGGAGAATGACTTTTCTCGTTTGTCTTCGAGTGTCATAAATAATGAGAAGATGTATAATGAGATTTTGCAATCCGGAACAATTTCTTTGCAAGAAGTTATGAACCTTTATCACAACAATTATGAAATTGTTCGAATTGCACAAGAATATCAAAATTTCGCGATAGATTTACGTAGGCTTGGTAGAGATGAGGTAAATAATTCTCCTTCACTGAACGCTAGTGATATTGCTTGGTTTTTTCAACGTCTCATTTGGAACATTGCTGAAGAAGAGGGAATAGAACAATCGATTGAGCAGTTCCCTTACGCTTTAGGTAGAGAAGAAAACTATTCTCTGGATGAAGAATTTCTAGAAAAAATTACGGTTGTGAATGAATTAAATAAACGTTGGGTTCATGTGATTGAAATATATGTTGAAGGTGCCAAAGAATTAAGTAATGCAAATTCAGATGTTTATTTTGATAAGTATAGAGATCATGCAATTAAAGATGATTATTGGGTTGATGTGGTTTTGCAGATGGATATCGAAACAGAAGAATACTTAAAGGAACATAACTATTATGGTGGTTTTGGTGATTATTTGCGTATACAATCGCACTAGATTGTACTTTCTATTTGGATAAGAACAATGAAAAGGCATGGTAGTGCTGAGGGTAAGCTTGTCAACAAGATGTCTTTCTTCTTGCTATGAAACTATTTCTGTTTATCCATGTTATAATAGATGACGTAATTTTTGATAGAATTCAAACTAAAATGGGAGAGAGTATATGGAACAACAGACTTTATTATTAATAGATGGTTTTAATTTGTTAAGTAGAGGATATTTTGCTACGGCATATAATAGAACGGAAGAGCAATTAACGAAAACCAGTGATGGTTTATATACGAATGCTTTACGTGTGTTTTTTCAAAAAATGTTTAATTTGGTTGAAGTGCATCAAGTAAGTCACCTTGCAATTGCTTGGGATGTGAAGCGAGAGGAAACGAGTAGACGCGTAAAATATGATTTTTATAAAGCAAGTCGAAATGAGTTGCCAACACCACTTATTCAACAATATGAAACGTTAACGAAATCTTTAGCAGATATCGGAGTGGCTCAACTTGTTGCTCCTCCTTATGAAGCGGATGATGTAATAGGAACACTAGCATCGAGATGGACGAATGATACAGACGGTCATTGTCTTATTTATAGTAATGATAAGGATTTATTACAACTTTTGAATTCACAAACATCACAGGTTATTGCACAAAAGAAAATGGAAACCGTGTATACGATTGATCATTTTCAAGAGGAATATGGTATTCATTCTAGTCAATGGGTCGATGTAAAGGCGTTGCTAGGGGATGCGAGTGATAATATTCCGGGATGCCCGGGGGTTGGAGCGAAATCTGCTTTGCCGTTGATTCAGCAATACAAATCTGTTGAGAATTTATATGAGCAATTGGATGGTTTAGATCCAAAGTTTAACCGTTATAAGAAGAAATTGATGGGAGGAGAAGAAATGGTTACGATCAGTAAAGAATTAGCTACGATCGAAACGAATATTCCTTTATTTTCTAGTTTTGACTTCAATGAATTAAAACTAGCAATAGATGATACCTCTCTAACCGAAGCTATTAAACAATTGGAACTACGAGTAAATTATAAAGGTAATAGAGTAGGGTAATAGGTGAACCAATCGATAATTATATCGATTGGTTTTTCAAAATGGATATGGAAGAAGAAGTGGTTAACAAAAGTACATACCAGTATCATACTATTCAAATGTAGCAGGCTTTTGAAAAGGGAATAATTAAACAAAGGCAAATGAATCAATAACCGGTGTCTTAGTGGTATTACCGTGGCAATGAAATATCAGCTACATAGTTTATAGTAACAAGAAGGGAGGGGATTATTATGTTTCCATTAGGCCCCCGACAACAACAACCATTTGGTCCTCAATATCAGACGAGATACACGAACCAAATGGGCGGTGGCTTCCCATTTCAAAACAATAATCCATTTGGCCAGGGCCAAGTTACCAGTCCATTTCGAAGAGGATTTATGGCACCACAAAGACAGCAAGCACAGCAAGCGCAACAATTTTATAATCAACAACCACAACAAGCGTCTTATAATCAACCACAACAGATCCCTCAACAACAAATACAACAACAGCAACCGCAAGCACAACAAAGACCAAGAGGGTTAGACGCATTAATTCGAGATGAAAATGGCAATTTTGATATCAAAAAAGTAGGCAACGGCGTTCAAAGTGTGATGGGTATTGCAAGTCAAGCAGGTCCGTTGATGAAAATGTTAGGTCTGTAGATGTCAAAAAAGAGAAACGTCAGCAAACATATTTTTGTGGCGTTTCCTTACATAGTTTGCAAGCAGATTTTCGGTAATCTTCAGTAATCATATATTATCTTGTTTTCTTTGTGATTAACCAATGACTTCATAATATGGTAAATTCAAATCATAATTACCATTTTATCCTGGATCAACCGTCCGTAAGACTCCCACTTCAAAACAACGAGAATACCAAGTTGTTTAAGTGGGAGTAACGGACGCTAGCATCCCGAATGGTTCAAGGGCCTTTAGGTCATCCTTTAGGGCTAACAATCAGTGGGGGAATACCTAAAAAACCCCACTGATTGAAGTTCACTCTATATGCTAAAATCTATTGAGTTTTTAGGGAATGATAAAATGATACACCAAATGCCGCATAAACACATCCACTCGTATTATTGGAATCTCTATTCATCGTAACCTGTAAGTCCTCGTAATAAAATTGTTATTAATCATTCAACATGCTATCTATGTTCTGGAGATTTGTAAATACGTTGTTGAATAGAAAATATGTCGATTAGTTTGTTTAATACAATTTGAGGGTAATGCTATGTAAGAATGGAAGAAGGAGGGAAATAAGTGAAAAAAATAACGGGTCTACTTATACTTGTTGTTATATTACTTGTTGCTTGCGGTAGTAATGATCTGTTTGACAACCCAGTTACAGAAATTGAAGTAAGAAGTTGGGAAGATCGTGAACGGATTGGAGTTATAGATGATGAAGAGTTCATTGAGGGATTAGTAGAAGAATTGGAAAATGCAAACACAGCTACCACTGCAAATTTGGATGTAATTTCACCTGATTATCACTTGGTTTTTTTCCATAATGATGAAGTGATTAAAGAATTAGGCTACTATGAGCAAGAAAAAAACTTTGGCGGAGTTACGGGCCGTTATATTGATTTCCCCTCAGGTGATCATTATGGAGTAACAACTGAATTAACATTAATTAGAGAATGATAACTTGGTTCCGGTTAATATGACTGGAACCTTTATTGTTTTGGTGGGAGTTCATTAGACTAGATGGTTTGAATAGGAAGGAACAGTATAACTGTGATAAAATAATTTAAGTTAGTATTGTCAACAACTACGAGGAGTGACGTATTAAATGAATAATTATTTACATCATCCACACCCAGCGAAACGTGTGACTACATTTGCGAAAAAAGGAATGGTAGCTACTTCACAACCGTTAGCTGCTGAAGTGGGTCGCGATATACTGAAACAAGGAGGAAATGCGGTAGATGCAGCGATTGCAACTGCAGCTGCTTTAACCGTACTTGAACCTACTTCGAATGGAATTGGTAGCGATGCATTTGCACTAGTTTGGATCAAAGACAAATTGTATGGGTTAAATGCAAGCGGGCGGTCGCCAGAATCCATAACAATTGAGAAAGTAAAAGAACAAGGACATGAAAAGATGCCGTTATTCGGTTGGATACCGGTTACTGTACCAGGCGCCCCGGGGGCATGGGCGGAACTGTCCGAGCGGTTTGGTAAACTTCCATTAACGGAGGTGTTAAAACCTGCGATCGATTATGCAGAAGAAGGTTACCCAATTAGCCCTGTACTAGGTGATATGTGGAACCGTGCGTATAAACGTTATAAACAAGAGTTTACGGATCCTATGTTTGCACACTGGTTTGATACCTTTGCACCAAATGGTAGGTCCCCACAAATTGGTGAAATGTGGCGATCACCAGGGCATGCAAGTACCTTACGAGAAATAGCAGAGACCAAAGCAGAAAGTTTTTATCGAGGAAAGCTAGCTAAAAAAATTGCAGCAGAGTCCACGTTACATAAGGGTTTTTTGACTGAAGCTGATTTAGCTACATTTAAACCAGTGTGGGTTGATCCGATTAAAGTAAGTTATCGAGGTTATGAGGTTTGGGAAATTCCGCCGAATGGGCAAGGGATTGTTGCATTATTGGGCTTGAATATTTTGAAAGAATGGTCTTTTGAAGACGCCGAATCAGTTGAGCGGTATCACAAACAAATCGAGGCAATCAAATTAGCATTTGCAGATGGACAAAAATATGTTACCGACCCAGAGCAAATGAAATCTTCTGTCGAAGGACTTTTGTCAGAGCAATATGCGAAAAAACGTCGGAATTTAATTGGGGAAGAAGCATTAATGCCTGAACCGGGTACGCCACCAAGTGGAGGTACAGTGTATTTAGCTACTGCCGACGATGATGGGAATATGGTATCCTTTATTCAAAGTAATTATATGGGATTCGGATCAGGAATCGTTGTACCGGGTACTGGAATTTCTTTGCAAAATAGGGGAGCAGATTTTTCTCTAGATAAAACGCATGATAACTCACTAGCTGGTGGTAAACGCACGTACCATACGATTATACCTGGCTTCTTGACGAAAGATGATCAAGCAGTGGGGCCGTTTGGGGTAATGGGTGGCTACATGCAACCACAAGGGCATCTACAGGTAATTATGAATACGATTGACTTTGCAATGAATCCCCAAGCAGCTCTAGACGCACCACGTTGGCAATGGATGGAAAGTAAGAAAGTTCTTGTAGAGCCGACATTTCCGGTTGCCACAGCCCAAGCGTTAGCAAGAAAAGGTCATCAGATTCAGATCGCCTTAGAGTCTGTTAGCTTTGGTCGTGGTCAAATCATTTGGCGTGACCCCAAGACAGGGGTACTTCAAGGAGGAACAGAATCTCGAACTGATGGTGCCATTGCAGCTTGGTAAATAAAATCGATCAGTTTTTCACGAATAAAAGAAATCCCTATAACGATAGGCGATTTCTTTTGTTCCATTCATACTTAATATCTTTAGAGGTCAATCGTACCGGAAATAAGATCATGGATTGCGAGCTTATCTCGGTGCAAGCTTTGACAAATATGCTAGCAATGATACTGATGCGCCAAAGGTGATTATGTACACGGGATCCGAAACCTAGTTCACATGCTAAAATCATTAAAAAGGTAACCTCACTATCGTAACGATCTGTTAATGTCAATTATAATAAAAAGAAGATTTGTTTGTTGAAAACAGTATTTATTTCAAATGGCCTAATTATATAGGCGAAAGATGTCGTTTCGACGAGGTTGTAACTCTTTTTATGGCTTAACCTAGGCGAAAGAGGTGGTTTCGACGAGGTTGCAGCTCTTTTTATGGCTTAACCTAGGCGAAAGAGGTGGTTTCGACGAGGTTGCAGCTCTTTTTATGGCTTAACCTAGGCGAAAGAGGTGGTTTCGATGAGGTTGCAGCTCATTTTATGGCTTAACCTAGGCGAAAGAGGTGGTTTCGATGAGGTTGTAACTCTTTTTATGGCTTAACCTAGGTGAAAGAGGTCGTTTCAACGAGGTTAGGTGCATTTTCTGCCCGCAACCTAAGCGAGATCAGCAATCTTGACCAGGTTAGCGTTATCTCCTGCCCTTAACCTAGGTGAAAAACTCGCCTTAAAAAAGTTACAGTATTTTTTGATCCCCATCCTCACGTTAACATCATTAAAGTGAGAAGAAAAATCATTTACTAAGCTGTTTGTGTCAATGCTTTGTTATCGGGTAGAATAGCTATGTATTGATAATTAGGTGGTAAGCTGTTCGATTATAAAATAGTTTGAATAGGCAATATACATAATTATAGTATAAAAAATTTCAAGTAGAGGTGCAGGCTATGTTAGAAAGTTTAGCAATGCTATTGATTTTTGGATTTATAGCAGCAAAGTTAATTAGTTTATTACGGTTACCCGGATTGCTAGGTATGCTAATCGTCGGTGTTGTATTTGGTCCTTATGTTTTTAATTGGATCAATTCGGATATGTTGCAGATCTCACAAGATTTACGGGCCCTAGCCCTGATTATTATTTTACTACGCGCGGGACTTGGTTTGAAGCGCGAAAACTTAGCGAAAGTTGGGGGCGTGGCATTACGCATTAGTAGCATTCCTTGTATTTTGGAAGGATTAACAGTGCTTGGTATATCGTATTTTTTACTGGACCTTAGTTTTGCTGAAGCGGGTATGCTTGGTTTTGTTTTAGCGGCTGTGTCTCCAGCAGTTGTTGTGCCGGGAATGTTAGAGTTAAAAGAAAAAGGTTATGGTGATGATAAACAAATACCAACTCTATTGTTGGCAGGAACGTCCATCGATGACGTGTTTGCGATTACCTTGTTTACTTTTTTTCTCGGGTTAGGCGTATCGGGTGATTCAAATGTGTTTGTTGAATTAGGGAAAATCCCACTTAGTATTGGGGCTGGAATTCTTGGAGGAGTTCTTGTAGCTGTTGTTTTACTTTATATATTCCGTGTCAAAGGTTTTACAAATAGAAATACGGAACAACTATTACTGTTGTTAGCATTGTCTATTTTGTATTTTGAATTTGGTGAATGGATTGGTATAGCTAGCTTGTTAGGTGTAATGACAATTGGTCTTATCATTTTAGAAAAGCGTAGCAAAACAGCGATTCTCTTTTCAGAAAAATTAGCTAAAGTATGGGTGTTTGCTCAAATTATCCTGTTCTCTCTAGTTGGTGCCGAGGTAAACATAGAGGTAGCTGTTGAAGCTGGTTTATTAGGTGTCGTTATTATTGCAGTTGGATTAATTGGTCGTAGTATTGGTGTGATGATTGCAACAATTGGATCCAATTTAAATAAGAAAGAAAGAATATTTTGTATGATTGCATATTCTCCAAAAGCAACAGTCCAAGCAGCTATTGGATCTTTACCACTTGCAGCTGGAGTTGCAGCTGGGAATGTGATTTTAGCGATTGCTGTTCTATCGATTCTTATCACCGCACCACTTGGGGCAATTGGCATAAAATTTTTCGCACCGCGGCTATTACAACAAGGATCTGTATCTTGATTTTCATCGATCGATACGCTCGCTTATAATTCAGAAGATTTTTTTCTTTTTAAAAATTAATGCGTACAAAACCACTTCCTATTTCGTATAATAGAAAGAAATGGGGGGGATTGAATGTTTATTCATGAAATTGAGCCTGGTTTAGCATTGAAATTAATTGATTATCAAGATACTGACCGATTATACAACTTGATCCATCGTTCACGAACTTTTTTACGTAGGTGGTTAGCATGGGTAGATCATACAACGAAGCCGGCAGATACCTATTCCTTTGTGGACGCCTCACTCAAAGGATATGTAGAACGTAAAAGTTTAACCACGGTAATTTTATATGACCACGAAATTGCTGGTGTAGTGAGTTTCCATGCGATTGATTGGCAAAATAAAAAAGCAGAAATAGGGTATTGGCTTGGAGAGGATTATGCTGGAAAAGGGATTATGCCGAAAGCAGTATCTGCTCTAATTGATTATGCGTTTTTTGAATTGTTACTCAATCGTGTTGAAATCCGGGCAGCGGTATTTAACAAATCTAGTCGTCGAGTTGCTGAGAAATTAAACTTTGTGGAAGAAGGTACAATTCGGGGAGCAGAATGGTTAGGGGATCATTTTGTTGATCACGTCGTCTATGGGATGTTAGTTAGAGATTGGGTGAAGTAGAAATAAAGTGAAACTTCAATCAAAAGGGGTTCTTAGGTATTCTCCACTGATTGTTAGCTGAACCATTCGAGGTGCTAGCGTCCATTACTCTCATTTAAACAACTTGATATTCTCGTTGTTTTGAAGTGGGAGTCTTACGGACGGTTGCTCCGGGATAAAATCGGATTTTTTCACTAGTTCCAGCATTGTCTGGGACTTTTCCTTTTCTAAAAAGCACTGAGATATACTTGCATGTATGGGAGATAAAATGACAGAATGAAGATAATGGATATTACGAAAAGAAAGTTGGCATCGTATTATGGATAAACAAATGAATGGACAACAGTTTAAGGTGACAGAATCTTCTTTACTGTTAGCTTTTTTATTACAAGTAGTGGATCGAGGAAGGAATTATACGAAAGCAATTCTTGCACGAGGACAAGTACTAGTGGACGGAGAGGTTGAGACGGCTTATAATTATGCACTTGAACCAGGTCAACAAGTAACCATTCTAAAACAAGCACCACGAACAGAAAAACTAAATGGTGTAAAAATACTTTATGAAGACGATGATCTGATTGTGGTGAACAAAACTGCTGGATTATTGACGATAGCTACTGGTAAAGACCAACAGCCAACTGCTTATCGTGAATTAAATAGTTATGTACGTAAAAAAAATTCAGCGAATCGTATTTTTATTGTTCATCGATTGGATCGAGATACTTCAGGCGTGATGGTTTTTGCTAAAAATGAAAAAACTAAGCACAAGTTACAGAATAATTGGAAGCAAGTCGTTGAAGAACGTACATATATTGCTTTGGTAGAAGGAGAAGTAAAGCAAACTAAAGGTACGATAACTTCGTGGTTAAAAGAAACAAAAACACATCAAATGTATGTGAGCCAATCAACAAACGGAGCAAAGCAAGCAATTTTGCATTATGAAAGGATTCAAACAAATCGGCAATTTTCTTTATTGGCTGTTCAACTAGAGACAGGTCGAAAAAATCAAATCCGTGTTCAATTGGCTCATATTGGTCATCCAATTGTGGGAGATAAAAAGTATTTCTCTAAATCAAACATACTTGGTCGGTTAGGACTACATGCAAAAGTATTAGCGTTTACTCATCCGACAACAAAGGAACAACTTCGATTTGAAGCGAACGTTCCAGATCTATTTTTTCAGAAATCGAAAGGATGAAGACAACGATGTATATATCGATCAAAGAGACTGCTGATTATTTAGAGATCAGCGAACCGGAAGTACGCCAGTTGATTTTCCAACAAAAGATTCGGGCACTTTATGATGGAGAAAATTATTTATTAAATAAAGATCAGTTTCAAACCCATCAAAAGCAGATGGAGAAGTACAGACAAATGATGCAAGAATATCTGCAAGAACCGATCCCAGAAGACATTGATATTAAAGACGAGGATTAATGAAAAAACTCAAGAATCATAATTTGATTCTTGAGTTTTTTTATACTTAAGAAACAGAAAGCAAATGATGATATAGGACCATAGAAATCACGATCTCCGCCCTAAGTCTGAGAAAATTTCCAACTAGTGATGGTTTCTATTATTTTCAAGTTATTATATAATATATGTTATTAATCTAGTAAAGGATGGTTGAATGGATTCTATTATTGAAGTGTCTGGGATAACAAAAGTTTATCAAAAAAGAAAAACAAAGGAAAAGATTCAAGCAGTAGATAACATTTCCTTTCAAGTGAAGCGTGGAGAAATCATTGGTTTGCTTGGACCCAATGGTGCTGGTAAGACAACAACAATAAAAATGATCTGTGGATTATTAAAACCAGATAGCGGACAAATTTTGATTAATGGTGTAGATAACGAAAAACATCGACTTCGTGCCTTAACACATATTAGTGCGGTGTTAGAGGGAAGTAGAAATTTATATTGGCGATTAACAGTAAGAGAAAACCTTGAATATTTTGCAGGTAATCGTGGAGTATCGCGAAAAAATGTAGCAAGTAGAGTGGAAGATTTGTTGCAAAAATTTCGTTTAAAAGATAAGGAAACGGAATTAGTAAACCGTTTATCTCGCGGGATGCAACAAAAACTTGCCATTGCAGTTGCAATGTTAGCTGATACAGAAGTTATTTTATTAGATGAACCAACATTGGGCTTGGATATTGAAACGGGATATGAAGTTAGAGAAATTTTAAAAGCGATCGCCAAAGAAGAGAATCGCACAGTCATTATTAGTTCCCATGACATGGACGTTATTCAGGATATATGCGAAAGAACGATTATTATTAATCAAGGAAAAGTAGTGACCGATGATCGAATTGAGGATTTATTAAAATTATTTGAAGTGCGTTCCTACACGATTACATTAGGTGAGCATTTAAATGAGAAACAGGAGCATTTAATCAAGGAAAGATTTCTTGATTATCAATACGAATCCAATCGAATACAACCAAAGCTTAGTGTTGAGTTATTGAAAACGGAAGATATTTATCAATTATTTGACATATTAAAGCTGAACGAAACACCTGTGGAAGCAATTGATCGAGAAATAATTCAATTCGAGCAAGTTTTTATGAAAATAGTAAAGGGGGAAACAACTAATGGAGTGGATCAAGTCAAATCTCAATCTGTTTAAAGCGAACTTTCGTAAGGAGACCATTGAATTAAGACGTTATTTACCGAATACAATCGCTATGTTATTAACGGTTTATATAATTTTTATGGCGATGTTTGCTGGGATCCACTCGGTAGGAGCCCCCGGAACTGTTGATGCAACCATTCAAAATACGATAGTGAACTATATCTTTTGGTATCTAACCATAACCATTGTCAATGGCCAAGGATATGAGATTCTTACGGAAGCTACTCGAGGAACATTTGAACAGCTAGGAATGTCACCTAGTGGTATTTGGAGGATCTTATCAGCAAGACTATTGGCGCAAGGAATATTAACGGCGGCGATGATGATTGTCTTACTTTATTTGTCTATGTTAACAACTGGTCAATCGTTAAATGTTGATTTTGTAACAATCATACCGATTTTCTTACTTACTTGTATTAGCATGTTCGGTCTGTCGTTCATTATTGCTGGATTAACAGTAATTGTGAAGCAAATCCAAGCTTTTTTACAGATCTTTCAATTTGTTCTAGCAGCGTTAACGTTTGTTTCCCTGTCTAGAGCCCCATTTCTTGTGTTTTTTCCTATTACGAAAGGCGTGGATATGATTCGTGCAGTGATGGTAGAAGGGCTAACACTTAATGAATTAGGTTTCTCAAATTTCCTCGTATTAACTACAAATGCACTTGTCTATTTCATCATTGGATTAGCTACTTACTTATATTGTGAACGTTATGCAATGAAAAAAGGGTTGTTAGCTCATTATTAATAGATCGTTTGATTGAATCATAACAAAAAGGTTTCTGTCCATGTGACGGAAACCTTTTTTACAAGATAAGAAAGTTAAAAATTAGCTTTATAGCGATATTTATCACGGAGCAATCGTCCGTAAGACTCCCATTTCAAAACAACGAGAATATCAAGTTGTTTAAGTGGGAGTAACGGACGCTAGCACCCCAAATGGTTCAAGGGCCTTTAGGGCTAACAATCAGTGGGGGAATATCTAAAAACCTAAAAACCTCCACTGAATGAAGTTTCACTTTATCGTTGTTAAATCTTAAAGATGCAAAAGATTTTCTAGTATAACAGTAGGATCTACCGTTTTACTTATTGGAAAGTGTCACACTATAGCTTGTCACCATTAACCCCTTTCCGAATATATCTTCTTATTGTTTTTTTAAAGGACCGGGTGAACTTTTTCGGTTTTTCTTCTAATCTGTTTACCTTGGATTTTTTGCAAAAAAAGCAGTCGGATTATATTCTCCACAAGAAAAAAATACAAGAAGTAGAGAAGTCCTTCCTCCCAGTAAAAAAATCACTTTTTTCAACGAAACACTACCGTGCGGTCTTTTTGAATATTAGGAATTGGATTGACGGATTGTTTAGGAAAAATAAATGTCCAAGGTAGCGTGGTTTTAGGAGGGATAACTAATTTAGAAATGGTAAATACTTGTTTCGCGATTTCTTGGTTGAAACGATAATATTTAATCATTTCATTGACTATTGTTAAACGATCTTGACTATCATTTACGATAAATGCACTAATTAACAACTCATCCTGATGGTTTTTTGCTTGCCAAAACGGAAGAAGTTTTATGTTTGTTTCACTTAATAATAGAGCAGCGTTAGAATCATATTCGTCTATCTGATGAAAGAAGTGTTGAATATCTGTTTGATCACGTGAAGAAATGGTGTGAGCCCAAGAAGATTCAAATTGTAATTTTTGCATGAAGGTAAAACTCCTTTTTTCGAGATAATATTAGTATAGCGAAAGTCGTGTTGAGTAGGAAGGTTAGATGATTAATTGTGAGACTGATTCGTTTTTGAATTGGTTAAATGAATCGGTTAATTGATCAAGCAGGTTGAGGTATAATAGGCCATTCCCTTCTAACGTAGCAGGGTAACCTAAAGAAATCGTTCGTTTAATCAATTGAGCGTATAGTTCCGGTTCACTTAGGGTACGATTAAATTGTTTCTTTGTAATATTTTTAAGAAGTGCAAGGCTTCCAGAAACGTGTGGTGCTGCCATCGATGTACCACTTAGCGTTGCATAACCTCCATGTAAATAGGTGGAATTGATCCCTTCTCCTGGAGCAACAAGATCGATTTTGTTATTTGAATTTGAGAAAATCGACGTGTTTTTTTCAAAATTAACCGCACCAACACTAATCACTTCTTGATAAGAAGCAGGAAAATCAACTTCATCTGTTCGATGATCACCATCGCCATCATTACCTGCGGCACACACAACGGGAATATGATGATCTAGAACTGCTTTTTTAATGACCTTAAATAGACCATTATGTGGAAAGGGTCCTCCTAATGACAGTGAAATAATATCCACATCTCTATCAATGGCATAATTTATTCCACGGATTAGCCAATCATATTCTCCATAACCATCACGATTGAGGACTTTTACAATTAACAAATTCACCATAGGTGCAACCCCGACAATTCCATTAGTGTCTTGCGAAGCTCCAATAATTCCAGCTACGTGCGTTCCGTGACCCTGATAGTCTTGAAAATTATTTCTTGCCCATTGATCATCATCCGTAAAGTTTTGGCCTCCAATGATTCGGTCTTTTAAATCACTATGATTGATGTCACAACCGGTGTCAAGGATAGCAATGGTAATATTTTCTCCTCTTGTTTGCTCCCAAATTTTTGGCGCTTGAATAAGTTGAACCCCTTTTGGGATTTTATCAATTGTATTCGATTTTTTGATTATATGGAAGTCGGCAATGCGAATTGGACGATGCATGTCTATTCACCTCCCTCTATGTAAAGTTTAGCAAGTTTTTTTCTTTGTGAATAGATACAAACATGCAAATTGAAAAGATCGGGTGTTTTCCTCATTGTATTCTCGAAAAACAGAAGGGGAAAATTGTTTATTTCTACCAGAGTTTTGTGCCATATTATCATTTCTCGAAGGATGGAAGTATCAATTAAATGGTTGTTCCGATGTAAACTTAACGCTACAATAAAATTAATTATAAAGGAGGGAAAAATATGAAACACAACGAAAAAGTACAATTAATCAAACAGTTAGTAAAAATTCCGAGTCCTTCAGGGCACACAGGTGAAGTGATTCAGTTCGTAGAAAAATACTTTCAAGATTTAGGTGTCGAAACCACAAGAAACCGTAAAGGAGGTCTGATTGTTACATTACCGGGGGAAAATGGTCAAGAACAGCGGATGTTAACCGCTCATGTAGATACGCTTGGTGCAATGGTAAAAGAAGTGAAATCAGACGGTCGTTTAAAGCTCGATCTCATTGGGGGCTTTCGCTACAATGCAATTGAAGGCGAATATTGTCAAATCGAAACTGCTTCTGGAAAGACATTTACAGGGACGATTCTAATGCATCAGACTTCTGTACATGTATATCAAGATGCAGGAACAGCTGAACGTAATCAAGATAATATGGAAGTTCGAATTGATGAGAAAGTAGAAAGTGCAGAAGACGTACGAGAACTCGGTATTGAAGTAGGTGACTTTGTTACGTTTGATCCTCGGGTAGAAACAACAAAAGCTGGTTTTATTAAATCTAGACATTTAGATGATAAAGCGAGTGTAGCGATATTAATGCATGTTATTAAACGATTAATCCGTGAGGGTATCCAATTACCGTACACTACACATTTTCTTATCTCAAATAATGAGGAAATAGGCTATGGTGGAAACTCTAATATCCCTTCAGAAACAGTAGAGTATTTAGCAGTTGATATGGGTGCGATGGGAGATGGTCAGTCTACGGACGAATACACTGTTTCTATTTGTGTGAAAGATGCGAGTGGTCCTTATCATTATGGCTTACGTAAACATCTAGTAGAACTAGCAGAAAAACATAATGTAAGCTATCAGTTGGATATTTATCCTTATTATGGGTCTGATGCATCCGCAGCAATTAGCGCTGGACATGATATTGTACACGGCTTAATTGGACCAGGGATTGATTCCTCACATGCTTATGAACGTACACATGAAGAAGCACTTGAGCATACGGAGCAATTAATCTATCATTATCTCTTATCTAACATAGTAAGTTATTGATAAAACTTGGAGCAGACATGTTCGCTTAAAATTTTCAATAAAAATAATTTTATAACTAAAGTCCTGAATTCAATGATAAGCAGTGGCGTTATCTATCAAAAGTCCCACTGCTTATCTTTTCAACTTTCTGCTTAAACAGATTGCATTCGGGTATAGTTAACACACGCACGAATACGAAAAATGTTGTGGTTTGAGGATAAATAGCAAGAGTAGATCCTAAAAGCTTGGTAAAAAAATGCATAGCAGGAATAGTGCGATGATCATCTACTAGCAATAAAGTTATTTATGGATAGAAATCAATACGCTTCTCGATTTGCTGGTCAAAGACGTTAATGTAGAACAATGTAAAGCGAACATCAAGCATTTACCAAAGTTAAACAACTCTTTTTTCGTTTGTAGGCTGTAAGGAGGATGCATGATGGGACATGACAGGACTGCAATGGCATATATAAGAGATTTTTTTTTGGCAGATAAAATGTTAAACGGTGAGGACTTTGAGGTTATATCATTTATAGCTGTTGAGCCAGGTAAACCAATTTATTCAATCGATCGCTTTTTAGGTATAAATAGTAAGGAAATATTGCGTTTTCGAAATGCTAAAGATACCTTACTTCATCTTTCCACGCTTGTGGATGTTAGTAAACAGAAGTATATCACACCTACTCCGATAAAAAAGAGCAATAATATGATTTATTTATATAAGTTGGATGTTCCACTTGATATCGATATTGCAGTTGCGACAGGCTTAGGTGTTTTTAGGATGTTAAAAGGGGAATATCAAGGTAAATTTTTGTATTATTCAATTGAGCAGGTATACAATGATGAGCCAGGGGATATTGCTTGTCTTATCAATGATTGGATTAGACTTAAGCTGTATATTCAAATTATGCGTGCAAATGATTTTATAGACCTCTCCTTAGCTAGTGAATGGAGAAAAAACCGAAACGAACTGTTGAAATTTATTGTAGGAGATACAAAGATTATTGAACAAATATTAGATTCAATTTTTTTGAAAGATACTTGAGTAAATGCTATCATACAATCTGCAAAAGAGGGTAACCAAATAATATGGTTACTGTCTTTTTTTTACGTCCATACATGGAGATATTACAAATTGTTGCTTACTGAGATTCATTTAAATTTTCACACAGAATGGCATAACAACAGTTATTTCATAACAAGTTCAGACTAACTGAAGTTTAGGGTTGCATTTTTGAAAAGTATCAGGTGGAATAAGTATAAATGTTAATGGATTAAGATATCTATTTTTAACTTCTTAGGAGGATACGTCAAATTAAAGTATGGTTTGATGGTAGCAAGCTGTATTCTGTTACCATTGGTCCTGGCATAGAACGCAACGCTTTCCTATTTTCAAACAATATTCCAAATTACTTTACCTATCGTAGTAATTATGTTATCGTTAAATTACTACGACAGACAAAGTAATTGACGAGATGATTAAGTAATGAAGGAGGGGGTAAATTGATCAGTAGTGATGTAATTCGTGGTTACAATGACACCATCATCTTATATTTATTGATAGAGACACCTTCATATGGCTATGAAATTTCAAAAAAAATTAAACAACTTTCCAATGACAGATATGTGATTAAAGAAACAACATTATACTCTGCATTTAGCCGTTTGGAAAAAAAAGGCTACGTTGAATCGTTTTACCAAGACAAATCTCATGGGAAAAGAAGAACGTATTATCGAATTACGGAAGCAGGGTTAGCATATTATCAAGAAAAGTGTCAAGAGTGGGAAATTACCAAAAACGTTGTTAATCAATTTATTAAGGGGGTAGATGAAGAGTGGAAACAATTATGAATTATTTAGATAACATGTTTAGTCGGTTGCCAAACACAAAAGAAATGCAAGGGATAAAGCAAGAGATGCTAGCGAATATGGAAGACAAATATCATGAACTGATTGAAGCAGGTAAATCTGAGCACGAGGCCATCGGAATTGTAATATCAGAATTTGGTAATATTGATGAATTAATCGAAGTGTTAGGAGTTGTTCCTGAATCAAATCAAGAGCCAGTTCCGACACTGACTACAACGGAAATTAATGATTACTTGGAAACAAATAAGAAGTCAGGTATTTTGGTTGGGGTTGGTGTAGGATTGATTATTTTAGGGGCAGCACTTTTAATTTTAATCACACAATTAATGGAAGATGGGTATATTCAAGTGTTTGAAGGAAGGATGGTAGACGTTATTGGTCTTATCCCTTTGTTTCTATTTGTCACCATCGCTGTTGGCATGTTTATTATCGCGGATAGCATGATGAAGAAATTTAGTTTTACTCAGAGTGATTTTCACATACAGTTACACGAGAAAGAAAGGTTAGAACAAGAGAATCAGCAGTTTCAGCAAACACATGTAAGAACAACTATTACTGGTGTTGCTCTTTGTATCCTTGCACCAATGATTTTAATTATCTCTTCAGTATTTCATGATAATGCTTCTGTATATGGAGTTGTCCTCCTATTGTTAATGGTGACGATTGCGGTGTTTTTGTTTATCTATTATGGTCGAATAAAAGAAGGATATAACACATTATTACATTTAGAAGAACATGCTATTCCAAAAAAAGTACAAAAAAAAGAAGACAAAGTAATCGGCGCAGTTGCAAGTATTATATGGCCATTGGCTGTAATAGTATTCCTAATAAGTGGATTAGTCTATCATCAGTGGCATATAAACTGGATTGTCTTCCCGATCACTGGTTTATTGTTTGCGATGTTTAGTGGTGCATATTCCATTTGGAAAAGAGAAGGTTAGTTATTATAAGCACAAAAGCGCAGAGCGTTGGTCTATTCTGTTCTGTTCTGAAAAGTTATCCTTAGCTAAACGAATTTTATAATTTTCTAGATAACTAAGAAAAAGAGCTTCCGTTCGAACTGGAAGCTCTACTATATTTACTAATGCTCTTCTAGTTCTTTTACAGGAACGCTTTGTTTCTGTTCGGGTTGATCAAGCGGGTGTATCGTTGCTAAGCCTTTATCTTGATCTACGTGTTCGATATAGATTTTTTTCCCTTGACATGTGACGTTAATCATTTCTGGAGAGGAAGTAATATCTTGTGCGCGCTGTGCATCCATAGTTGCCACCACCTTTATACATTACTAAGGATATTATGTGGAACTAGCCGTTTTTTATACTCAAGAGCATAAAGGAATGAATAATTTCCATTGAATTTTACTAGTGATCGTGTTATATTGATTTAGCGATGAGCTATTTTGCATAAGACGAGCCATATGCCTCCGGGCTAAACGTTGAATGTGGTCAACGGTGCTTCGCCGCAAAACGTACATGAAAAAAAGTCGATACCAATTGGTATCGACTTTTTTGGTTATTTTACATACATTTGTGAAGAATAAACATTGATTTGACATTTGCATTCAGAATTGAATCAAACTACTTGGTGCTTCTTACTCGTTACGTCAGAAAAAGTACTTCTTTTAAGTTGGATTCACTTGGTTCAAAGCGATAGCGTCCGTTACATCAGAGGAAACAATAACGAGGCTAACAACACTTACCACAACATATCATGAAGACGACGATCAATTAGGTTGGTATCAATCGGGCATGTAGTATCATCTCTTCCGTATTGCCATGCCCATACGTTTGCTTGACAAGTCGGTTTAGCAGGATCGAATTCGGGTGCATCTCGACGACTTGTAATACCCGGTTCTGGTTCAGCGCTCCATAAAACGGATTGAACGGCAACTTGTTTATTTTGTGAAACGGCTTGACAATAAGCACTTGAGAAGTTTCCTTCATCAGGGTCATGGTAAAATCCAGGTTTATATCCTGTAGGTCGCATCGCTTCCACGTAACCAATAATCCAGGCTGCATCCACTTCAAAGAAATTCTCTACGTTTGCAAACAGCATCGTACCTTCGGGTATTCCCAATCGTTTGGCGTGGAAAGCTGCATTTTGCGCCATAATCCTTCCTTCACGTTCCCCAATGGCAATCAGGAAATTACTATAAATCGGTAAAATTTTTGTCCCGCTATTGTGTAGAAGTTCTACTTCTTTTCGTGTAATTCCTTCAGCAGCTCCTTCTACTCGAACTAAATATCTTCCCCAAAATTCAGGTTTTCCATAATTATTTAATACACATTGATAAAGATCTTCCGTTACATTCGTTGCTGAATCTACTCCCCATACATAACTCAATAATAAAACCCTTTCTATAAAAAATTCGTCTATTTATATATATGGAATAACTTATGAATGGCTACTCGTGATTTCGTATAGGACATGGAGGAGAATAATGGAGAAAAAAAAGAAAAAGAAATTATTTGCGCTCGTATTATGCACGGTCGTTTTGTTTGTTATGGGAAAATCATTTTATGATACAAATTTCTTCAAAGTAGTTGAAACCAAAATCACGTCGGATAAATTACCACCAGAGTCACGTTTGAAGATCCTTCAAATTAGTGATTTACATGCGAAAAATTTTGGTGTAAATAATCAACGGCTCAAGACGGAAATTGCTCAACTTAACCCGGACTTCATTGTCATTACAGGTGATCTAGTAGACCGCAGTACTAAAGATTTCACGGAAGTATTGCTTTTTATAGAAGAACTACTCGAATTAAATGAACATGTTTATTTTGTTTCAGGAAATCATGAATGGGGCAATCCGTCACATGAAATGCTATTTCAAGAGCTATCTTCTCTAGGTGTAGTGATGCTTGATAATACACATTCAGTAATATCAAATGGGGAGTCAACGATAAACCTGATGGGAATTGCAGATGTGTCAACCAAACATGATGATCTGGATGCTGCTTGGCAAGGAGTGAATCAAGAACTGTATACGATTCTCTTATCTCATACACCAATCCGTGTGGCGAAGACGATTGATTTGACACTGAGTGGGCATACACATGGAGGACAAATTCGTTTCCCAGGAATAGGAGGTGTGATCGCACCAGATCAAGGGTTTTTCCCTACATATGACAAGGGGCTGTATACGTTAGAACAAGGAAATTATTTGTATATTGATAGTGGACTAGGAACGAGTGTACTTCCTATTCGATTTTTCAATCAAAGTCAAATCAGTTTGATAATCATCGAAGGTGAATAATGTTAACTGGAAAAAACGACAAGAGACTCATAGTATCTTGTCGTTTTACTTATGCCGGAGTATACGTCCGTAAGACTCCCACATCAAAACAACGTGAATACCAGGTTGTCTAAGTGTTAATAACGGACGCTAGCAATCCGAATCGTTCAAGGGCCTTTACGTCATCCTTTAGGGCTAACAAACAGCGGGGGGGGATACCTAAAAACTTTCACTAATTGAAGTTTCACTTATTGGAAAGTGTCACGCTATAGCTTGTCACCATCAGCACCTTACAAGATATAGCTTTTTAGAAGTGCCTGGTGATTTCCCGATTTATCTTACAAATAAAAACATAATAGATGTGGTTGAAACATAGTTTTATAGTTAAAGCAGGGGTCCACTCTATGATTAGAATTAAAAAAAGTGGTTTAAGCATGAAAAAGTAAGGTTATGTATATACGTGGACTTAATTATCTGCATTCGTATTGACTATGTATACTAATCCTATTTAAATGTAGAAGGGAGTGGCAGTAACTACTGATTGATTTGGAATGATGAATTGCTAGAATAATTAAAGCACCACACCACTTTTTTTAAAAGTATGGATAAGGGCTTAAAATTCTTTTGTAAAAAAAGAAAAAAGTGGAAAAAACAAAAGGAGAATAAGTTGATGAAAAAAGTATTAAGTTTATTGTTACTAGTTTTAATTTTTGTTTTAGTGGCTTGTGATGACGGGAATTCAGCTGAAGGGGTAGAATCAGAATTTGATTTAGTACAAAATGGGCAACTGACGTTTGCTTCATCAGGTGAATTTCGACCATTTAGTTATATGGAAGGAACAGAAATGGTAGGGTATGATGTTGCAGTTGGTAAAGCAATTGCAGAAGAACTAGGGCTTGAGCCAAACCCAACAAGAGCTGTATTTTCAGGTATCGTTACTGGTGTTAATGAGGGGCGTTACGATATTGCCGTAGCAAGTCACACGATTACAGAAGAACGTTTAGAACAAGTTGATTTTAGTATTCCATATTATTACTCTGGTCCAGTGGTTTATACGAGACCAGATAGTGATATCGAAACTTTAGATGATTTGAATGGTCGAGAAATTGCAGTTGCTCGTGGAACAACATACATTGAAATAGCTGAAGAATATACCGACAATACACCACAAGTAGATAGTGATGTCGTTGCATTGCAATCTTTGTCAAGCGGACATTATGATGTAGTAATCACGGATGATATTACAGGCATGACAGGTATCGATAATGGATTAGAAATTGAATCAAGATTTTATTTAGGTGTTAGTGAGCAAGCGATTGCTGTGAACAAAGATAATCCAGAATTACTAGAAGCTATTAATGAGATATTACAAGACATGATCGATAGTGGTGAACTTCGAGGATTATCTGAAGAATGGATTGGTGTAGATATAACAGTAGAGCCAGAGGATGAAGAGTAATAAATCATTGATTATGCTTATTTGCCCTATGTGTATGAAGCACATAGGGTGAATATTTAAGTCGTCAAATGGATTACATAAGCTAGTTCAGATAGTGTAATCGTCTGCGTCCCGCATTCAAAACACCGAGCAAATGAAATGGGTATCAGTGAGAATGAACGGACGATAAAAATTGAATATTTCAACTTACAAGCAGTTGGAGACATATTCTCTTACCGATTGGTTTTATTTTATCCCGGAGCAAACGTCCGTAAGACTCCCACTTCAAAACAGTGAGAATCCCAAGTTGTTTACGTGGGAGTAACGGACGCTAGCACCCCGAATGGTTCAACTAACAATCAGTGGGGGGATACCTAAAAACCCCCACTGGTTGAAGTTACACTTTATAAGAAGGAGTGAAATTACTTGGAGGCAGTAATAGAATTTTTTGAAATCTTCATAAACAGTACGGATGTTTTCTTCCGTGGTTTATGGATTACCTTACGTTTATCTGTTGTATCGTTATTAATTGCGTTAGTGATTGGTTTGTTTTTTGCTATGTTAAAAATTTCGAACGTGAAAGCATTGGAACGCATTGCAGACATGTATATCTGGATTGTTCGAGGAACGCCATTAATTGTTCAAATATTTATTTTATTTTACGGACTTACGGATGTTTTTCTCATTTCCATGTTTTGGGCTGCAGCGATCGCATTAGCCTTCCATAGCGGTGCTTATATTGCTGAGATTATTCGAGGAGCCATTCAATCCGTTGATATGGGACAAACAGAAGCAGCCCGTTCTCTTGGAATGACACAGAGTCTTGCCATGCGGCGAATTATTTTACCACAGGCTTTTCGCCGTGCTGTCCCATCTCTAGGGAATCAATTTATCATAGGGATTAAAGATTCCTCCCTTGCTTCTTTTATTGGTATTCAAGAGTTATTCGGTGTGGCTAACTCTTTAGGGTCTAACTCCTTTAATTATATGCCATACTTTTTGTCTGTAGCAGTTTACTATTTATTAATTGTTTTGATACTTACATTTTGTGTAAACCGACTCGAAAAGAAATTAGCAGTAAGCGACTAAAGGAGAGAAAATTATGAGTGAGGCAAAAGAAATGATCCGAGTAGAAAAATTAAACAAATCATTTGGTGACTTGCATGTATTAAAAGATATTGATCTGAAAGTTAATGAGAGTGACGTTGTCGTATTAATTGGAGCAAGTGGATCAGGGAAAAGTACATTACTTCGGTGTTTGAATTTTTTAGAAATCAAAAATAGTGGAAACATTATTATTGAAGGAGAGCAAATAGAAAAAGAGACGCATAATTTAAATAAAGTTCGTGAACGGGTTGGGATGGTATTTCAACATTTTAATTTATTCCCACATAAAACGGTTTTAGAAAATGTTATCGAAGCACCAGTTCAAGTAAAGAAGATGCGCCAAAGTGAAGCAGAGGAAATAGGAAAGGAATTATTAAATAAGGTGGGTCTTGGTGATAAAAACAATGAGTATCCATCCAAATTGTCTGGTGGACAAAAACAACGTGTTGCTATTGCACGTGCGTTAGCAATGAATCCAGACGTCATGTTATTCGATGAACCAACTTCTGCGCTTGATCCGGAATTGGTTGGAGAAGTATTAGCAACCATGAAAGAACTCGGAGAAGAGGGGATGACAATGGTTGTAGTTACCCATGAAATGGGATTTGCTCGAGAAGTAGGCGATTGGGTTGTCTATATGCACGATGGAAAAATCGTTGAAACAGGGAAACCATCAGATATTTTCGATAATCCAAAAGAAGAACGAACGCAAGCATTTCTCAACTCGGTATTACATTAAATACAAAAGAAAAGCTTCCAAAAAGTCGGAAGTTTTTCTTTTTTGTATTGATCCTGAAGTGACGTGTGTAAGATTTCCGTACCATCTTTCATGATTAACAAGTAGTGGGAAAATTTGAAAATTCTCAGTGATTAAAGTTTCCCTTTCGTTAGTATATCCTTTAATATAGTACATATAACAATGATAAAAGCTTTCCCTCATTCATGAAAGGAGTGTTTTAGTATGTTGTCCATAGATCCTAAAGATTTATCTGCAAAAGAAAAATATAAATTTTTGATTGGGAGTATTATCCCTCGACCGATCGCATTTGTAACGACATTAGCTGAAGACGGAACCTTAAATGCAGCTCCATTTAGTTATTTTTCTGTTGTGTCTGCACAACCTCCAATGATTTCTATATCGATTCAACGATCTGGATTAGATCAGAAGGATACTGCTAGAAATATTTTGTCAGCAAAATCATTTGTTGTACATATAGTAGATGAGAAGAATGTGGTGCAAGTGAACGAAACTGCCGCAACATTACCCTCAGATCAAAGCGAAGTTATTCTTTCAGGACTGACGCCTATTCCTAGTGAGAAAATTCATGTGCCAGGAATAAAGGAAGCAAAAATTCGAATGGAATGTAGATTGGAACAAGCAATCGAGATAGGTAGAGAGGCGCCAAGTGCAGACTTAATAATTGGAGAAATTGTTCGATTTCATATAGATAATAACATTTATCAAGACGGTCGAATTGATGCTTCGAAGCTAGCTGCAGTTAGTCGATTAGCGGGGAATAACTACGCGAAAATAGGGGAGATTTTTGCTTTAGAACGCCCTGATTAAAAAGATTATTTCTTTGTTGACTCATTTTCTGACTTATCTTTTTATCTTTAAAATGGATGCAAAGGATTTTCTAGTATAACAGTAGAGTCTGATGGTTGCTTTCCCATAAGTAAAACGACAGATGACCATGAATGGTTATCTGTCGTTTTACTTATGGGAAAGTGTCACGCTATAGCGTGACATGACAAGCGTTCGCTTGTCACCATCAGATCCTTACAAAATATAGTTTCTTGTTGTTTTTTAAAAGTGCCGGATGGTTTTCACGGTTTATCCCGGAGCAACCGTCCGTAAGAATCCCATTTCAAAACAACGAGAATATCAAGTTGTTTAAGTGGGAGTAACGGACGCTAGCACCCCGAATGGTTCAAAGGCCTTTAGGTCATCCTTTAGGGCTAACAATCAGTGGGGGAATACCTAAAAACCCCCACTGATTGAAGTTTCACTTTATCTTGTGGGAAAGGATAAAGTTTATTATTAAGGATAACATTTCAGAACAGTTATAACCAAGCGACTTAGCTTCGAACTCTAAAAACTAGGTAACTTCATGAAGCAATTGATTATAATTCATAATCGATTAGCATGCTAACCATGATCTCTTTACCTCATTGATTCAACCAGTTACTACGTATTTAAGGATTTTGATACAAATTATAATTGCAAAACTAGTCTGAAATGTTAAACTAATAGAGAGATTTTAGTATAGAGGAGCTGAGTTCAGTGGGAGAGCAGTTGAGTAGAGAAGGTCTATTTGGGGAGTTTGGTGGTAGCTATATTCCCGACGATTTAAAAAAAGTATTATCGATATTAAGTGAGCAATTTGAAAAATATAAACAGGATAAAGAGTTTCAAGAAGAATTCGCGTATTATTTAAGAGCTTTTGTCGGTCGTGAAAATCCATTAACTTTTGCTGAGAACCTAACGAACAAAGTTGATGGAGCGAAAATCTACTTAAAACGTGAAGATCTTAATCATACTGGTGCGCATAAGATTAATAACGTGATTGGTCAAATATTATTGGCAAAACGAATGGGCGTCACACGTATTATTGCAGAAACTGGTGCTGGACAACATGGTGTAGCTACTGCAACGGCATGTGCGATGTTTGGCATTTCTTGCACCATTTATATGGGGAAAGTGGATATTAAGCGTCAGGAGTTAAATGTTTTCCGAATGGAATTGTTAGGCGCAAAAGTAGTTTCTGTAGATTCGGGACAAGGACGATTAAAAGATGCGGTCGATGCAGCATTAAAAGATTTGGTCGAAAACTATCAAAATACTTTTTACCTACTAGGTTCAGCAGTTGGTCCACATCCGTATCCAACGATGGTTAAGCATTTCCAAGCAATTATTAGTGAAGAATCCAAACGTCAAATTTTAGAAGCGGAAGGAAAGTTACCAACAGCAGTTGTTGCTTGTGTTGGTGGTGGTAGTAATGCGATTGGTGCTTTTGCACATTACATCCCTGAAAAAGATGTGCGTCTAATTGGTGTTGAGCCAACAGAAGCTGCATCAATCACGAAAGGTGTCCCTGCAGTCATTCATGGGTTTAAGTGCTTAACACTACTGGATGAAAACGAGCAACCTTTGCCAACCAATTCGATTGCGGCAGGATTGGATTATCCAGGTGTGGGCCCAGAACATAGTTTTCTAAAAACGAATGGTCGAGCTGAATATGTGGCAGTTAGTGGGCAAGAAGCATTAGAGGCATTTCAAGAGTTATCTAAAGTAGAAGGAATTATTCCGGCTTTAGAGAGTTCTCATGCAATAGCTTATGCAATAAAACTGGCAGCTAGTTTAGAAAAAGACGATATTATAGTGGTTAACTTATCAGGGCGTGGTGACAAGGATGTTGCACAGGTTTTCGATATGTTGAAGAAATGAAAAAGACAGACTCTGGGGTTTAGCCAGAGTCTATTTTCTTTTTATATCTGTTAGAAAATGCTATCATCTCTGTAGTTTTGTGCTATAGTGAGGTAGTCTGGATTTTTCAAAAGGAAGTGATGCAAGTGTCTCCGTTTCCGACGCTAACTGAAATTGAATCGCGGTGTGCCAATATGGCAAAACAATATCAAATTGATGAGTCTCTTTTTTATCCCGGAGCAACCGTCCGTAAGACTCCCACTTCAAAACAACGAGAATATCAAGTTGTTTAAGTGGGAGTAACGGACGCTAGCACCCCGAATGGTTCAAAGGCCTTTAGGTCATCCTTTAGGGCTAACAATCAGTGGGGGAATACCTAAAAACCCCCACTGATTGAAGTTTCACTTTATCAAATTATTGAGCATTGGGATGAACAGTCTGTTCCGATTGACGAAAAGTTATCAAAGAGTTTTCAAGAGTTGCTTTTACTCGTATCTAAAGAAGTAGAAAAAATTGAAGGCATTACTGAGTTGACCCCGACGTGTCAAATGGGGTGTGCTTTTTGTTGCTATTTTCCTATTATTATTACAGAAATGGAAGCTAAATTAATAAAACAGGTAATTCAAAATTTCCCCGAGGAGCGGAAAGTAAAGGTAACGGAACATTTAGCATAATATTATCAATGCAATGAAGGTAAAATTGATAGACTTACGAAACTAGATTTTAATGAAGATTCTTCTTTTAAAAAGAAATACCGAGAAAGTGAGCTAGCTTGTCCATTGTTAGATACGAAGACGAATCAGTGTTTAGCCTATGAAGTACGTCCAATACCGTGTCGTACGTATGTAAATTATACAGATTCGGTAGTTTGTCAGAAAAATGCGATGCCCAAGGAGACGGTAAGTTTTGATTTTTTGTATTATTCTTATTTTGAAGCTTTCAATGATTTTCTGACTTGGCTCTATGAAGACGGTGACACGGGTATAGTTGAGTATCCTGATGATATATATAAACAAGATTATCTTGTTCATTGGTTAAGAAGCTAACTGAGAGGTCTGAGAATCGACTGTTTCTAAAATGAGAGATATAAAAAAGCGACGTTGCATTAACGTCGCTTTTTACTTTATCCTGTAAAAATATCCCCTTTTGGATAAGAGATTTTTGGTTTGACTGATTTTGCTAGTGCAAAGGCGACTGTTAGCGGACCAACACGTCCAATAAACATCAGTGCCATGATGATGGGTTTACCTAAATCAGATAACTGTTCGGTTAAGCCAATCGAAAGGCCAACGGTTCCAAATGCAGAAAATGCTTCAAACGCAATCAGAAAAATTGAAGTGTTTTCTGTAAGAGATAATAGAAAAATAGCACTAAAAATCATAATAAGACTAATAACAATAATAGCTAATGATCGATGTATAATATTCAGTGGAATACTACTACGAAATAATTGTACTTCATTTTTTCCTCGTAAGTAAGAAAAAACAGCAATGAAAATAATGATAAACGTTGTAAGTTTGACCCCACTTCCAGTAGAAGCGCTACCAGCACCGATAAACATTAATAATATCGTTAAGAGCAGTGAATTATCATTCATTGCACTAATGTCAATGGAATTAAAACCTGCTGTTCTAGGTGTTACTGCTTGAAAATAACTGGCCCACAATTGATCTTGTGTAGATAATACCCCTAAAGTTTCTGGGTTTTGATATTCTAATAGAAAAATTGTTAGCATAGCGATAATATTCACGAGAAGTGTTCCGACTAACATGACCTTCGTATGTAGACTATATTGTCGGGCTTTTTTCTTTGTCATTATTTCATAAATAACCGTAAATCCAATCCCACCAGTAATAAATAATACAGTAATGATAATGTTGATGACTGGATCACCAACATACCCACTTAAACTATCTGACCAGAGACTAAATCCGGCATTATTAAATGCAGATATAGAATGAAAGAAACTTGTAAGTATACCAAATCCCCATCCATGTTCAGGAACCCAACGGATTGCAAGCAGAAGTGCTGCAATTGTCTCAATGATAATGGCAAAGCAGAAGAGTGTCTTAATTAAACGTACTACTCCTCCAATCGAAGTTTGATTCAGCGATTCTTGAATTAGTATTCGTTCTTTCAAGCCAATTTTTTTTCGTAATAACATAATAGTCATAACGGCAAAAGTCATTAGTCCTAAGCCACCAATTTGAATTAAAATCATCAAAATGATCTGTCCAAAAACGGTGAAGGCAGTTCCAGTATCGACAACAATTAATCCCGTTACCGTTACAGCTGAAGTGGAGGTGAATGCAGCGTCTAACCATGAAATAGGTTCAACAGTACTCCAAGGTAACTTTAAACCAATCATACCGAAAAGAATAACAAGTCCAAAACCAAGTGCTAATACTTGTGGTGGAGAAAATTGTTTGGATTTTAATTGAGTGAACCATTTCATTATAATTCCACCTTTTTAAATCGTTGAATATCGAGATTATTCCCGATAATAAAAAGAACATTCCCTAAATCTAAGTCTAATTCAGGGGCAGGGTTAATATTAAGTTTACCGTTCTTTTTAACACCGAGTATCGTAAGACCATATCGTGAACTTATATTTAGATCTAGTAATGATTTATTGCTTAGTTTATTTGTAGTGTTAATTTCTACAATACTGTATTCATCGGAAATCTCTATAAAATCAAATAGTTGATCCTTTTTTAGGCGTTGAGCTAGGCGCTTGCCAATATCTTTTTCGGGATGAATAATCAAATCCGCACCAATTTTGTTGAGAATTTTATGGTGATAGCTATTTCTAGCTTTTACCCATACATGCGTCGCTCCCATATCCTTTAAAATTATAGTAGTTAATATACTTGCTTGAATATCTTCACCGATCGCTACAATGACATAATCAAAATTTCGCAAACCAAGGGAGTGCAGAAGTTCTTCGTCTGTCGTATCTGCGACAACAGCATGGGTGGCTATTTTAGAATAGTCATTTACCAATCGTTCTTCTTTATCAATTACTAAAACGTCATGCCCTAGACGAGCAAGCTCTTTACATATGCCTCCACCAAATTGTCCTAAACCGATGACGGCGATTTGTTTTTGTTTCACGAATCTTTGTCAACTCCTTTATCCATAATCAAAAAAAGATGATTTTGGCTTGTAACATTTACGTGTGAATTATTTTATCCCGGAGCAACCGTCCGTAAAACTCCCACTTCAAATCAACGAGAATACCAATTTGTTTAATTGGAAGTAACGGACGCTAGCACCCCGAATGGTTCACCTAACAATCAGTGGAGGAGTACCTAATAACTCCACTGATTGAAGTTTCATTTTATATATCACTATAGCTAAATAACATAACTTTTAAGATACACCCCTAAATGTACATTGTCAATGTCTCTTTCGTTTTTTAACCTTTTGAGAGAAATCATAAGAGATAAACATTGATATAAATGTTAGGAAGGAGCTGTTTTCTTTTGATAACCTGTTGATAATTATAGGATTTTCACTTATATTTAATCTTATTCATTGATAGTTAGTACCAGTGTTTTATATTCTTCCGTACAGAAAATAAAGTGCATTTCATACACTGCTTAGAATCATTTGGTTGAGTTTTTTCGGTGGGAATTCTCGCAAATTATTAGGAAGGGGAAATATAACTATGGAGATAAAAGATAAAAACGATTTAATTGCACAGATCACTAAGGAGATAAATCAGCAGGATCAAGAGGTTATCCAATGGAGAAGATACTTGCATCAGCATCCAGAACTGTCTTTTCAAGAGACAGAAACCGCTTTGTTTATCGTGAATAAAATGGAAGAATTCGGATTTGATATTCAAACCAATATAGGAGGAAATGGCATCATTGCTACATTGACAGGTGGGAAACCCGGCAAGAGTATCGCATTTCGAGCTGACTTCGATGCATTACCCATCCAAGATGAAAAAGATGTTCCTTATCGCTCCCAACATCCTGGCATCATGCATGCTTGCGGACATGATGGACATACCGCCGCATTACTAGGTTTTGCTAAGGTTTTAATTAAATATCAAGCTGAAATGAACGGAAACGTTGTGTTTATTTTTCAACCAGCGGAAGAAACCCCGCCTGGTGGAGCTAAAGCCATGCTTCAGGCAAATGATGAATTTCAGAAAATTGACTATGCTTTTGCCGCACATTTAGCTTCGGATTTACCAGTAGGTCAACTTGCATTAGGATCGGGCTATAGGATGGCAGCAGTAGATAAGTTTGCTATTACGATAAAAGGAAGAGGTGGTCATGGAGCAAGACCACAAGATGCTAATGATCCCATCGTAATTGGTAGCGACATGGTAAATGCTCTACAAAAAATCGTTAGTCGTCGTATTGACCCACTTGCTTCTGCGGTTGTTACAATTGGGGTATTTCAATCAGGCAATGCGTTTAACGTAATTCCAGATAGCGCGAAATTAGAAGGTACCGTACGTTCTTTTAACCAAGAAATTCGCAATCAGGTGGAAGAAAATATCCGGGCGATCGTAAACGGAATCGCTACAGCTTATGATGCAAATGTTGAAATTGAGTATTTGCGAGGATATCCAGCTCTTTATAATGATCCACAGGTAACGAAGCAGGTAGAGAAGCAATTCACAGAAGGATTTGATCAACATAATGTCGTAGAATTTGAGCCGATGATGGGAGCTGAAGATTTCTCCTACTTTTTAGAAGCTATTCCAGGAACGTATTTCCGAGTAGGTTCACAAAATGAATCACCTAGTACATCATATCCTCACCATCATCCACTATTTGATATGGATGAGCGTGCATTGAAAAACATTCAATTGGCATTCTTAGCAATAGCTTCTGCATATGTTTTTTAAAATCTATTCAAACCAAAAAATTCACCCGCTATGCAGGTGAATTTTTGGTTTGAATATCACGTTTTGCTCGATTATGAACTATTAATGGCTATTCGGAGATAATTTGATAGGTATTCATACCATCATCGTCGTTGTTTATCCCGGGATAAAAATATAGGGAGTCTAATTTCCCAGATAATGAAAGTTGGTTGATTAAGATGCGCCAAAAAGATCAAGGGCTACTATTGATGTTGGTAGTTGTTATTGCGTGTGTGATTATGGCTTT
Organism: Natronobacillus azotifigens; assembly: GCF_026805325.1. GTDB lineage: Bacteria > Bacillota > Bacilli > Bacillales > Amphibacillaceae > Natronobacillus > Natronobacillus azotifigens. Next base: position 144,941 of record NZ_JAPRAT010000001.1, read on the forward strand.
TGTGGATATTGTATCACCAAACTATCCAATTAAGTCAGCAGGAAAAATTCTATTGTTTCTTGTTGTTCCTCTAGCTTATCGTAGATTAAATAGATCTGTTTCTTATCGTGAATTATTCATCCTTTCTAAACAGAATAGGAAGGGTACAATAATCTTTGCTGCTGTTGTTTATGTATTTATTATTCTCGCTTATTTTTCAATAGGGACTTATTTTGATTTTTCTAATGTTACGGTAGCACTTGAAAATAATATTGGGGTAAACGCAAAAAATTTTATCTTTGTTGCACTTTATATTGCTATTGTCAATTCTTTATTGGAAGAGTTTTTCTTTCGGGGATTTGCTTTTTTAACTTTAAAGAAATTTACAACGAGAAAATTCGCCTATGTGTTTAGTGCAGGTGTTTTTTCGGTTTATCATGTCGCAATTATGACGAGTTGGTTTACACCAGGCCTATTTATTTTATTAATTGTTAGTTTGTTTGTTGCGGGTTTATTTTTTAATTGGTTAAATGAACGAGCAGGAAGCATTTACCCTTCGTGGATTGTGCATGCAAGTGCGAACTTCGCAATAAATACAATTGGTTTACTATTATTTGAAATCATTTAAAACGCTGAACTTATCGAGCGTTGTGCTCAATGATTCAATTCTTTCTATATTTCGTAGAATGTTTAGGTTTATTTGAAACCAATCCCCTTATTTTTAGTACAATAAAGTAGATAAGGGGAATGAAAGCTACTGACCATCCGAAGCCAGACCAGGCTTCGGTAATAAAGTAATTGATCTCCGTCGCGCTTCCATCCAACTGCATACTATAACCAAACATGAATAAACCCATTGGAGGAACTAACAGTCGATAATTTTGAACTTTTAGTAGTTTTGCTAGAACAAGAATAGCCCCATATAGCGTTATGCTAATTTTAACAACAATGCCTACAAACCAAATGGAGACCAAAATTGGATCGAGATTTTCAATAAAGTTACCAATACTAATTTGGCGTATCACCTCTAAGACAGGGTAAGTTAAATCACTAGCATAATACGGTCTAAATAGGATAATAGTTACCAATAAGTTAGGTAAAACTAAAATAATGTTTACCCCTATTCCAATACTAATCGATTTTATCGTTTTTTTTGAATCACGAATCCAATGGTAAAACAGTAAAATGAGGATTAAATCTGTAAACCAAGGAACAGTAAACATCGTTGTTTTCGCGATTGGAGCCATTTGAATATGGTTAAAAAATGCAATGAGTATATCATATTCTAGATCAGTAGCAATGAGTATAGGTATGGAAACTGCTGCTGCTATCGTGAAAAAGAAAAATAATTGGACGAACCTGAAAATAGGTTCTAAGCCAGACCAGGTGGCAACAACAGCAAGTAAACTTAAACAAATAGCAATTACCCGATCTGGTGTAGTAGGTAAATACGTTTGGACCAAAAAATCCTGGAATAATCTCGATACAAGCGCTGAATAATGAAAAAAGTAAAAACCAATGTAAAACAAAAAAAAGTTGTGAACCCACTTTGATACAATTTTATCTCCGTTTTCTAAAAGTGAATTGTTTGGAATTTTTTCACAGACGTAAGAAGCAATATAGAGAAAGACTAGAGCTATAATAGCACCACAGATAAATGAAACCCATGATGAGTAGCTACCTATTTCAATAATAGGGTTAATTAAAAAACCGATTGTGGTAGAAAAAAGATATACAGTTGTAAACATCATTAACTGTAGTTGAGTAACTTGCTCTACCTTTTTCATTCTCGCCATCCTTTCAATGTTAGAAAATTTTGTAGAGGGTTAAATACTATATCTAAATAAAAATGGGGAGAAGTTACATGATCACTTTCCAAAGAAATAACCCATCCAATGTAGATAATAGCTAAAAATAATAGGGGGAACACCTTCACATAAGTAATATATTGTTCTTTTTTTCTTTTTAAGTAAATCCATTCAAGCCAAAAAACACTTATTCCTAAAAAAAGGACGCCAATCATATCTTCACCATCCCATTATCTATTTTCTTCCCAAAGAGGTCTTTTGGTAGCACCTGGACGCTTAATTTTTATGGTGATCTTGCTTTCTAATTCTATATTCTTGTAGTGTTCTGGCCAATCATCCTTTAACTCTTTCCATTCATTAGGATGGTACCATTCAAAATATTCCCCTAAATTAAACACATCTGCTCCTATCTCTTGAGTTTTCTGAAAAGCACTTTGTATTCTATCTTCAAGAGCCTTGGCAATTTCCACTTCCAACTTTGTTAATGTGCTAGGATCTGAAATGTTTATTTCTGAGTCGACGGATAACAAATCGTCTTTTACTTTAATCTCTAGTTGGAAACCTAATTGGTTATTCTCCTTGATTATCGGGTTCTTTTTAATGACTGAATCCAATACGATAATACTGATCGGTTTCCCATCTGTAAACGAGTCGATGGTAATCACAGATTCCCTCGTTATCCTTTCGAACCAGAGAGCCCCTCTCATATCTTGTTCGGATAATTCATCAACCATTTTCCCTTTCCGAAATAAGGCAGCTCCACCTGTGCCTACCCAGGTCCTTACTTTTTGTTCCTCGCTTAACATTGGTTCTTCTCCCACCGTTAGCATTGGTGCAAGCATGTTACCTCCGTAATAATAAACCCTTAGAAAATCTGCTACAGTTGTTCTAACAGTCACCTCTTGCTGAATGAACTTATGAAGTACCTCTGCTGGAAAGCGTTCAAATGCCGGTGTCAACTTCGTAATATCAATCGCTTTCCCTGGCGCTATCAATACAAGACTTTTCGAATGAAAAGCAGGTTGTCTTGAGAAAAATTCTAGTGGTTCATATACACCGTTTTTTGCGAATTCCTCACTGAATACAATGATTCGAGTGTGTCCCCAAGAGATATGTCTTGTGATGTCAGATTGAATTTTTCGATATGCAGCCGCTACATTTTCAGCTTCGTGAGTAACCGTGGTATAGATGTTTCCTTCTACTTGCCCACCCAAATTTCCAGGAACCATTCTGCTAGGTAAAGGAAAACCTAACGTTAACTCCACATTTCCATCTTTTCCTTGATCGATAAAAACAGCAGTCACGAAGGCATTATCATTAATTTCGACGCTCGACCAACAGCCTGTTAAAAAAAACAATACAACAAACAGTAATAGATAAAAGTTGTATTTCATTAATCCTAATCACTCTCCTTAGGCTTAGTAGGTCTACTATGATTACTATTTCTGACTGGGTTTTTGGTCCCAAACAGCTTAGCCCTTGTTCGGATAGACCGGAAAGGAGCACGAACAAGCGTATCCTTCCAGTCAGAAAAAACGATTGGAGCGACTGGCTGTAGATATGGCGTACCAAAAGATCTTAATGAACATAAATGAAAAAGTATTATAATTAAACCAGACATCAAACCAAACATCCCTACCATACTCGATAAAAATAACATGGGAAATCTCAATAAACGTAATGATGTTGCTAAATCGAAATGAGGGATAATAAAGGAAGAAATTCCTGTTAATGAAACAATGATTACCATAGGTGCCGATACAATTCCTGCTTGAACCGCAGCTGTCCCAATGATTAACGCACCTAGGATGGATACGGTTTGTCCTAGTGGTTTCGGAATCCTTAATCCTGCTTCCCTTAGAAGTTCAAAGGATATTTCCATAATTAGCGCTTCTACTATTGCTGGAAAGGGAATGACTTCGCGTGAAGCTGCAATGGTAATAATCAAATCACCTGGAAGCATCTCTGGGTGGAAATTAATGACCGCAATATAAAATGAAGGAAGCACTAAAGATATACACATGAAAAAAATACGAAGCCATCTCGTAAAAGTTGAATGCATAAATCTTTGATAATAGTCTTCCGGAGACTGTAACATCATAAAGAATGTCATAGGAGCCATGATGGGAAAAGGTGACCCGTCAGTAAAAAGAACTACTCTTCCCTCCAGTAACGCACCTGCAACCACATCTGGCCTCTCCGTGTTTCCAATCTGTGGAAATGGAGAGTATGGATCATCCTCTAGGTATGCCTCTAACTGGCTAGTCCCTAACACAGCATCTATGTTTATCCGGGATAAGCGTTGCTTTACTTCTTTTAAAAGTTTGTCAGAGCATAATCCACGAATATAGACCAAAGCTGTTTCCGTGTTCGTTAGCGTGCCGAAGTTTAACGTTTCAATAGTCAACCTCTCACTTCTAACCTTTCTCCTTAAAATAGTTAAATTGGTTGGTAGATCTTCCACAAAAGAATCTTTTGGACCTCTAATAACATTTTCAGTGGAGGACTCTGTAATCTCTCTAATCTTATATTCCGATAATGGAAAGGCTATCATTTGTACTTCATTGTCTATAAGAAGCAGGACATTCCCCTCAAGAATAGAGGTCAAGGCTTTCTCCAATTGGTCAATTACCGTATAGCCACTAACGGAAATTTGTTTTTGTATTGTTACTTTTTTTAATACTTCATGGATGGAGGTATCGTTTGTACAAGTATTTAATAAAGGTTCAAGAACATGTTGTTGTAACAGATCCTGATTCACAAGTCCTTGGATATAAATGAGCATACAGTCAAGATCGTTGCCTAGAGTAAATGGATGATAGATTATATCTTTTGATATATAAAATTTTTGATTGAACCATTTCTCCCGTTCTGTTAAATGAAATGATTTTGTCACATTGACACATCCAATCTTATTAAAAGATATTTCTTCTATTGTTAGTCTCATTTTTAAAAAATATGCAATTAAAACCAAATGAGAAATTCAAACAGGAGGCAGAAGCTTGAAAATTACGAAGATTAGGAGAGATTATTCGGGAAAGGAAAATTCTTTAATGTAATGTGCAGTCAATTTATCCTCTCAGATCATATAAATATCATAGTAGAATTTTTGTAATGGAAAGGAGAGATTTATATGTCGATAACAACTTTATCGAGTTTAGATAAGCAGAAAATGACTTATACAGCCACAGGTATGTTTGTGGTGGGAGCAATTTTATTTGTGATCGGTTCCCTTCTTCTTTTTACCGTTTCCAAGAGTGATTTAGATGATGCAGTTTCTCACTCGAGTAATATTTTTGATTTATAATTCCAGCTCGCTTAGACCAAGTCAATTGATTGTTCTTAGGTTTGTTATGGGCCAATTTTTTACAGGGGTAGAAGAACGATAGGATGCATTTATCCTGGAACAACCGTTTGGAAGACTCACACTTTAAAACACAAGAAAAACTAAAGTTGTTTAAGTGACAATAAAGGATGCAGTACCCCAAATGGTTCACTTTATACTTCTTGAATTTATATATGCAAGTTCGCACCTCGCAGTTATACGTAAAAAAGCAATGCCCAAATTTAGGACATTGCTTTTAAAATATTTAGACGCTCCTATAAGCTTTGGTTCCGTCTTAGGTTTAATATATCCAAAAAGATTTAATAAACGTGATCACCATTGAAAATGGAGTTTTTTACAACAACATAATCAACATTACGAATGGCCTGTAAATGCTTACCACCGGCATAGGAGATTGACGATTGTAAGTCTTGTTCCATTTCGGTTAAGGTATCTTGCAAGTGCCCTTTGTATTCTACAAACATCTTCTTTCCTTCGACATTGCGTTTTTCCCCTTTTTGGTACTCTGATGCAGAACCGAAGTATTCTTTGTAAAGTTTGCCGTCTTGTTCCACAGTCACACCAGGCGATTCTTCATGACCAGCAAAAAGTGATCCAATCATCACCATGGTAGCCCCAAAACGAATAGATTTTGCGATATCACCATGTGTGCGGATCCCTCCATCTGCAATCAAAGGTTTGCTAGCGGCTTTCGCACACCAACGTAGTGCTGCTAATTGCCAACCCCCAGTACCAAACCCTGTTTTAATCTTTGTTATACAAACTTTTCCAGGACCGATTCCAACTTTTGTTGCATCTGCACCTGCATGTTCTAATTCACGCACTGCTTCTGGTGTACCAACATTACCTGCAATGACAAAGCTCTTCGGTAATTTTTCTTTAATGTATTGAATCATATTAATAACTGCATTGGAGTGTCCATGTGCAATATCAATAGTAATAAATTCTGGTACGAGTTTTTCTTCCACCAACTGATCAATGAAAAGATACTCTTCCGGTTTAACTCCAACGCTAATAGAAGCAATTAACCCTCGATGTTGCATATCTTTTGTGAATGTTATACGTGCTTCTGGTTCGAAGCGGTGCATAATATAGAAATAATTATTCTCAGCAAGATATAGTGCAACTTTCTCATCAATAATCGTTTGCATATTAGCAGGCACAACTGGTATTTTGAAGGTATATCCTCCTAAAACAACAGAAGTATCACATTCAGAACGGCTATTTACAATGCATTTTGCGGGAATTAACTGAATATCTTCATAATCAAATACGTTTTCCATCATTTTTCACCTCTAAAGACGAATATTTTTCTATAAACTAATATTAATTGTTCGACCATTAGGTAATATACCGTATTTTGTTGTGAATGTCAAAAGGAATGTTATTTGGACATAATCTATTTCTTTAAATATTGTTCGCAGACTCACTTTTAATAGAAAAATATTAGTTGTCGAATTATTGGGAGCGAAGTAGAAGGAGGTTAATCAGTACGTGTTAAAATTTTCATCTGTTCTTCTTTCGTATGAGTTCGTGTTATTCAGACCATGCTAATAAAAAAGGGGTGCTTGATTTGAATACAAAAGAAATAATCAATGGAATTATTGCTAGCGGGGGAAGCGCAAGAGATCACGCGATGCGTGCGATAACAGCAGCAAAGTCAGCGGATTTTGAAGAGGCAAATAAATGGATTAAAAAATCGAATCAATCGTTACATGAAGGGCATAAACTACAAAGCCAATTAATGGAAGTGGAGGAAAATGGTCAACTATCAGAAATCACATTACTCATGATCCATGCACAAGATCACATTATGACTGCCTCATCACTTAAAGACTTAGCAGTGGAAATAATTTATTTGCATAAAGAGAAGTGAGGAACAATTTATCCCGGAGCAACCGTCCGTAATACTCCACCTCAAAACAAGGAGAATACCAAGTTGTTTCAGTGGTAGTAGCGGACGATAGCACCCCGAATGGTTCAACTAACAATCAATCGGAGAATATCTAAAAAACCCCACCGATTGAAGTTTCACTTTATGGTAACGATCATTAGTTTTTTGCACTGATTTTACATAGTTTTTTTGTGAAACGTTTTGGAGTAACATGTCACACTTGATAGTAACAAGGAAATCAGTTGAATCTCTTTTCATTAAGGAAAATCTTAACTATACTAATTATAAAGATGAAATGAAAAGATAAAAGGGAGGATTCAATATGCCGTTACAAAAAGATTTTCTATGGGGAGGAGCAATTGCAGCTAATCAAGCTGAAGGTGCTTATAAAAAGGATGGAAAAGGTATGGCATTAGTCGATGTATTGCCTGCAGGGAATGAACGATGGGAAGCGTTGTTTCATCCAAAAGTTGCATTGAGTACAACGTATAGCCATTATCCAAGTCATGAGGCAATTGATTTTTATCATACATACAAAGAGGATATTAAACTCTTTGCAGAGATGGGTTTTAAAGTGTTTCGTACATCCATTTCATGGCCACGGATTTTTCCAAAAGGTGATGAATTGGAACCAAATGAAGCTGGATTACGTTTTTACGATGAACTTTTTGACGAGTGTAGAAAATATGGTATGGAACCGCTTGTTACCTTGAATCATTTTGATACCCCGTTATATTTGGTAGAAGAATATGGGGGGTGGCGTAATCGTAAACTAATTGAATTTTACGAACGCTATGCAAAAGTTGTTCTTAAACGCTATAAAAATAAGGTTAAGTATTGGTTAACGTTTAATGAAATTAACATGTTACTTCACATTCCTTTCTTCGGAGGTGGGTTAATTTTCGATGACAACGAAAATATTGATCAAGTGAAGTTTCAAGCTGCACACCATCAATTAGTGGCTAGTAGTTTAGCAACGAAAGCAGCTAAAGAAATTAATGAGGAGCATTTCATGATTGGTTGTATGTTGGCTGCTGGTGAGATATATCCACATACATGTCATCCGAATGATTTGTTAAAATCAGTCAAAGAAAACCAGAAGCAATATTTCTTTATTGACGTACAGTCACGAGGAGAATATCCTTCCTATTCAAACCGTATGTTTAAAGAATTAGGTGTGGTAATTGAAATGCAAGAAGGAGATAAAGAGATCCTGAAACAATATCCAGTTGATTTTATTTCTTTTTCTTACTATTCTTCTAGGGTAACAAGTGCTGACCCAGAAACAAATAAGAATTCTAGCCAAGGAAATGCAATGGAAACTTTGAAAAATCCGTACTTAAAATCATCCGAGTGGGGCTGGCAAATAGATCCTGTTGGTTTACGTGTAACAATGAATCAACTATATGATCGTTATCAAAAACCATTGTTCATTGTAGAAAATGGTCTTGGAGCAGTAGATAAATTAGAAAATGAAACGATCGAAGATAACTATCGAATTGAATATATGCGTGAACATATTAAAGAGATGATAGAAGCTGTCGATGATGGGGTAGACCTACTTGGTTATACTTCTTGGGGATGTATTGACCTTGTTAGTGCTGGAACAGGAGAGATGAAAAAACGTTACGGATTTATTTATGTTGACCGTGATAATGAAGGTAAAGGAACAGGTAAACGTTACAAAAAGAAATCGTTTGATTGGTATAAAAAAGTAATTGAAACAAACGGTGAACAATTATAATAAACAAAGAAGATCTGAATTTTTAAAGACAGAACGTCTAGTTTCCTAAAGAAGCTAGACGTTTGATTTTTTTTAGACCATTGGTCCGATGTTAAAGGGCGTGGGATGCATTATTCCAAATCCCAAATATAAGGTAAATAAGCAAAAAAGTAATAGCCCCAATTATTGCGTAACGCTTTCCATATCCTTTAAAATACATAATTAAACTGGTACATGCAGTGAAAATAAAAGTCAATCCTGCAATAAGAATGGCGATATTCATCATGCTTATACTCCCTCCTATCGCATCAAGCAGTTTCTAAATAAAAGTGTTCAGTATATATTAAAACTCACCTTTTTTATTATATACGACTTGTCAAGTGTTCTAATCATTACTAAATGCTGATTCCTGGATAAAACCAGGAACTTGCTCTGCAGCGATCGGTTTACTATAATAATACCCTTGTAAGACATTACAAGCTAAATTCTTAAGAAAATCAACATGATCAGCCGTTTCAACCCCCTCGGCTATTAATCCTATACCTAACTTCTTTCCTAACATGATAATTGATTCAATAATTTCACGATCATCTTTATCTGTTGACAAGTCTTGCACGAATGATTGATCAATTTTTAAGTAATCGATGGGGAATTTTTTTAAATAGTTTAGTGAACTGTACCCTGTACCGAAGTCATCAATCGATATTTTTACACCAATATTTTTAAGTTGTTGTAATACGTTAGATGCAATCGTCGAATCCATGGCCATGGATTCTGTAATTTCTAGAACCAAATATTGTGGATCTAGTTCTGTTTTGGTTAAAATGTCTTCAATGACAGTAGGTAGGTTATCTTGGTAAAACTGTCTAATCGATAAATTCACCGAAACGGAAAAAGGTTTCATGCCATCAACTTGCCATTGTTTTGCTTGGCTACATGCGTTACGTAGAACCCATTCACCAATCGGTATGATTAAGCCGGTTTCTTCTGCTAATGGAATAAAGTCGTTTGGACCTATTAGACCATAGATATTATTTTCCCATCGAATTAATGCTTCTACACCATCTATGTGACCAGTGATTGCATTAATCTGTGGTTGATACACTAAGAAAAATTCCTCTCGTTCAATGGCTTTTCGAAGTAATGTCTCTAATTCTGTATCGCCATAAACTTTCTTTGGTAGCTGTTCTTGATAGAATTGAAAATTACTCTTACCAATTCGTTTAGCATGATACATCGCATTATCTGCATTCTTAATTAATGTAGACTTATCCACCCCGTCATCTGGGTATATGCTGATACCCATACTCGGAGTACTGACAATTTCAAGTTTATCCATCTGATAAGGTGTCACCAATAGATTAAGCAACTTCTCAGCAAATTGTTTTAAAGCATGTTGATTCGTTTCTTGGATTAGTAGGATAAATTCATCTCCGCCATATCGATAAACAGTGATTTTTTCTGTTCGTACACTTTTTAATCGTTTAGCCACTTTTTTAAGTAAGCTATCTCCTTGGGAATGCCCTAATGAATCATTTATTACTTTAAATCGATCAAGGTCTAGAAAAATAATCGCGAATTTATCTTTCATTTTACTTGCGTGAGCAATTACTTGATCGAAATCTACCTCAAAGGACCGTTGATTAGGTAATGCTGTTAAATGATCATGATAGGCAATATAATTTAGTTGATCGGTTAATTTTTTATGTTCCGTTGTATTTTTGATAATACAATGCATTCCTATTATCTTCTCATCAATGACAATCGGGATAACAGTAATATGGATGTGTATTATTGATCCTTCTTTATGCATGATCGAGGTTTCAAACCGCATTGGCTGACCATCAGAAGCATTTTCAAGTAATAACTTTACTCGATCCTGCTCATTTTCTGGACATAATTGTGAAAATTTCTTTCCAATCAACTGACTCTTCTTATATCCTGTCATATCTTCAGTAGCTTGATTCACGTCAGTTAGATTTTCTTCCATATCAAAACTAGCAACCATATCAATATTATTATCAAATAATGATTTATATCGTTGTTGACTCTCCTCTAGCAATTGCTTTGTCCTGTTTTCACTAGTAATATCCTGTGCAATACCAATTACCCCGGTTATTTCTTCTTCGATTATAATTGGCACCGCGGTAATTTGAAGTTCGTATCGGTCACCAAGTTTACTCCACGTAATTTGTTCAAATTGGGTGGAATATCCGCTAATAATCTTTTTAAACTGTTGATTCGTATGTGCGATATCTTCTTTATCAACAAGTATTTGATAGTGAGTACCGATTAATTCGTTTTTTTCGTATTGTAAAAGTTCAAAGCCAGCAGGATTCATACTTGCGAATTCACCAGTAGCGTTGAGGGTGAAAATAATGTTAGGGTTGTAATAAAATAGTGATTCGAATTGTTTAGTTCGTTTTACTAGCATCGTTGCAACATGCTTACGCTTAGAAACATCTCGAATAAAAGCAAGAATAATATATTTATTGTTACGATTAGCAATAATTTGAGCATTAATTTCAATAGGTAGAAGCTTCGATTGTGTGGTGTGAATAAAATTTTCTGTGACTAATCTCTTCTCTTTTACTAATTCTGTTTGGTACTGAAAAAAACTCTCTGTATCTCCAAATAATGTTGCTGGTGAAAGATTAATTAATTGTTCTTCTGTATAACCCGTAATGTTACAAGTAGCTTCATTTATTTGAATAAATTTGGCGTTTTTCTCCGATTGATCTAACTCATAAATGACAATTGGATTATTCATATGTTGAAATAATTGTTTTAATTCAGGATTAGGAAATTGCAGCACATTTTTTTCATTAGAATTAAAGTAAGACATCGCAAAACTTCCTTTCAATACAATCGCGTAAACACAATGTAAAATAAAGTCGAATTTTATCAAATAATCGTTATCTCTAGTATACAATGAAAACGAGTATATTGCATTGCAAATTGAAAGAGATAGGGGCTATCATTTAAATTATCAGGAAGAAAAATCTTGAATACTATTGCATAGTGGTAAAGAAGCCTTCATTTAAGTTGTATTAATAAGTAGTACTTTGTATGAGATCAATTAATTACTACAGATGAGCAGTTCTAGTATATGATTGGTATACTACAAAACTGATAATCTATTATTTTCTGAAGAAACTTCAATACAAATGAGTTAGATTTCGTTGATTAAGATAATGAAGTATAGAATAAAAATGTTAAGTTAGAATTTTCAGAAAATTAATGAGTTAAATTATTTTTCCCTATAAATTATGATATAATGTGAAAGAGTGGAGGGATCTTTGAGATGAAATCATTGGATATCATAGAAAAAAAAGAGCAACTAAAACCACTTTATCAGCCAATTGTTAGTGCGGTGACACACGAAATAGCAGGCTATGAAATTTTTGCTGCAATAGAAGAAAATGGTGTCAAAAAAAGTTTAGCAAACTTTTTTCTGGATGATGAAGTTCCTGGAGAGTTTAAACTTGAAATTGATCAATACATATTAAAACAAGCTATTCAAACATCAATTTTAAATGGTGGTCAGTTTTTTTTGACAATAAATCGAACAGTTGAAGAACTTATGATACGAGACGGAGAACCCTTATTGGAGTTATCACGTCAATTTGAGAAAGAGAATTTTTCAATGAATCGAATTGTGTTAGAAATTAAGGAAGACGATATTGAAGAGTACTTTGATGATATATATCACCTTCTCTTGTATTATAAAAATTGTGGCATTCAAATCGCCATTGATCAATTAGGGAAGAAGACTGCCAATTTAGACCGAATTCGTCAATTAGAGCCTCATATATTAAAAATGAATACCAGAATTATTGGAAGTTATGAGACGGAAGGGTATGAAGACATTATGTACTCTTTTGAAATGCTAGCAGATCGGATTGGCGCAGCTTTGTTGTTTGAAAATGTGGAAGATGATTTCTTGCAATATTTCGCATGGAAACATGGTGGGCGGTACTATCAAGGATATTATCTTGCCAGACCTTCACACGAATGTATCACGACCAACGATCTTGAAGTCAATCTGGAAAAAAAAGCTACAGAATATATTAAGCGTCAAAAAAAATTAATCGAAGAACGTTTGGCTTGGATGGTTAACTGGGAGGATAGAATAAAGAAGTTACTGATTAGTTGGACTGGCCCGGAGTTTGTTAATGTATTTTTAGAAGAAGTTACGAAACATTTTGATCACGAGAGCTTTCGGATCTACGTTTGTAATGGAGATGGGAAACAGGTTTCAGCTAATTTTCGAAAAGAAAGTAACTTTTGGATGAAGGAAAAAGATCAGGAAGGGGCAAACTGGGCGTTTCGTCCATACTTTTTAGCAAATTTGATGCAAATGAAGTTGTGGAACCGAGCCATGTTATCTGATTTATATTCAGACATTGAGACGAGAGAATTAATACGAACATTTAGTTTTCCATTAGCTGATAACTATTTTATATTTATTGACATGAGTTATTCTTTTTTATATAACAAAGATTGTTTACTCATTTGATAGGGATAGATGGAAAAGATTCACTTTCTAAGTAATGAAATGACAGATGATCATTCAAGGTCATCTGTCATTTCATTTGCCAGAAAGGGTAACAGCATTCTTATAGAAGAAGCTGAGTTTCGTCCTATTTTCGGTAAGAATACCAGTCACCGATTTGATCAACCTGCTCTTGATCAAGTGCATGAACAATATAATGTTGACCCATAAAATTATTTAGAATGGATGCCTTAATAGTAGCTAAACGATGCCTCCGGTGTAGAAAATGCTGCTTCTTCTCAAGCGCTTGGATACGTCGATGTTTTAAAATTACCGTTTCCTTGCTAAAAAGCCAATTTTGTAGTGTTACTTGTTCTTTTGTAATACAGGATCCTGCTGTTCGATAATCTATCCAACCAATGATTAAGGCAAGGACGAAAAATGCCTTTGGGATCCACAGCCAATTTAATGCGAAAACTGCCGTTGGTATCATAGCTAGAAAAGGAACGATACTTGATTTTATTAAATAATAAGGAATCGCCCGCTTAGGTGCAGGAATTAATTGTTCCCAATCTAATTGGTATTCAGGTAACATTTTCTCTAGAAAAGCTTGTATTTCTCGTTTGTGAAGTAATGGCAAGATGATTGTACGAGTACCTTCTGTTTTATTGATTTCTCCACCAGCACTTTCGACGTACAAACTCGCAAACCCTAAAGGTTGTCGGATTAAATTTTGCTTTATTCCTACTGCTTGGATTCGCTTTAATGGAATGGTCAATTGTTTTTTCTCCCATAAGCCACGTGTAATATATAATTCTTCATCATAACGAACAATAGTAAAGTCTCCGTATTTAATTACCATACCGAAAACGCCGAGTATCCATACAATAACTAGAAAAACTACGAATAGTGCAATTAGAGCCCAAATAGCTTGCGCGTATAGCCAAGCAGTGGTTGATTCATAAAGAGCTTCTGGAATAAGGTTTTCAACCTCAAAAATAATAAGAAAGAAAATCCCCATAATAGCGCTGAACCCACCGGAGGTAGAACCATAAAGAAACAGTCGCTTGAAAGGTGTTTCGTACTTTGGGTAATTATTTTCTAAAACATAATCATAATCATATTGATTGTCTGTTTTTTCAGCAATTTGACTTGTTACTGTATCTTCCTGGTCAGATGCAAACGCATTTTCTGTATCTTCTGTTTCTACATTTAACATTGCTTGTTGTTTGCTTGGTTTTAAGTGTTTACGAAGTTCTATCCCATCACTCATTGTAACTGCAGTAAGTTTAGCATCAACGTCAGCATCACTTCCAGCAGTTTCTATTTGGACACTGGTCAGTCCAAAGATACGATGGATGATATTTTGGGATAAATTGATTGATTGAATTCGATGTTTAGAAATGGTTCGTTTTTTTCGAATGAAAATACCTCGTTCAATTCTAATTTGATCATCATCTAATTGATATGTAAAACGATACCACCCAATCATACTATATCCAATCATGATAACTGCTAAGATAGAAAAACCGATAAGTGAATAAAGTAGAAAGTTTCCTCGTCCGAACAAGAAAATCAATGGGAAGAGACCTAAAAACCAATCTTTTATCGATGATAATGTTTGAAAAAGTATCGCTAAAAAGTGTAATCGTTTTGGCTCAGACATCTTCTTGTTCCACCCTTGCTAGTATAGAAATTTGATCTCGTAAAAGATCTGCCTCTTGTTCACGCAATGCAGGAATTTCATGTGTCGTTGCGGCGGTTGATATTGCTAGACTCGCCAATTTGAAACGCTTTAAAATAGGACCTTGCTTTGTGTCTACGTGTTGAACACGAATCATTGGAACAAGGGTTCGTTTTACAATGATAATACCGTGTTGAATATAAACCTCTTGATCGTATACTTGGTAACGCCAACGTCTCCAACGAACATATGGAATGATAAAGACAGATAAGATCACTTCAATGACGGTAAAAACTAAAAGTCCAATGGCGTACCAATAAGAAAAATCATACATATTGGCAAGAATGAATAGCGCAATAGTAGCAATAAAGGGAAAAAAAGATAAAATAATTGCTTGGATTTTCCATACTTTAATGGCTGTTTTTGCAATGCGTTGTTCTGGTACTTCTCTCAACTAGAATCTTCCTTTCTATAATTTTTTTGACCTTGTCTATTATATCGCAACTTTACAAAAAAAAATAGGTTATTTTTGGATGAATAGGATAAATGAACATTTCTTTAACTATATCATTCTATAAAGTGAAACTTCAATCAGTGGGTTTTTAGGTATTCCCCACTGATTGTTAGCTGAACCATTCGGGGTGCTAGCGTCCGTTACTCCCACTTAAACAACTTGTTATTCTCGTTGTTTTGAAGTGGGAGTCTTACGGACGGTTGCTCCGGGATAAAGTTGAAAAATTGTATATAGGTAAAAAGTTTGATAGATTTTCGCATTTCTTCTTGATAATTTATGTCGATAGGTCGATATTATAAGTGAGAGAAAAACAGAAGTGAAAGAGGGCAGAGAGAATGAAAATTACAGGTAAGTTAATTTCATTAGCACTTTCAATGGTAGCGTTGTTAGTCGTATTAGGTACTATTGCTTTATATGCACTAAATGTTACAAACGATAGTACTCGTGAAATGTATGAAGAACGTGTTCAACCATTGAGTGATCTAAACCAGGTTGTGCGTTTAGCAGAAAACTCACAAGTAAACATGTTATCAGCTGTAGTAAATGAAGATCTGGAATTCACAGAACGAGTATTAGCGAACTTTGAACAAATTGCCGAATATATGGACAATTATGAAAGCGCTATCTCCTCTTCGGAAGAGGACGGTATATACTCAAGCTTTCGAGCAAATTGGATAAGGTTTGAGCGAGTAGTGTTAAATCATATTACATTAATGGAAAATGATAATTTTGATTCCGCGCAAGAAGAAGCTGGTACAGTTCGTATGTTTTATGAGCCAGCAAGTCAATATTTAGTTGAATTGATGCAGTATAATGAAGATGAAATGGATAGGCTTTACGAAAACAACCATCGAGTTTTTGAAAGCAATCGCATTTTAGTTTCTGTCGTTGTTGTTGTTTCAGCGATAGGCGCAGTTATTTTTGGTACATTAATGGGTCGATACATAGGTACACCATTGAAACGAGTGGCGAAACAAATGGATCAAGTAGCAGATGGAGATTTAACAGGAGAGTTGTTAAAAACCAAGCGAAAAGATGAAATCGGTATGCTTGTGGATGCTACGAATAAAATGAGGGAAAACGTAAAGTCGGTACTGGTGGAGATTAAAGCCGCGACTGGACGAGTTGCTACTCAGAGTGATGAATTAAGTCAATCAGCGAGTGAAGTTCGTGAAGGTAGTCGTCAAATTTCAACGACAATGGAAGAGTTGTCCGATGGAGCAGAATCACAAGCAGATAATGCATCGATGTTAAATGAATTAATGGAAAAATTCGTTTCGAGCATTCGTAATGCAAATGATGCGAGTAATGAGACAGCGAAGGATGCAGGCGTTGTTTTAGAATTAACAGATCGTGGAAAAGTATCGATGACGAAATCAGTAGATGAAATTAAAGGTGTTTATGATATTGTAAAAGATGCAGTGGCAAAAGTAAGAGATCTTGATTTAGAGACAAAAGAGATCACAAAATTAGTTGACGTCATTAGAGATATCGCTGATCAAACCAATCTTCTTGCTTTAAATGCTGCAATTGAAGCAGCGCGAGCAGGTGAGCATGGAAAAGGTTTTGCTGTTGTAGCTGATGAAGTTCGTAAACTAGCTGAGCAAGTATCTACTTCTATTAACGAGATTACAACGATCGCTGGTCGCATCCAGTCTGGTTCAAATACGGTAGCTTCTGCTCTAGAACAAGGCTATCAAAAAGTTGACCAGGGAACACGTCAAGTAAATCAGACTGGCGAAATTTTTGAGCAAATGAATACGTCCTATACAAGTATGGCAACTCGTTTGAAACAAATTTCTACAGATTTAGATAATATTGTAGCATCAAGTGATAGTATGCATGCTGCGATTGAGGAAGTTGCTTCCTTATCGGAAGAGTCGGCTGCAGGGGTTGAACAAACTGCTGCTTCATCCGAGCAATCCGTTAGTTCGATGGAGGAAGTATCCAATACAGCGGAACAATTATCTAAACTAGCTACACAATTAGAAGAAGAAGTTGGACGTTTTACAATTTAACAAAAAAAGCTATTCGTTTATATGCGAATAGCTTTTTTTAAAGTATGAGAAAGTGTGTATATATAGCTTGACTGGACAAGTGTTCACTTGTTACCATCAGCCCCCTACAATATAGTTTCTACCCCGAATGGTTCAAGGGCCTTTAGGTCATCCTTTAGGGCTAACAATTAGTGGGGCACAACTAAAACCTCTCACTGATTGAAGTTTCACTTTATTTTATGTACAAGTTCTCCGTGTTAACAGCGGGCACGACGTTAACGAACCTAATATAGTTGTATAAGAACAAATATACATAATTAAAATACAAAAAGGTTAATCTATGGTCAGGAGTGATTTACGTGAAGAATGCAGAAAGATTTATAGTAGCATTTAACAAAATTGAAAAACACATGGATAGTGAGATTAATGAAAATCGTTATATTCCTTTTCATCGATCTGTCTATCTATTACGAAAAGAAAATGCAGTAATTAAACGTTACCATAATGATTTACTGGAATTTTCCGAGTTGCGCAATGCAATTGTGCATGAACGTACCGAACTGAATTATACTATTGCAGATCCCCATAATCATATCGTTGAGGCCATTGAACGGATTGCAGAGGAAATCACTGCTCCAAAACTAGTTATTCCTATGTTTCAAAAAACATTACGAACGATCGAATCCGATCTTAAGCTTCGTGACGTTCTTGGAATCATTAGAGAAACGGATTTTTCACAATTTCCTGTTTATCGTAACAAAAAATTTATAGGGTTGTTAACGGATAAAGGGATATTGCATTGGCTGGCACATAATATGAGTGAAGCTATTGAGCAAGTAGTTAATGTTAAGATTAGTAAGTTAATTGAAGATGAAAAACGAGCGCAGAACTATCTATTTATTCCTAAGACTATGAGTGTCTATCATGCAGAAGATATATTTATTGAGCAAATAAGAAACCAAAAGCGCTTAGATGCATTGCTTATTACCGAAGATGGTAAGCCTGACCAGCCATTATTAGGAATGATCTCAACCAATGATTTAATTGAAATCCCCTAAAATTTAGGTGTATGTGGCCGTTATGACGAGGTTGGAGGCCATTTATGTGTTTAACCTAGGTGAAAGTGGTCGTTATGACGAGGTTGGAGCCGATTTTTGTGTTTAACCTAGGTGAAAGAGGTCGTTATGACGAGGTTGGAGCCGATTTTTGTGCTTAACCTAGGCGAAAGAGGTCGTTATGACGAGGTTGGAGCCGATTTTTGTGCTTAACCTAGGCGAAAGAGGTCGTTATGACGAGGTTGGGGGCCATTTATGTGTTTAACCTAGGTGAAAGTGGTCGTTATAACGAGGTTGGAGTCCATTTTTGTGCTTAACCTAAGCGAAAGTGGTCGTTATGACGAGGTTGGAGTCCATTTTTGTGCTTAACCTAAGCGAAAGTGGTCGTTATGACGAGGTTGGGGGCCATTTATGTGTTTAACCTAGGCGAAAGAGGTCGTTATGACGAGGTTGGAGCCGATTTTTGTGCTTAACCTAAGCGAAAGTGGTCGTTATGACGAGGTTGGAGCCGATATTTGTGTTTAACCTAGGCGAAAGAGGTCGTTTTGATGAGGTTAGGAGCATTTTCTACCCTCAACCTAAGCAAGATCAGCAACCTTGACGATGTTAGCGTTATTTACTGCCCTGAACCTAGGTGAAAAAGACTCCTTAAGATAATGTTTCAGAACTTTTAATACCACATCATCGTGTGAACCTCTTTAAAGTGAAAAGGACAAATGCCTTACCGCACAGCAGTTTGTGTCAATTACGAAGTAGTTAGATTTTTCAATTCTTGATGGCCGTTTTAATTTTGCTTATTATTTTTGGTTATCATAAATTTTTTTGATTTTCGATTCAAACTCTATTAGTGCTACGATTCTCGCCTCTCTTACATACTCTTTTCCTTCAACAAACAATAACAATACAGGTACAGCAAAAATGGAAAACTTGCTAGCGACTTCAGGTAATACCTCTGCATTGATATACGCTAATTTTATTTTTGGATATTTCAGCAATATTTCTTCAACTTGAGGAAATAAACTAACACATACACTGCAATTAGGACGAGAAATAAATAAAAAAGCTAGTTTGTTTTGATGTAGGAAATAATCGATTTGTTCAATACTTGTGATCTGCTCGAAATTATTCATCATAAATAACATCCTCCCTATTAATAATATCCTCAATTTTTTTTAAAAAAAATCGTAAAACAAAATAATTGACCTTATACCTGTGCAGGTATAATATAATAACACAACAAAGTTTAACTGTAAAAGGAGCAAATATGTTGAAAGAAATACAAACAAAAGAATTAGAAAATCGCCTATCTAATGGAGAAAAAGTTAATATCATTGATGTAAGAGAACCGTTCGAGTTGGAAGTTAGCAAAATTCCTGGTGTGATAAATATTCCAATGGGTGAAATTCCTCTTCGGATGGAAGAGCTGGACCGAAAGAAACATTACTATCTCATATGTCGTTCTGGAGCAAGAAGCGGTGATGTCGGGGTTTTTTTAACGGAGCATGGATATAATGTAACGAATATAACAGGTGGTATGTTGAACTGGACAGAAAAATAGAGATTAAATACTCCTATTACCATTAATTAGAACAAAAAAAAGAGATATAATACAACAACAGTCGGGATGTTCCTAGGCTCTTCACGATGGATAGGCTTCTTTTTCCTTTTCAAGTATACTCTATTGATGGTATGCTTTTGTAAGGATAAAAATTATAATAAAGTGGTGGTAATGATGTTGGAAGATACTGGGGAAAGAATTATTCCAGAAAAAATGAAAATAACCAATGAATTATTAATTGAACATGTAGCTCGCTACCACTTTGCCTTACCATATATAAAGGGAGGGCGTGTACTTGATTTTGCATGTGGTACTGGATTTGGAACACATATTATCGCAAAGAAGAACAAGAAGCTAGTTGAGGAAGTTATCGGAATTGATATTGATGCTGATTCGTTAGCGTATGCAAAGAAAAACTATTATCACCCAAAGTCATCCTATCAACAAGCGGATGTAACAGATCAATCATTAGTTGAACAATTGGGGGTTTTTGATACAATCCTTAGTTTTGAGACGTATGAACACATTGAAGAAGAAGAAAAATTTCTTAGCAATATCTATCATTTATTAAAACCTGGTGGAACGTTGGTTTTATCTACGCCTTTTGGTAAAGGGAGGGGAACCCCATGTGGATCACCTTTTCATATTCATCAAATTACGCAGAAAGAATTTTATCATTTGTTTGATGCATTCAACTTTTCTGTAGTGAATTATTATATGCAAAAAGGTGCCTTAATTGAACCAGCCAATTCAGCAAGGCTAGAATACTATCCTTTAGGGATTGTAGTATGTGAAAAGTAAGGGGATGCATAACGAAAATGTTACGCATCTTTTCTTGTTTTATAACGGAGCGACAGTCCATGAGACTCCGCTTCAAAACAATGAGAATACCAAGTTGTTTAAGAGGGGGTAGATGTGCGCTAGGACCCCAAATGATTGAAGGGCCTTTAGGTCATCCTTTTGGACTAACAACCAGTAGGGGAATACCAAAAAAACTACACTGATTGAAGTTTCACTTTATTTAACTCTATAATGAGATAGCTTAAACTGTTTTCTTGCTCATATACCTATAAGGGTATATGATTGTGTTAGGAATAAAAAACTTTTCAAAGGAGTCGCTTGATGACAGATGCTTTATATTTTGGTCCTTTTATCCTTTCATTTGATATAATCATTAAAAGTTTGAGTTTTGTTTTCGGTATAATTTTTTTGATCGTAACCAGTCCTTTTTCTAGAAAAGAGCAAACAAGTCAGGTTATAGATTTTTTGATAGTCTTTTTCTTGATAATTATTGGTTCAAAGGTTTTATTACATATTCGGATCTTTTTAACTGATCCTATTGCAGTGTTGGCTTTCCCTAGTGATTCAAAAGCTTTTTATCTTGCTTTTGTTATGATGTCAGTTTATTTGAGCATGTTGGTTAAGCGCAATAAGATTGACTTACTATCTTTTAGCGACAGTTTCGTGCGTGTCCTATTGATGACAATGTTTGTACAGTTTTTTAGTGAAATAATATTTACGAATGATTTTGTTCCTATCTATCAATTGATGCTTTCCTTCATTTTACTTCTATTCTTATTACTTCTTGAGAAAAGAATACCTTATTTGTTCTTGCATGCAAACATTCTAATGATTTGGGGGTTTTGTTCTGCTTTTTTACATACATTTAGCCCAGCGCTATTGTTTGGTTTTCACGTAGATTCATGGTATTACTTAATGATTGGACTAGTCGGGCTAATTATATTACTGAAAACAAAGAAGAAAGCATAGAGTAGTAAAAGAAAGAGAGGGGGGTTCGATGCAACAGGTAACAGATCTTTCCACGTGGTTGGCTTTAGGTGCCGGAATTTTATCCTTTTTATCACCATGCACCTTACCTGTTTTTCCAGCATATCTTTCCTATATTACCGGTGTAAGTGTAAAAGAGTTACAGGGAGATGAGAATAGAAAGTTAAAAATGCGCATGTCCCTACATGCAGTATTTTTTTTATTGGGTGTATCCATTATTTTCTTTAGTTTGGGAATAGGTGCGTCTTTTTTTGGAAATTGGCTCCAAAGTATGTTAGCAGGTAATTCAGGGATCCTTATTCAAAGAGTTACAGGAATATTTTTAATGATAACAGGTTTGATGGTCGGTGGTTGGATTACGATTATCCCATTGATGAAAGAGAAACGAATTCGGTTTAAGAGTAAACCGGGAAGTATTATAGGTAGCTTATTTGTAGGAATTGGTTTTGCAGCTGGATGGACGCCTTGTATTGGACCTATCTTTGCATCGATTTTATTGGTTGCTGCTAATAATCCAGCCGAAGGAGCCTTATATACAATGATGTATATTATCGGCTTTTCCTTACCTTTTTTCTTATCCACGTATTATTTAAGTTTCACAAAGGTTCTCGTTAAATATAGTGAAAAGATAATGAAAATCGGAGGAGCTTTGATTATTGTGTTTGGTATATTGCTATTTACCGGACAAATAACGCGTATATCCATTTTCTTACTACGACTAATTGAAGATACTTGGTTTTCTAATTTAGGTTAGGGGTGTTCTGTTTGAAAAAAAATATTCTGTTAGCAATAATCTGTGTTTTGTTTGCTTGGGCGATCTACGATTTTTATGCTAATGAAAAACAACAGCTTAGTGTTTCAGAAGACATTTCTCCAAAGCAAAATCAAGCAAATGTCGAACAAAATGAACTTGCTGTTGGTTTGCAAGTTGGTGACATTGCTCCGGATTTTCAATTAACAACTATTGATGGGGAGAGTGTTGTTTTATCGGAATATCGCGGGCAACGGGTGATGTTGAATTTCTGGGCAACTTGGTGTCCACCTTGTCGCGCAGAAATGCCAGATATGGAAAGGTTTTATCAAGAACATGATGTGACAATATTAGCTGTAAATTTAACACAGACAGAAGAGTCTATTGAAGATATTAGACAGTTTGTTGAAGATTATAATTTGACTTTTATGATCCCTCTAGATGAAGAGAATCCTAGTGTTTCCTCCACATATGAAATTCGTCCGATACCGACGACTTTTATGATTGATTCGAAAGGCGTAATTCAACAAAAGTCTTATGGTGCCTTAAATTATGAACAAATGGTACATGCCTTAAACCAAATGAATTAAGCTTTTCTTTAAGCACTTAAAAAATATGATGTTATTCTCATGTGAAAAAATGTTGGTATATTAGGAAAATGATGAGAAATTGGTTTAAAAAGATAAAATAGGGGTACTACATTAAAAGGTTAAGGTTGACGATAGAAGGAGATTATTGATTTGGTCAAACATTTGTATTGCACAGATTTTTGTTTTCAGCAATTTCATTTTATGATTTTTGGTACTTCCAAAGGAATTTGTTATATTAAAGTTGTAGATGAACCAAAGGATAATTGGGTATCCTTTAAAAGAAAGTTTTTTATGAAACATACGCTAATGTGTGATAATGACCTTTATACGAGAGAAAAAGAAGTAATGAGAAGGTACTTAGAAGGTTGTACAGATAAATTATTATTGGAAACTGATCCATATGGAACAGAATTTCAACGGATGGTCTGGGAACAACTTAGATTAATCCCGTATGGACAAACCACTACCTATCAAACGATTGCTCAACAACTTAATCGACCAACTGCAATAAGAGCTGTAGCTAATGCAATTGGCGCAAACCCATTATTACTTGTCAATCCTTGTCATCGTGTTATCGGAAAAAATGGAAAATTAACTGGATTTCGTGCAGGCTTACCATTGAAAAAAACATTATTACAATTAGAACAAAAAATAGTTTACAAATAATAATTATTATATTATAATAATTATTATAATAAAATAAAAAATGGAGGTTTTATTCATGACAACAGAAAACAAAGCATTACAAGATCATCTAAATCAATTAGTAGCTACACATGGTGTTTTATTTACTAAATTACACCAACACCACTGGTTTGTAAAAGGGCCAAATTTCTTTGTGTTACATGAAAAATTTGAGGAGCTTTACAATGAAGTGAATGAGCAATTTGATGAGTTTGCAGAACGCTTACTAACCATTGGTGGCGCACCTTATTCAACATTAGGAGAGTTCTTAGAACATTCTACGATCTCTGAACAACCTTATTCAACAGAAGTGGAACAAAAGACAATGGTTCAAAGCGTATTAGATGATTTCACTACACTAACGAAAGATTTAGCTAAAGGGATTGATTTGGCTGGCGATGCTGGTGACGATATCTCTGAAGATATGTTTATTGGATACAAAACTGAAATTGAAAAAGCAATGTGGATGTTAAAAGCATACTTAGGTTAATTAATAAAAAGTGTTTGGTCTTTAGGATCAAGCACTTTTTATGTTTGTTTGCTTTACTGCTTAATTAGAAAATGGTATAGTATAATAGATAAAATCGTATAATCATATAGGATTGTTACTGTTCGGCAGGCAAAACCTAAATTTGAGCGAATCAATTAACCAAAAGAAGATGGTTTATTTTCGTGTTCAAATTTAGGTTTTTATTTTATCCTAAGCAAAGGACGCTAGCACCAGAATCTTTAAAGAACTTTGGGGCTCATTTTTAGGACTAGCAACCATCTCGGAAATACCCACTGATGTAATTAGAGGAAACTTATAGCGCGATTATTATAAGAAGTAAAATGGATTGAATATCTTACTAACAAGGGATAAAACTAGAAGTAAAGTACGCCGTTATCATTTACGTCTCTAAACAACTGTCGATAAAAACTCCCAATTAAAACATCAATGAAATCAAAGTTGTTAAAGTAGGAGTATGTTTATGGTTTTACCGAATAATTTGCATATAATTAGTAGAAATCAGATTGGAAATACCCGCACTTATCTGAGTTTTCCTTTATTTTTAAGAGGGAATTGATCTAGTATCCTTTGACGCTAGTGGACGAATAATGCTAAAAATTTTATACGATAAAGGACGATTGATAATGAGAATAAAGAAAATATTAAATAATAATGTGGTTGTATCAGAAGATAAGAAATACGAAGAAATCGTTGTAATGGGTCGAGGACTTGCTTTTCAAAAAAAAATTGGTGATCAGATCAATGTGGATAAAGTTGAGAAAACATTTATCTTAGAAGAACAAGACGTTTCCGATAAGCTAGGGGAATTACTGAAAGAGATACCAGAACAGCATTTCGATATTGCATATAAGATTATATCCTTTGCAAAAGAAAGACTTGATTATAAACTTGACGACTATATTTATATTGCTTTGACTGATCACTTGAGTTTTGCCATTGGTCGGTACAATCAAGGGATAAATTTACCCAACGCATTATTATGGGAGATAAAAAAATTTTATAAACAGGAGTACAAAATTGCGCAGGCATCTTTAGCAATTATTGAAGAGGATATGAATATTAAGCTGCCTGAGGATGAAGCAGCTTCGATTGCATTACACTTAGTGAATAGTCAACTATCTGGAGAAAATATGGAAGCAACAGTTCAAATGACGAAAATGGTGAACAGTATTTTAGCTATTGTGAAGTATCATTATCAAATCGTACTTGACGAAGATTCGATTAATTATCAACGATTTTTAACGCATTTAAAATTTTTCGCATTACGTTTTGTTCGAGATGAAGGCAAAACTAAAGTAGGCGTCGAATCGTTTCTATACGAACAAGTGAAAGAAAAATATAAAGAAGCCTTTGATTGTAGTGAAAAGATCGATGAATTTATTAATAAGACCTATGGTTGGCACGTATCTAATGATGAAAAGGTTTTTTTAACTCTACACATTCAACGTGTTGCTACTCAAGAAAAAAATGCAGAAAAAAGAATGCTTGAATAATTGATCTCGGAGCATCCGTCCGTAAGAGTCCCACTTCAAAACAACGAGAATATCAAGTTGTTTAAGTGGAAGTAACGGACGCTAGCACCTCGAATGGTTCAACTAACAATCAGTGGGGGAATACCTAAAAACCCCCACTGATTGAAGTTTCACTTTATCCCGGAGCAACCGTCCGTAAAGACTCCCACTTCAAAACAACAAGAAAAACATGTTGTTTAAGTGGGAGTAACGGACGCTAGCACCCCGAATGGTTCAACTAACAATCAGTGGGGGAATACCTAAAAACCCCCACTGATTGAAGTTTCACTTTATTGGAAGCAGTAGCCACTAACCCTTCAATTGATCCAACAAATAAATGCATGAATAAAAGATCAAAAAATGAAAAATTATTTTAAAACTGTCTCGATTGCATGTGCCACACCATCTTCATCATTAGATAACGTTTCGAACGAACATGAATTCTTCACACCTTGTTCTGCATTCCCCATTGCAACGCCACGTCCGACAATTTCCAGCATAGACAGGTCATTATAATTATCACCGATTGCCATAACGTCAGCTAAATCAATATTCTTATCCTCTAAGAATAATTGAAGTGCAATACCTTTTTGAGCTTCTGGGTGGTTAAACTCTGCATTATCATATCCAGAAGATGTTACAACCACTTCATCACGATCTTTAAAAGGAGCTTTTATTTTATCTAGTCCATTTGCTTCTAAAGAGAAAGCTAAAGCTTTAAAAACTTCTAGTGATTGGTCTTCAAGTAATGCGTGAAAATCATTTGTAAATTGAAAATCATCTTCTTGAAAGCGCTGTTGCGCCCGATGCTCTACTTCTTCAGCAGAAACGTCTGGATGTGAAGATAAGATAATATTCACAATAATTTTCATAAAATCTTTTCGATCTGTTGAAAAGACACCACGGCTCGTATAAAGCTCAAAGTAGGCTTGATGTTCTTGGCATAGAGCTAGAATTTCTTTACTAACAGATTTAGACAAAGGTATACTACGGGTAATTGTTCCGTTCTCTGTATAGATATTAGCTCCATTTAAACAGATGATTGGACATGTTAATCCAGCTTGTTTTAATGGTTTATGCGCAGCATGATACGATCTGCCGGTCGCAACGATCACAGTGATTCCAGCCTCCTGTGCTTTTCGAATGGCTTGTGCATTTCTACTACTTATCTCTCCTGTAGTAGACAATAATGTTCCATCTAAATCTGTCGCAATAACTTTCATTATGTTGTCCTCCTAATTATGTAGATAATTTTTATCCCGGAGCAACCATACGTAAGGGCACTTACTTCAAAACAACGATCATAGCGAGTTGTTTACGTGTGAGTAACAGACGCTAGCACCCCGAATGGCTCTACTAACAATCAGTGTGGAATACCTAAAAAACCCCACTGATTGAAGTTTCATTTTATCTCCATTATTAGCATACCTGAGAATTGATGAATGAACAATTACATTCACTCCAAAATAGTAGGAAACGCAATAAATATGAAGCTAACGAGCCGATTGTTATATCGTTTGAAAATAAAAGTGTATAATAAGTTTTAAAATAGGAGGTGTTTAGATGATTCCTAAACCTTTAGTACAAGTAAATCAATGGTTCTTAGTACTTTCCACAGCAATTGCATTGATCTTCTTCAACTATTTATTGTTTATTCCGTTTATTGTTGGAGTTGTAACACTTACAACAAAACGCAATCCAGTTATAGCGTTTGCTGCACGTTTTCTGAAGAAAACAAATAAATCCTATCCTCAAGAGGATAAAAATCAACAACTATTTAATCAAGCAATTGCAACGACCTGTTTAGCAATAAGTATAATAGCATTTTATTTTGAATTAACTTTCATCGGCTATTTGTTTAGTGTAATGGTTATTTTAGCTGCTGGTATAGCATTAATGGGCTATTGCATCGGATGCACGATACGATATCGCTATATGATGTGGAAATATCGTAGGCAAAATCAAAACACTTAGATAATGGATGAGAGCTTTCTCTTTTGAGAGAGCTCGTTACTTTATCCGGAGCAACCGTCCAATACCCCCACTTCAAAACAACGAGAATACCACGATGTTTCAGTGGGAATAACGGACGTTAGCATCCCGAAAGATTCAAGGGTCAGTCTTTAGGACATGCTTTAGGACTAACAATCAATTGCGGAATGCCTAAAACTTTCACTGATTGAATTTTCACTTTATTAAGCCAAGGGTTTTTAATCCGTTGTAAATCCCATTATCGTCTACGCTAGTGGTTCGATATTTTGCATAAGAAAACAAATCAGGATGAGCATTTTCCATCGCAAAACTTGTACCGACGACTTGAAGCATTTGTTTGTCGTTCAAACCATCACCAAAAGCTATTGCCTGTTCAGGTGAAAGTTTTAATAAATCAAGAACATGACGAATCGTATTTCCTTTATTTACTTGATCTTGAATAACATCATAACTATGGGTGAGCCCATGAACATTTACCTGTGAAAAGAAAATAGGAGCGTCTGTCTCATATAATTTCGGCTCATTTTCTTTTAAGTTCATTAATGTAATGCCAAGAATTTGATCATTGTATTTGGGATCATAGCTTGCATTCTCTTTTAAATCAAAATAGTGAATGAATTGTTGCACGACATCTGTATGGATTTCTGTAAACAAATTTTGCGATGTAGTGTATAGGACCATTTCGTGATCATGTTTTGCACATATTTCTATATAATGATTAACAATTTTTGGATTCATAGGACGATTATAGATTATTTCTTTTCGATAACTAGCGTAAGCACCGTTATAACCGATGAAAGAACGAACATCGAGTTCTTCAGCAATATGGTAAACTTCATGTAGAGGTCTACCGGTTGCTAAAAAAATCTCTATTCCTTGTTGTTTTATCTGCTTGATTGCCTCTTTAGTCGAATCTTCAATTGTATGATCTGCTTTTAATATAGTTCCATCGATATCAAGAAATAGCACAGAATAATTTGACATGATAATCTCCTTCATTTCTTCATTTCAAGTAAAGTAATTTTATCACAATCTATCTAGAGAATAAATGATGATGGTCTGTTTTCGTACTATTGTATATGGTATAGTATTGCTTAGAGTCTAAAAATATCTGACTCTTATGAAACTAACTGTATGATAAGGGTTTTTTAAATACATAGATTTGAAGATATATAAATAATAAGGGGACTTTAATGTGGGCAGCTTTAATCAACAATTTATTTTTTCATTACTTATTATCGGTCTCGGCTATCTTTTAAAAAGGACTCATTGGTTTAAAGATAATGATGGAGAGGCTGTTGCGCGTGTAATCTTTAATGTGACATTACCGGCACTTATTGTTGTTTCGTTTCATAACCTTGTTTTTGAACCATCATTAATGCTCTTAGTAGTAGCTGGAATAGTGTTTGGATTCCTATTTGCCTATTTAGGAATACGATTGTTCAGAAATGAGTCGAAAGGAATAAAAGGCATGCTGATTATGATGCTGCCTGGATACAATATTGGTTTATTCGCTTATCCCTTAGTCGAAGGTTTTTGGGGAGCGGATGGGGTTAAGTATTTTGGTATGTTTGACGTAGGAAATGCTTTTATCGTGTTCGGCCTTGCCTATCTGCTTGGTAGTTTTTATTCGGAGGATGATGTTACTTTTACTGTAAAGGATATGGTGAAAAAGTTGTCTAATTCCATTCCTCTGGTCACCTATTTTGTAATCTTTATTTTAAATTTTATTAATTTCTCTATACCAGATCTCATACTAGATACGGCATCTATCTTGGCTGGTGCGAACATGCCATTATCACTGTTATTGTTAGGTATGTACATGAATTTTAATTTTAATAAGGAATATGTACGATTAATTACAAAGTATGTGTCGATTCGTTATGGTGTTGGTCTGTTTATAGGTATTTTAATCTTTTTCTTTTTACCAATCGAGATGATGATTCGTAACACGTTATTAATTGGTATGATATTACCAATGCCTTTGTCATTACTACCTTATTCTGTGGAATTTGGTTATGATAAACAATTTGTTGGAACAACATCCAATGTGACGATGCTATTAAGTTTCTTCTTAATATGGATGATTGGAAACTTTGTTTTTTAGTACGGTACACAGTGCCTTTTCATAGGCACTGTGTATTTTTATGAAAAAAAAAGCGAAATGCGACAAAATTAACCATAAATATGCTACAGTATTAATAATAACTGATTTTAATGTCAACAAATAGTAGGTGAGTAGATGGAAAAGAAGCAAGTCTTGTTGGTGGCAATTGCAATGATGTTATGCATCGGTATTATTGTACCACTTATTTTAAGTAACCAGACTGGCGCACAAATGTCCAGAACAGATTATCAGGGACCAGAAAGTCGTGTTCGCAATCAAAACGGTACAGATCATAGTAAACCATATCGTGAACGAAGTAATAAAAGCACTTTATCTTTTTTTACTGAACAGACAGTAACTGATCAGGACGAGAAAGATAGGGAAGAAGATGAAATGCAAGAATTAGAAAATGAATTTGAGGATCAACAATCGGAACAATCGGATGTCGTTAATCCAGTTCAAAACAATCAAGAGACTAGTTCAAATGGGAATTCTTCTTCACGCTCTACATCGAATTCTGAAGAAACCAAGGATCAGAAGGAAGAACGTACAACGTCTTCTAAAAAAGAACTTGAGCCAGAACAAGAGTCGAAACCCAAACCCGATCCGAAGCCAGAGTCAAGACCAGATCCCGATCCGAAGCCAGAACCAGAACCAGAACCAGAACCAAAGCCCAAGCCAGATCCTGAACCAGAACCAGACACACAGCCAAAGCCCGAGCAAGAAGATGATTCAGGAGAAGAAGAGCAAGAAGATGTAAAAAAGGATAGTCAAGAGAAAGAGGGTGAGGAAAAAGAAGAAGACGATATAGTAGAAGATAAGGATGACAAATAGCAAGTGTAAGGGTGGGGATATATTTAAAAGATTTTTTATTTGTTTCACTCGACATCGACATAGGTTTTACTATTTTTTATAAAAGGATGATATGAAAATGGCGAGAATTACCTGTGACTTTTTTTCAGATACCTTAATGTTGAATACAACGATGACTGTTCTCTTACCCGAACAGACTACAAAACAATTTGACATAAAAAATAAAAAGCGGACAAAGAACTTGCATCCTACACTGTATCTGCTCCATGGATTTAGTGATGACCATTCTATTTGGACGCGTCGAACCTCCATTGAGCGGTACGCAGCAGAGCATGGCCTTGCAGTTGTCATGCCTGATGTAGACCATAGTTTTTATACAGATATGAAATATGGTAAAAATTATTGGACATTCTTAACAGAAGAATTACCTCGAGTTGCTCAAGAGCTATTTCCTTTATCTGATCAGCGTGAGGACAATTTTGTTGCAGGATTATCAATGGGTGGATATGGCGCAATGAAATGGGCGTTAAATAAACCAGAAAAATTTGCTGCTGCCGCTACATTGTCTGGTGTTGTTGATCTTGTTAGTCATGTGAAAAATAAGGAAGAACCATTGGAGCAAACGCTCTTTCATGTATTTGGAGAGGAAGACATTGAGGGAAGTATGCATGATGTACTGCATTTACTAAAGAAAGTAGATCAATCTAGTGGTCCTAAACCTAAAATATATCATGCCTGTGGTACGGAAGATTTTCTGTTTGAAGGGAATAAGTTATTTAAGTCGATTGCAGATCAGACAAAATTAGATGTTAAAACTACTTTTGATGTTGGAACACATGAATGGGGATACTGGGATGAGCATATAAAAAGAGTATTGCAATGGTTACCGCTAAAAGAGGAATGAATGGAAAAGTTAAATTGTTAAGAAACTCCTAGAATCACGCTATCTTATTTGTTCAAAAATAGTTAATCTGTCTGCGCATTCCTTAGACTTTCCTCCTATAATAATCGGAATGAAGAAAAACACGAATTACTATTCAATTCATTGCATGGAGATTGCCGGTGAGATTTTGTATAGCGCGTAATCGCTCCATGGAAAGTGAAATTAGGCTAAGGGAAGATGGATTTGAACACAAAAAAAGATCGCTTCATATAAAATGAAGCGATCTTTTATTCAAAAGCTCTAATTAGTTTTTTTCAACGTTAGCAGCTTGTGGTCCGCGGTTTCCTTCTTCGATGTCAAATGTTACGCTTTGACCTTCTTCAAGTGTTTTAAAGCCGTCGCCTTGGATTGCTGAGAAGTGTACGAATACGTCGTCTTGTCCTTCAACTTCGATAAATCCAAAACCTTTGTCTGCGTTAAACCATTTTACTGTTCCTTGTGCCATATTACTTTTCCTCCTAGTGTGGATTGTCCACACAATGTATTACTATTCTTGCTCATGCATCAAAACGAAAACTTTCACGTTGCTAGTTACTTGAAGTGTTTTGTCGAACAAAATAGCTAATGCAATTATAACAAGATGATCTTTAGAATGCAACCCCTTACCAAGGTATTTTGAGAAATAATCCAAAAAAACTGTAATATAGGCTTTTTTTAACATCTTTATTGCGATTTTGAACCAAAATAGTTATAATAAAAAGATTGAAGATCTATTGGAAGAGTAAAATGTGTAAATGAGGGATTATAGAGATGAATCGAAAGCAATCCATTTATGGATTAACAAAAAAACAATTAACCGATTGGTTATTAGCTAATGGTCAGAAAAAATTTCGTGCAAAGCAAATTTGGGACTGGCTATATCAAAAACGCGTTACTTCATTTGATGAAATGAAAAACGTGAACAAAGATTGCCGGGAGTTATTAGCAAACACTTTTGAAATAGAAACATTGGAAGAAGAAATTGTACAAGAGTCCAAAGATGGTACAATAAAGTTTCTTTTTAAATTGACAGATGGGAATTTAATTGAAACCGTTCTAATGCGTTTTTCGTATGGGCTATCTGTCTGTGTAACGACCCAAGTCGGTTGTAATATAGGTTGTACATTTTGTGCAAGTGGATTATTGAAAAAAAATCGAGATTTAACTAGTGGAGAGATTGTTGGGCAAATTATGAAAGTTCAGCATCACTTGGATTCCCGTGGGAAAGAAGAGCGAGTTAGTCATATTGTCGTAATGGGAATTGGTGAACCTTTTGATAATTACGAACATACGATGAATTTCTTGCGTGTAGTAAATGATCAAGAGGGCTTATCCATTGGGGCGAGACACATTACTGTTTCTACTAGTGGTTTAGCTCATAAAATCCAAGCATTTGCTGATGAACCAATGCAAGTAAATTTAGCAGTGTCTCTTCATGCACCGAATGATGAGCTCCGTACCCGAATTATGAAAATTAATAAAGCTTTTCCAATTAATAAATTAATGGATGCGATTGATTATTATTTAAAGACGACAAATCGTCGGATCACTTTTGAATATATTTTATTAAAAGGCGTGAATGACGGGAAACAAGAAGCAATCCAACTTGCGAAATTGCTTAAAGATAAAAGGCATTTATCGTATGTTAACTTGATTCCATATAATCCAGTGGAAGAACACAATCAATATGAGAGAAGCACAAAACAATCCATTTTAACCTTTTATGAAACTTTGTTAAAAGAAGGGATCAATTGTGGGGTTAGAGTGGAACAAGGGTCCGATATCGATGCAGCATGCGGACAGTTGCGTAGTAAACAATTAAAGAAATCAAATGAAATCAAACAAAAGGACAGTTAGAATCATTAACTGTCCTTTTGTTGTGTTGAGACGGAAAAAGCTTAAGAACGACAAAATAATTCACTATTCGAATTGAAAAAAATTTTTAAGTGAAGTCCGTAAAAGTTCTTCCTGTTTGTCTCTGATATAACTCTTTTCCAGCTATTGTATTAACAATTTGCACATTACGGTCGACTGTTAAAGCAAGGTTTGTTGCACTACTACCATGTGAGTGTTCTAAGTTTGTTTGTGTGAAAAAATAATTGTCTTTATTACTAGCAGTGTCCTCCTGAAATATAAGTCGATAATCTTTTGTAACTTTATACCTCTTATCATCCTCCCAAACAATTTTATCTTGGAAGCGAGTATAAAACCAATCCGGTATGTTTGGGACATAACCAGTAGCTAAAATAACTTTTTCACTTACATACTGTACGGATTGCTTTTTTTGCCATTGATAACAATCAAGCACGTATTTTTGATCAACAGTTGTAATTCCCTTTACTTCAATCAACGGGCGAATGATAGTATTCGATGGATTGCCTTGAATGGATTGATGATACAGAAGTTCATATAGTTCATGTAAAGTGGCTTCTTGTACACCATTTCGTAAAGGCTCAAGTAATTCAAGTGCTTCCTTTCTCTGAGCAAAGGATAAGCGGTGAAAATAATCAACATAATCTGGGGAAAATATTTCTTGTCCAAGCTTCGACTGATCCAGTTGAAATAATCCAGCACTTCTTGTCAGCCAGGTAAGCTGATAGTCATAATCTTTCTGTGTCTTCAGTAAGTCTAAAAAAATTTCTGCAGCACTTTGTCCTGATCCAACCAATGTAATGGATTGTGCTTCTTTTGTTGTCTTTTTATGGAATAGATATTGGCTAGAATGATGGACATCTTCATTCGGATGTTGTTGTGTATCAGAGATGGTAGCCGGCTTTGTACCGGTGCCAAGAACAATATGTTTAGTAAAATATCGTTCCACTGCATTCTTTTTCTTGTTTTTAACTTTGACTTCATAATATTGTTGATGATCGATCACGTCAACTACTTCTGAACCAAAATGACAATGAGTTAATTGGTTTGCGACCCATCGGGCATAGGCGTCATATTCTTGTCTTGGAATCTCAAACTTATGTAGAAAAAAGAATGAGTAAAGACGTTGGTGTGTGTGTAAGTAGTTCAGATAGGTGTAAGGACTCTTGGGGTTTGCGATGGTGATTAAATCAGCTAAAAAAGAAACCTGTAAATTTGCACCATCAATTAACATACCTGGATGCCATTCAAATTTGTTTGTCTGTTCAAAAAACAAACCGTTGATTCCTTCTTGTTCATCAATCAGTGCAGCTAAACCTAAATTATATGGACCAATACCGATACCAATTAAATCATATATATTTTCTCTCATTATGACCCCCCTTTTCTTAATCAAAACCCACACTGCTTGAATTTTGACTTTACGGTAGATATACCCGAAAACAGGATAAAATAATCGAAACACTAGGATAATAAACGAATAGATAGTAGATTATGAAAAGTATGATCAAAAATTGTTGCAAGGGTACATTTCCTATGATATTCTGAAATGTGCAATCGTTTGCCGTTAAACCCTATTAGTAATAATAAAGGATGAAAATTCATTGGTTCTATTGATAATTTGTTGAGTTTATAAAAAGGAGGGAAAAGTCCGTGTGGTGGAAAGAAAGCGTTGTCTATCAAGTTTATCCACGCAGTTTTAATGATAGTAATAATGATGGAATTGGAGATATTAAAGGTATTATTGAGAAGTTGGATTATTTAGCATTTCTTGGGATTGACGTAATTTGGTTGTCACCAGTATACCAATCACCTAATGATGATAATGGCTATGATATTAGTGATTATCAGGCAATCATGGATGAATTTGGAACGATGGAAGATTTTGATCAGCTTATTGCAGAAGCAAACACTAGGGAGATCAATATTATGATGGACTTAGTCGTGAATCACACATCTGATGAACATCATTGGTTTATCGAAGCAAAAAACAATAGGAATAGTCCTTATCGTGATTATTATATTTGGAAAGATCCTTTGCCAGACGGATCAGCGCCAACAAACTGGGGAGCTGCCTTTGGAGGAAGTACATGGGAATATGATGAGAAAAGTGGTCAATATTACTTGCATTTATTTAGCAAAAAACAACCAGACCTCAATTGGGAGAACCCTGCTTTAAGAAATGATATTTATCAAATGATGCTTTATTGGTTAGATAAAGGTGTGGCTGGATTTCGTATGGATGTAATTAACATGATCTCGAAAGATCCAAGTTACCCAGATGGGGTAGAGCAAGCTACTGGCTATGGAGATGGAGGGCCGTATTATTTTAATGGCCCAAGAGTTCATGAGTATTTACAAGAAATGAATCAAAAAGTACTTCGTAAGTACAATACAATTACGGTGGGAGAAATGCCTGCAGTAAATGTGGAAGAAGCGAAATTATACACTGGGAAAGAGCGAAATGAATTAAATATGGTGTTTCATTTTGACCATGTTAGTTTAGGGGACGGGAAATTAGGGAAATGGACACCACAAGAATGGAAGTTAACCGAACTAAAAGCAATATTTTCGCGTTGGCAAGAAGGATTAGAAAATGAAGGTTGGAACAGTCTTTATTGGAGTAACCATGATCAACCTCGTGCTATTTCACGTTTTGGTAATCCATCACGACAATATCGAGAACGATCTGGGAAAATGCTGGCGACATGTCTTCATATGTTAAAAGGAACCCCGTACATTTATCAGGGTGAAGAAATTGGAATGACGAATGTCCAATTTGATTCGATCGATAACTATCGAGATCTCGAGACCATTCATGCTTATCATGATTATACAACTAATGGGTTATTAACAAAAGAAGAGATGTTAGAGGCGATTCATAAGAGAAGTCGTGATAATGCTAGGACTCCCATGCATTGGAGTGATGAACCAGAAGCAGGTTTTACAAACGGTGTGCCTTGGATTCCTGTTAATCCTAACTATAAAACAATTAATGTTCGCCGAGCATTGGCAGATAAAGAGTCAATCTTTTACTATTATCAAAGATTAATTAATTTAAGAAAAAAATATTCGGTGATTGTACATGGGAAATATCAATTACTTCTTCCTGATGACGAACAACTCTATGCCTATACTAGGACATGGAATGATGAGCGTCTACTCGTGATCTGTAATTTTTCAGATCAAACTGCGATGTTTCAATTACCTGATACAATTAAGCATCAAACAGAAAAGATATTGATTGCAAATATGGATCTTGATATAGAAAGAGATCTGAAAGCTTTTACATTACAACCATATGAAGCCGTTGTATATATACTAAACTAATGAAAAATGGGGACAACTATGATGAACAGAAAGTGGTGGAAAGAGGCAGTTGCCTATCAAGTTTATCCTCGGAGTTTTCAAGACTCAAACGGGGATGGAATTGGTGATATCCAAGGAATTATACAAAGACTAGACTATTTGAAAGAATTGGGAATTGATGTTATTTGGGTAAGCCCAATATATCAATCACCTAATGATGATAATGGTTATGATATTAGTGATTATCAAGCGATTATGGATGAATTTGGTACAATGGAAGATTTCGATCAACTCCTAGTTGAAACACATAATCGTGGAATGAAGTTAATTATGGATTTAGTAATCAATCACACATCTGATGAACATCCATGGTTTGTTGAATCGCGTTGTTCAAAAGATAACCCTTACCGTGATTATTATGTGTGGCATCCCGGAAAAAACGGTGAAGAGCCAAATAATTGGGAATCCATCTTTAGTGGATCTGCCTGGGAGTTTGATGAAAAGACGGAAGAATATTATCTTCATGTTTTCTCAACAAAGCAACCTGATTTAAATTGGGAAAATCCGAACGTTCGAGAGAGTTTGTATGAAATGGTTAATTGGTGGTTAGATAAGGGAATCGATGGGTTTCGAGTAGACGCTATTTCGCACATCAAAAAAGAACCAGGTTTCCCTGATATGCCAAATCCATATGGGAAAAAATATGTTCCTTCTTTTCAAGGACATATGAATCGTCCCGGGATTGATAGATTTTTAACTGAGTTTGCTAATAAGACGATTCGCAACTATGATGTAATGACAGTAGGAGAGGCAAATGGTGTTACGTTAGAGGATGCTGGTCAGTGGGTTGGTGAGGATAACGGATATTTTAATATGATCTTTCAGTTTGAACATTTAGATTTATGGGGGAAAAATGTAAGTGGTGGTTTAGACTTATCGGCATTAAAACAAACATTAACGAAGTGGCAAACCGGATTAGATGGAACTGGTTGGAATGCGTTATTTCTAGAAAATCATGACCAACCCCGTTCTGTTTCGACCTGGGGAAATGATAATGGACTAAGGAAAACTTCAGCCAAAGCTCTTGCCACATTATACTTTTTAATGCAAGGTACACCATTCATTTATCAAGGGCAAGAAATTGGTATGACAAATGTTCAATTTGAGACGATTGAAGAATATAATGATGTGGCGATGAAAAACCTCTACAAGATGGAACGAGCTATTGGAAAAAGTCATGAAGATATCATGAATATTATTTGGAAGAATGGTCGAGATAATTCTAGAACTCCGATGCAGTGGTCAAGTGAGCCACAAGCTGGTTTTACTACAGGTACGCCTTGGTTAAAAGTAAACCCTAACTATCCAGATATTAATGTCAAACAAAATGTAGAAGATCCGAATTCGATTTATCATTATTACAAAAAAATGATTACACTTCGAAAAAAAACACCAACGCTTATTTATGGAAGTTATCGACTTGTAGCTAAAGATCATGAACAAGTTTATGCTTACACAAGATCGGATCAAACGGGTGCTTTTATCATTATTGTAAATATGTTTGCTCAACAGACTAGTTTTACCTTGCCAACTGATTTGACGGTTGATACCCTGGAATTGAGTAATTATCAAATCGATAATGAATTTGCCCGAGAATTCCAGTTAAGACCTTATGAAGCTAGAGTATATCGACTTAAATAATATTGAAAACAGGTACCATTATTTAGAGTACCTGTTTTTTTTGTAGAGAAAAGGATGAGTTTTTTGTTAAGATCCCAAGGGTTAGGAACTTTTATCAAATAAAGAGAAACTTCAATCAGTGGAGGTTTTTAGATATTCCACCACTGATTGTTAGCCCTAAAGGATGACCTAAAGGATTTTGAACCATTCGGGGTGCTAGCGTCCGCTACTCCCACTGAAACAACTTGGTATTCTTGTTGTTGTGAAATGGGAGTCTTAGGGACGGTTGCTTCGGGATAAAACTAGAAATAGGAATTATTCTCTCCTTTTTCTAATAACGTCCACTTACAAATACCATGTTCTATTAAGTCAATAGCCTTAAAGACAACTAACCCCAATATGCTTATTGCGATAATTCCAGCATACATTTCTAAGTAATTGATTCGAATCCAAGCATCCATGATAAAATATCCAATTCCATATCTGGTAGCATAATTTTCTGCAAAAAATAGGACTGAAATACTTGTTCCAACACTAATTCTAAGAGCGGTTAGTAATTTTGGAGTTATTGCTGGAAGAATAAGGTGTCGATATATTTGTACCTTGCTAGCACCTAAGGAACGAATAGAATAGAAAAGTTCTTTACTTAGACCTTTTACACTGTCACGGATGGTGACTAAAATTTGAAATAAAATGATTACAGTAATTAAGATAATTTTTGACGTATTCCCTAGTCCAAATAAAATCATAAAAATAGGTAAAAATGCAATCTTAGGCAATGGATATAAAAGATAGACGACTGGTCCAAAGATGCGATCCAATTTATTGTGGAGACCAAGAAATAATCCAAGTGAAACCCCGATCACAATTGCAATAAAAACAGATACAGAAATACGAAGTAAGCTTGCTCCAACATGTAATAACATATCTCCTTGAAGTAATCGGAAAAATGTTACAAATGTATGAAGCGGATTTGGGATTATAGTGGACTGAATAAATAGATGACATAGATACCAAAAAGTAATGACAAATAAACTCGCATAAATGGTTTTGTATTTTGATAAGAAAGTTTGTATCATTCGGTTTGCCCTTCCATTAATTGACGTACTTTGACACAAGTTTCGTGAAAACTTTTCTTCTTTCGGAGATCCGGATCGCCAAAATGTTCATTTTCAACAATTGCTCTAATACTTCCAGGATTGGGTTGCATAACGATAATCTTTTGTCCTAGAAAAACCGCTTCTTCAATATTGTGCGTAACAAATAAGATCGACAGCTTTTTTCGATAATAAGTGTCCACCAATACATGTTGTAATTCTTCACGTACAATTGCGTCAAGTGAAGAGAAGGGCTCGTCCATTAATAATAAATCTGGTTCTATTGCGAGTGCTCTAGCAATGGCAACACGTTGTTGTTGTCCGCCGCTAAGCTGTACAGGATATTTATTTTTTTGATCGATGATATGTAATTGTTTTAGTATCTTACTTACTTTTGTTTGAATATCTTTTTTTGGAAGTTTTCGAATTTGTAAACCTAAACTAGCATTCTCCCAAACTGTTTTCCATGGCAAGAGTCCATAGGATTGTAAGATAACCCCTGTTTCTTTGCGCGTGCCATTTACTGCTTCTCCGTTAATTTCTATTGTTCCGGATTGAGGTTTGATTATACCAGCTAGTGCATAAAG
Organism: Natronobacillus azotifigens; assembly: GCF_026805325.1. Taxonomy (GTDB): domain Bacteria; phylum Bacillota; class Bacilli; order Bacillales; family Amphibacillaceae; genus Natronobacillus; species Natronobacillus azotifigens. The sequence continues at coordinate 185,208 of NZ_JAPRAT010000001.1, forward strand.
TAAGGTGCTTTTACCACAACCTGAAGGTCCGATTATTGCAATACTTTCTTGTGAGCCAACGTGTAATTGAAGATGATCAAGTACGGTATGATTCCCGTACTTGATCAATAAGTCTTTTACTTCAATCATTGATTTAGAAACTCCGAGGTAATCATTTCTTGATAATCGACATCAAGCTCCATATCTTGTACTTCTTCCACCCAGGAGATCACTTGATTTACATAATCTTCACTAGGTACTCTTGCTAATTGATAGTCTGGCAAATGAATAAGTTCTCTGATCTCTGGATTTAAGTCGAGTTCGGAAAGTAGAGCGTCAAGTGCTAAATTATGATCTTCTTGGATTGCTTCGACAGCTTTGTTGTAGCCTTGAACAAACTTTGCGATTGCCGTATGGTTATTTTGGTATGACTCCGTTGTAAAGACCATCGCTTGTAACGAAGAACCATTATCATCGGTAACCGTAATATACTTTGTTAAACCATTTAACTCGCCCGTTGATGCGGCTGGCTCTGGGATGAAACCAATATCTAATTGTCCAGTATTAATCATTTCAAGTCGAGCTGGGATTTCGTTAATAAATACTTTGTTAACATCATAGTTAGGTGCTACATAATAATCAGCCAAATAATTTGACACACTTATTTCCATAAGACCTAGGTCCTTGGTGCCTTCTCCATCAAAATCTTCTTGTGTTAAAAACGCAAAGCTTCCGTCTGTGCTAGTGACAAGTTTGGTTTCAAAACCGTTATGGTGATTATTTAATACAGCAACTAAATCTGTCATTGCTCCATCTAATTCGTTAGTTTGTAGTGCGCTTTGACGGTTGTTTGCATTGGAATAGATAGTTACCTCTAAATCTAGTCCCAATTCCTCAAAATACCCCTCACTTTCAGCAACGAAGATTGGCGCACCATCGACAGCGGGCATAATGCCAATTTTAAGCGTATCATTTTCCTCTTCGGATGTAGAAGGATTGTTTTCTGCTTGTTCTTCAGAATTACTCCCTTCCTCTGTTTCGTTAGTATTACATCCTACTAACACTAAAATAAGTAATCCCATGATCAGAATAAAACTTCTTTTTCTCATTTTTCTCCCCCTAAGTTTATGAAATTTTCGTCTTTCTATTTACAAAAATCAACATTCTTTCTCATTTTAATCACTGCCAATGAAAAAATCAATGTGAAATGATGAACTTTTATGTACATTTTATGAATTAAAGTGTGTAAAATAATGTATGATACTCTATCAAACATTGACTTTTAACTGTTCTAGTGAAAAAATAATGAAAGTCAATAATAGAAATATATATTAATTGCATGGAGAGAATTTCATATGGAAGAACAATTAGTACGACATGATTTGCCAAGATTAACAAAGAGAATACTAATGGATTATTTTTATGCAACAAGACCGTTATCCCTGACTTTAGCTCTATACTCAACAACGATTGGTATTGTACTTGCTTCTCATGACGGATTCTTGTTTCAATCAGATAATCTATTAATCGATCTAGTGAAGATAATATTAGTTACGATTGCGGGATTATTTGTACAAGCGGGGGCTAATCTAATTAATGATTATTTTGAATGTGAGTATAAATATCGACCGCAAAGTATAACGAAGTATCGGTTTTTAGGGAAAGATCGAACGCTTTTTGATATTTCAATCTTTTTATTTGGAATGGTATGTTTTGCGATGACTGGACTGATTGGTATCGTTTTATTAGCCATCAGCTCACGTGCTGTGCTACTCGTTGGTATTTTAGGGATGATCGGAAGCTATGCGTATACTGGGGAGCCTATCGTTTATAAAAAGAGAGGATTAGGAACGCCTTTGTCTTTTCTCTTAATGGGCCCACTTATGGTTTATGGAGCTTACGTGGTGTTTTCTGAATCATTTTCATGGGCACCGATTTTATTAGGTTTACCTGTAAGTTTATTGATACCAGCACTTATGTTAAGCAATGAATTGCGCGACTTTGACCGAGATAAAGATTTAGGAATTCGGACATTAACGGTCCGTCTAGGATTTCGTTTTGGACGCAATCTCTACATAGGTTTACTAGTTTCATGCTATTTGTTGGTTCTTCTATTTGTTCTTATCAATAGGCTACCTATATATTCGCTTGTTACTTGGCTTACGATTCCTTTAGCAATGAAAAGTTATCGATTGGTTGCGGTAGATCAGAAGGCCTTGGTTCCCGAAACAAACAAACTGCATCTGTCGTTTGGATTATTACTTATTCTAAGTATGTTACTATAATAACGTAGGGGGAAATATTTTCCCCTACGTTATTATCATAGTTAAATGCGCAGGATGTCAAAAAAACTGTGCGTTTAGCTTTTTCATCTTAAAACAAGGACAATTGGGCTTAACTAGGAAACATTACGAAGGGATTTATGTCCATTGGTATGGAGTTTCCTGATAGACATAATAATTTAGCCAGTTGGAAAATAATAAATAACCCTCAGAGCGCCAACGATTTATTGGAGCATTATCCACATTATTTTCTGGGAAATAATCTGTAGGCATATGTATATTCAACCCTTTAGCTAAATCACGTTTGTACTCTTCTGCTAGTGTTGTAGCATCATATTCGATATGTCCAGTGATCATGATATGTTTTTCATCTTTTGAAGCAATCAAAAATGGACCTGCATTTTTTGATTTATCTAAGATGAATAGATCAGGATGATTGTCGATTGCTTCATAATCTGCATCTGTATTTCGAGAATGTGGTGCAAAAAACTCATCATTTATTCCGCGAACGAGCTTACATGTTGGTTTAATAATGTGATGATTGAATATACCACTAATTTTTGCGGGTCGATCTGATTTTGTTATGCCATAATGATAATATAAGGCGGCCTGTGCTCCCCAACAGATGTGAAGAACAGAGGTAACGTTTGTGTTAGTCCATTTCATGATTTCGGTTATCTCTTGCCAATAACTCACTTCTTCAAAAGCTAAATGTTCAACAGGTGCTCCAGTAATTATCATTCCGTCATAGTGCTTGCTTTTAATATCGGAGAATGTTTGATAAAACTGCTTTAAATGAGATTTTGGAACATTTTTTGATTGATAGCTTTCTGTGTGAATAAAATCAACATAAACCTGTAATGGCGAGTTGCTAAGTAAGCGTAATAACTGAGTTTCTGTACGTTCTTTTTCGGGCATTAAATTAAGAATTAATATATTTAATGGTCGAATATCTTGTGATGTTGCTCGATCTGGATCCATTAAGAAGATATTCTCTTTTTCTAAAATAGATCGAGCAGGTAATTTCTTTGGAATATTAATTGGCATCGTTCACCATCTCCCCCCACATAGTCCTGTCTAATCATTATAGCCACCATTTCCAATATCGGCAACAGATTAGAAAAAAATCCCGAAGAGAAGTGTGAATTTTCATATTATTCGTTAGTTATTTCACTGCATTAGTGTTTCTCAATTTTGCCTTCTTAAAAATAGTAACTCTGGGTGTTAGCAGCGGGGATAAGTCCTTTTCAAAAAAATCCCCCCTGGTTTTCTGTTAGGAATGACCAGGAGGGTGCGTTTTTTGGTTACTTTATCTTATCAGGCAATGCTACAATGGATTGAATTAATGTGTTTAGTTTTCCTTCAATTCGATGTAACAAGTAAAATGTTACTGCAATTGGAAAGCCAACATCTGTTAGAAACGATAGCAATGTCTCCTCCATAGAAAGTAACTCCTTTCCTAATTTAATAGAAAGAGGGAGTAATGCTTACACATTATCCCTCTCTCCAGTTGGGTTAAATTTCAATCATTTCAACAGTACGCTCGACGATTCTCGCACTATGCTTTTCTTTTAAATCGCCACCCGTAGAATAGAACACGTTCTCTGAAATCATTTGATCCATTGCTTCATTAATTGCTGTTGGATCAGCGGGTTCGATTGGTTCATCTAATGTGAAAGTAACGACACGGTTTTCTTCATTAAGGAATTTCAATTCTAATGTTTTCATCAATCATTCACCTCTTTTCTCATCTGTTTTTTCAGTGATTACGCACGGGTTAAGAGTGTCGTATCATTACGACGTACGGTTTGCAAAGGAAGTTGTTGCAAGGATACTAATACATCCGTGATTGCAAGCAATTGTTCTGATGTTGCATCTGTTTTGACATTATTAAATGCCTTTGTCTTCGTAATTACATCGCCACTAATGTCGTCAAAACCTGTTACGAAAACTAACTGCAAACGTGAATCTACTTTTTCAGCTACTGCCATGGTAAGCACCTCCTTTCGTCCATATAATCGCAACGGTAAGAACAGGAAGTGCCTATATGAAAATAAAAAGTTACCTATTAGAAACGAATACATTAAATATGATATACTTTTCTTTAACATGTTTTGCTGAATGATTTTGGCTTTACTTATGTTTAAAAGGCACGGTTAATAAGAAGAAATAAAATTCATTGCGAATTTCGAGCAAAAATAGAGGGAGCAGATAATAATGAAGAATAAATCGGTTATTTTTTTTGATATTGATGGTACTTTATTAGACCACGAAAAACAGCTACCATTATCAACAAAGAAAGCTGTAAAACAATTAAAAGAAGCGGGACATATCGTTGCTATAGCAACTGGTCGTGCCCCGTTTATGTATGAAGACCTTCGGAAAGAGTTATCGATTGATACATATGTTAGTTATAATGGTTCTTACGTCGTTGTAGAAGGGAAGGAAATTTTCACAAATCCATTAGATATTCCTTCGTTAGAAAAAATGACAGCAGATGGACTTGCAAGAAATCATCCAATTGTTTATATGGATGCGACTGATATGAAAGCAAATGTACCTGAACATGCATACATAAACGAAAGTATTGCTACATTAAAAATCAAACATTTTCCAACCCATGATCCAGCTTATTATCAAGGTCGAGATATCTATCAATCGTTATTTTTCTGTACAGAAGGGGAAGAGGTGTATTATCAAGAGAAATATCCTTCCTTTGATTTTGTTCGGTGGCATCCATTATCAGTTGATGTACTACCTAAAGGTGGTTCAAAAGCGAATGGAATTAAGTATGTGTTAGAAGCATTAAGAATTTCAGAAGCAAATCAATATGCTTTTGGAGATGGTTTAAATGATATTGAAATGCTTCGAAGTATTCCTAATAGTGTCGCAATGGGTAACGCGGTAGAAGAAGTAAAAGAAGTTGCTAAATATGTGACCAAGGATGTTAGTGATGATGGAATTTTACATGGGCTTACATTGGTTGGCTTAGTGACAAAGTAAAACAGAAGATCCGTGCAATGTTTTTATTATGGACGGTTGCTCCAGTATAAGATTTGTTTCGAATTCTTCATATGATTCTATCAAAGAGAAAGAAGTGAATTGCATCTTACGAAGAAAAACAATGAATGAAGAAAGTTATCAATACCGCACAAAAAAACCATCGATTGTCTTTTACTGTTCAGCAGTAATTGTTTCGTTATTTGTTTTATGGGGAGCGATCACGCCTTCTTCTTTATATGAAGCAACAGCAGAAGCGTTGGATTGGATGATTCATCATTTTGGCTGGTTTTATATGCTGGTAACACTATCGTTTGTGGTTTTTGTGATTGGCTTAGCTGCAGGTCCTTATGGAAGGCTAAAGTTAGGAAAACCGGATGATTTACCCGAATACACATGGTTTTCATGGATAGGTATGCTATTTGCGGCGGGAGTAGGTGTTGGTTTTGTTTTTTGGGGAGTGGCTGAACCATTGCTATACTTTGGTGATCCCCCACCAATTGGAGTGGAGGCGAATACGACTGAAGCTGCGTTAGCTAGTTTGCGCTATAGCGTTTTTCATTGGGCACTGCACCCATGGGCGATCTTCTCCATTATCGGACTAACGCTCGCTTACGTTCAATACAAAAAGGATCAACCGGCCTTAATAAGTTCTGCCTTCTATCCATTAATTGGGGAAAAGGCTAATGGGAAAACAGGACAGGCAATTAATTTTCTTGCAGTTATCACGACAGCAATAGGTGTAGCTACTACTTTTGGTTTAAGTGCTTTACAAATTAGTGGTGGACTATCTTATTTAACCAATATCCCTAATAATGCCACCACACAAATGGTGATTATAGGAATCGTAACGATTTTATTCATGATTTCTGCGGCAAGAGGGGTCAATAAAGGGATCAAAATATTAAGTAACACAAATTTAGTGGTAGCGGTATTATTGTTTACCTTTGTAATCGTTGTAGGACCGACAATTTTTATATTAGAAAATACGGTTACAACATTAGGGGGGTATGTAAGTAATCTTATTCCGATGAGCTTAACATTAACACCATTCTCTGATTCAGATTGGCTGGGGAGAAATACTATTTTCTTTTGGGCATGGCATGTATCATGGGCTCCTTTCGTTGGTTTGTTCATTGCACGAATCTCTAGAGGAAGAACGATTCGTGAATTTATTGCGGGAGTGTTAGTTGTACCTTCCTTAGTCGCCATTCTTTGGTTTTCTGTTTTCGGTGGGACAGCCTTAAATATTGAAATGATTCAATCTGGTGGAATTGCAGAGCTTGTGAATAATGAAGTTGAGGTTGCGTTATTCGCAATGTTGGCTGAATTGCCATTACACACTGTTACATCTACTTTAGCCGTTTTACTTGTTATCATTTTCTTTATTACTTCTGCTGATTCAGCTTCTTATGTATTGGGGGTAATGAGTTCAAAAGGAAGTCTTTCTCCTAAACGGTGGGTTAAATTTGTATGGGGGATATTAATAGCAGGAACCGCTAGTGTGCTTTTGCTAAGTGGAGAGGGAGGATTGGATGCACTTCAGACCGCATCTATAGTTGTTGCACTACCGTTTACGGTAATCATGATCCTGATGATTATCTCCGTTTTATTCATGTTCAGTAATGATCTATATGTGCAAGGTAGACAGGAGAAAAAAGAAAACAATACAAAAGAATAATGAATTAGAAAAGCCTGTATTGTGAATGATTCACACAATGCAGGCTTTTCCATTGTTTTTTGAAAGCGAAAAAGACATAAAATGTTCACAATTATGTGATGTTTTTCACATAAATTCGTTATAATATTCTGCTATAATGAATTTAGTGAGAATAGTTATCATTTAGAACGTGTACATGAAGTTCCTAGCCATAGAGGCTTTTTTTAAAAAGACATAATGATAATGATTATCATTATTAAGGAGGGTTGAACATGAATTTATATGAGATGAAGAAAAACACACGTTGTTTTATTGAAGGTGTTCCCAATAATCAGCTGCTTTCTATTTTTGGAATTAGACCGGGATGTGAGATTTGTGTGTTAACAAGACAACCTTTTCATGGCCCGATCGTAGTTAAGCACAAACATAGAAATATTGCGATTGATAAACACTTTGCTTTAAACATTGATGTTAGGTTGGTGAATTAGTTTATGGATTGTCATGTTGAGTATGATGGGAAGTTTGATCATAAAAATGCTGTGTTGCTAATTGGTAACCCTAACGTAGGTAAGAGTGTTATTTTTTCCAAATTAACTGGTATACATGTGATGTCATCCAACTATGCTGGGACAACGGTTCAATTAATGACAGGAAAAATGGAGGCAAATAAAGCAAAGGTTCCTGTGGTTGATTTACCGGGAACATATTCTTTACAAGCTAATTCAGAGGCTGAAATGGTGGCAGTGAATATACTTAATCAAGGTGGAAGAGTGATTGTTTGTGTATTAGATGCAACGAATTTAGCTCGCGACTTAATGTTAGCGAGAGAGCTAGAAAAATTTCAGGTTCCCATTGTATATGCTTTAAATTTGGTTGATGTTGCAGAACGCAAGGGGATCTCGATCGATAGCAAGGAATTAGGAAGGTTATTACATGCTCCTGTAATCGAAACAGTTGCAACGAAAAACATAGGAATCCCACAATTAAAAGAATCAATTGCTTATTTTTATCATGCAAGTATTGATTCGAGTGAGCGATTGGATTCCTCATTTAAAACACTTCATGATGAGAGTATCGACGAAATTGTTAATCAGGTTGAAACGATTTCAACGGTTAAGCAAACATGGATCGATCGAATTGGTGAAGCTATGTTAAGGCCGATACCTGGGGTGCCAATTGCAATGTTTGTTCTTGCCCTTTCTTTAGGAATCGTTGTAGGTGGAGGGAAAGCACTACGCTCCCTTCTGTTGCTACCAATAGTAAATGACTTTTATGTTCCAAATATTACTGCACTAGTCGAACGATTTCTATCTGAGGGAGCACTTCAGAATATATTAGTTGGTGAATTTGGTGTTTTAGTAAAAGGTATTGAGTGGCCCTTTGCCTTAATATTACCATATGTGTTGTTGTTTTATTTTGTGCTTTCTTTTCTAGAAGATAGCGGATATTTACCTAGACTAGCCGTTTTAGTAGATGGATTATTACGAAAAGTAGGTCTACCTGGTCACAATATTGTTCCATTTATTATGGGGTATGGGTGCGCCGTTCCTGCTATTTTAGGTACGAGAGCTTCAACCTCCTACAAAGAACGATTAATTCTTACTTGTCTTATTTCAATTGGAGTTCCTTGTACAGCACAAACGGGAGCATTTATCGCTTTATTAGGTGATCAATCCATTCTTGCCTTATTATTTATTTTTATTTTATCCTTTGGTGTTATTATTTTCGCTGGTACGATGTTAAATCGGTGGGTCCCAGGCCGAGCAGAACCAGTGATTATCGATGTTCCTAGCTTACTAGTACCTAACTTTAGTTCTTTTATGAAAAAGATCTGGATTCGATTGAAACACTTTTTATTAGAAGCTGAAATACCGATGATGTTAGGAATTATCTTGGCAGCCTTAATTTTTGAAACAGCTCTTATTCATTTACTTGGAAGTTGGCTTGAGCCACTAATGGTTCATTGGCTTGGTTTACCAAAAGAGGCTAGTATTACGCTACTGCTTGGCATTATTCGACGTGAATTAGCCGTGATGCCTTTGTTAGAGATGAATTTAAGTGTATTACAATTAATTGTTGGTTCAGTCGTTGCCCTTTTCTATCTACCATGTATTTCTGTGTTTATTGTATTAGTAAAGGAATTTAAACTAAAAGTAGCGATCTATCTTTTTCTTGCTACTACGACTTTAGCATTATTATTTGGTGGGCTTATTCATCAAATTGGTAGATTTGTATTATTTTTGTTAGAAAGATAGGTGATATCTATGTGTTTTATTCGTTGGACAACAAAGTGGTTAGAGCAATCTGCGTCTTGTCGCTGTATTGGTTGGTATTTGTTTGAAAAATATTACCGAAACATCGTTACAACAGAAATTGATTTAGGCAATATAGGTGCGGAAGATCGCGTGCTGTGTATCGGAGGAGGTTCAGTCCCGGCTACTGCTATTGTCATCGCCCAAAAAACGAAGGCAAATGTCACTGTCATTGATATAGATGCTGATGCCGTTAACAGAGCGAACAAAGTAATAAAAAAGTTAAAGTTAACAGATCTTATTGATGTAATTCAAGCAGGTGGCGAAGAAATATGTCCGAAAGATTTTTCTGTTGTACATATCGCTAGACAAGTATTTCCTCAAAAAAGAGTACTTCAGTCTGTATGGCTTCGCTCCATTCGAGGAACTCGTATTTTGGTTCGGCAACAAAACGATAGAGGTTTACTAGCACGTTTGGTTAGAAAAATGAATGCAACAACGTTACTTGTTAGGTAATCAGAATGAAAAGAAAAAAATACATTTTCAGTTGTCTGCTTTTACTTATTGTGTTTCTATTTTTCATTGATATTACAGATATCGTCCAGGGATTTCGCCAGATTCATTTTGAGTACTTTATTGTTTTATTTTTTCTTCAAATCGTATCGATGATATTGATAAACGTGCAGTGGTTGTCAATTAATCGTTGGTTGAAGTTGGATCAGGTTTTCTCGGTTATTGTAGAAATGAATATGTTAGGTAATTTAGTTGAAGTGATTACTCCCGCTGTCAAGGCAGGTGGAGAAGTTACGAAGGTGGTTTGGCTTGCGAAGAACAATCACTTGAAGGCTGGTGTGGCTACTGCTTATGTTGGAACACAGAAAATCATTAGTTTAGCTGGGTTCTTATGTTTGAATTTTATTAGTACTCTATTCTTTCTAATAGGTAATTATCGTGTTATCAATCATTGGTTATTGATCATCAGTTTATTATTGCTTATTATCCTCTTTTTGCTCGTTTTGTATCTATTCCTATATCCAGGACAAATAAAAAAAGGCATTATCCGTTTTAAACGATGGAAGAACAATAATAAAATCGAGGATTTTTTTGTTCAACTAGAAGAAACGGTTAAGCAACTGAAAAGCAATTACTGTTATTTGATTTATCAGTTAATCCTTTCGATTGTTATTTGGTTATTGTTTGCAGTTAAACTAGCTTATTTGTGTAGTGTTTTTGATCTTAACCTTCCTTTTTTTGTTATTGCGATGATGACATATATAACATACTTGATCGGAATGATTCCAATGCTACCAGGAGGAATTGGTACTTTTGAGGCTAGTCTTATCCTGTTTCTTACCTCGTTTGGCGCATCCACTGACATCGTATTTGCTATTGCTCTATTGTTTCGCCTTGCTACATATTGGTTAGTGTTTTTCATCAGCATAAGTTATTTATTCATGAAAGGATTTTACACATGGCTATTAAGAAAAAAATTCCAAACCTTGTAACCTTCTTAAATTTACTCTGCGGATTATTAGCAATTTTATTAATAAGCATGAATCCTAATGGTTCTACTTTTTTGATCAGCTCTATTCTAATTTTTCTAGCTGCAATCACAGACTTTTTGGATGGGCATTTAGCGAGAAGATGGCAAGCAGAGACATTGGTGGGAAAAGAACTAGATTCATTAGCCGACATCACTTCATTTGGCTTTGCTCCCATTCTAATCGCGTTTCACTTGTATCTATCAAATTTCGGATGGTTTGGCTTTATTGTGGTATTCATCTACGTTCTTTCGGGTGCTTATCGCCTAGCTTGTTACAATGTGAAAAAATTTTATGGTGTTTACCAGGGACTTCCCATTACGGTGGGAGGAATGGGGGTAACTATAATCAATCTTATCGTATATCGATTGTTGAAATCTGAAACAATCTTGACCTACCATTATCCATTTTGTCTAATTCTCATTTTGTTGATCGCATATTTTATGAATTCAAAAATCAAAATGAAAAAAATTTGGTAAGAACACAAATTATATATAGGAGTGTATATTCATGATGGAAGTTATTGTGGTGATGTTGTTAATTAGTTATATTGGGGGGCTAATTTTTCGTTTAATCAAAAAGAATAAAATTGAACCATGTAAAGATTGTGTGTTAAAAAATAGTTGTCAGCCGCTACAATCTGCTTCGTCATGCAAAGATAAAAGGAAAGTTTATCAAAAGTAATGATCCCCTATTGCAAATCCTGCAGTCCCACCCTTTCATATACTCGTTTCTTTCGTCTTACTTATTGGAAAGTGACACGCTGTAACGTGACATAACAAGCGTTAGCATGTCACGATCAGCCCCTTATAAAATTTGCTTCTTATTTTTTAAAAAAAGACCAAGTGGTTTTCCCTTTTTTTTATCCACAAATAATTCTTATTCAGATTCTCTTGAAAAATTAATAAAAGGATATAGGCTGGTCTATTAATATTTGCTAAAATAGAAAAAGAAAGCAATAAATATAAGGAGAGTAACTATGACTTGCAAAGGCTGTTCTGCTTCTGTCAGACATACAAAAGCGGAAGTAGAAGCATTAGTGAAAGATCAACTTGCATTAGAAATAGATGTTGTATCCAATTCAGTCTATCAAGAAAGACTTTCCATTTGTGAACGATGTCCGAACTTACAATATGGAACCACATGTGGTTATTGTGGTTGTTTTGTTGCGTTTCGGGCAAAGCTAGCATATAAAAGATGTCCCGATCCATCTGGGGCCAAGTGGGCTTGATAGGAATTTTGAGGGAAGAAGAGGGGATAATAGTGAAAAGTCAATTAAAACAAGATGTAGATCAGTTAGCAAAAGAGTTAATTGCAATAAGTGATGACTTATATAATCATCCAGAACTTGGGGATCAAGAATTTGAGTCCATGAAAAAACTCGTAAAATTATTAGAGCAACACCATTTTGTTGTAGAAACAGATATTGTGGGACGACCAACTGCGTTTCGTGCAACGTATGATAGCAATAAGCCTGGTCCAACCATAGCTTTTTTAGCAGAATATGATGCGTTGCCTGGAATTGGCCATGGATGTGGTCATAACCTGATTGGCACGATGAGTGTTGGAGCGGGGATTAGTTTAAGCAAGCGGGTAGATCAAGTTGGTGGGAAAATTGTCGTACTTGGCACACCAGCAGAAGAAACAAATGGAGCAAAAGTGCCAATGGCAGAGGCGAATGTTTTTGAGGATATTGATGTTGCGATGATGGCTCACCCAAACGGGGTATCCAGTAGAAGTGGGACATCACTTGCGATGGATGCGATTGAATTTGCTTATCAAGGAAAAACTAGTCATGCAGCAACTTCACCTGAGGAAGGAATCAACGCACTCGATAGTGTCATTCAATTATTCAATGGAATAAACGCACTTCGTCAACATGTAAAGTCAGATGTTCGAATCCATGGAATTATTGCAGAAGGTGGAGTCGCAGCGAATGTTGTACCTGAACGAGCGGTGGCTCAATTTTATATCCGTGCAAAAGAACGCTCCTACCTAAATGAAGTTGTCGAGAAAGTAAAAGCGATAGCAGAGGCTGCAGCGAAAATGACCGGAGCTACCTTAGCCATGCGTCCATATGAATTAAGTTATGATGATATGCGAACGAACGAAACATTATCTGAAGCTTTTAATCAAAATCTAATAGAAGCTGGTGAGACAACCATCTATCCAGCAGATAAAGGCAGTGGCTCAATTGATATGGGGAATGTAAGTCAAGTAGTACCCGCCATTCATCCATATATCGGGTTAGACAAACCAGAATTGATTGCACACACCCAAGCGTTTGCAGATCAAACCATCACACCAGCAGGTCATCAGACCCTTGTTCGAGGTGTATTGGCTTTAGCGTTAACTGGTTATGATGTTCTCACAGATAAAGCATTATTGAGCCAAATAAAAGTAGAATTTGAACGAGGAATTTGATAGGAAAAAATTTATTTTTGCTTTTTTAAACATTTTACTTCCCAAACGGATAATTATTTGTTAAAATTCATTATCATGTATAAATATACAAAATGAAGAGGGGAAGAAATAATGAAAAAAATTGTACTGTTAATGATGTTGATTGGTTTATTCACGTTGGGACTAGTTGCATGTGGTACGACAGATAATGATGTAACAGAGCCAAGTGATGAAAATACAGAAGTAAATAACGAAAATACCCAAGCGGATAATGATGCTTCCAATGATGATGGTGAACCGGAAGAAAGAGACACGTTGATTATGGCAACTTCTGCTGATTATCCACCATTTGAATTTAGAGATACTAGTGGAGAGATTGTTGGTTTTGATATAGCTTTAGCTTATTATATTGCAGGTGAATTAGGTTATGAGTTAGAAATTCGCGACATGGACTTTAATGGTTTAATAGGAGCTCTTCAGAACAATCGAGTTGATATGGTTATCTCTGGAATGTCAGCAACGGAATCAAGAAGAGAAAATGTTGACTTCTCTACAGAATACCATCATTCTGCTGAAATGTTTATCACACAACAGGGATCAGATATTACTTCCATCGAAGATTTTAATGGAAAGAGAATCGGTGTCCAACTAGGCTCCATTCAAGAAGAAGGTGCAGAAGCCTTAAAAGAACAATATGATATTGAAATACACGCAGTTGACCAGGCAACAACGTTAATTCAAGAATTAAATACGAACCGTATTGATATAGCGTATATGGATAAATCCGCTGCGCTTGGATTTATCGAATCACAAAATTTAGCGGGATTTGATGATCCAACATCTAATTCACCAGGAATGGCGGTTGCTTTTCCAAAAGGTAGCGATCTTGTTGAACGAGTGAATGCAGCGATTGCGAGTGCAGAGGAATCTGGATATTTGCAAGAATTAAGAGACGAATGGTTAAGTGAAGAAGACTAAACAAATAGAAATTATTATATAGAAATGAGGTGTAAGGCATGAATTTGGATTTTAGCCAAATCGTGCCTTATATTCCTTTTATGCTAGAAGGAATATGGGTAACAATACGATTTGTAATAGTAGCAATTATCCTTGGATTTATTTTAGGTACATTGCTAGCTCTTTGTAAAATTAGCAGTATTCGGTTACTAAGAGCAATTGCTGGCAGCTACACATCTATTTTCCGGGGAACACCATTAATTTTACAATTGATGCTGTTTCATTATGCGGTACCACAACTTACAGGTTATGACATTACACCATTTATGTCCGCAATATTGGCGTTTGGTTTAAATTCAGCAGCGTATGTTTCAGAAATCATTCGCGCAGGCATTCAAGCGGTTGATAAAGGGCAAACAGAAGCGGCAAAAGCACTTGGTGTTCCTTATCGTGAAATGATGATCGATATTATTTTACCACAAGCAATGAAAAACATATTGCCTGCATTGATGAATGAGTTCATTACATTAACAAAAGAATCAGCGCTTGTTTCTACGATTGGATATTTAGATTTAATGCGTCGTTCACAGGTTGTTGGATCTAGTCTATTTCGGAACTTTGAACCATTACTTTTCGTTGGTGTGATATACTGGCTTATGGTTACGGGATTATCTGTACTTGGTAGAATGGTTGAACGGAGGTTGAATGTTAGTGATTAAGGTAGAAAATTTATCGAAAAAATTTGGGGATAATGAAGTTCTTAAAGATATATCTGCAGAGGTAAAAAAAGGAGAAGTGGTTTCTATTATCGGACCTTCTGGCTCTGGAAAATCGACCTTTCTTCGTTGTATTAATTTATTGGAAAAACCAACAGCTGGGAAGATTTTTGTTGCTGGACAAGAGTTAACAGATCCAAAAATTAATGTAACAAAAGCACGAGAAAAAGTAGGAATGGTATTTCAGCACTTTCATTTATTTCCACATCTAACGGTGCTTGAGAATTTAACCTATGCTCCAATGAAAGTTAAAAAAGAAACGAAAACAGTTGCACAAGAAAAAGCACGTGAACTACTTCTTAAGGTTGGCTTAGCTGAAAAAGCTGATGCTTATCCGAATAGTCTTTCTGGCGGGCAGAAACAGCGTGTTGCTATCGCTAGGGCGTTATCGATGGAGCCGGATTTAATGTTGTTTGACGAACCGACTTCTGCGCTTGATCCAGAGATGGTTAAGGAAGTGTTAGATGTCATGAAAGATTTGGCCCATTCCGGAATGACTATGGCAGTAGTGACACACGAGATGGGATTTGCGCGCGAAGTAGCAGATCGAGTGTTATTTCTTGATGAAGGTCGTTTGGTGGAGTCAGGAGAGCCTATTCCGTTTTTTGAAAATCCTCAAACCGAACGCGCAAAAAGTTTTCTAGACAAAATTTTATAATCTTTTTAGATATTCAGAAAATAGCGTTCGTGAGTAGTAACTCACGAACGCTATTTTTAATGGAAATTCGGATGTTCTGTCTTCATGGCACCTATATTATTATTCTTTTATTTATAAACTGTATTGATTGACCGTTATTCGGCATAATTATATAATAGTAGATAACAAGATAAAATGAAATTTAAATCAGTGGGGTTTTTTAGGTAACCTCATACTGATTGTTAGCTGAAGCTTTCGGGGCATTAGCCACCGTTATTCCACTTAAATTGCTCAGATATTCTTGTTGCTTTATGGTGGAAGTCATATGGAAGATTGCTTCGGGATAAAACAGTTAAGTTAGACAACTAGAAAGGAGCTAATAATGAATCCTTCCCATTTTGAACATTTACCTCCATTTATTAAAAAAGAAATGGAAAAAATCGCTGAAAAAGTACAACCGTTATTAAAGAAAAACACAACCTATTTTATGTTTGGTTTACCACTGATGCTTGTAGGTGGATTAAATATTGCGATGCACTACACGCAAGGAAGCTTAACGATGAACAGTATACTTGTGCCAGCAATTTATGCGTTGATGGCTGCTATTGGTCTTGCTCTTTTTCAAGAATCAAGAGGCCTTAAAAAACAAATTCATCGAATTGGAAAGGCTCATATGGTTGAGCGGATCAAGCAAAGTGACATCATAGAAGAAAATAGAAAACAAATCTATATATTAACTGTAGAAAAGCAAACGAAGATGGATTTACAGCCATTCTTTAAGTTTCTAACAGAAGAAAATAAAGAACGTCAAAATACGTATTTTTAAAAAAAGCAAGCCCAGTTTTTCAACTGGACTTGCTTTTATGGTAATAAGGAACTTCTTGTAAGGTGATTTTCCGTTCAATAATTTCTAATAATAACAGATAAATGAAATGGCGGTCTAACTTATACTTTAATGCGGCAAAATAAGCTTCGACTAATAGTTCATTGGTTAATTCCTTCATTCGAATCCCCTCTTTCGCTAAGTTAGTTAATCTTTCGTTTCTCAAGTGGAAAATTCTTTTGAAAGTTGTCTTATTACTTTTACATACAATAAGTAGTTGTTAAATTCCAAAAAATCATTTAATATGATTGTTAGCAAGAATTACGAGTTATTTTGACTTGTGTTCGTTTATGAGGTGAAAAGATGCAATTTTTACTAGACTCTATGCAGTCGCCAGTGAATAATTTTCTTGGTATATTTTTATATTTAACATTATTGATTGTTCTCACTATTGTAGTGGTCACGTTATTACTTTTCTTGATTCCGAACAAGCTTACTACACGAATAAAGAATGCAATAATTGGTGGAATAACTTTTCTCGCTGTAGTCATTTGGTTTTATGTAGTGATCCTTAGTCGCTTTCGTTAACTTTTCATTAATAATCTTTCCCGTTTAATGGAATTTTAAACCTATATTTTCAAAAGATAGATAAATGTGAGTAAATGAATGGCATCGGTATATTTTATTTGATAAAATATGAATTAAGCATAAGTGAAAATAAAAAAAAGAAGTAGGGGATTACTTCTTTTTTTTATTTAAATGAAAACGCAATCAATAGGGGGATTTAGATGGATACAGTAGATATTGAAACATTGGCAAAGAAAGTGAAAGACAATATTCAACAAGTAATCGTTGGTAAAGAGGATGTAATTGATCAGATGCTTGTAGCTTTATTAGCATCACGCCATGTACTTCTTGAGGATGTACCTGGTACGGGAAAAACGCTATTAGCTAAGACACTAGCAGCTTCGCTAGATTGTACATATAAACGAGTGCAGTTTACCCCTGATTTATTACCTACAGATGTCACAGGTCTAACTATTTATCGACCACAAACAGGTGAATTTGATTTTCAGCCGGGACCTGTTTTTACCAATGTTTTATTGGCAGATGAAATTAATCGTGCTACCCCAAGAACACAATCAAGTCTGTTAGAAAGCATGGAAGAACATCAAGTGACCATTGATGGAAAAACGCATGTACTAGAACAACCATTTTTCGTTATAGCAACGCAAAACCCAATTGAGAGTCAAGGTACTTTTCCTTTGCCGGAGGCACAATTGGATCGATTCTTTTTAAAAATTAACATTGGTTATCCAAGTAAAGATGAAGGGGTAAAAATCCTAAAGCGGTTTAAAAAAACAACCCCGCTTCTCGATTTGGCACCTGTCATAGATCAAGTAGAATTAGTGAAAGCACAGAAACAATTTACAGATATTGAGGTTACGGAGCCTTTGTATCAGTACAT
The DNA here is from genome assembly GCF_026805325.1 of Natronobacillus azotifigens. Taxonomy (GTDB): domain Bacteria; phylum Bacillota; class Bacilli; order Bacillales; family Amphibacillaceae; genus Natronobacillus; species Natronobacillus azotifigens. The sequence goes on from NZ_JAPRAT010000001.1 coordinate 202,986, forward strand.
TATAGAAATAGTTGAACAATCACGGAAGCATGAAGATGTTGAAATCGGGATTAGTCCACGTGGATCACAGGCTTTATTAAGAGCAGCGCAGGCCTATGCGGCAATCAAGGGTAGAAACTATGTTATTCCAGATGATGTAAAAGCTATGGCTGTTGGGGTGCTTAGTCATCGCTTAGTTCTGAATCCGATGGCAAGTCGCGCACAAAATGGGAAAGAAAAAGTGATAAAAAGTTTGCTCAAACAGGTACACGTTCCAACGGAAAATAAAGAGGAGTTGTAATAGATGAATATTTCCTGGATCATTTTTATTTTGGTTCTTATCATCTATTTTCAGATTTTTCTTTATAACAAATGGGGTCTGAGTAAAATTAGTTACCATCGTAGTTTTGATAAATCTTACGTTTTTGCGAAACAAGAAGTTGTTATGGTGGATCAGGTATCCAATAAAAAATTATTACCATTACCTTGGGTTCGATTAGAAGCAAAGATTAATCGTAATTTACAGTTACACCAAATGGAAGATGAAGTATCAGAAGATAGTGAATTTCATCGTACATTGTTTACTTTATTGCCTTACCAAAAAGTAACAAGGAAACATTATTTGACATGTATGAAGCGTGGTGTTTATCCATTAACTTCGGTAGCACTAACGGTAGGAGATTTGTTTGGGTTTCAAGAAATTTTTCATCTCTATCAAACCAATGCAACAATTACGGTCTATCCAGAACTACTTTCTTTCGAAGAGATACCATTGCCTGCACATCGATTTTTAGGAGATCAAACAGTAAAACGTTGGATTATGGAAGATCCTTTCCTTACTGTAGGTACACGAGACTACCAATCTACAGATCCTGCTCATCGTATTAATTGGAAAGCTTCTGCAAGAACAAATCAAATGCAAGTAAATGTTCATGACTATACAGCTGATCATGATATAATTATCCTATTTAATGCAGATCAATCGGATGATATCTGGTTACCTATTGAAGATGAAGCATTATTTGAACAAGCATTAAGCTATGCTGCGACAATAACACATTACTTACTAGAAAATGGAGAGCGAGTAGGTTTTGGAACGAATGCCGTTTTAGAGGATGATAAGTCAGAAAAGAATCCACCATTTGTTCAAATAGAAGCAGATGCAGGTAATGGACATTTTTATCATGTATTAGATAGAATGGCAAATTTAACGTATCAAAGAAGTAGAAATTTTCACTATTTGTTGGATTTATATCAGGAAGAAAAAAATAGAAAGCAAGATTTTTTGATTATTACAAAGTATGTAAACGAAAGAATGGAAAAAGAGATTGACGAAATCAAAAAAAATGGAAATACTGTTGAAATTCTCACTATGGGACGCCTAGAGGAGGAATTAGCATAATGAAAAGGTATATGATGAAATTCTTCTACAGTTTTCTAGAGTATCTCGCTTTATTTCCGGTTTTCCTCTGGTTCAATGGCTTGCTCTTATCGAATACGTTTGATGGATTTGATTGGTTTTATTTGTTAGGTTATTATTGGCTAGGCATAATGGTCGGGAGCTGGTTCAATAAACAGGTATTACAATGGGGAAACATCCTGCTTCTGTCAGGAATCTTCATTTATTTCTTTGATATGAATACGCTTTGGATTACTTTACTTGTGTTTGTACTAATGAGTGCGATTCTATATCGAGGTATTTTGTATGCAAACGAGAGTTCAGATCAAATCTTTCGACTAGAACTGATGTGGGCTTTTAGCGTACCATTATACTTTATTAGTTACCCAATCTTTCGTTGGGCAGCAACGTTCGATTATGATGAAAATTTACTCTCCTTCGTTGGAGTCGTGTTTATGGTGCTGCTTTTATTTCTTTTAAATAACGACCATTTGAAAAATGCAACGTTGGCAAAAGGAGATAGGAAGCGCATCAATCATAAAGTTCTACGTCAAAATCGCTTTTATTTGATTATGTTGTTTGTTGTGGTTTTTCTCATTACGCAATACAATGTCGTTCGATCTGTACTAAGTTATTTTGCTCGATCTGTATTTCAATTTTTCCTTTGGTTGCTTCAGCTTTTTCAAGGCAGCCCTGAAGAAGAGGGGCGCATAGGTCCAGCGGGGGAAATGGATTTCTTTGTTACAGAAGAGACTAGTGAACGATCACGGCTTGCAGAAATAATTGATCAAATACTGTATACTGTTATTACGATTTTATTAATAATTGCCGTTTTGATTTTGGTTTACATCGCTTTCAAAAAACTATCAAGGTTACTCGTAAGGTTTAGTCAATTTGTTCGACACATCATTGGTGTACTTGCAAATAAATCAGATAAATGGAATCAAACTTCCAAAACAGGTTATGATGATGAAAAAGAATCATTGCTCGAACTAAATTGGCACAAGAAAATTGTTGATAATACGAAAAAATTTGTAAGAAAAAGATTTGCTAAAAGAATAAATTGGGAAAAACTCACTGACCAAGAAAAAGTACGTTTTCTTTACAAGCAATTTATTATCCAAGCTGAGCGGGATGGATATCAGATTCAGGCAAGCGACACAGCGCTAGAAGCAGTAACTCTTGTCAATGACGAATGGATATTAACAGAGCATGAACGGGAAACACTTGCTAAGCTATATAGCAGGGCGAGATATAGTAACGAACCATTGGAAGATGTAAAAATCTTAGACCAGTTTACGAAATTGCATCATAAGTAGCCCTTTATCCAGGAGCAACCGTTCGTAAGACAAGGAGAATAACGAGTTGTTTACGGGAAAGTAATGGATGCTAGCACCTCGAATGGTTTAAGGGCCTTTAGGTCATCCTTTAGCATTAACAATCAGTGGGGGAATACCTAAAAGCTCCCACGTTTCAATTTATCGGATGAAATAAGCATTTTAATTGACGAGAAAATAAATATTTTGTACGATTACCTTGAATTCGAAATATATTTCGATTGGAGGATGGATAATGAAACATATTTTTCAAGCAGGAAAAAAGGAACATCCAACACTTTTATTACTACATGGTACAGGTGGATCAGAAAAAGATCTATTATCACTTGCTGAAGTAATAGACCCTAATGCTAGTGTATTAAGCGTTCGAGGTAACGTGTTAGAAAATGGAATGTCTAGATTCTTTCGTCGCTTAGAGGAAGGCGTATTTGATGAAGAAGACCTCATTAATCGCACGGTAGAACTCAATGATTTTCTTACAGAAGCTGCAAAAGAATACAATTTTGATCGAGATAATGTGATTGCCATTGGCTATTCCAATGGTGCAAATATAGCTGGAAGTTTGTTATTTCATCATGAAGATAGTTTACGCGCAGCAATTTTACATCATCCGATGGTGCCAAGACGCAATGTGGATATACCTAATCTTGCCGAGGTGAAAGTGTTTATTGGAGCAGGAATCAACGATCCACTTTGTTCTGCACAAGAGACAAAAGAGCTAGCAACAATCTTAACCGACCATCATGCCGAAGTGTCGGTTCATTGGGAAGAAAATGGTCATCAACTAACACAAACTGAAGTGGAAGCTGCAGCTGAATGGTACAGAACGTTATCATAACCTATTCAAGTAACATTAGGTTTAAAGAAGTAAGATGAATTTCATTTATCCCGAAGCAACCGTCCGTAAGATTCCCACTTCAAAATAACTAGAAAAGCAAGTTGTTTAAGTGGGCGTAACGGACGCTAGCACCCCGAATGGTTCAAGGGCCTTTAGGTCATCCTTTAGGACTAACAATCAGCGGGGGAATACCTAAAAACCCCACTGATTGAAGTTTCATTTTATTTGTTTATAGCGATTTAATAACATCCGTGAGTAATTACTCACGGATGTTATTTTTTTCAGTAGAACTAATTGATCTTCAAATCGCTGTTAAGACTCTTATATCAAAACCATTTAGAAAAGTAAAAGTTGATTCACTTTGTATCGTTTAACGAACAATCAGTGATGATGGCTAAAGGCCTCATTATCCACTCCAAGTTCGTACTGATCAACTACCTCACAAAATAATAGCCCCTAGGTGAATCGTAACGAGTTATACCTTCCCTTTATTTTCTAGTTAGAAATCACTTGTATAGCAAATGAGCACCATCTTGAGCAATCTTTTATCTTTTTATTTAAAATACCTATTTACAAATGGTTAAATTTCAATTAAAATTCAACTGTACTAATAAGACTAATACGGTTATTACAGTTGGGTAGGTGATGATAATGATATTTGATCTAGATTTACGAAGTCGTGATCCAATTTATCAGCAACTGGTTGATAAGTTTAAAGAATTAATTATAAGTAATATTTTAAAACAAGATGAACAACTCCCGTCTGTACGTGTGTTAGCGCAACAGTTAACAATCAACCCAAATACGATTCAAAAAGCCTATCGAGAATTGGAATCACAAGGCTATATCTATTCTGTGAAAGGAAAGGGAAGTTTTGTAGACGCAACAGCTCAAGTAGAAAATCGTGCTGCCTTAAAAGAAATAGAAGGTGAACTAATGAAATTAATGAAAGAGGCAATGTTTCTCGGTTTAGATAAATCTGATTTAAAGAAATTAGTTGATCAAGCAAAAGAAGAATCAGGAGGGGGAATAGCAAATGATTAGTGTGACTGATTTAAAGAAATCGTTTGAGCGTAGCGAAGTACTTTCGAGTGTTACGGTTAACGTTAATAAAGGATCAATTTACGGGTTATTGGGCTCGAATGGGGCTGGAAAAACAACTTTATTAAAGATAATTGCTGGTATTTATAAACAAGATAGCGGTCAAGTATCGTATGAAAAGGAAAACGTTTTTGAAAACGTATCTCTAAAGGAACGGATCATCTTTATTCCCGATTTTCCTTATTTTTTCCCACAATATACAATCAAACAAATGGCGGATTTTTATCAAAGTACTTACCCGAATTGGAATAATACACGGTTTCACACATTACATCAATTATTAGGGCTTGATCTAAAGAAAAAAGTACAACAATTATCAAAAGGAATGCAACGACAAGTGGCTTTTTGGTTAGCGCTTAGCGCAATGCCTGATTATCTTATATTAGATGAACCTTTCGACGGACTTGATGCTGTGATTCGTAAAAAAGTGAAAAATTTAATTATTCAAGATGTAGCTGATCGTCAAATGACTGTGATTGTTTCTTCTCACAATTTACGTGAAGTTGAAGATATATGCGATCATGTAGGAATTTTGCATCACGGTAGTTTTATCCTTGAGAAGGATCTAGATGATCTAAAGTCAGATATTCATAAAATCCAAATTGCATTTAAGGATACCCCTCCAAAAGAATTGTTTAAGGATTTCACTGTATTACATAAAGAAAAGCGAGGTAGTGTATTTTTAGTCATTGTAAAAGGTGATCGAAAAAAACTGGATCCACTTATTCAAAATAGCCAACCGGTTGTTTATGACTTATTACCTTTAACTTTAGAAGAAATATTTGTTTATGAAATGGAGGGTGTAGGATATGCGATTGAGAACATCTTGGTATAATCATGAACTTACAAAACAAAATTTCCGGCAAACCGGTTGGATTAGCTTAGTTTACTTTGTTTCTTTATTGGTTGCGATCGTCTTAAATATATTTATGCGAATAGGGCATAATGAATCATATTATTATGGTTATGATATAAATTTGTTCTATCTCGGTTCATTTTTTCAGGTTCTTGCTATCTTTCTTGTCCCGGTAATGACAGCAATGTTGTTGATGCGGTATTTACATCAAAAAAATGCTACCGATTTTATGCACAGTCTACCTTTGAAAAGAGAAAAAGTGTTTATTCATCAAATTGTTTTCGGCTATTGCTCGATATTGTTACCTGTGTATATAGTGGGATTCATTTTGTATATCATGCACCATACACTTGAAGTTTCCAAGTTATACGGATTAGCTGAGTTGGGCTATTGGTTAGGCGTTACTACAGTACTCCTTTCCCTGGTCTTCGCTGTAAGTATTTTTGTCGGCCTATTGACAGGATTGTCAATTATACAAGGGGTCTTTTCCTTTATCTTTCTCTTGTTTCCAGCAGGGATTACCGTTTTAGCTGTCTTTAATTTAAATTATGCAATGATTGGTATTGCAGACAGCTATCTTATGGACGAAAAGGTATTTGAATTCTCCCCAATTACCAATAGTGTTAACATCATATTCAATGATGCAGCAGATACTTCCACCCTTGTGTGGTATATCATTGTCACGCTTATTCTTTTTGGTCTTAGTATGGTGCTTTACAAATTTCGACCAGTGGAAGTGGCAACTCAAGCCGTTGCTTTTCGCTGGTTGAGACCAATTTTTATCTATAGTTTTACCTTTTGCTTTATGTTAGTTGGTGGTTTTTATTTTGGTATTCTTCAACATGAATACAACTGGATTTTGTTTGGGTATTTATTATTTTCAATCTTTGGTTATCTTATAGCGCAAATGATCATCCATAAAACGTGGCGAGTATTTACTCAATGGAAAGAGTATTTATTTTTCTTATTAGGTACTACACTTTTGGTTGTACTGATTATCTTAGATATTACAGGTTTTCAAAATCGCATTCCTGCAACAGATAGAATTGAGCAGGTGTACTTATATGATCAACACTCGAGATTTTACTTATACCAAGATTTATTCGAAGAAAACCCTGGTATTACTGCAGTTGAAGAAATTGAAATCGTGCGTAATTTGCATCAACAATTTATTAATGATTCAAATCGACAGGATTTTTTGGATTATAATAATCAAACTGTATCGATCCATTATGATCTTGTGAACGGGAGACAATTGGTGCGCCAATATCACCTCGATGATTTGTCAAAGTATACAGGAGAATTGACAAAAATTCATGCATCAGATGCTTATAAACAATACACACAAGAGGTTTTCTTGATCGATCAAACTGATATCAGTAGCATGAGTGTTACAAGTGATATGAGACATAAAGAAGTGCAGATCTATAGTTCGAATCAAATTGCAGAAGCTTTAGAAGCTTTGCGTAAGGATATTTTAGCTCAAAGTTATGAAGAATTGGTTAATCCGGAGCTGTATTTAGGGGAAGTAAATATATTCATATCTCTTTATCATTCTAATCTTTACCTTCCGATTTATTCTACCTATGACTATTTTCTTGAGTGGTTAGAAAAAGAAAAGATGACAGAAGATGTGTTGCTTATGCCTAATGAGATTGATCGAATGTTCATAGTCGATGAAAGTATCAACGAAGAAATGGCTGAGAAGGGTGCATCCTATTATGTGGAACATAATCCCAATGCTGAAGGTGTGATAGAAATTAGTGATGAGGAAGAAATTAAGCAATTATTCGAGTCACTTGTTCCAGAGAGGGGGGAGGAGTCTGATTCTCGCTTTGCTGTTTGGATTTATTTGAAAGATGAGGAAGAAAATTTCCAATGGTATTGGGTGAAAAAGGATTTTCTACCTTCCTTTGTATTCGATGAGATATAGTAAGTTAGCAAGTTAAAGGGGACGATTATCGATGGAGTTGTTAATGGAAAGAAGGAAAACACATATTGATGAATATTTTGTGATTTATTATCGTGAAATGTATTTTGTGGCAAAACAAATTGTTCGTGACCATTACTTTGCAGAAGATGTTGTACAAGAGTCCTTTGTCAAAGCATATAAGTGTCAAGAAATGCTTCAAGATATCAGGAAAGTAAGAGCATGGTTACGTACAATTGTTACAAGAACTGCGATTGATTTTTTACGGAAAATATCGAAATGTAGTTATACATCCCTTGAACAAATGTATGAAGAAAGTCAGCAAGCGCCAGAACATACGAACTCTGTTGAACAACAGTCTGAATTACATTTTCAATATAAAGAGATTCATGCATGTGTTAAACAGTTACCGACTAATTTACAAGAAGTGATAAATCTAAAACTAACCAATGATTGTTCGGATGCAGAAATTGCAAGAAGATTACAAATTAGCTTATCTGCAGTGAAAACAAGATTACACCGTGCAAGAAAGAAATTAAAGCATATGTATAAGGAGCAAAACTAATTTAAATGAATAGCAATGAGATTTTTTTCGTTGTTGCTTTTTAAAAAGAAGAATGGGTATGTTAACAATTATTTCAGCTGATATTATCATCTCTTTCAGGGCAAGATAAGTTTGTCAGGGAGGTGAATCACCATGAATCAAAAAGGTATGATTATACCTATTCTTGCATCAATTGGGGTAGGAGCAGCCACATACTATGGTATGCGTCGAAATGGAAACATGCACCCGATCGCTACTGTAACTTCTGCATTGAGAAATCAAATGATGAAAACAAACTAATTGAACAATAACATTATCGATAGACCTTCCTTGGGTCTATCGGTTTTTAGTATTTCAATTAAAAGAACTGATCATCCTTGGCTAACCGATTGAAGTTTCTCTTTAGGGTTTGTTATAATGAATGAAATAAACAGAAGGAGGTTTCTTTTAATGGGGAAACAATTAACAGGTTATATTGGTACATATACAAAAGCGGAAAGTGAAGGAGTGTACAAGTTTGTATTGGATTTAGAGAAAGAACGTATTACAGACGTTGTGCCAGCTGCGAAGTTAGATAATCCAACATATTTAACTATTTCTGATGATAATCGATATTTATATGCAGTTAGTAAAGAGGGAGAAAAAGGTGGAATCACTGCTTATAAAATAGATTCAGCTAATCACGAACTTACCTTGTTGAATAGTTTTGCGAAGGCAGGTTCACCACCTTGTCATGTTAGTGTGAAGAGTGATAATACTAATGTTGTCACAGCCAATTACCATACGAAAGAAGTCATATCTTATTTAACGGATACGAATGGTTCGTTAAAGGAAATTGCAGATATAGCTGTACAAGATGGATCTGGCCCCCATGAACGTCAAGAAAAGCCTCATATTCATTTTTCTGGGTATACTCCAGATGAAAACTATGTAATCGCTGTGGATTTGGGTAGTGATGAGATTATAACGTATAGCGTTGCTGGTGATAAGTTAACGAAAGAGCACGTATGTAAGACAAAAGCGGGGAGCGGACCAAGACATATTGTATTTGCACCAAATAAAAAGTTTGCTTATGTGATGACTGAATTAAGTTCAGAGGTCCTAACATTAGCTTATCAAGCTGAAACAGGGGAATTCACCCAGAAGCAAGCGATTAAAGCTATTCCAGATGATTATAAAGAAGTGAATGATGGTAGTGCAATCCATATATCCGATGATGGAAAGTACGTTTATGTTGGAAATCGAGGGCATAATAGCATTGCGGTTTTCGCTGTGAATGAGATCACTAATGAATTAACATTTGTGGAATGGAAATCGACAGAAGGAGATTGGCCTCGTGATTTTGTATTAGATCCGACGAATAACTATTTAGTCGCAGCGAATCAGAAATCAGGCTCATTAACGCTTTATCGACGTAATCAAGAAACAGGAGAGTTAAAGGTATTACAAACAGACGTACCTGCTCCTGAAGCGGTATGTGTGAAATTTTTAAATTAAATGAAAAACCGGGAGATGAAGGATAATCCCCGGTTTTTCTGATGAAACTAATGGTAAATGTAAGATAACATTCTGGATGATAAAAGGTGATTAAGAAAAACAATTAGTGGGAAAGATCGTCCCACTGATTGAAGTTTCACTTTATCCCGGAGCAATCGTCCGTAAGACTCCCACTATAAAGCACCAAAAAAATCAAAGTTGATGAAGTGGGAGTAACGGACGTTAGCACCCCGAATGGTTCAACTAAACAATCAGTGGGAAAGATCGTCCCACTGATTGAAGTTTCACTTTAAAGTATTTGTGAGAGGAACAGTTTTGTTCGGTCGTGTTGTGGGTTATCAAATAATTCTACAGGGGTTCCCATTTCAATTATTTCACCGTTATCAAACAAAACAATTCGGTCAGCAACTTCTCTTGCAAAGCCCATCTCGTGTGTAACAACGATCATCGTTATTCCTGACCTTGCTAATTCTTTCATAACATCTAGTACCTCTTTAATCATCTCTGGGTCTAATGCGGATGTAGGTTCATCAAACAACATAATTTCTGGCTGCATGGCTAAGGCACGTGCAATAGCAACACGTTGCTGCTGTCCTCCTGATAGCTGCCCTGGGTACTTATCTGCTTGTTCGGGAATACCAACTCTTTCTAACAGCTCCATTGCTAACTTCTCTGCTTCTTTTTTAGGCTTTTTCCGTACCCAGATTGGAGCTAACATTATATTTTTTAATATAGTCATATGTGGGAATAAATTAAATTGCTGAAACACCATACCTGTATCTTTCCGAATAGCTTCTACAGCTTTAATATCATGAGATAGAGTGACACCATCAATTTCAATATCTCCTTTTTGAATTTCTTCCAATCCATTAATTGTCCGGATAAACGTAGATTTACCGGAACCGGAAGGGCCTAAAATAACTAATACCTCTCCTTTCGTGATGTTTAAATTTACATCTTTTAAAACATGCATATCTCCAAACCATTTATTAACATTTGTACATGTAATGATTGCCTCTCCTTCTTGAACCGCTGGATCCTCTACTATTTTTACTTGCGATTGTGCCATTTTATTTCCTCCTTTTATTATACTTACCGTTCTCCGACACCTAATGATTTCTCTAACCGTCTGCTAGAGTAAGACATTGTATATGCAATTACCCAATAGACAAATGCAATGAAAATATATACTTCCATGTGTCTACCTAAAAAATCCGGGTTTGATTTCACTGATTGAGCAATACCTAGTAGATCTACTAAGCCAACAATCGCAACGAGGGTCGTATCCTTAAACATAGAGATACTTTGACCAACGATTGTTGGAATAATTGCACGTAGAGCTTGTGGTAAAATAATAAATGTTGTTGTTTGAACAGGGTTAAGTCCAATCGTTTTGGCTGCTTCGTATTGTCCTTTTGGGATTGATTGAAGACCACCGCGAACATTTTCAGCCATATAAGCAGAAGTGAACAATGTTGCCCCAATCATTACACGAACTACATTATCAATTGCCATTCCTGGAGGTAAAAATAAAGGTACAATAATTTGCGCCATAAATAAAATCGTAATTAAAGGAATTCCTCGAATAAGCTCTATATAACTGATACAAAAATATTTGATTGCTGGTAATTTACTCGTTCTCCCTAATGCTAGGAGAACACCAATCGGCATAGAAAGAACAATTGCAACAATGGAAATGAGTATAGTTAAGAGTAGTCCGTTCCAAAGGTTTGTTCTAACGAGAGGAAAAGCCCCTATACCGAAACCGCGCAATAATAATATACTTACCGGAATGACGAAGAACCAACCAATTAATGTGATCCATTTTGCTTTTGGTAGAAAAGAACCTAAGAAATACCCGAAAATTAATACACCAATCTGTGCTGATAACCAGACTTTTGATTCTGTAGCTGTAAAAGGAACGATGATGTGCAATAGGTAAATTAGTGTAAGAATACTTGCTATACGTATCATCGTACCTTTCCATACGCCAGATGACATTCCGAACAACAGAGATGCAAATAGTAAAGCAACCCATACGCGCCACAATTCAGAGACAGGATATTGTCCAACCATAAAAAGTTTGTAATTGTTTGATATAACTGCCCATTGAGCTTCAATAAATACCCAATATAATGCGTTTGTTACCACCAAATATAATACTATTGCTGAAACAATGGTTAACACGGAATTAAACCAATTGTTAAATAAATTTTTCTTTAGCCATTCTAATGCTCCGATAGAATTAACTGGAGGAGCTATTGGCTTTGTGTATTCAACTAATTTCAAGTTTTCGCTCATTATTATCACCTCTCCACAATCTGACTGCGTTTGTTAAATATATTCATGAACAGTGAGGTAGTTAAACTGATCGTTGAATAGACAAAGATCATAATCAGGATTATTTCAACAGAATGACCAGATTGATTCATTGCTGTTCCACCTACACTAACTAATTCCTGATAACCAACAGCAATCGCTAAACTTGAATTTTTTGTTAGATTCAAATATTGGCTTGTTACAGGTGGAATGATAATTCGAACTGCTTGTGGTAAAATAACCAAGCGCATCATGGTGGAGTTTTTAATTCCTAAAGCTTTCGATGCTTCCGTTTGCCCTTTTGATACAGATTGAATACCAGCTCGAACAATCTCTGCTATATAGGTTGCTGTGTACATTACCAGACCAATGAGAATTGCTGCGAATTCAGGTGATATTCTTAAACCCCCAGAAAAATTAAACGTTCCGAGTTCTGGTGTCGAAATATTAGCTGGTCCAGATTGTGTAACGATAAATGCAAGGAGTATGAACACAAATAATGTGCCAATCGACCAAATAAATGGATATTTTCTTTTCCCTGCTTTCATTTGTTGGGTCAGTTGATATTTCCACATCAAAATAGCTCCGACAATTCCAATCACAAAAATTATTATCCAAATAATCGTACCTTCATGTGCAGTAAACCATGGAATAGCAGCTCCTCGATTATTAAAGTAAAAAGAACCAATTCTAATACTGTCTTGTACTTGTGGTAATGGTAAAATCACTGCGAAATACCAAATTAAAATTTGAACAAGTAATGGTGTATTACGAAATATTTCGATATATAGTCCAGATAATTTTTTAACTAACCAGTTATTTGATAAGCGCGCAATCCCTACAAATACACCTAGAATGGTAGTTAAAATAATACCAATAACAGCTATTCTTATTGTACTAAGAATCCCAACGAGAAAAGCTCGTGCATACGTATCGGTAGGTTCGTAGGATATCATTGCTTCTGAGATATTAAACGAAGCCGTTCTCCTTAAAAAATGAAATCCAAAATTTATTCCTAAGCGATTTAGACCTGCAATTGCGTTACTGATGAGGAACCATCCTAGCGCAACAACAATAGATACAAAGACAAATTGAAATAAAATAGGAATAATTCGATTATCACGCCAAAACGGTGTGGATACCCCAATTTTTTTAGACATTATGTTTCACCTCATTGTATTTATCTTGGAGCAACCGTTCGCAAGACTCTCACTTGAAAACAACAAGAAAAGAAGTTGTTTAGTTGAAAGTAGCTGACGCTAGCACCCCGAATGATGCGACTAATTATTAGTGGAGGAATACATGAAAACAACACTAATTGAAGTCTCATCTTATTTAGTAAAGGAAAGAACCTGCTCAGATGTACTGAACTAAGCAGGTTCCATTTTGTTTTTTAACGGAAAGGTGGAGAATAAAGGATTCCGCCTTCTGTATACAGAGCGTTCAAACCACGTTCTAAATTAAAGATGGTATCTGGTCCAAGATTACGATTATAAATTTCTTCATAGTTACCCACATGTCTGATAACACGTACTGCGAATTCATCATCAATACCTAACATTTGACCAAGTTCTCCTTCAAGACCCATAAAACGTCGAATAACTGGATCAGCACTATCTAAAAAGTCTTCATAGTTAGATGAATTAATTCCTAATTCTTCGGCTTCAATTGTAGCTAGAGTAACCCACTTTACAACATCAAACCAATTATCATCACCGTGTCGTACGGTAGGTCCAAGTGGTTCTTTTGATAAACTTTCTACAAGAATAGTATGTGCATCGGGATCTGCTAAAGTAGCTTGACGAGATACTAACCCAGATTTATCTGTCGTCCAAGCATCAATACTACCAGATTCATAAGCTTCCACTACAGAGTCACTATCATCAAATAATACTTGTTCATAAGTAATACCGTATTTCCGGAATTGATCGGCTAGATTCGATTCGGTTGTGGTACCTGTTTCCACACCAATTCTAGCACCTTCTAGTTCTTCAAGATTAGTAATACCGCTATCAGAGCGAACCATAATTCCTTGGCCGTCATAGAAAGTTGTTGGAGTGAAGTTCGTACCTAAGGCAACATCACGATCCAATGTCCAAGTAGTGTTTCGGATTAGAACGTCAACTTCACCTGTTTGCAATGCCGTAAAGCGTTCCTGTGCGGATAAAGGTCTTATTTCAATTGCCTCAGGATCGTCAAACAGTGCTGCTGCTAATGTTCTACCAAAATCCACATCGAAACCTTCATATTCACCATCAGAGTTTAGATAACCAAATCCAGGTAATTGATTATTTCCACCTACGATAACGTAACCGCGATCTAGAATGGTATCTAGTGTACTTCCCTCGGAACCGTTGCTACTTGTATTATTGGTTGTTTCTTCGGTGTCATCTCCATTGTTACCATTATCAGCTACAACAGGATCATCAGAAGTACAGCCTGTTAACACTAGGACAACTACCAAGAAGATACCAGCAAAAAAACCCATAACCTTTTTTGAACCTTTCATTAAAAAATCCCCCTTAATTTTTATTGAGTTCTATGAATCTCACATTTTGAACTCATTTAGAACATTCTTACAAGCACTCATTAAATAGACATTTATTTTAGAATATTCAATTAATTTAAAATAAATGCATGTAAGAATTTCCTACAACCCTAGTGTATATAAGTTTACAATAGGTGTGAACTATTTTGTTAGATTTTCTTACATACTTTTGAAATAAATCCCTTTTGTTACTTTTTTGTTTAAATAGTTCCTTGTGGATTTTAGCTCGGGGGCATGATTAATAATGGAGATGTTAACATATACAGATAGAAATACGTTGTAGCTTGATCATTTAGGATCAGTGAAACCATAGTCATTCATGTAGAAGGAGAGGAGACATGGGAGGATTCAAACGCTTACCAAGACATGTATGCTTTCAATATTTTAAGTTAACACAAACTATGTGGTAAATGATTTATAATGTTCACATGAGATAGAGGATCGTAAAGTACTGTTATTCGTATGTCGTGCTTTTGGCTAAGTTGAGTATGAAAGGAGTTGTGTACTTATGCTTAGGTTAAGACCAAAAAAAGAGCTGCAACCTCATCAAGATGTTTGATCTTGCTCAGATTGATGGGGAAATTGCCACTAACGTCGTCATAATACCTGATCGCTTCTAGGCTATGAATGAAAAATGCTCCAACCCTTAATGAAAAGAAGGAAGGAGTATCACACACAGCAGTTTATGAATTTTTTTTATCAACACTAAAATATTAGAAATGAAAAATAACGTTAGGGGCTTTTAACTCCCTAACGTTATTAAATCGATAAAGTATGAATTTGAGATAATCAGTTAGTATACTACATGTGTTTTTTCAAACTGATCGATTTTATCACTGTGTGTTAATGTTACAGATATATCATCCCAACCATTTAATAGCATCTCACGCTGGTAGGCTGCAAGGTCGAAATCGGCTGAGAAACCTTCTCTATCATATACTTTTTTTGCTTCTAAATCTACAGTTAATTCATAATCAGAAGCTTCTGCATTCTTAATTAACTGTTGAGCTTCCTGGTCGGTTAATTTAACTGGTAAGATACCATTCTTCGTACAATTGTTATAGAAAATATCCGCAAAACTTGAAGCGATAATGATACGGAAACCGAAGTCTTGTAGTGCCCAAGGAGCATGTTCTCGAGAAGATCCACAGCCGAAGTTTTCTCCGGCAACTAAAATCGTTGCTCTTTGGTATTTTGGATTATTTAATGAAAAATCTTTTCTTGGTTCCTCGTTTTCATCGTATCTCCAGTTATAAAAAAGAAATTTACCAAAACCTTGTCGCGAGATTCGCTTCAAAAATTGCTTAGGGATAATTTGATCGGTATCTACGTTCGCACGATTTAGTGGATAGACAAGCCCTGTGTGTTGTCGTATAGGTTCCATCTTGTTTCCTCCTTCTATGAAATAGATCTTTAGACAAATGTTCGAACGTCAACAAATCGACCTTCTATGGCAGCTGCAGCCGCCATTTCAGGACTAACAAGATGAGTGCGAGAATCAGCGCCTTGACGTCCTTCAAAGTTTCGATTAGAGGTAGATGCACAACGCTCACCAGGGGGGACAGCATCTCCATTCATAGCAAGGCACATACTACAGCCTGGTTCACGCCATTCAAAACCTGCATCTTTAAATAGTTGATCAAGTCCTGATTTTTCAGCTTCTAATTTTACCGTTTGAGATCCAGGTACAACAATTGCCGTTACATCAGGATGCACTTTTCTTCCTTTGATTACACTAGCAGCTTGCTCAAGATCTTGTAATCTAGAATTTGTACAAGAGCCTATAAATACATGTTCTATGGTAACAGAAGAGATTGGGACAGATGCTGTTAGTCCCATATAATCTAATGCATGCTGTATCTCATTTTTGTCATTTTCATTATCTGCTTGATCTGGGTTTGGTATATTGGCATTAATGGGTACACACATGCTTGGATTGGTTCCCCAAGTAACTTGAGGTTCAATTTCCTCTGCATTAATCTCAACGGTTCGATCATATGTTGCACCTTCATCTGTCGCTAAATTTAACCAATCTTTTGTAGCTTGCTCAAATTCCTCTCCTTTTGGTGCATAGGGACGATTTCGGAGGTATTCAATTGTAGTTTCATCTGGACTAACTAACCCCGCACGCGCACCTGCTTCTATTGACATGTTACAAATTGTCATGCGTCCTTCCATGGAGAGGTTGCGCACTGCTTCACCAGTGTATTCAATAACATAACCAGTTCCAAAATCAACTCCTTGTTGTCCGATAATTGCTAATATTAAGTCTTTAGCGGTTACACCAACACCTAATTTACCATTAATTTTGACATTTAATGTTTTCGGCTTGGATTGCCAGACAGTTTGAGTTGCTAGAACATGTTCGACTTCACTTGTACCAATCCCAAATGCCAATGCTCCAAATGCGCCATGAGTTGATGTGTGACTGTCTCCACATACAATCGTTTTACCGGGCTGTGTCAGTCCAAGTTCTGGACCAATAACATGAACAATCCCTTGATGTGGGTGACCAACGCCAGCAATCGGAACTCCAAATTCTTCACAATTTTTTTTCAATGTATCCATCTGTAGTTTGGAAATTTCATCTTTTACAATATTTTGATGAATAGTTGGAACATTGTGATCCATTGTAGCAAAGGTACGATTTGGTTGTCGTACCTTACGTCCTTTTAATCTTAGGCCTTCGAAAGCTTGTGGAGAAGTTACTTCATGAACAAGGTGAAGGTCAATGTATAATAATCCTGGTTTTCCTTCCTCTTGATGTACGACATTCTTATCCCATATTTTCTCAATAATTGTTTTGGCTTTTGTCATGACATAGATCCCTCCTACTAAAGCTAATTATTCTTCTATACAAGCAATAATCGCTTGTGTCATCTCTTTTGTTGAAACTTTTTCTCCCGATTTTACAGCTAGATCAGCAGTATAATAGCCCTTATCAATACACGCTTCTATGGCTTTTTCAATAACTGTTGCTTCTTCCTCAAGTGCAAATGAATAACGTAACATCATTGCAGTTGATAAAAGCATAGCTACGGGATTAGCAATACCAAGACCAGCGATATCAGGTGCGGAACCGTGTGCAGGTTCATATAGGCCCACTCCGTTTTCTGCTAAACTAGCAGAAGGTAACATACCTAATGAACCAGTTAAAACAGATGCTTCATCACTTAAAATGTCACCAAACATGTTCTCTGTTACAATGACATCGAAACTACTTGGATTTGTTATGAGTTTCATAGCAGCTGCATCCACTAACACATGTTCTACTTCAACATCAGGATACATTTGCTTTTTTTCTTCAACAATCTCTCTCCATAGCTTACTAGATTCTAATACGTTAGCTTTATCTACGGAAGTGAGTTTTTTGTTTCGAATTTGTGCACTCTGAAATCCTTTATCAATGATCCGTTCCATTTCTTTGCGCGTATAGGCGAGGGTATCGATCACAGCGGATTGATCAGCATTTCTTTCACTAGGTTGCCCAAAATAAAGGCCGCCAGTAAGCTCACGAACAATTAATAAGTCACTCCCCTGAATGATTTCTTCTTTTAATGGGGAGGCACTAAGTAATTGTTTAAATCCTTTTACTGGCCTTAGATTTGCATAAAGATCAAGCGCCTTTCGAATCCCTAACAATCCACGCTCTGGACGTAAATCAGAAGGATTATTGTCCCATTTAGGCCCTCCAACTGCTCCTAATAAAACTGCATCAGCAACTTCACAAGAGTTAATGGTTTGCTGGGGGAGGGGGGTGTTCAATTGATCAATTGCTGCGCCGCCAATTAGTTGATAATCGAAGATAAATTGATGGTTAAACTTTTTGGCAATTGTTTCTAATATATCAACAGCAGCATCCATTATTTCTGGTCCGATTCCGTCACCTGGAAGAAGGACAATTTTTTTCTGCATGATTATATCCTCCATTTTATTCGCTTTTTTGACTCGATGAATGGGTGAAAAAGACACGATTAACAGCATTTAGAAAGGCATGAGCAGCAGCTTCTAATACATCTTGGGCCGTTCCACGTCCACTGACAGGAATATTGTCTACATTCATGTTCACATGTACTTCGGCTAGAGCATCTGTTCCTTTTCCTATCGAACTTAAATTGAAGTCAGTAAGTTGAATAGGTTCACTAATAAGTGCTTCAATTGTATTATATAAAGCTTCTACACTTCCGTTTCCAGTTTGTGCAGTTTCGATCTCGTCACCGGCTGGAGTTTTTAAGGTAACAGTTGCAGTCGGTAAGTTTCGACTATCATACTGAACTTGGAAGGAGAGGAGCTGATATTGTTTTCGATTACTAACATCTGTTTGGATATCCATTAATATGACAAACAAATCATCATCCGTTACTTCTTTTTTGCGATCGGTTAATTGTTTAAATGCCTTAAATGCATCGGCTAATTTTTCTTCTGTAAGCGTGAAGCCTAATTGATCAATTTTATCTTTAAAGGCATGACGTCCGGAGTGTTTTCCTAAGACAAGGTTGTTGGACTGAACCCCAACTAATGCAGGTGTAATTATTTCATAAGTCTGTGTGTTTTTTAAAACACCATCTTGATGAATGCCAGATTCGTGTGCAAATGCATTTCTTCCGACAATTGCTTTGTTACCAGGTACAACCATACCTGTGAATTTGCTAATCAGATCACTTGTGCGCTTGATCTCTTTTAAGACAAGATTAGTTGAATAAGGGTAAAAATCTTCTCGAATTTTAAAAGCTACAGCTAGTTCTTCTAAAGCGGCATTCCCAGCGCGTTCTCCGATACCATTAATCGTTCCTTCTACTTGAGTAGCACCATTTTGCACAGCGGCAATAGAATTAGCTAGCGCCATCCCTAAATCATCGTGGCAATGGGTTGATAAATCAACTTGATTGATGTTTGGTACATTTTCTTTTATATAACGAAACATTTCCCCATACTCTTTCGGTGTTGTGTAACCAACAGTATCCGGAAGATTAATAACGGTTGCTCCAGCATCAATTACTTTTTCAATAATGGTAGCAAGAAACTGCAAGTCAGAACGAGATGCATCCTCAGCAGACCATTCGATATCGTTACATTTTGTTTTAGCATAACGTACCATGTTTACAGCAATATCGATAACTTCTGTTGGTGTTTTTTTTAATTTATCTTGCATATGAATAGGGGAGGTGGCAATAAAAACATGAATTCGTGGTTTTTGGGCATATTGAATGGCATCCCAAGCACGATCAATATCCTGTTTATTTGCTCTTGCTAGAGCGGCAACTGTTGAAGATTTAATGGTTTCAGCAATCTTCTTTACTGCCTCAAAATCCCCTTGGGAGGAAGCAGGAAATCCTGCTTCCATTACATCTACACCCAAGCGTTCTAAATGCTTAGCAATTTCTAGCTTTTCTAGTTGGTTCAAATTCACTCCTGGTGATTGCTCACCATCACGAAGTGTTGTATCAAAAATCTTAATTTGAGTCATCAGAGACCACTTCCTTCTTTGCGTTTGCCTTTTGCTTAACAAATGGCATTAAATCACGAAGCTCTCTACCTACTTTCTCAATTGGATGGTTACTTTCATTTCTATTAATTGCATTAAATTGTGGACGGTTTGCTTGATTTTCTAAAATCCAATCTTTCGCAAATTTCCCTGTTTGAATATCTGTTAAAACATCTTTCATTCGAGCTTTTGTTTCTTCGTTCACAACTCGTGGTCCAGAAACGAAATCTCCCCATTGTGCTGTGTCAGAAATGGAGTAACGCATTCCTTCCAGTCCACCTTCATACATCAAGTCTACGATTAGCTTCAATTCATGTAGACATTCAAAATAAGCAACTTCCGGTTGATATCCTGCTTCTGTTAGTGTCTCGAACCCTGCCTTTACAAGACTTGTAGCTCCACCACATAGAACAGCTTGCTCACCGAATAAATCTGTTTCTGTTTCTTCTTGGAATGTTGTTTCTAGAATACCAGCACGACCAGCACCTACACCTTTTGCGTATGCTAGAGCAAGTTCTTTTGCTTTCCCAGTATAATCTTGGTAAATACCATACAATGCAGGTACTCCAGCACCTTCTTCAAAAGTACGACGAACAAGGTGTCCTGGCCCTTTAGGTGCAACTAAGAATACATCAACATCAGCAGGCGGTACGATTTGATTAAAGTGAACATTAAAACCATGAGCAAAGACTAGCGCATTACCAGCCTCTAAGTTATCTTTGATACTTTCATTATAGATAGCAGGTTGGTACTCGTCAGGAAGAAGAATCATTATTACTTCAGCAGCTTTTGTTGCTTCTGCAACAGATTTAACTTCAACACCATCTTCTACTGCTTTATCCCATGATTTCCCTTTTCGAAGACCAACTACTACATCAAAACCACTTTCTTTTAAGTTCAATGCATGTGCGTGACCTTGTGAACCATATCCGATGATTGCGATTTTTTTTCCTTTTAATACCTCTTCTTGAATGTCATTGTGATAAACTACTTTTGTCATAGTGATCAATCCTCTCAATTTTTGTTTTATAGTAAATGTAAAGTACATTTAACTTTTGTTTTGCCTGTTTCTTAATGAAGTAAAGAGAACGGTGCTTGCTCTTGCCCGGCTTGAGGTTGTTGCCCCCGCATGAATGCAGTCACACCTGTTCTTGCAATGTCTTTTACTCCATATGGTCGTAATAATTCGATTAATGCTTCCACCTTTTCTGATTTCCCAGTTACTTGAATAGAAAGTGTATCTTTACTCACATCAATGACTGTTGCACGAAACGGTTCGATAATGCCTTGGATTTCTGCCCGGAGTTGCCCATTGCTGACGATTTTAATAAGGGCCAATTCCCGAGCAACGATTGCTTTGTCTGTAATATCGGAAACTTTTAATACGTCAATTTGTTTATTCAATTGTTTTGTTACCTGCTCTAATTTTTGAAAATCTTCAACTTCTACAACAAATGTCATTCTCGAAATTCCTTCTGTTTCTGTCCTGCCTACAGAAATGCTCTCAATGTTAAATTGACGTTTTTGTAATAGACCGGTAATTCGGTTTAGCACACCACTTCTGTTTCTTACTTTTGCTGTAATAATTCGCTTCATGGTTTCACTCCTATCATTTCGTGAAGTCCCTTACCAGGTGCAATCATCGGATATACATTTTCTTGTTGAAGCACACGGCAATCAATTAATACAGGTCCATCATAAGCAAGTAAATCAGGGAGTTTTTCTGATAGCTCTTCTTGTGTATCGATTTTAACTCCTTTAATTTCATATGCTTCAGCTAATTTTACAAAGTCAGGCTGAATGCTGAAAACAGATTCAGAATAGCGTTTTTCATAGAATTTCTCCTGCCATTGCCTTACCATACCAAGTGCTGCATTATTGACGATGATAATTTTGACTGGCAAGTTACGTTCTTGCAAAATCGATAATTCTTGCAGAGTCATTTGAAACCCACCATCACCAACGATTGCGACTACCATATCTTCAGGTGCTGCTAATTGGGCACCGATCGCTGCTGGAAAACCAAAGCCCATCGTCCCTAAGCCACCAGAGGTAACCCAACGGTTTGGTTTGTTGAATTTATAAAATTGTGCCGTCCACATTTGATGTTGACCGACATCGGTAGTGATAATGGCATCTCCATTTGTTTCTTTAAATACTTGTTCAATAGCCCATTGCCCAATCATATCTGTCTCGGGTTTCGTATACCAAAGTGGGTAATTCGCTTTGTTTTCTTGCACATGGCTGAGCCAGGTACTAAAATCAGGTGTTGTTTTAATCTGTTTACACATTTCTTTTAAAGCAAGTTTAGCATCGCCAACAATCGGAATATGTGTGGTGATGTTTTTCCCAATCTCTGCAGGATCAATATCAATATGTGCGACGATTGCAGAAGGAGCAAAATGGTCTAAATTTCCGGTCAGGCGATCATCAAAACGTGCGCCAATATTGATCAATAAATCTGTTTCATATAAAGCTTGGTTAGCAGCGTAAGTTCCATGCATACCAGCCATTCCTAAAAATAATTCATCTTCCCCAGGAAAAGCACCTAGACCTAATAAAGTAGAAGCAACCGGTATTTGGTGTGTTTTTGCAAAACTCAAAATTTCCTCCGTAGCTTTACTAAATAAAATACCTGCGCCAGTCAAAATTACTGGTTTTTGAGCAGTTTCCAATGCTTCTTTCAATTTTTTAACTTGCAAAGGATTTGGTTTAATCGTCGGTTGATATCCTGGTAAATAAAATGCTTCATCATATTTGTCTGCACAAGGATTTGCTGCAAGATCCTTTGGAATATCGATTAGAACAGGCCCCGGACGACCGGTTGTTGCAATATGAAAAGCTTCTTTAATGACGCGTGGTAGATCACTAATTGATCTTACTTGATAATTATGCTTTGTAATTGGTGTTGTAATTCCCATAATGTCTGCTTCTTGGAAAGCATCGGTACCGATTACTGCTTGATTAACTTGACCAGTAAATACAACGAGTGGTAAAGAATCAATCATTGCATCGGCTATTCCTGTTACTAAATTGGTAGCGCCAGGACCAGAAGTTGCAATAACAACACCTGGTTTACCTGAAACTCTTGCATAACCTTCTGCTGCATGAATAGATCCTTGTTCATGCCGAGCTAATACTTGATTAAATGAACTCTTCTTTTTATATAACGCATCAAAAATCGGTAAAACGGCTCCTCCAGGATAACCAAATAACGTGTCGACATTTGCATCAATTAAAGCTTCTATTAACAGATCTGCTCCTGTTTTTGGTGCATGTGAGATTGTTGGGTTGTTGTCCTGGTGTTCTGCTTTTGCCTTTACCACATTAATCCCTCCTATAGAATAATTGTGAATTTTTAGTGTAGTTGCTGTTTGTATTTTGTAATAAAAAATAAGAAAAAGACCAATTCTCTCCAAATAAACTGCGCCAATGCAGAATTACAAGGGAGAAAAGATCTTTTCTTTTCACGGTACCACCCTGATTCATTGTATTTTCTTAAATACAACCTTAGGAAGCATTATGATCATAATGCTTCTTTTGATAACGGGTAAATGTGAATTTACCCGGTTAAATCTATCAGGTGTAAACCGTTCAATTTAACGCTCCAAGACGATGTCGGAATAAGTTGTATTTCCGGGCTTCCAGCAACCCCGGCTCTCTGTGAATACAATGATTTATTCCTTTGTTCTTATCATCGCTTTCTCTTTATGAAATTAGAAATCCATTACTCCACCAGTGTTAGCGGATGTTACTAATTTAGCGTACTTGGCTAAATAACCAGTTTTTATTTTCGGTTCTGGCTTCTTCCATTGTTCTTTCCGTTTAGATAATTCTTCATCACTTACAGATAATTCAATGGTTCGTGAAGGTAAGTCTATGATAATCTCATCACCATTATTTACAAATGCAATTGGTCCACCTTCAGCAGCTTCTGGAGAGATGTGTCCAATGGAAATTCCACGGGACGCACCAGAAAATCTACCATCGGTAATTAACGCTACTTCTTTATCTAATCCGCGACCAGCAATTGCAGCAGTAGGGGCAAGCATTTCCGGCATACCCGGTCCGCCTTTTGGTCCTTCGTAACGAATAACGACAACGTCCCCGGATTTAACGGTTCCATCATTGATCCCTGCTTGAGCTTCGTCTTGCGATTCAAAAACGACAGCTTTACCAACAAATTTCTTAATGGAAGGATCAACTGCGCCTACTTTAATTACCCCTCCATTTGGTGCGATGTTACCATGTAAAATAGATAAGCCACCAACAGGACTATAAGGGTTATCGAGTGGATGAATGACGGCTTCGTTTAAGATTTTGTGATCTTTAACATTTTCACTAATTGACTTTCCAGTGATTGTGATTCTATCTTTATGAATAACGCCCTCTAATTTACATAACTCTCGGATGATAGCACTTACTCCACCAGCAAGATGCACATCATGCATCGTATATTGTGACGCTGGACTTATTTTTGCTAAGTAAGGCACCTTTTCTGCTACTTCGTTAATTCGTTTAAGATCGTAATCAATCCCAGCTTCATTTGCAATAGCTAATGTATGAAGGACGGTATTCGTTGAACCACCCATAGCCATGTCTAAAGCAAACGCGTCATCAATAGTATCTTTTGTAATGATATCACGAGGTTTTATATCTTTTTTAACTAAGTCAATTAGATGATGTGCAGCTTGATAGATCAATTCGTGTCGCTCATCAGAGGTTGCAACAATCGTTCCATTACCCGGAACAGTCATTCCTAACATTTCCATTAATGAGTTCATCGAGTTAGCAGTGAACATTCCCGAACAAGATCCACATGTTGGGCAAGCTAAAGTCTCTAGCTCTTTTAATTCAGCTTCTGTCATTTTTCCTGAGTGAACGGCTCCAACACCTTCAAACATGGACATTAAGGATAAGTGTTCACCACTCGGAGATATGCCACCTTCCATGGGACCACCAGATACAAATACAGATGGTACATTCGTTCGAACCGATGCCATTAACATCCCAGGTGTAATTTTGTCACAGTTTGGAATATAGAAGACCCCATCAAACCAATGGGCGTTAATTACAGTTTCTGCACTATCAGCGATTATTTCACGACTAGGTAGGGAGTATCGCATTCCAATATGTCCCATAGCGATTCCATCATCGACACCAATCGTATTAAATTCAAATGGAATTCCACCAGCTTCACGAATAGCTTCTTTCACTACTTCTGCAAATTTATTTAAGTGACGGTGACCCGGGATAATATCGACATAAGAGTTACAGACACCGATAAATGGCTTACCTAAATCACTTGTTTTAACCCCTGTTGCGTGTAATAAACTACGGTGGGGAGCTCGATCCATTCCTTTTTTTATCATGTCACTACGCATGTTGCCA
Source organism: Natronobacillus azotifigens (assembly GCF_026805325.1). Lineage (GTDB taxonomy): Bacteria > Bacillota > Bacilli > Bacillales > Amphibacillaceae > Natronobacillus > Natronobacillus azotifigens. The sequence continues at coordinate 228,210 of NZ_JAPRAT010000001.1, forward strand.
GCTCCTAACTTTAACTTATGTTCCTGTTCTTCTAAGAGGACGTTCAAGGGGTTCAGTAAAAGGACCAAAGCTTTTTTTAATCAATTTTCAACAGCTTTTTTTGAACAGTATTTCTTAGTGAAAACAAAATTTTTGAAAAATTCAAACAATAAAAGAATGAGAAAAAATAAAATTAATTATTTGGTTGTCGACAATCATACAATCATTTCTAAAATTGGTCAACAGGTTTAGTGAAAATTTTCTGATTTTTTCTATAAAGGAAAAAATAAAATAGCGAAAGCGTTATCTTCCTATTTTCTTATAAAATATATCTAAATTTATGACACTTTCTATACATGTTATAATAAGGATAGAGAGGGGCTGAACGTATGCAGCTAGCTATTATTCCATGTGGTAAAAAGAAGATTTGGGATAAATATCCCCAAAAACAAGGAGTAACAGTAGATGAAGCTTATATTGGAGTCTTACATCGATTGACCAAACAATATGCAACGTTATTTTGTGATCAATGGGTAATTATGTCTGCTAAACACGGGTTTCAATTACCATATGAGATAATACCGTCTAACTATAATCTCACATTTGGAATGAAAAGATCTCCTTCTGTGATTACTAATCAACAATTAATGAAACAATGGAAAGAAAAAGATCTCATTAAATATGAACAAATTATTGTATTAACAGGAAAAAAACACAAAAAAGTAATCGATCAACTCTTCTTAACGGATCAAGAAATAATCTATCCATTATTGGGAACTCAAGGAATTGGAGACATGCAAAAGAAACTAAAGCTTGCGATAGAATCGAAAAACCCACTACATTAAAGACTACATCCTTCTATTATAGACACGCAATGAAATTCATGTTGCGATTATATCGATGAAGACAGGTTAGGATAGTTTACTGTCTTTTATCATGTTATAAGAGAGGAGGAGCTATTTTGAAACCAATACTTATTATTGATCCAGGGCATGGAGGAAGAGATCCCGGAGGAGGTTCTAATCAAGAATGGCTTGAAAAAGATTTTGTTTTGACTATTTCTTTGTATCAGTATGAGCGATATCAGTGTTTGGGGGTTCCTGTTGCTATGACAAGAACTAGAGATCAAACGCTTACAAGTACAGAACGAACGAAACGTGTACGAGAAAGTGGGGCAAGCTTTTGTCACTCCAATCATATAAATGCCGGAGGTGGCGATGGGGCAGAGTTTATTCATTCGATTACCAATGACGGAAAGCATGCTGAAATGTTAGCAAGGCATTTAAAAAACGCCGGTCAGCCAGTAAGGAGAATATTTACGAGGTCGTTGCCAAATAATAGTCAACGCGATTTTTATTTTATGAACCGAGAAACAGGAAATGTAGCTACCACTATTATTGAGTATGGATTCGCTGATTCTACTAAGGGTGATCAAAAACGCTTAAAGGATAATTGGAAAGCATACGCCGAAGCCATTGTCGAAGGATTTTGTCAGTTAATCAATCATCCGTATCAATCAATGGAATCAACCGGTAGACAAAGAAATAACAAACGTTGGTATATAGGGAGGCGTGTGGAAAGTAAGGTAGACCAACTAAGATATTATGCAACTCCTTCGTGGGAAGATAAAGCTCTCGTTAATACGATCAATAAAGGGGTTGGTTTTCCGAAAATAATTGACCGTATTTCCGTAGGTAAGGGACATCAATACCAAGTAATGAATTCAAATGGAGAAACATATTACATTACAGCACATGAGAAATATGTCCGTGTAATATAGGTCTTATCATA
>NZ_JAPRAT010000010.1 GCF_026805325.1 Natronobacillus azotifigens
TGGGCGTAACGGACGCTAGCATCCCAAAGGCTAGGTCATCCTTTAGGACTAACAATCAGTGGGGGAATACCTAAAAACCCCTACTGATTGAAGTTTTACTTTATCATAAATTATTTCCGAAGAAATAACCACAGCAAAATAATTATATTCAAGCCTGTTTTATTGTCGGATTAACGCGTTTTTGTATTTTTTTGCATTGATAACTACGGCAAAAATGTGTTATTGCAGGAAAAATGAAAGCGCTTTACTATTTGGTTGTGGAACGAACAAGATCAATGATCGTTTCAAATTTTTATCAATAAGAAGGAGTGAATGTGTAATGCGTTTTTTAAAGAAAAGGGGAGTTTTGATCGTTGCAATATTATTTTCTCTATTTATCGTAGTTGCTTGTGGTGGCGATGATGATGATAAGACTGGAGGAACAAGTAATGAAGGAAGCAATAGTAGTGATAATGGCAATGGTGGAGAAGAGACAGTGTATTTTGATGAAATCAACATAATGGCTCCAACATTTGAGACAACCGCACCACCAGCTAACAATGATGTAGAGTTGGAACTAGAGGAACTAACCGGTAAAAAAATAAACGTAAATTGGGTCCCTAACGTTTCTTATGAAGATCGCATGAATGTTACTTTAGCTTCTAATGAGATTCCACATGTAATGGTTATTCAAGGGAAAACACCTGGTTTCTTAAATTCAGCGGAAGCAGGTGCTTTCTGGGAATTGTCAGATTATTTAGGTGAATTTGAACATTTAAGTCAATATAATGAAGATATTTTAAGAAACAGTTCTGTTAATGGGAAAGTGTATGGTATTTATCGACAACGTGATATTATGCGTTCAACTGCTTTAATTAGAAAAGATTGGTTAGAAAATTTAGATCTGGACATCCCTGAAACTATTGATGACTTATACGATGTTTTGCACGCATTTACTTATGATGATCCGAACGGTTCAGGTCAAGATGATACCGTTGGTCTGATTATTCCAACTTGGTATGGTAGTTTGGACACATTGGCTATTTGGTTCGGAGCTCCTAACGTTTGGGGGATTGAGGATAATCAATTAATCCCGGCTTTTGCTACTGATGAATATGCAGAAGCTTTAGCATTTACGAAGAAAATTGTGGATGAAGGTCTAGTGAATAATGATTTCACGACATTAAGTCCTGATGACTGGAATCGAGAAATGTTTAATGGCAATGGCGGTGTAATAATTGATACGTATTCTCGCGCGATGCAAGTAAATAACTTATTTATTGATGAAGTTGGAACAGAAGACCCGGATGAGTACTTTGTAGAGATTACCGGAACAATAAAAGCTCCAGATGGTAGCGAGTATGGTCATCCAACAGATGGGTATTCAGGATTCTTAGCTATTTCTAAATCAAGTGTAGAAACAGAAGATGAACTTCGGGAAGTATTAGGCTTCTTAGATCACTTAGTTTCTGCAGATGGAATTAACTTATTGAATCACGGTATTGAGGGCATAAGTTATGAAATTGATGACGATGGCTATTTAGTACCGATTGAATCAGAAGAAGCACAAAGAATTGCACCATTCCATCGTTCATTTGCTCAAATGTCCATGTTTGGTGACGGAATACATCAAATGCGTCCATCTGGTCAATTAGCAGAAAAACGCTATCAATTGATGGAGGATAACGAAGCGCATGCTGTGTTTAATCAAGCAGCTCATCTTGTATCCGATGTTTATACACGTCAGGGAAATCAGTTAGATGATATTATTTCTGATGCACGTATTCGCTACATTGCTGGCCAGATTAGTGAAGATGAATTCCAAGCTGAAATTGATCGCTGGTACAGCAGTGGAGGTCAAGCCCTTATTGATGAACTGAATGAGTTATATGAGAATCAGGATTAATTTCAGTAGGTTCAAGGGCCTTTAAGGCTAACAATCAGTGGGCACACCTAAAACCCCTATTGATTGAAGCTTCACTTGAAAGGAATTGTAAAACAAATGCTAATAAGGGTGACCAAAGTGTCGCCCTTATTTTAGAAAGAGGGGGAAACATGAAAGCTGTAGCTGTAGCTAAAAAAAATGAAGTCGTTAAAAGATCGTTTTTAGAAAAACTTACTATGCAGTGGAATAAAACAAAAAAGGCTGCTAAACAGATGTGGGTAAGGGATAAGTGGTTATACTTTTTGTTAATACCAGGTGTCTTATACTTCTTAGTTTTTCGCTATGCCCCAATGTATGGTGTCGTTATTGCATTTAAAAATTATGTACCATTTCTTGGTATAGCTGAAAGTCAATGGGTAGGATTCGAGCACTTCAGACAGTTCTTTGATAGTCCGGATTTTTTACGATTATTAGGAAACACTTTATGGATTTCTTTTTTAGGGATTGCCATCGCTTTTCCGGCACCTATTTTCTTAGCGGTTTTATTAAATGAATTACGAATTGCGACGTATAAAAAATTAGTTCAAACGTGTATTTATATTCCTCACTTTTTATCTTGGACAATTGTTGTAGGTTTAACACATTTGTTATTTTCCATCAATGGTGGAGCAATTGTTGATTTAGTAGAGACGATATTTGGTGTAAGGATTAATTTTCTTGCCGATCCAGAATGGTTTAGGCCAATGATTATTTTACAAGGAATATGGAAAGGTACTGGTTGGGGGACGATTATATTTTTGGCTGCCTTGGCCAATGTATCTCCTGAACAATATGAAGCCGCTATTGTTGATGGTGCAGGGCGATTTAGACGGATGTGGCACGTTACACTACCAGCAATTAGAGGTACGGTTGTAATCATGTTGATTTTAACGATGGGTTCTGTTTTAAATACCGGATTTGATCAAATATTCCTAATGATGAATTCATTAAATCGCTCTGTTGCGGATGTATTTGATACCTATGTATATCAAGTCGGTATTACTAGAGGATCCTATTCATATAGTACAGCTGTTGGATTATTCAAATCTGTAGTTGGAATTATTTTAATTTTGACCACAGACTTTATCGCGAAAAAAATAGACAAAGAAAGTGGATTGTTCTAAAGAAAGGAGTGATTAATCATGAGTGATTTGCATAAATTACACAATACAAAACCTGGCCGTGTCTTCGATGTTTTTAATATGTTTTTTCTAGCATTTGTAGCGATTATTACGCTTTTACCCTTTTTATATGTATTAGCAGGATCATTTGCAACAGAATCTGAATTAGCTCGTCGTGCATTTTTTATTTTCCCCGAAACATTTACTTTTGAGGCTTATCGTTATGTTTTTACTTCCGAAGCTTTTGTAAGAAGTATTTTCGTAACGGTAGGAGTTACAGCAGTAGGCACATTAGTTCAACTATTCTTTACATTTACAATGGCTTATCCAATGGCAAAACGACAGTTGCGTGGTAGAAAACTACTAATAAATATGGTTGTATTTGCGATGTTATTTAGTGGTGGAATGATTCCCACATTTCTTGTCGTTCAAAACTTAGGTTTAATTGACTCTTATTGGGCATTGATATTACCAGGAGCAATTAATCCATTTAACTTGATTATTATTAAAAACTTCTTCCAAAACTTCTCGGTTGAACTGGAAGAGTCAGCGAAGATCGACGGAGCATCAGAGGTTGGTATCTTTTTAAGAATTGTTTTACCATTATCCAAACCAATTCTTGCAACATTTGCCTTATTTTACGCCGTTGGAATCTGGAATGATTTCATGAGTCCGTTACTGTATTTAAATGATAGTTCGAAATGGACATTACAGCTATTGTTAAGACAGGTAACGATTGCGTCCGATCCAAATGCACTTGGTAATCTAGACCCTGATTATGTCCCACCTGCAGAAGGTATGAAACTTGCGATCATTGTCATTGCAACATTACCCATTATGCTCGTGTATCCGTTCTTGCAAAAACACTTTGCCAAAGGGTTATTAATTGGATCTGTTAAAGGTTAGAATTAAGTAGTGATTCCTTACAATTCGATCTGTAAAGGGAAAATTGTGTAGGATTAGCGTTTCAATCTGACAGAAAAAATGCTTCTCTTTTGTAGGGAAGTGTGAAGGTAGTTTAATAATCAAAAACACCAGACGATCTTTTAGATCATCTGGTGTTTTGGTATGCTGTTAGGCATCGCTATCATATTCTATTGAAAAGACTCTTTTAATTCAGTTACTTCTGTTCGCACATTTTCTATTTTCGATAATTGTTCTGATAAAACTTCGGTCATACGTGCGACATGTTCCGTTGTATATTCTGTCTTACTCATCGCATCCTCCATCGAACTTGCAATCTCTACGCTAGATTGTGAGATTGTTTTGCTGTGCTCATTAATGCCTCTCATAATCTTAATATTCTTTACAATGTTCGTTGCCAACGTTTCGAAATCTTGATTAATCGCAAGAATTTGCTTCGATTCTTCTGCAATGTTACTTGCTTGTGTTTCCGTTTGGTTCGTGAATTGTTCGACATCATCTAAAATTTGTTCAACCGTCGAGTTAATTTGCTCTGTCGCACCCACTGATCTTTCTGCGAGTTTACGAACCTCTTCTGCTACAATAGAAAATCCTTTCCCGTGTTCTCCGGCACGAGCAGCTTCGATTGAAGCATTTAATGCCAATAGATTGGTTTGCTCGGAAATATCATTAATTAATGTAACAATGTCTTTTATCTTACTAATTTCATTGGTTAATTGCGTAACAACGTCTTTACTTTGTTCCGAACTGGAAGCGATAAGTTCCATCGCTTCAGAAGATTTCTTCACCTGGCTAGTTCCAGCTTCCGCAGAAGATTTCATCTTATTAAATGATTCTGTTAGTTCATCAATATTTTTGGCAATTGTCTGAAATTGATTGTTCATCGTATCTGCTACTGCCGTCGTTTCTTCAAAGGTACTTAATTGTTGTTCGGCACCATTTGTAATATCCTCAGAATATTGATTTAGATGATTTATTTCGTTAGTTAGTGTTTCAATATGATCAGCAATTGTCTTTGATTTTTTTTCAACTAGATTTATCTGATCGTTTTGTTTTTTATCATGGTTAGATATACTGTCAAACATTTTATTCAAACGACTAGCTAATACACCAATTTCATTTCTTTCTTTTGTTTGAATTCGCACTTCTTCACCTTGCTCGAATCTATGTATGGTTTGCTCCATTTGTTGAATAGGTTTCAAAATATAATAACGAAGAAAAGCTGCAATTAATAGCGTTGAAATAATAAGACTTAAAAAACTATTTAAAAATGCTCCGATCAAACCTAACTCAATATTCATAGAGTCAATGATATGAAGTATGTAACCTGATATCGTATTTTGAATCAATAATACAATCACTAGCATGGAAACTGCATGTACTTGTATCCTTCTCCAAACTGGTACTTTTTTATGTTTCATCTGTTTATCTCCCTTTTTTTGGCTATTTAATGTTCTGTGTTCATGCATTCATAGTATATCAGATATGTAATTGATTCTACTAATATAATCATCGGTCTTGATCTGTTTTCTTTAACAAAAAACATGCCAATTGACGCATTGGCATGTTTTAACAGATTATTTCTCTTATTGAAAGAATAAAGGTAAGTGTTCTTTGTGTGCTTCCATCATCTCATCGACAATTTCACGGGCAACCGTATCTGATGGTGTTAGTGGATTGATTGTTAATGCAAGCACTGCCTTATCATAATCACCTGTCGCTGCAGCTTCCGCCGAGATACGCTCAAAGGATTTAATTTGTTGAACTAGCCCACGCACTGCTACAGGTAGGTCCCCAATTGCAATTGGTTTTGGCCCATCTTTCGTGATGACGCAGCTTATTTCTACTGCAGAATCACTAGGAAGGCTTGCGATCGCACCATTATTTTTAGTGTTTACAGGTTGAATATCACGCTTATCTGTATAAATGGAAGTGATCAATCGAACGGCAGCATCTGAATAGTATGCACCACCACGCTCTTCTAGTTGAGGTGGTTTAATAGCTAAGTTAGGATCTTTATACAGTTCAAATAATTCTTTTTCTAGCTTCAAAACCACTTCTGCACGGGTTCCTTTTTCTTCTGCTTCTTTCTTCGTCTTTTCTAGCATATCTTGTGATTTGTAATAGTAGTTATGGTATGGACAGGTAAGTGCATTCAGTGCACGAATAAACGCAGGTTCCCAACCAAGCCCGTCAATATTTTTCACAAAACTAGTGTTCTCAGGGTCTGTTAGTAGATTAATAACTTTATCCTTTACACTCACTCCATCTAGATACACATCTAATCCATAGACCATGTGGTTTAGTCCGGCAAAATCAATTTTAATTCGATCATGATCAACATCTAATAATTTAGCAATTCCCATCTCAATTCCGATTGGTACATTACATAACCCCACAACTTTTTTGATGTTCGTATAGCGTAAGACAGCTTCAGTTACCATACCAGCAGGGTTTGTGAAATTAATTAACCAAGCATCTGGGCAGAGGCGCTCGATGTCATTACAGATATCGATAATTACGGGAATCGTACGAAGGCCTTTGAATAATCCACCAGGTCCGTTTGTTTCTTGACCTAAAACATTGTATTTTAATGGAATACGTTCATCTTTTGCTCGTGCTTCGAGTAAACCGACACGGAATTGTGTTGTAACAAAGTCTGCATCTTTTAGTGCTGCTTCTCGATCTAAAGTTAGGTGTACTTCAATTGGAAGGCCAGCTTTCTTGATCATTCGCTTCGCTAACTCCCCAACAATCTCTAACTTCTCTTTACCAGCTTCAATGTCTACTAACCATAATTCACGAATGGGTAATTCTTCATAACGTTTAATAAAGCCTTCTACTAATTCGGGTGTGTAACTCGAACCACCACCAATGGTTGCGATCTTTAATCCTTTTGACATAGTAATTCCTCCATTTCACTTTTAGACAAAGATTAGTTTCTATACGTATATTGTAACGATGCCCCAGTCCTTTGCCTATAGAATCCAACGCTTTCGTTTTTTATCACATCGAAAGGAATTTGTTTCATTTATGTAACACCTTGTTACCTTCAAAAATACTGTTTGATCATCGAACAACTTTTTCATCGGTAGGCGATGCTATCTTGGTCTATTTTTGCTATACTTTATCTAATAGAAAGCAGATCTTGAAGATACAGTAGAAAAAGGATGCGTGATAAAATGAAGAAAGTCTATTTTCTTGGTATAATCTTATTACTACTTTTCATTGGAATCATTGGTTGTTCTGACGATGAAGAAGTCGAATCAGGGAATGATCTAGCTACGAAAGAAGTGGAAAAAGAACCAATTGAAACGCCGGAACCGTCTGAGCCGGCCAACATGTACCCTTTAACAGGTATACGAACAGATGAGGAAGTTAATAATCGAATTGTTAGTGTGATGATCAATAATCACCCGAATGCAAGACCGCAAAGTGGGTTATCACAAGCTGATATCGTATTCGAGATTTTGTCAGAAGGGAATACTACTAGGTTTTTAGCATTATTTCATAGTGAATCGCCAGACGTGGTTGGCCCGGTTCGGAGTGCGAGAGAATATTACTTTGATACAGCAGAGAACTATGGCGCGCTCTATATTTACCATGGAGCAGCAGGATTTATTGAAGATATGTTAAGAAGAAGTGATGCTGTAGATAACTTGAATGCCGCTTACTATGATAACGATGGTCATTTATTCAAACGAGAATCCTTTCGTGTTGCCCCGCATAACTCTTATTTGCAATTCGGAGCTGTAGAGGAAGTAGCTACTTCACGTGGTTATCAGATGGAAAGAGCGTATGATCCACTTCCGTTTTTATCAGAAGATGAATCGAATGATATTACAGGAGAAGAAGTATCAGAAGTATCTTTTAACTATGGTTCTGATAATGTTCGTTATGTCTACGACAATACAGAAGAAGCGTATTTCCGGTATAACGGACAGGAGCAAACAAAAGAATTAAATACGGAAACACCAATTCAGCTTGATAATGTCTTTATTATAGAGACAGCTCACCGAGTGATTGATGACCAAGGTAGACGTGATGTTGATCTGACATCTGGTGGTAACGCCTACTTATTACAAAAAGGAAAAGTGCAAAAAATTCAGTGGGAAAGCCGCGATGGTCGTATTATTCCTGTACGTGGTGGAGAAGCAGTAGGGTTTGTTCCCGGGAAGACATGGATAAATGTGATTCCGACAAGTCCTGGGCTTTCGGAAGTAACAGAGTCTGAATAAGTGCTAGGTTAGAAGAAGGGGGTTCGGTAGATGCAAATTGATAAGTTACGTGGCGAGCAATTAGATGAGTTATTTGATGCGATCTTATCACTAAAAGATCGAGAAGAATGCTATCGCTTTTTTGATGATATTGCTACGATGAGTGAAATTACGTCGCTCGCGCAGCGGTTGTTGGTTGCAAAAATGTTAAACGAAGGCCGTACGTATCACGCAATTGTGGAAGAATCCAGTGCCTCTACAACAACGATTTCTCGAGTGAAACGCTGCTTAACATACGGAAACGATGGTTATAAAATGGTGTTAGAACGGTTAGAGAAAAACGAACCGGAGAATGAGCAAGAATAATGAACAGGAAAATTTCTTCTTGTTAAACACGTTAGGAAGATCAACATGGATAAAAGCACTTCTCTGTCAAATGCACGATGATTGATGGAGGGGTGTTTTTTGTTTTGTGTTCATGACAGTAAAGGTTATGGAACGCCGAAATTAGTAAGCAGAGGTGTTCCTTTGGTTTATGCATTTTGGAGTTGGTTATGGCTTCCTGTGATTATACTTCTACCCCTATCTATTGTATTTTTTGTAACAATCGAGGGAGGAGCGTTTAATTGGATTGACGTTGCTGAACGCTTTCGATTAAATCCATTAACGAAAGATGATTGGTTGTGGATAGGCATAGCCATTATTGCAACGATAGTTTTGGATCAAATTCTTGAACCAGTTGGCAAGATGTTAGCGCGGGTAAAAGTACTTTCACCTCCTGCGTACCTGCCTGCTCCCTTTAATCCATTAAAAAAATTTAGTATTCCCCCTAAAGATTTTTTTGGTGTTCCTTTAAAGGGGAATTGGAAGTTGTTATTGTTGTTTGTACCACTTCATATACTGGCCATGTTTAGTGAGGAAATGATGTGGCGTGGATTCTTGTTACCTATTCAGGAAAATATGTTTGGTGATTTCGCTTGGGTAGTGAATGGTTTGCTGTGGGCTTGGTTACTATATATGGCTCTTAAATGGCATTTTATTGGGATGCTTCCTAGTATGTTGATTGCTCCTTTTATGGCACAGTACACAGGATCCACATGGGCATCCCTTGCTGTTCATGCCATAGGCAATTCTCCTTTATGGGTAATACTTTTGATTGGTGTTATAGGTTCGTCACAAGGGTTAAATAAGGAAAAGAGGTCTTCAAACAAAGCTTAAAAGAATAGCGGAACTTTTTTCGAGTTGGTGGATGAAAGGTCCAAAAAATATTTTAGCACTGGGGAAGTATACAATCCAATGGTATTATGTAATGTAATTCAAATTTTATCCCGTAGCAACTGTCCGTAATCTTCCCACTTCAAAACAACAAAAAAATCAAAGTTGTTTATGTGGGAGTAACGGACGCTAGCCCCCTCGAATGATGCTGCTAGCTATCAGTGGAACTGATTGAATTTCACTATATATAGAGACGGAAGTTAACGTATTCAACAAATGGCAGTGGACAAGCTATTGTGGTGTTAACGAGGAATATGAATGTATCGAAATTTGGAGGAAAACGAAAATGGTTTATCAATTTAGTGTCATCACTCAAGAACAAGCAGAAAATATCGCCTTTAACTGGCATTATGATGGGGAATATTCATTTTATGATATGGAAGCTGATGAAGAAGATTTAGCTGAATTTTTACATCCAGAAAAGCGAGGGAATTCAATTTTTGCTGTTACAAAAGAAAATGAATTGGTTGCATTCTTTAGTTTTTCTCAAGTTAACGAGAATACCGCTGATATTGGATTGGGGATGAGGCCAGATTTAACTGGTAAAGGAGATGGGATAAAGTTTTTAAAAGCGGGTATTGACTTTATTCAGTCACAATGTAAACCTAAAAAAATAACATTGTCCGTTGCAACTTTCAATCAAAGAGCGATAAAATTATATAGAAAAGTTGGATTTAAAGATGTTGAGACTTTTAGCCAAGATACAAATGGAAGTTTATTTGAGTTTTTAAAGATGGAATATATTTGTTGAAAACATCTAGTAAATTAACTAGGAAAGCTTGCATGCAATAAGTGATTTTAGCAGGAGTAACCGATGTTAGCCACCTCGAATGGTGCAGCTAACAATCAGTGGGGGGATAACTAAAAACCCCCACTGATTGAAGTTTCACTTTATAAAAATCAACACGTACGATTAAGATAGCGTAAAAGTATAAATATTTGTCTAGATCAGTCTAAAAAAGATCGATTATTTGTTATAATGGAAAGATGGTTACTAGGAAGTGGAGGAGTCATTATTGTATAATCGAAAAGAATGGAAACATGTGTTCAAATTAGATCCAAACAAATCATTATCCGATGATCAGTTAGATCAAATCTGTCAATCTGGTACAGATGCTATCATTGTAGGAGGCACAGATAATGTGACCCTCGATGGAGTGTTAGATTTGCTTAGTCATATTCGACGATATACAGTTCCATGTATTTTAGAAGTATCAACATTGGATGCAGTTACACCAGGATTTGATTTTTATTATATTCCGATGGTGTTAAATAGTAAGGAAAAGAAATGGATGATGGATATACAACATCAGGCCGTAAAAGAATTTGGGCATATGTTAGATTGGAATGAATTAGAGGCAGAAGGGTATTGTATCGTTAATCCAGAGGCAAAGGCATTTAAGCAAGCAGATTGTAGCATGCCGGATGATGACGATGTGATTGCTTATGCGCAAATGGCAGAACATTTGTTTCAATTTCCGATTTTCTATCTAGAATATAGTGGTACGTATGGCGATCCCGAATTGGTAAGAAAAGTGAAAGCGGAATTGAACAAAACACAGCTCTTTTACGGTGGGGGAATTACCAATGAAACCGAAGCAAGCCAAATGGTAGCACATGCCGATGTGATTGTGGTAGGGAATAGCCTATATGAAGATTTCGCGGGCGCGCTGAAGACAGTAGCAGTAGCAAAAAATAATAAGTAGGAGGCGACCAATGTGAGTCGAAAGTTAGCAGACTTACTCAATGGATTAAATAACAGACAACAAGAAGCAGTAAGGCATACAGAAGGACCGTTATTGATTATGGCAGGTGCAGGAAGTGGAAAAACACGTGTCTTAACTCACCGGATCGCTTATTTACTTGATGAAAAAGGAGTTTCTCCACGTAGTGTTTTGGCGATTACGTTTACCAACAAGGCTGCTAGAGAAATGAAGGATCGAGTAAGTCGATTAGTCGGTCCAGAAGCAGATTATATGTGGGTATCGACCTTTCACTCGATGTGTGTACGGATTTTACGACGAGACATTGATCGCATTGGTTATAGTCGAAACTTTTCGATACTAGATAGTGGCGATCAATTAACTGTCATCAAAAATATAATAAAAGAAAAAAATATAGATACAAAAAAATTCGAACCAAGAGCAATGCTTGGTGCGATTAGTTCAGCAAAAAATAGTTTAAAAACCCCGGAACAGTATGAAAAAGAAGTGGGAAATTATTATGATAAGCAAGTTGCGGAAGTGTATCATGCTTATCAAAAAAGATTGCAAAAAAATCAGTCGCTTGATTTTGACGATTTAATTATGCAAACAATTAAGTTATTTGATCGCGTACCGGAAGTACTAGAATACTACCAACGACGTTTTCAATACATTCATGTCGATGAGTATCAAGATACCAACCATGCGCAATATTATTTAGTACAGCAGTTAGCGCAACGTTATCAAAATCTGTGCGTAGTAGGGGATTCGGATCAATCGATCTATCGTTGGCGTGGAGCGGATATTCAGAATATCATGTCATTTGAAAAGGACTACCCAACTGCTCATGTCGTGATGCTAGAGCAAAATTATCGATCTACCAAATCAATTTTACAAGCAGCAAATGCAGTGATTGATCACAATGCAGGTAGGAAACCGAAAAAACTTTGGACAGACAACCATGATGGTGCGAAATTACATTATTATCAAGCACCGACCGAGCAATATGAAGGATTATATATTGCTGATCAAATCGAAGCCTATGTACAAGAAAAAACATTTAATTATCGCGATGTAGCTATTCTTTATCGAACCAATGCGCAATCCCGATCGATTGAGGAGACGTTTGTGAAAGCAAATATTCCTTATCAAATGATAGGCGGAACAAAGTTCTATGATCGAAAAGAAATTAAAGACATGTTAGCTTATTTGCGTTTGATTTCTAATCCTGATGATGATCTTAGTTTTGCACGCGTTGTTAACGAACCAAAGCGAGGTATCGGTAAAACGACATTAGATAGACTGCAAAACTATGCGGCTGACCATGATATTTCGATGTACACTGCCGTTCAAGAAATTGATTTTGTAGGTCTTAGTGCGAAAGCGACCAAAGCATTAGCTAGCTTTGGTACCATGATAAAAAACTGGACACAACAACAAGAGTTTTTAACAGCAACAGACATGGTTGAAGAAGTGTTGAAACGGACAGGCTATGAAGAGATGCTAATAAATGAGCGAAGTATTGAAGCGGAAAGTCGATTAGAAAACTTAGAAGAATTTAAAACAGTAACGCAACATTTTGAAAAGAATAGTGAAGACAAAACGCTACTTGCTTTTTTAACCGATTTGGCATTGATAGCTGATATTGATCGAGTAGAAGATGACCCTTTTGCCGATAACAAAGTAACGTTAATGACACTTCATGCAGCAAAAGGTCTAGAATTTCCCGTTGTCTTTTTGGTTGGTTTAGAGGAAAATATTTTCCCGCATAGTCGTTCGTTAATGGATGATGAAGAAATGCAGGAAGAGCGTCGGTTAGCTTATGTTGGAATTACCCGAGCTGAACAGATTCTTCACCTTTCTCATGCAAAAATGCGAACACTATATGGAAAAACCAACTTCAATCCCGTTAGCCGTTTTGTTCACGAAATTCCTCAAGAACTGTTTGAAGGAATCGAAGTAGAAGAGAAGGCAACGATTAGCAGCATAGCAAGGCAACCCATCCAACAACAAAATCCTTTCCAAGCACAGGTAGCAAATAAGTCACCAGTCAAACGACAAGCCCAGAAAAAAACGACGGGTGGAGAGAAAGAAGCTTGGCAAGTCGGTGATAAAGCCGATCATAAAAAATGGGGTGTAGGAACCGTTGTAAAAGTTTCTGGTTCAGGCGAATCGATGGAGTTGGATATTGCGTTTCCAGCACCAACAGGGATTAAACGATTGTTAGCAAGATTTGCTCCAATCACCAAACAATAAACGAGGTGAAGGCAATCCAATGGATCAAGCACAAGTAGAAAAAGAATTAGAAGATTTAAGAAAACGAATAAATAAATACGATTATCAATATCATGTTCTCGATCAACCAACTGTTCCGGATGCAGAGTATGATCGGTTAATGCAACAACTACGAACGTTAGAAGAAAAGTATCCAGAACTGATCACAGAGCATTCTCCTACACATCGAGTGGGAGGAGAACCTCTATCTGCTTTTGAAAAGGTAGAACATCGTGTTCCGATGCTTAGCTTGGCTAATGCTTTTGATGCAGAGGACTTGCGTGCATTTGATCGAAGGGTTCGGGAAGGGCTTCAAGTAGAAAACGTTGCTTATGTATGTGAACTAAAAATCGACGGATTGGCTGTCTCGCTTCGATACCAAGACGGTGTATTTGTTCAAGGGGCAACTCGTGGTGATGGAAATATTGGCGAAGATATTACCCATAACTTAAAAACGATTAAGAGTATTCCGTTAACGATTAAAGATAACAGTGCAATGGAAGTACGTGGCGAAGCATTTATGCCGAAGAAATCTTTTCTTGCTTTAAATGAAGCAAAAGCGAAGAAAGAAGAAGAGCCATTTGCAAACCCAAGAAACGCTGCAGCTGGTTCGTTGCGTCAATTAGACCCGAAAATTGCAGCCAAACGTAATCTGGATATCTTTTTGTATGCAGTAGGGGAATGGGAATCTGGCACATTAACCACCCATAGTGATCGTTTATCATACTTAAAAGAACTCGGATTTAAAACAAATCCAGAATGGCGTAAATGCGAAGATATTGAACAAGTGATTGAATATATTGAAGGTTGGAACGAAAAACGTGCAAATTTGGACTATGAAATTGATGGGATTGTTGTGAAAGTTGATGACCTCGCATATCAAGATCAATTGAAAACGACAGCCAAAAGCCCACGTTGGGCTATTGCTTATAAGTTTCCAGCTGAAGAGGTAGTAACAAAACTGATTGATGTTATCTTAAGTGTAGGCCGTACAGGGGCGGTAACACCAACGGCTTTACTAATACCAGTTCAAGTTGCTGGAACGACCGTACAGCGTGCTTCCTTGCACAATGCGGATTTTATTGAGACAAAGGATATTCGGATTGGGGACACCGTTGTGATTAAAAAAGCAGGAGACATCATACCGGAAGTGGTACGAGTGCTTTCCGATCAAAGAAGCGGAGAAGAACAACCGTACCAGATGCCTGATGAATGTCCATCATGCGCCAGTGAATTGGTGAATCTTGAAGGAGAAGTTGCGCTTCGTTGTATGAATCCGAATTGTCATGCGCAATTAAAAGAAGGATTAACCCACTTTGTCTCGAGAAATGCAATGAATATTGACGGTCTCGGTGAAAAAGTAGTCGAACAACTTTATGACGCGCAATTAGTTGCTAATGTTGCAGACCTCTATCAACTGGATCGAACAGCATTATTGAATCTAGAGCGGATGGGAGAAAAGTCTGTAGATAATTTATTGGCAGCAATAAACGCTTCCAAGAATAATTCTCTCGAACGTTTATTGTTTGGCCTAGGGATTCGATTTGTTGGAGCAAAAGCAGCCAAAACGTTGGCAATGGCTTTGGAAACAATTGATCGTTTAGCTACTGCTAGCTATGAAGATCTGGTTGCTATCAATGAAATCGGTTCGAAAATGGCTGATTCTATTGTGCAATACTTTGCAGAAGAAGAAGTTATACAGCTGATTGGTAAACTAAAAGAATTAGGAGTCAATATGACTTACTTAGGTCCAAAACCGATTGAAAAAAGCGAGTCAGACTCCCCTCTTTTCGGAAAAACAATTGTGTTAACAGGAAAGCTAGAACAGTTAACGAGAAACGAAGCGAAAGAAAAAATCGAATCGCTGGGTGGGAAAATTACCGGCAGTGTCAGCAAAAATACAGATATATTGATTGCTGGAGAAGATGCAGGGTCAAAACTAGCAAAAGCAGAGAAACTGCAGATTGAAATTTGGGATGAACAAAAATTATTGGATAATATAATTTGATCTGCCAGATAGAAGCAGGAGAGGAGGAAGAGGAATGTGGAAGATTAAGAGCTTTCTTATTGGTATTGGTACTATGCTAATACTAGTCGGTTGTGCGCCGAATTTTTCAACTCGAGAGGAAGTCATCGAAGATTCCATCTCAGAGGAAACACCACAAGAAACAGCGATAATCCCGAGTTCTCGTGTTTCTGAACAAGAATATCAAGTGTTGCTTCCCTATCGATTAAGTGAATCTAGAGGGGTAATTCTTAATCAAGTAGCCAACCGATTAGATATTACGGAAATTGAGAATGGGTTGAGACGTCATTCCACAGACGTGTTTGATCCAGAAACGCACTTCTTTCAAGAGGGACAGAGAATCGGTTCCAGTGAGCTTTATAGCTGGTTGGAACGTTATTCAGAATCAACAGATCGAGGTTTAAATCCTGAAGTTACTGATCGAAATGAATTGGAAACAGATGAAATCATCGATGAAGAAAGGGACAATCCTAGGTATCTATCGCATATTCTCGAGCAAAACTATTTAGTGAGAACAGATGAAAATGTCGTTCAATTAGGCGGAATGTCACTTGCGATTATCATGAAATCGAATTATCGTTTTCAAACAGAGATCGGCGGACCATACTATTACAAAGACATTGATGAAGATGAAATGCTTGAACAAGTAGACAGTATTACAAGCGAGGTAATCCAAAGAATCCGAGCCAAAGATGGATTGCAGGAGGTGCCGATCATGGTTGCCATATACCGTGAAGCCGCTCGTGATGGTCTTGTACCAGGTAACTATGTGATGAAAACCACCGTACAAGGTGGAAGTAGCTCTGTTGGTAGTTGGGAGCCAATTGATGAGGAGTATGTGCTGTTCCCGTCGTCAAGTGGTAGAGATAAAGATCCAGATTTAGCTGCAACTATTGAAGAGTTCACCTCTGACATTGCTGATTTTTTCCCGAATTATGTCGGTGTGATTGGAGAAGGTTTTTATGAGGGTGATCAATTACGAAAACTCACGTTAGAAATTCCTATTCAATTTAGGGGGAAAGCAGAAACAATAGGGTTTACTCAATATGTCTATGGTCTGATTATGGATGGCTTTCAACCGCATTATGACCTAGAGATAAACATTAAATCAAACGATCGACAAGAAAGTCTCATTGTTCGCGAGGCGGGAGCAGAAGAACCAATCATTCATATCTATGATCGATAACAGCAAACGTAATGTAGTAGTCTTTGGTTCATGTGTTGTTGACTATAGGTTTACCTAAAACGAGAGGATATCGGTTGTAAAGCAACGATCAATCGAAATAGCATGTCAGCCTTTCGTATGGTTGATCTTGAGCATAGAACCAGTAGTTGCTAAGTTACTACATTATTTGCTATTATCATAAGTATTGTTAGATTCGTAAAAGATAACATAAATTTCATTAGTCGGAGGTGACAGAAATGGCCGAGATTTCAAAAGATCAAGTAAGACACGTAGCACATTTAGCACGTTTAGCCATTACTGAAGAAGAAGTGGAAACAATGACACAGCAACTTGGAGATATTATCCATTATGCAGAGTTATTAAATGACTTGGATACAAACAATGTAGAACCTACTACTCACGTTTTGGATTTGAAGAATGTTATGCGTAAAGATGAACCAAGAAAGTGGATTGAAAAAGAAGATGCATTAAAGAACGCACCAGATCACAAGAATGGTCAATTCCGCGTTCCATCAATATTAGAATAGGAGGTTTACAAGCTTATGTCTGTTTTTGATTATACATTAAAAGAATTGCAAGAGAAGCTACATAATAAAGAGATTACAGTGAGCGAGTTAGTGAATGCTTCTTTTGACCAAATCGCAGCCGTTGATGGTGATGTGAAAGCATTTTTAACGTTAAATGAAGAGGCTGCTCGTGCCCAGGCAAAAGAATTAGATGAACAAGTGGAGTCAGCTGATAATCCATTGTTTGGAATTCCGTTAGGCGTGAAAGATAACATGGTAACCAAAGGATTACGTACAACATGTGCGAGTCAAATCTTAGATAATTTTCATGATCCATTGTATGATGCTACAGTAGTTGAAAAACTAGCAAAGGAAAATACAGTTACGATCGGAAAATTAAACATGGACGAGTTTGCGATGGGTTCTTCTAACGAAAACTCAAGCTATGAAGGAACAAGAAATCCTTGGAATACAGATTATGTACCAGGTGGTTCCAGTGGAGGATCGGCAGCAGCTGTTGCGGCTCGCGAAGTATTCTTTTCCCTAGGATCAGATACAGGTGGATCTATCCGTCAACCAGCAGCTTTTTGTGGTGTCGTTGGACTAAAACCAACTTATGGATTGGTTTCTCGCTTTGGTTTGGTTGCCTTCGCATCTTCATTAGATCAAATCGGCCCAATTACCAAAACAGTAGAAGACAATGCACACCTTTTACAAGCCATTGTCGGACATGATCCAATGGATTCCACATCGGCTAATGTAGCTATACCTAACTATTCCGATGCCCTTAAGCAAGATGTAAAGGGATTAAAAATAGCAGTACCGAAAGAGTATTTACAAGAAGGTATCAATGAAGAAGTAAAAACAGCGGTAATGAGTGCGCTCAAAGTGTATGAAGACTTAGGGGCAACATGGGAAGAAGTTTCTTTACCACACTCTAGATATGCGGTAGCAGCGTACTACCTATTGTCATCCTCTGAAGCTTCTGCCAACCTTGCTCGGTTTGATGGTGTACGCTACGGAGTTCGCTCCGAGAATGCGAAAAACATGATCGACATGTTTAAACACTCAAGAAGTGAAGGTTTTGGAGATGAAGTTAAACGTCGAATTATGCTTGGAACATTCGCATTAAGTTCTGGTTATTATGATGCATACTATAAAAAAGCACAAAAAGTTCGTACACTAATCAAAAATGATTTTGAAAAAGTATTCGAAGACTATGATGTCATTATTGGACCAACTACGCCAACACCTGCATTTAAAGTAGGCGAAAAAGTAGATGATCCATTAACAATGTATGCGAACGATATTTTAACGATTCCCGTTAACCTTGCTGGCGTCCCAGGTATGTCGATTCCTTGTGGTTTCAATGAACAAGGTTTACCAATCGGTTTGCAAATTATTGCCAAACACTTTGACGAGAGTATGATCTTTAGAACAGCATATGCTTTTGAGCAAGCAACGGATCACCATAAACAACGCCCAGCATTGGGAGGTGCCAAATAATGAATTTTGAAACAATTATCGGACTAGAGGTCCACGTTGAGCTAAAAACTGATTCGAAAATTTTCAGCCCAAGCTTTAATCATTTTGGGGCAGAACCTAATGAGAATATTAGTCCAATCGATTTAGGATATCCAGGTGTTTTGCCAGTCTTAAACGAAACAGCCGTAAATTTTGCGATGAAGGCTGCAATGGCGCTAAACTGTGACATTGCGACGGACACAAAATTTGATCGAAAAAATTATTTTTATCCAGATAATCCTAAAGCTTATCAAATCTCTCAGTTTGATCAACCGATCGGAGAGAATGGTTGGATAGAAATTGAAGTAGAAGGTAAGACAAAACGAATTGGTATTACACGACTTCACTTAGAAGAAGATGCAGGTAAATTAACGCACAGTGATGATGGTTATTCATTAGTTGACTTTAATCGCCAAGGTACGCCACTTGTTGAGATTGTTTCTGAACCAGATTTACGTTCACCAGCAGAAGCATATGCTTACTTGGAAAAATTAAAGAATATTATTCAATATACAGGTGTATCGGACTGTAAAATGGAAGAAGGATCGCTTCGTTGTGATGCAAATATTTCCCTTCGCCCAATCGGACAAGCTGCTTTTGGTGTAAAAACAGAGTTGAAAAACTTAAATTCCTTCTCTTTCGTTCAAAAAGGACTAGAATTCGAAGAGGTTCGCCAACAAGAAGTGCTTTTAAATGGTGGAGAGATATTACAAGAAACTCGTCGTTATGATGAACAAACAAAGAAAACGATCTTGATGCGTGTGAAAGAAGGTTCGGATGATTATCGTTACTTCCCTGAACCGGATTTAGTAAAACTTCACATTGATGATGCGTGGAAAGAACGAATTCGTGCGGAAATTCCTGAATTACCGGATGCTCGAAAAGAACGTTACATCAGTGAGTTACAATTACCAGCATATGATGCGATGGTATTAACGAGCACGAAAGAAATGTCGGATTTCTTTGAAGCGACGATTAAAGCAGGTGCAGATGTTAAACAAGCATCAAACTGGTTAATGGGTGAAGTATCTGCATACTTAAACAAGCAACAAAAAGAACTGCATAATTTGCCTTTAACTGCTGAATCTTTAGCGAAAATGATTCAATTAATTGGTGATGGTACGATTTCTTCTAAGATGGCGAAAAAAGTATTCGCAGAATTAGTAGAAAACGGAGGCGATCCTAATAAAATTATTAAGGAAAAAGGACTTGTTCAGATTTCAGATGAAGGTCAATTAACTGAAATTATTAGTGCGATTCTTGATAAAAACGAGCAATCGATTGAAGATTACAAAAATGGTAAAGATAAGGCATTAGGCTTTTTAGTCGGACAAGTAATGAAAGAAACAAAAGGCCAAGCAAACCCACCAATGGTTAACAAGATTCTATTAGCAGAAATGAATAAGCGATAGAAGAACTTCGCTCGATAAGAGGGGCTACTGATACACCAAGTATTGGTAGTCTCTTTTCTCTATACTAGGCATATACTTCTAAGTCTGATAGAATGATGAAGGTTTGATATTTTTCTGATTAAGGGAACTGTTTTCCAACAACTCTGTTGTATATGGTAAACTAAAGACAGTAATATCTTTCCTCACTTACAAGTTAGCTTAAATCATCAGCGCAAATGAGGATTATTTTTTGTCCGGTAGGCATATTAGCTAAAACGAAAAAGGGGGATTGGAATGAAGCGAGCACGTATTATCTACAACCCGACCTCGGGACGTGAAGGATTTAAAAAAGACATTCCAGAAGTATTGCAAAAATTTGAACAAGCAGGTTATGAGACTTCGGTTCACGCAACGACCTGTGCAGGTGATGCAACAGAAGCAGCTAAATGTGCAGTAGCTCGTGGTTTCGATACAGTTGTTGCGGTAGGCGGAGATGGTACGATAAATGAGGTAATCAATGGAATTGCGGAAGCTGCACATCGACCGAAATTGGGAATCATTCCAGCAGGAACAACGAATGATTTTGCACGTGCGCTAGGATTGCCGAAAAATATCAATAAAGCGGTTGAAGTTATTTTAACAGATAAAACAAAGGCATTAGATGTCGGACGTGTAAATGGGCACTATTTTGTTAATATTGCAGGTGGTGGAAAGCTGACTGAAGTTTCTTATGAAGTTCCAAGTAAATTAAAAACTGTACTTGGGCAGCTTGCGTATTTTATCAAAGGCATTGAACTGTTACCAATGCTTCATCCTATTCATACAAAGATTGAGTATGACGGCAATCTGTTTGAAGAGGAAATTATGCTTTTCTTAGTTGCAAATACCAACTCTGTAGGCGGATTTGAAAAGCTTGCTCCAGAGGCGAAAATGGATGATGGATTATTTGATTTACTAGTTTTAAAGAAAACAAACATGGCGGAATTTGTCCGCATTATCTCTGCATTAACACGGGGGAATCACTTTGACGATCCGAAAGTTTTCCATGCTAGAGCCCGTGAGATTAAGATTCATACAGACGAAAAGATGCAACTCAACATTGATGGGGAATATGGTGGAGTATTACCAGGTGAATTTATTAACTTTAAACAGCATATCGAATACTTTGTCCCAACTCCAGAACAATCACAGATGGAAGATGAAAAACTTAGTGAAAAGATAGAGGCTCTCGACTGATCGAGGGTCTTTTTTTTAGGTGCTTTATTTTTAAATAGATGCAAAAGGTTTTCTAGTATAACAGTAGGGTCTGATGGTTGCTTTCCAATAAGTAAAACGACAGATGACCATTCATGGTCATCTGTCGTTTTACTTATTGGAAAGTGTCACGCTATAGCGTGACATGACAAGCGTTAGCTTGTCACCATCAACCCCTTACAAAATATAGCTTCTTATTATTTACTAAAAGAATCAGGTTGTTTTCCCGGTTTATCTTACGAAGAAAAATAAAACAACTGGATGGAATGGGTCAATAAAAGATAGTAATTCTCATATTTTTAAATAATTAGCGACACATGTGTTAAGAAATTGTCGAGGGCGTGACGACAGCGTTTTTCATATTTCCCGGGAAATGACATCGAATGATGATTACCTTTCTTTTCTATAAGGTTTTTGATAAACTATGGACAGCGCTAAGAAAAGGACGTTGATACAATGAGCAAACAACAAGCACCTGTAAAAAAGAATGACATAGTTACATTGAATTTTGAAGATATCACCCACGAAGGAAACGGAGTGGGAAAAATAGATGGATACCCATTGTTTGTACCTAACGCGCTTCCTGGCGAAACGGGTCAAGTAAAAGCGATCATGGTAAAGAAAAACTTTGCGATTGGAAGATTACTTGAAATCGTCGAAAGAAGTCCAGAACGCGTCGAACCTCCGTGCAACGTATACTTTCAATGTGGAGGTTGTCAATTGCAACATATGAGTTACGCGATGCAGTTGAAGATGAAACAGAAACAAGTCGAAAGTGCTTTGCGGAAAATTGGTCACATCGATCACATTACCGTTGAATCAACAATTGGCATGGATGATCCATGGCGCTATCGGAACAAAGTGCAAATTCCTGTTGCCGAGCGAGAAGGTCAGTTAATCACTGGTTTCTATCGTAAAAAGAGCCATGAAATTATTGAAGGAATGGATCGTTGTATCATTACATCAGAAATTAATGATCGGATGGTAGAAGCGGTTCGTTCGATTGCAGATCGTCTTGGCATACCAGCATATGATGAGCAAAGTCATCGTGGTGTTTTGCGGCACATTATGGCGAGAACAGGAGAAGCTACCGATCAAACGATGATTGTACTCGTGACAAAAACTGCAGAACTTCCACACAAACAACAATTCATTGATCAGTTGAAAGAAACATTTCCTAATATTACTTCGATCATGCAAAATATAAACAAAGAGCGCACGAATGTCATTCTCGGCAAGCAAACGAAATGCCTGTGGGGAGAAGGATACATTTATGATACGATCGGAGATATTCAATTTAAGATTTCGGCAAAATCTTTTTATCAAGTGAATCCGAAGCAAACGAAAAAATTGTATGATCAGACATTAGCGTTTGCAGATTTGTCTGGCGGAGAAACGGTTATCGATGCTTACTGTGGTATTGGTACGATTTCGCTATTTTTGGCGCAAAAAGCAGGAAAAGTGTATGGTGTCGAGATTGTACCAGAAGCGATCACGGATGCAAAAGAAAATGCGAAGCTTAACAAGATGGAAAATGTTGATTTTGTTGTCGGACAGGCAGAGAAAGTAATGCCTTGGTGGACTGCTCAGGGGTTAAAACCTGATGTGATTGTTGTCGATCCTCCCCGAAAAGGTTGTGAGGAAGAATTGCTAGCAGCCATGATTGCAATGAAACCAGAGCGAATTGTATATGTTTCCTGTAATCCATCCACATTAGCACGAGATTTGAGGATATTAGAAGATGGTGGCTACCGAACAAAGAAAGTTCAGCCGGTCGATATGTTTCCGCAGACTAGTCATGTTGAGTGCTGTGCACTACTAACTTATGAGGGAAAATAAAGATGTAACAGTGAGCCTTTTTAAGCAAATGAAAGGCTTTTTTCTTTATAAAGAATAATAAAAAACGGAACTAATTTATTATATTTTCTTCCGTTTTTATGTAAAAAGTTATGATAATATTAAAGAAAATTTAGGTTAAATATTTTAGCTGTTATTCAACTAACGAGCAGTTTAGTTACAGAAATGTTGTAATATAGATTTTGTTTATAAAAGATGTGGCTTTTTACAACAAAATGGAGATTGGTTATAAATAGGGGGGGAAGTTTGATGTTAAATCGTGTCATTCAACAATTTGGATTGAAGGTATTATCAGTTAATGAGGTTGAAGACTCTCATAGTTCAACAGTTTATAAATGTATTTTGTCTAATGGTGATAATGTTTTTTTGAAAATTCCTTTTACAAAATTGAAGTATCAGCGAGAATTAGAAGCCTATGAAATTTTAAAAGGAAGGGTCTCTATTCCTGAAATGATGGATTTTTGGACAGGTGATGAGGATTGTCCAGGTGCTTTTTTATTATCTGAATTAAAAGGGAAACCGTTAACATCTAATGCTACACCAACAATAGCGTTCCGAGTTGGGGTCCTTCAGGCTGAAATGCATTCTATTCGTCCTCTTTCTGAGCAAATGTTAACTGGTATAAAAAATGAATTTCCGAACTGGTCTAATTTTGTTGAACAGCAATTTTATAGTTTTGCTGAAGATGTAAGGGATATTTTGGATGAACAATTATATAAAAAAGCCATTGAAAAATTTGAAAAGATGAAACAACAACTTCCGTCTCCAGATGGACCGAGCTTCGTACATATGGATTTTCGTCCAGCAAATATAATTGTTGATGATGATAAAGTTTCAGGAATAATAGATTTTGAAAGCGTAAGATTTGGTTCAACAGAAGTCGATTTTACCAAACTGTATCGTGATTTTTTAAGTTATGATGTTAGCTTGTATAATGCATATCAAGAAGGCTATAACAGTATCAGACCATTAATTGACATAGAGAATGTGTTACCTTTTTATCGATTTACAGATGCATTCAATAGTATTGGATGGTCTAAACGCCGAGGAATTGAAAAAAATGCTTTGTTTTTAGAAGAAAATTTGTCAAGATTGAAAAAATGGTTACTATAATATAAGTTGATTTCCCCCTACATCAGAATATTAAATAATATCTCGTGGAATGTGAAGGAATGTACTTAAATTAACGGATGCTCATCTGGAACAAGAACCGTAGACCTTATTCGTTAAAGGGGCAGAAGAGTTGAAGATGGTTTTTTATTTAAATTGATAAGAAGCGAAATCATAGGGGTTGATTTTTAAAATGAGTAAAGTTCAATTTATTCGTAAAGAAGAAAAGAAATACCATGATTTTTGTTATGAAAAGTACAAATTATTTGAGGAGGGTTCATGGCTATATAAACCAGTTAAAACAGTGATTGATTTACTACTAATGTTTGAAGGGAAAACTAATCTTAAAGTGCTTGATTTAGGTTCAGGAGTGGGAAGAAATAGTATCCCGATTGCCCAAGAAATTAAAAATAAAAATGGAAAAGTTGTCTGCGTAGATTTATTGGATTCTGCATTAGATAAATTAAAACTTTATAGCGAAGAGTATGAAGTAGAAGAAGTAATTTTCACAATAAAAGCCGATATAGGTCATTACGAGATTACTAAAAATGAATATGATTTAATCGTTGCCGTTTCAACTTTAGAGCATGTTGAATCAGAAGATATTCTTGAAAAAGTAATTCAAAAAATGGCATCAGGAACAAAAAATGAAGGAATAAACTGTATCATTGTTAATTCAGAGGTAGAAGAAATTGATATAGAAACAGGCGAGAATTTAGATGCGATGATGGAAGTAAACATTAAAACAGAAGACATGCTGAATAAATTAAGGGCTATTTATGATGGTTGGGAAATAGTTAATCAATTAGTAAAGCCCTTGGAATATAAAATTGTTCGTGATGAAAGAGATGTAATATTAAAAACAAATGCAATCACTTTCACTGTAAGAAAGAAATAACATTTCACTAATGAGTGCTTATCTGGAACAAGAATCTCAGACCTTATTGCATTAACGAGGCAGGTTAATGTGCAATAAGGTTTATAGGTTTATGTGAAATCAGTGTCAAGGAGGCTTATTTTTGTTATTGCAAATTCTATTAATAATATTTCTGTTCATATTTACTATTTTTAGTTGGTTTGAATACAGAAGAGATATGAGGAAAGCAGAAGCAGAAATAAGAAATGTATGTGTTCGATTTCTTTTTGCAATAATTGCATTAGTTTTATCCATTTTAGTAGTTATTTTCTAAAGTAAAGGGTGCGAAAGTTGAATTTATAAAATGAGAGGGATTATATGAGCAAAGATAAAGAAAAACCTGAAGAAATAAGAGGCTGAGGCTAAGAGAGTTAAACAACCCTTCTATTAGTGTACACGGGAGTAATCTCTTTGATTTAGTTGGTGGTTTAGGTTGGAAGGATTCTGGAATACTTATTCTGGTATTGATATTAGGATTTATAATTTATGCAGTCTTCTTTCGCTAACGGATGCGATAGTGCAAGAAGTCGTTGCATCCAGTGTTGTGCTAACGGAGCAGAATGAATAAACAAGGAATTCATGTGAGTTTTAATGTTAGTTAAAAACTATGCGAGGTGTCCCGTGATTATTATACCATTTCGAATAAGATTAAAAGAAGTGCTCGTTGATTATGTGGTCATACTTGCATATTTAGTCTTATTGTTGATTGTCAACCTTGGAATCATTTATTTCATTTTAGACGGAATTCCAGAATATTCAGAATTACAAGCACAACTGATAGCCGCATTTACGTTAGTAATACCAATTATCCTTTTATTTTCATATTTAGATTACTTCAAAAATGGTTCTGTGGGAAAAATGATCTCTGGACTAAAACTGATGTACAAAAAGCGTAGATTTAGCTCAAGTTTAACAAGAAACATCATCAAGTTTTTGCCGTGGCAGTTAGGACATATAGGTGTTATTCATGGGATGTATAGTGATTTTTCCATAACTTCTATTGTCATTATGAACAGCGGCAACCTACTTGGATTAACAATGCTGTTTATGGGGTTATTTAGAAAAGATAAAAGACATTTGGGAGATATGGTAGCAGGCACAAACGTAGAGTTAAATTAGACTATATTATATACATTTATTGATGTTATTGGAATTTTGGTGTTTACTGTAGGAATAGTTAACAAATAATAAGTTATTAAACTGTGTTTCGGAGGTACTGAAGTGCCAATTTTAAATATAAAGAAACCATAATATGTAATTTTGGTAATGAAGATTCTCAAGGAAAAAGGGAATTTGCCGTTCATTTTTTAAAATCGTTTTTACAAGGGTATTTCCAAGAAAATAACCTTGATAAATATTGGTTAACTAAGCTGCCGTTTTTTTAAAACTATAGGGAAATTTATTCTTATCTCTACTTTGAAAGATTTCTAAATGAAGACCAGAAAAATAATAAAAAGATTAAACAAACATTAAATAATATGAGGGAGAAAATAGAGAGTGACACCCCTTGTCTGGATCTATCTTACAAAGATTATTCACCCCGGGTGGCTGTGAAACGAAAATAAGAAAATACAAAGAGGTGAAAAGATGTTTATCTTACATTGTATAACTAAAAGTAAGTGGGATAAAGCCAAGCAAAGTCCATATTACGGTAGAGAATCGGTGGATACTTGTGGTTTCATCCATTGTTCTTCAATTGAAAATTTTTGGAGGGTAGCTTCTAATTTTAAAGAGGTTGAAGAAGCATTATTGCTATTGTGTATCGATACAAACAAAGTGGAATCTGTTATTAAATGGGAAGACCATGATAATTGTGGAAGAAAATACCCACATATTTATGGAGAATTAAATCTCGATTCAGTTGTTGATGTTTTACCATTCTTAAAAAATGGAGATGGAGATTTTATTCAAAACAAAGAATTGGAACAACTAATTTTATAAGAACTGATGCTAATTGAAAAGCTTAGAGATGAATATTCTATAAGCTTTTCTTACGTAATAAGAAAAAGTTTGAAAAATTAGCTTTATGGCGATATCTTTAGGTGTTTTATCTTTAAATAGATGCAAAAGATTTTCTAGTATAATAGTAGGTTCTTTCGTTTTACTTATTGGAAGGTGTCACAGTAGCGTGACATGACAAGCATTAACTTGTCACCATCAGCCCTTTACAAAATATATCTTCTTATTGTTTTTTAAAAGGACCGGGTGAACTTTCCCGGTTTATCTTGATAAATTCGTATACCTGGAATAGATTCTCACTTTCAGGTGCTCATGAAATTTGAGCTCGTTTATTATAAATACGTGATCTACGCACATCAATTTATTAAAATAAGCATACCTTAGCGTTTAGCATTGCACAGAGATGAATATCATGCAATCATGAACCGCTAGGGTGTGTGCAATCATCTGAATGTACCCTTACCTGTATAGTCAAGTGGATTTCTGTTCTTGAAAATAAAAAAGTTGTAAAGTCCTCCACGATAACGCACGCTCCAATTGGTTCATACCCCTTATCTTTACATTTTTTGATAGCAATTTCCTCAAGTGCATTTAACTCATCATAGCTGTTGATGACAAAGTTTAGGCAGATATAACAGCCAGCTTCTAATTCATAGATAGGTAGATGTAAAATTTGTTTGTTGTTTATTTGATCAAAGAGACAACTTATATGCTTAGATTGGCCGAGAATGGTGAATAATAGGTAGCTATTGTCATAGTAGTGTAACCCATGGTGCTGAACAAACGCATAAAGGTCCCTTTCATGCTGATCTGTATTGATATTGTCACCTATAACATATAGGGTGCGTTTTGGGAAAAAGTTTACACTTTCTTTCTCTATATTAAATTGGGTATAATTTCTTCTCAACTTATTTATAAACCGTAATGTTTGTTTTAGTTGAGTTATTTCCGTGTTAACTTGTTGTTCTGCAGTGTCTAATATGTGATTAAAACTATATGAATCCCTTTGCTCAAGAATACCTTTAATTGCAAGGATTGAAAGATTTAGCTTTCTGAAGGCGTTAATCATTTCAAGAGTATCTAGTTCTTTATAAGAGTATAGTCTGTAGCCGTTATCATCAATGAGATGAGGTTTTAGAAGCCCTTTTTTCTCATAAAATCTGATCTGTGATGTAGATAGGTTTAAGAGAGTTGCGACTTCACCTATTGTCAAAAAAGTTCTCACTTCGCCAATACCTCCTTGACCTTAAACTTGGTTTAAGGTTTATCATATCAATTGTTGAGCTTGCATTCAACTAATTCATAAAGAGGTGAGAATGGTGGAAGAAAAAACAGGGTTAGATTTAGGGAAAACAAATATTCACCAAATATTTTGGACTTATGCGATCCCTTCGATACTTATGATGATCGTACAAAGTACAGCAGGGTTTATAGACTCCTTTTTTGTCGGACGCTATGTTGGAGTTGATGGGTTGGCGGCAATTACATTAATTATGCCGTTAATTCTTTTTTTAATTGGCGTTGGGACAATGGTTGCTATTGGTGGCACAACACTAGCAGGGATAGAAAAAGGAGCTGGAAATAATGATAAGAGCAATAACTATTTTAATGTAACTACACGGTTACTTTTAATGTCAGGGGTATTGGGATCTATTCTTATTTATATAATAATTCCTACGCTTGCCAATATAATTGGTGCAGAGAGGGATGTACTTTTCCATACAGTGACGTATGCGCGCTATATTTCTTTATTTATCCCATTCTTTTTGCTCAGCTTCGCTTTTAGTTTTTTTCTTAAGCTTGATGGTAAGCCTGTTGCAACTGTGATGGTTATGTTAAGTGGCACGTTAACGAATATTGTGTTGGATTATTTCTTCGTTGCAAAATTAGGGATGGGTATTAAAGGAGCTGCTTTAGCAACCGGCATTTCGCAGACATTGCCTGCCATAATCTTTTTTGTGTTAATTATATACAAGACGAACTGGACATTTAAAAAGCCACGCTACTCTTTTTCCGAGATTAAAGGTATATGCTACAATGGTTCCTCTGAGTTTTTAACGAATATTGCAACAGCGGTAACGGGTATGGCATTTAATTATATCGTGATGAACAGGCTAGGTGGTAATGGTGTGGCTGCTTTCTCAGTCTCTCTACAAATTGCGGCCATTGCCTCTTCAATAGGTTATGGGATTGCAGAAGGTGGACAGGTAGCGCTTAGTTACAACTTCGGCGCCAAGCAATACAATCGGGTAAAGCAAATTAGAAACTTGAGTTTGGTAGTAAGCTTTCTTTTAGGCATAATCTTAGCAGTCACTTCTTTAATTTTTAGCACGGAATTGGCTAGTGTTTTTCTGACAGATACAAGCACAATTAATTTAGCTAATAATATTTTGAAATATTATGCAATTTCTTTTCTTTTTCTATGTGTAAACATAAACATTGTCACTTATTATACAGCGATTAATGACCCTTTACGTTCAGCAGGGATTGCATTATATCGCAGCTTAATTGCAGCCTTACTGGGTTTATCTACCCTGCCATTATTATTTGGTCAAAATGGAATATGGCTGACGATCATATTCGTCGAGTCAAGTGCGCTTATAATAGGCTTTTTCATGTTAAAGAGGAACCCATTAGGGCGATTGAAATTAAGCTTGATTCAAGGTCATCGTTAGTCTAATTTATGTTTTTACTAAGCGGGTAGAACTCGTCTTTCATTGTCGGATAAGCCATTGGGTCTACTGGTTATGGCTTCCAATTATTGAAATCCGCTATCAAAGTAGTTAAATTATGGTTGTTCTTGGTATGCCCGTTTTTCCATTACGTAAGAATTTTATTACCCCTTGCTAGAGAAGTCTATAAAAACCACAACTGCTATATGATAAATATTTATTACAAGAAATCAAGCGTAGTGCTTTACGATCGTGAACAGGTTCTTTATAGTAAGGGGTTTATCGAGGATACCTTGTGTGGACTGGTCCTTCGTTTTACCAAGCCAATCCCGCTCAAGCAGAAGTAAAAACAGTGGTTCTTGCCAAGCGAAAGATAATGAAACGATTATTGATGCCACCTATGGACTGTTTTTTTCGCTTTTTTATATTTTTTGCAAAATAAAGTTCTTCCTCACTGAAGTCCTTTTATTTTGCAAAATTTTCTTAATAGTCTTTGGTCTCCATTTTTTCTTGTTTGCCTCTAACAGTATTCCTTCCTGTTTCAAACTTCGTGCGATTGGGGATTGACTTATCCCTTCTAGATACTCCCTATAATAGATTGCGCATTATCACTTCTGTATCTACTGGATAATCACTAGTCGTTTATTTCAATCATTGGTACAACCAAGGAAACGGTTGTGGTTAACCTGAAATTCAATGTTGACAATAAAATAACCAAAAGTATAATTTGTTATACAAGTAATACTAATAATACTTATTTTACAAGTTCTACAAAATATAAATACTATTTGATCGATTAAAATCGAAAACAATCGTGGGAGGCTATGCTATGAAAGGTAAAGCTAAGAGAGAAGATAAATACATGGGTGCGGTTAAAGTGGGATCGAAAGGACAAATTGTTATTCCAAAAGAAGTACGAGACATGTTTGATATTAATCCTGGAGATACATTGATGTTACTAGCAGATGCTCAAAAAGGTATAGCACTTGAACGGAATGGGCGTTTTTAATAAAATTGCAGATGCAATTTTCAATGGGAAAGCAAAAGATATATATCCTGAGAATAGTGAAGAAGAAAGCTTAATCTTTGCAGAAGAAATCAAAAAAACAGTAAAGAGGAGGGTGAGAAATGATAGCAATTCAAACAAAAAACCTTACAAAGAAATATAAGAAAAGAGTTGCAGTCAATGCTCTTAACGTGAATGTTAAGAAGGGAGAACTACTTGCTTTGCTTGGGGTAAATGGTGCTGGAAAAACTACAACGATAAAAATGTTATCATGCCTAGTTAAACCAACAGACGGTAATGCGTTAGTATTAGGAAACAGCATTGTATCTGACACATTTAAGGTAAAAGAACGAATTAATGTTTCTCCTCAAGAAACTGCAATAGCCCCAAATCTAACTGTAAGAGAAAATCTAGAATTTATTGCTGGAGTTCACGGAAATGATAAGAAAAGTTCCAAAGAAAAAACAAATGAAATCCTTTCATCCTTTGGTTTAACTGACATAGCAAATGATAGAGCTAAGATATTATCTGGCGGTTGGCAGAGACGTCTTAGCATTGCAATGGCATTGATATCTGAACCGAAAGTTTTATTTCTTGATGAACCAACTCTTGGACTTGATGTACTTGCGAGACGAGAGCTCTGGAGGGGAGTAGGCTAAAAAGTTATGAAAAAAGTTATGGTTGTTGGTGCGACAGGCGTGCTTGGTAAATTGGTTTGCGTTGAACTACTAAGAATATTTGAAAACCAAATAAATTTGATAGTTACAGATTATAAGGATGAAAGAGGAAACGGATTAGCAAAGTCTTTGGAGAGTGCTGTTGATTTTCAGTTTTTAGATGTTAATAATGAAGAAAATGTAAAACAAGTTATAAGAAACATAGACATTGTTATAGTAGCTTTAAAGCAGAGGACGCCACATATTCAAAAAGCATGTATTCAAAATAAGATATTATGCATAGATGTTACCCCTTTTTATGATTTTTTTGAGAAAGTAATAGAGTTAAATCAATTTGCCATGCAAAAAGATGTAGGATCGGTAATAATGTCAGGATTTTTCCCAGGATTATCAGGCTTAATGATTAAAAAAGCTATTTCAAATTTTCAAGATGTAAAAGAAATAAATGTAGCACTATTGCAAAGTACAAATGCTAAAGCTGGAGTTTCAGGAATAATAGATATGTTGAATATTATTGCTCAACCAAGTGTGTTTCAAAATAAATCTTTTTCTGGATTTACTAAGAAGAGAAAAATGTATTTTTTTGATTATTCTAAAGAACAAAATATAAGGCTAATTGATCATTCAGAAAAGAATCTGATAAATGAAAAGTTAATAACTGTACCGGTAAACTATTGGACTTCATGGAACTCATCTGGATTTAATAGACTTGTCTCTTTATTAAGAAGAATTGGCTTATTGAAATATGTACATAACTTCAACAAATTACTTTCTAAAGTTGTAAAACATAACCATAAGAAAGATGAAAACGCTTTTCTCACTGTGGAGGTAAAGGGGATGATCAGAAACAAAGAAAGGGTAAAAGTTATAGCGTTATCAACTTTTTCAGATTATCATGCAACAGCTATGGTAACAGCTGCGTTAGCAAAAATTGCAAGCGGAAATGAAGTGAAAGGTATCGTTTGTCCTTTTGAAATAACGGATTTAGATGAGCTATTAGGTGTAATAAATTGCTCTGGTGTTAAAATAACGGAATTTGGAAAGTGAATTTATGCAGTGGATATGTTAGTTGAATGAAGGTAAAAGAGCTTAGAGAATACGTTTCTCTAAGCTCTTTTAAATAGGCAGACTAGTTTCAGCAAATGAACAACTAAATGTAATGATGTTTCCTGATGAATCATTTGTAGTTTGAAATAAAAATAATTATCCTGGAGCAACCGTCCGTAAGACTTCCGCTTCAAAACAAGGAGAATACCGAGTTGTTTACGTGGGAGTAACGGACGCTAGCTTCCCGAAGGCTTAGGTCATCCCTTAGTGTTAACAATCAGTGATGGAATACCTAAAACCCCCACTGATTGAAGTTTCACTTTATATATATTTGGTGAGGCCGGACTTAGAGTGAATTTTTGTCAGGTAGCGAGGCTAATGTAGAAGTATACAATATTTGAACTGACCGTCAATAAGGTGAAATTTTCTTATTAGACGGTTTCGTCTTTTTCAATAATATGAAGTTGCATTGACAAACCAACTATCTTGCATTACAATATACATAACGCAATATTGTAATGCAAGATAGCGGAAAGAGGGAAATTATGATTCCATCACAAATGTTAAAAGGTGTGTTAGAAGGATGTATTTTAGAAGTTATTCGAAAACAAGAAACGTATGCTTATGAAATCTCAAAACAGTTAGAGGATTACGGATTTGGAATGATATCTGTAGGAACGATATACCCTATTATTTTACGTTTGCAAAAGAGTGAGCTTGTAAAGGCTACTTTGCAAGACTCTAATAGTGGGCCAAAACGTAAATATTATCAGTTAACTGAAAAAGGGGTTACCACGCTAAATCAGTTTAAAGCTAATTGGCAGGAGCTAGATCGTGCAGTTAATCAATTATTAATAGGAGGGGGAAAAAATGAATAAATTAGCAAAGGAATTATTAAAAAAAAATAACACCAGAGAAAAAGTGATTTCTGATGATAACCAAGAAATTTATACGAATATGATCGTTTACTTAAGAGGTTCTGACTTAACAGAATATAACCAAGAAGTTGTAAGAGAAGATATGATTGAATTAATTTTAGATGGTCAGCAACGAGGTGATAATATTCAAAAGGTCATGGGTGGAAGGTATAAGGAAATCTGTGATGAGATTATTGAAGCTATTCCTAAGAAGACAAATAAAGATAAGGTTATGGAGTATTTAGGTACTTCTCTTAATTCAATATGGATTTTAGGTGTTATTGCTTTAGTGAAAAACTTGGTAATGAACTTCATATCAGACGACGCTGCGTTTCAATTTGTCTTAACGGTTGGAGACGTTCTAACTATACTTGCAATTATTTTTATGGCAAACTTTATTGTGTGGCATATTACTAAAACGGCATTTCAATCTGAAAACAATAAGAAAGTAGGATCATTTTTGAAAGAATGGATTGTTATTAGTGTCGCTTTTGCAATAATATTACTAGGTAATATATATTTAAAAACCATTATAGTAAGCATCCCATTATGGGTAGCAGCAATTATCGTCATGTTCATTTTTGTTATTAGTAAAGTAATAAATGATAAAGTCTAAGGTATAAGACCACTTTGTAATATGCTTTAAATCAGGTATTGAAATTAAAGGATGAAAAATGGCCCAATAACCCATGACTCCAGAGTAGAGTTGTGGGTTTTCTTTTGTTTCCCCGGAGCAACCGTCC
The DNA here is from genome assembly GCF_026805325.1 of Natronobacillus azotifigens. GTDB lineage: Bacteria > Bacillota > Bacilli > Bacillales > Amphibacillaceae > Natronobacillus > Natronobacillus azotifigens. The sequence goes on from NZ_JAPRAT010000010.1 coordinate 34,209, forward strand.
GTAAGACTCCAACTTCAAAACAGCTAGAATATCAAGTTGTTTACGTGGGAGTAACGGACGCTAGAACCCCGAAGGCTTCAGGAATACCTAAAAACCCCCACTGATTTAAGTTTCACCCTTTATACTACCATGACAATATTGCTGAATCTATTGTAATCATCAACCAAATGGTTTGTAATATTAGTTAGTGTAAATTGTAGGTACTGTATGACCACGGTATGTATGATTAAGCAACTATGTGAACAAATGAATATAAGTGTTGCGGAACTTGCTAGACGTATTGGTCAGATTCCTAGACTCCACAGAATTTCAATAAGAAATTAAAACGTTAAACTGTAACTTTGGATGAATTGAAAGCCATAGCTGATGTTTTGGATATTAAGTTTGAGCAGGCATTTATATTGCCTGATGGGAATGAAATCCACTTAAAACAAATAACTGACAAATTACATAATTAATAGCAGTGCAACCCATGTTAAACTAACGAAGAGCATTAGTGTAAAAGGATTGCGAATTGTAGATCCTTGATTGGACAGTATAACTCGTCGTTTAGAGATGAACATGATTATATTGAGGATGGTTGGGTTTATCGTTTTAGTAATGAGACAAAACAATAACCATTCCACCACTTACGAATGCGTTCCAGCAATAAGAGAGGAACGCATTTTTTTATACCAACAAAAGGAAAAGAATGTTAAGATAAAGAAGCAGTTATACAGTAATGAAATGGATAAGGAGGACTTATGAATTCAAAACGGAAAGTGATCGCTGTCTGTGGTTCAAGTTCAGGTGTAGGTAAAACAACTCTTGTTAATCATCTTGTAAGTGTTATACCAAATTCACGTGCGTTTTTCTTTGATTCTTACGAAAGTACAACGATTTATCCGGAGAATATGTTTCAAAAATTGGTGACTGGAGAAGAAATCAATCCAGAAGATATTAGGAACAATGAGTTTTATGAGGATTTACTTAAACTGAGTTTCGGAGGATCGGTAATTGATCCCATGAACCGTGTTATAAAATCCGCTGATTATCTAATAGTTGAGGAGCCATTTGGAAATCTTCGGTTTGGAATGAAGGAGCTCATTGATTATGTTATTTGTATTGATCTACCTTTTGATATTGCTCTAGCTCGAAGATTAGTTAGGAACTATAGAGAAAATTTTACTGATCTGTCGTACGAGGAAAGAGAGACTTTAATTATGGAATATCTAGAACAATATCTCCACGGAGGCAGAATTGGCTACAAGAAAGTTTTTAATTGGGTAGCTGGATGTTCTGACTTGATGATCAATGGAATGAAATCGACTGAAGAACAAGGAGAGGATGTACTAAATGCATTACAGAATGCGAAACTGCTTCGTTGAAGGTGAAATGAGGATAAAAAAATAGGATATTTCTTATTCGTTATTCGAGCTAAAACAAATTGTACTAACAGTTGCGAATGCTGAGCATGGATGCCACCAATTCTTGTTCGAGTTAAGAACATATTAGCTAAGAAACAAAAGGATTTATCTCAGAAAAAAATTTAGTGGGAGAGTAAGATTGAAGTGGATAAAGGCAAGTTTGCCATATCCTTGCCTTTAATAACTTTTTTCAATTAAGTTAATTGATTAATAGAAAAACGATGATGAAAATAGCAAATTATGATGTGAAATAAATGAATTGTATTAAAACAATTATCATCTTGTAATAAAATCAGCTCTAACAAATTAGTGAGTGTTTACTAAGGAGAGGTTTAATGACAACTTCAATCATAGGGGAAAAGGTTCAGTTTGAGTTAAACTATAATGTAAAAACGAAAACAGAAAATTCATTTCATTCTCATATTGAGTACGAAATTTATTATTTTCACAAAGGAAAATCTAGATACTTAATTGGCGATAAAATCTACTCGCTTTCTCCCGGGGATATCATTATTATGCACGGATTAACGCTACATTGTGCTAAAACTTTCGAAGATGAAGATTATGTTCGTACATCGATTCATTTTGATTCGAAGTATTATAAAGAGGTTCTTCGTATGATGGGCATGGAAGTTTTATTAGTCCCTTTTACTACTCTTCAATCGTACCGTGTTCATTTACATGGAGATGAACAAGAGGAGTTTGAGAACTTATTAAAAAAAATGAATGAACACAATAAAATGAAAAATGAAGTGTCGCCATTTCGTGTTCAAGTGTGTTTCGTAGAAATGCTGACACTAATATACACCTATTTTAAAAAGGCTTTAGACAATAAAAAGGATAATAAGGTGTCATCTGGAAAGATGGGCCACGTGCAGGAAGTTATTTCTTTTATCGATAAAAATTATATGGAAGAAATCAGTTTAAATCGACTTGAACAGGAGCTACATATAAGTAAATTTTATTTATCAAAAGTGTTTAAAGAAGCAACAGGATTTACTATTTTTAATTATTTATACCACAGGAGGGTTAATCAAGCGAAAGTAGATTTTCTCATGTCTTCTCACGTTAGTGTTACGGATATAAGTTATAAAGTAGGTTTCAAACACCCAGCTCATTTTAGCAAAGTTTTTAAAAAGATTACTGGAGTCACTCCTGAAGAGTATAAAAGTCTATTGCAAAATTCCAACTGAGCAATAACAGTTAAATAAAAAGAGGTATTGGTTAATATCAGAAAAGCCAATACTTCTTTTTTTTATTACTATATAAATAAGTGAAGCAAAATAATAAAAAGAAAGCGGTGAATCAATCGAAATTATCAGTTTTAACAGATTGTTACTATTTTTCTTGGATAAAAATGTGTGAAATACGATGCATTAAGGTTAATAGAATTTAGGGGCGATTATTACACTCAAGAAGTTTAATACTTTAACTTAAATTGCCCTAAACAATTAAAGAGTAGAAAGATCTAGTAAACAAGGATAGGCTGCACCAGGAAAAGAAAAAACAAAAACAATATAACAGGTAATATTTACAATTAATTATTTCGAAAAGGTTTGTTTGTGCTTGCAAAAAAGAATTATAGAAAACATAGTATGTTTTATGTGTATACCTATTAAAGATATCTACAGAAAAAAGGTATAAGCAAAATAACAGAGGTGTAAATGATGATTAATTTTGGAATTATTGGCTGTGGAAGAATTTCTCCATTCCATAAGGCGGGGATTTTAGAAACGAATGGTGCCCAGTTAACAACTGTATGTGATGTGGTTGAGCAAAAAGCACGTGAACTAGTACATGGGTCAGAGAATATTGAGGTTTACACGGATTATAAAGAGTTATTACAAGATCCTTCCGTTCATGTCGTAAACATTTGTACGGAACATCATCTGCATGCTGAAATTGCAATAGCGGCAATGGATACTGGAAAGCACGTGATTATTGAAAAACCGATTGCCTTAACATTAGAGGATGCAGACCGAATGATTGAGGCGCAAAAAAGAAATAAGGTAAAAGCAACAATTGCATTTCAAAATCGTTTTAACCAAGCTGTAATGGTAACGAGAAAGGCAGTAGAAGAAGGTCGATTTGGTGAAATGACACATGGGGTGGGAAGTGTACGATGGTATCGCGATCAATCCTATTATAGTCAGGATCCATGGAGAGGAAAAACAACGCATAAAGATGGTTTTTTAATGAATCAAATGATACACACAATTGACTTATTAATCTGGATGATGGGATCAGTTAAAAAAGTATCAGGTCATATAAAAACGAAATTTTTTGACATTGAAATGGAAAACGTCGGAACAGCGACATTAGAATTCGAAAATGGATCGATTGGTTTAATAGAAGGTGCAGGGACTGTATTTCCAAGTGATTTAGAAGGTAGCCTTAGTCTATTTGGAGAAAAAGGCACTGTTGTTCTAAGTGGATCCGCAGCGAATAAAATTGAGACGTGGAGATTTAGTAAGGACTATCAAAATGAACAGGCTGAAGTCATGAATCAGATTCGTTATCAAGAAGAAAATGCCCCAACCGTATATGGTTTTGGGCATGAGAAAGTCGTTCAAGACATGGTAGAATCAATTCGACATGATCGAAATCCTATAATTAGCTTAGTAGATGGAAGGAATGCCCTAGAGGTTGTCTTAGCTATCTATGATTCTGCTAACAATGACGGTAACGCTCTGTATCTTAGAAAATAGGCAAAGCTCATTTAGTTATTAAGATAGTAGTACGTTGAATCAATTTTGCTTTCTTTTCGACTTTGTCTCGGAAAAGTGTTTCCAAATAACAATCTAATTTTTATGAGGAGTGAAGACATGTTAAAAGTTGCAATTATCGGTACAGGAGCAATCGCACCATCACATATTCAAGGATACAAAGAGTTCTCAGAAAGCTGTGAAATTGTTGCTCTTTGTGATATCTATCCAGAAAAGGCTGAAAAAGCAGCCAGAGAATACGATTTGAATGTAAATATTTATGATGACCATCAGAAGTTATTAGCGTCTGAGGATGTTGACTTAGTTTCTGTTTGTACGCCACCATATACCCATGCAGAAATCTCAATTAACTCACTTGATGCAGGAGTGCATGTTATTGTAGAAAAGCCAATGGCATCCTCGCTGGAAGAGTGCGATGCAATGAACGAAGCTGCTAAGAAAAGTGGCAAACTTTTATCTGTCATTGCTCAAAATCGTTTTCGAACTTCAATGATGAAATTAAAGCAAGTTCTTGATACGGAGTTAATGGGGCCAATCGTCCATACACAAGTTGATTCGTTCTGGTGGAGAGGGTACAGCTATTACGACTTATGGTGGAGAGGAACTTGGGAAAAAGAAGGTGGCGGGTGTACATTAAATCATGCTGTTCACCACATTGATATTTTACAATGGATGAAGGGAATGCCTTCAGAAATTACTGCGGTCACAAGTAATACAGCACACGATAATGCTGAAGTTGAAGATATCTCAATAGCAATCGGTAAATATGAAGATGGAAGTTTAGCACAAATTACGAGCTCTGTCGTACACCATGGTGAAGAGCAACAACTTATTTTCCAAGGGAAGAATGCGCGCGTGTCAGCTCCATGGAAGGTGACAGCATCAAAGTCAAAAGAAAATGGATTTCCTGAAGGAGATTTAGAGTTAGAGGAAAAGCTCCAAAAAGTATATGGAGAGTTAGCAGAAGTTGAATATGAAGGACATCCAGGACAAATTCAAGACGTTCTTTTAGCCATTCAAGGAAAAAAGGAACTATTAGTCGATGGTCAGCAAGGTCGTCAAACATTAGAATTAATTACCGCTATATACCAAGCAGCTAGCTTGAAAGGAACAGTGAAATTACCATTAACAGAAGAAGGTCCATTCTATACAAGAGAAGGGTCACTGAAAAACGCAACGTATTTCTTTGAAAAGAAAAATAGTGTTTCGAACTTTTCTGACACCACAATAACAACTGGAAGTGACAAAAACTAAATAATATAGGTAAGATGCATTTCATAATTCTATAAGTTCGTTACTAAGATTACAAATAGGCTTGCGTTTAAAACATTCGAAAGTTTATATCTGCTCCATGTAATTTTATTGTGGTAATTATGAAATTAACTCGATCTAAAACTTTTTAAGGAGTTGTAGCCAAGATGAACAAAAATGATGGAATGAATTATGCACCTAAAGGGTTTGAAAATAAAATAGTAGAGGAAGGACAATTTTTATTCGCCGCAATTGGGTTAGACCATGGACACATTTATGGCATGTGTAATGGATTAATTGAAGCAGGTGGGCAACTGGTAGCAGTTTATGATCCCGATCCGAAAAAAATGGAAAAGTTTAAAATCACATACCCTCAAGTAAAGATTGCAGCTTCAGAAGAGGAAATTTTAAAAGATGACACCATCCATTTAATTGCGTGCGCAAGTATTCCGTCAGTCCGCTATAAAGTAGGGTTAAAAGCGTTAGACCATGGAAAACATTATTTTGCAGATAAACCAGCGTTTACAACACTCGATCAAGTAAAGCTTGCAAGAGAAAAAGTTGCTGAAACTGGTTTGAAATGGGGTATCTACTACGGTGAACGACTTCATGTAGAAAGCGCCATTTTTGCTGGACAACTCATTGAAGAAGGGGCAATTGGGCGAGTAATCCAAGTAATTGGAACAGGTCCTCACCGAGCAAATGTTTCTAGTAGACCAGATTGGTTCTTTGACCCTGAAAGCTATGGTGGAATTTTATGTGATATTGGAAGCCATCAAATTGAACAATTTATGCATTTTACTGGTGCAAAGGATGCTAAAGTGCTACATAGTAAAGTAGCAAACTACAATTTCAAGCAGTATCCTAAATTTGAAGATTACGGTGATGCGACACTCGTGGCAGATAACGGGGCAACATTTTATTTCCGTGTTGACTGGTTTACCCCAGACGGACTTGGAACATGGGGCGATGGACGCGCAATTATTTTAGGAACAGAAGGCTATATTGAAATAAGAAAGTATATTGATATTGCACGTGATAACACCGGTGATCATTTATACTTGGTCAATCAAGAAGGTGAAAAGCACTTTAAATTATCTGGTAAAGTTGGTTACCCGTTCTTCGGACAGTTTATCCTAGACTGTTTAAACGGTACGGAAAATGCCATGACTCAGGAGCATGCATTCCGAGTAGCTGAGCTTTGTATTGAAGCTCAAAATATGGCGATTAATGTGGAGCCTGCTGAAAGCTAATAATTTGGTGCCTCCCGGGTTTTGTGGTATTTTGTCGAACTAAAGTGCGTTTTCAGTTGCTGTTTATCCCGGAGCAACGGAAGCTAGCATTCCGAATGGTTCAAGGGCCTTTAGGACTAACAATTATTGAGGGAATAACTAAAACCCCCACTGATTGAAGTTTCACTTTATATGGATTCAGACCCCTGCTGTAGAAAATTGAGAGGTTTATCGTTGTGATGAGAAAAGTGACTACAGTTTGAAAGATAATAAAAAGCAAAAACAATGAAGGTCCAATCACTAAAACGATTGGACCTTTAATAATAAACTAAAATTCAAAATCAATGGTGCCAATTTTTTCGGTTAATTCAAACGGACCGGGTGTGACATCTGCATCAGGTCTCTTTATCCTGAAAAAGTCGGAGTCAAAACGATATGGAGTGCTGTCCGGTTGCTCATACTTCATATCAGAGTGATAAGTTTTGCCAAGCAGGTCGGTGGTAACCAACATTGCAGAAGCTCCATGAAGTAATTTGGGCTCATTGACCTGAATTTGCACCTTACCTTGTGTAGGATTAATCTCCACTTTAATGCCCTTCTGTTCATATGTCTTCGCATTGGATTCATGGCTACTTGGAATCGCATTGTTAAGGTGTAAATTTCCACCCATAGCCACCGGAAGAACTGCATTTCCTATAAAGAAATCCTTTGCGGCATCTCCAAGCTCAGCAAGCTCCTCTTTGGTGTATTCCCACCATTGCTTATCTTTTGCATTAGGGTGCTTGTCGTAGCCTCCCAGTCCTACAGGATGCAGATAGCAAATAGAATCGTCCGGAACACCATCTATAAAAGGCTTCCCGTCATCTCCAGCATCATCCCTAGGTTTAAGCGGAAGGTGCTCAAAAAAGGTTATTGGGACAGGTTCTTTCATGTCATCATTATCCCCCAAAAAGATATTATTATAGTACCTGTCATCGCCCCCAGTAATATTGGAGTAACCTGCCATTGCTGTCTCGTGAGGAAAGTGGTAAGGCGTAGTACGGGTAATCTCGGAACGAACCACAAATTTACCTGCAAACAAATTATGCGCAAATGCCCCACCCTGTGCCATATTTCTGAAATTCATCGGAGAGAGGAACAGATTATGATCAACCATATACGGACCATGACAAACCTCAACGAAGAAGTCTTCAGAAATATTGTCAAAAAATATATTTCTGCTGATGCGGGTACCTTGTGCCTGCCAGTCAAGCCAAACTCCCCGATAACAGCTGTAGATTGTATTTTCATTAATTTGTGTATCCAGAGAAGCATGCAGCTTGATTCCGCCTACTTCGGCACCGTGTCTAAGGCGCTTGTGGTGAATATTGTAAATACGGTTTTGGCTAATTTCGCTGAAGGCTGCACCCATATGTCCCACAATGCCCGCTTGTTCACAGTCATGGATCACATTACCTCGAACGATGTGACTGCCTACGTTATCTTTATGCCATCCCGAGCGTAATGCTCGTAAGATGACCTCCTGCTCACGTTGTGTACCGCCTTTCATGTGCTTGTTTGTGTGTCCTGTACCGATTTTAGTACCTAGGCTGATACCAACATTTTTGGATTCGCTGATAATATTGTTCTCAATAATCCACCCCTTACTCCAGTGAGGTCCAATCAAACCTTCCTGGTAGTCCGTTGGTGGTGCCCATTGAGGAGAGGCTTGACGAAGTGTGAATCCACTTACGGTTATGTAGTTAAGTCCTGGTTTCTCAGGCCAGAAGCAATAAGGCCGGACATTAATTTCTACATTTTCCTGACGAGGATCTTTCCCACCAAAATTGGCCCAAATCTTTGTTGTTGTAGAACTAACTTCGGCATAAAATTTTAGTAGTGAATCTTTGGAATATTTAGCTTCGGGCCAAACTTCTGGCTTCCGTACCTTATCAACACTATCGCATTCATACAAGGATTTGCAATTCAAATATACATCACCGAGATGTACTGGGAAAGCTCCGTCAAATAGCCAGTCACCACTTAATTCTACTTCAAAAGGATTACGAACAGAAAATATGGAATTAGGTATTTCTGTGCTCCAAACACCGTCTTCTTCGGCCTCCCAGTCGGTAATACGTTCAGCCCCTGTAATGACTACTTCTCCGTCTCCTGCCGATTTATATACTACTCTATGATCTTCTGTTCCTCCATTAGCTGGATTAACCCATTCCCTATATACTCCAGCATGAACAGTAACTGTATCACCAGCCATGGCAAGAGCCGCAGCACGTGATATTGTACGAAAGGGTTGATCAAACGTCCCTTTTGCTTGATCATTTCCTTGTATGGACACATGATATTGCATAAGAACACTCCTTTTCCTACCGAGCGAAAGCGGTAACAAATAATTGATCACTAACGACAGGCATTGTATAAAAATTATTATTGCAGCAATCTGCAAACAGTTTACTTATTATATTATCTCAAACCTGTGCATATAGTGTCTAGCGAGATCTTTCATTTTAGCAGCATAATTGAAATCTTTTCTTAAAAATATTGTTTCAATTATTATTGATATAGCAGACTTGATTAACTTATCAAGGGAAATAAAAAATGTGTCAGTAAGTTAAAACTTTCCTGAACAATTGAAAGGCTCGTCCCACTTGCGTTACACCCAAGTTGGGACATATTCAACAGCCTCTATTTTCGTTTCCCCTGTTTGTTTATAGATTCATTAGTAGATTATCCACTATACAAGCAAGAATATTGATATGCAGCAGCTTGTTTGAAATAACTTACAGAAAGAATACTTTCAACTGAAATTTTATAATAATCAAACGGTGTCGCTTCGAAAAAACGCATGCTTTGAAAAAATTCACAAGATGAATTGCTACTCAATCCACTTCTATTTCTTTCTTACCCTAAAATAATAAGCCCAAGCTCGCAGAACATAAATTAAAAATATGAACATGACGAGAGGATAAACCGTTGTGTTGAACTGTTCGATTCCTGATATAGAAAAATATCCTTCTTCCAACACATTGGGAAGCATAAAGGAAAAGAAGGCATAACCGAATAAAAGTAAAAGAGGTGTATACATCAACGTATGAAATCTTGCCACACGCATCGCTGCTCGTTGCTTACTTTCAGGATCGATATTGAGCTCAGGTTTTTCTGATTCTTCTGAATAGGCTTGCCGCCAGATCGACCATTGTTGCCAAGAACCCTCTGAGACAAATACTCTCTCCCATCCTGTTTCACTGTGAAAAGAGTGAGCGTTACTATCTACTCGCCCATCAAAATGGACGCTGTATGCGTACAACTTCTTTTCAGATCTTACAAACTGAAACGTAAATCCTCTTTTATAAATGTGGGTAAGATGCCAACCTGAACGTTCTTTATCCTCCAGCCACGTTTCAAGTTTGTCTGGAGCAAACGTCCAGCCGAATTTAAACTTGTTGCATCTTTCTCTTGATCGACCTGATTCGCTAGTAGAATCAATCAAGAACTGAGATTGTTTACTCTCCTCTGATAAACGTCGTGATTCTTTTTTTAGTGTAAGGAGAGAATAGACTCCTATCATTGTCACAGCAATCTGACAGGCAAACATGATGTACGTGAGGATCCACAACGGGCTCTCGACACGGGTAACAGTAACTGGATCACTACTAAAATAGAGAGGCAACAATAACATAGCTTGCGAAGTAACAGAAAATGCAATGTAGATGAAATAAATCCACCAAAATATTTCGATTTTTTTATTTCTTGATTCAAGATTATCTCGAACGATGGACGTTTTCACATCTTCCTTTTGTTTGACATTACCATATACTGCCCATTTTCTTTTTTTGTTCACCACTTCCCAACCGTCAAGCTGAAGTGCTTTGGGTAAAGGATGTTGAATGCTAGGATCAAAAGATATAGAAAATATTTGATGAGAAGGTGTTTCCTTTATAAATGTAAAACGACTGAATTTTGGTTGAAAACGGGAAAGCGTGTAGCCCTTTTTAGCCATCTCTTCAATCCAATGCTCTGTCCTCTGGATGTGAAAGCTCCAAAACGGTTTCCAAAACTTTTTGTTCATTTTTTATCCTCCCTGTGTGCTACGGCATTTGTATACAACTCTTCAAGTCGTGTCATTTCTTGTTGAATAACCAGTTCACCTAGCTCTGTTATCTCATAGATTTTTTTTCGTTCTTCATTAGCATAAACAACGATTAAATGATCTTTTAGCATTTTTGTAATCGTCCCGTAGACCGTACCTGAACCAAGCTTTAATCTCCCCGATGTTATATCCTCCACATACTTCACGATTCCATATCCGTGCTGCGGTTGTTTGAACAGGCTTAATAAAATATAAAAAGCTGTTTCGGACATGGGCACGTATTTTTTGATCACTTTATCAGTCTTTTCGGTCATAACCTACCCCCTCTATATCTTACGTCATGATATATCATAACGCGAGTATATCACGTTGTGACATATATAACAATAGGTAAACCAAAAATTTCTATATCTCAGTACGGTAAAGTATGAACGACTGTGTGGGTGATCATAATTCCTTTTGTCTTCCCAAGAGTGGTTTAAAAGTGCTAGGAAGCAATAGTTAAAACTGACCAAATTTGAGTAATTGACCATGTAAAATAGAATAAGCAGCTGTTAGAATTAATTTATCCCGGAGCAACCGTTTGTAAGCCTACCACTTCAAAACAAGGAGAATACCAAGTTGTATAAGTGGGAGTAACGGATGCTAGCACCCCGAATGGTTCAAGGTCCTTTAGGGCTAACAATCAGTGGGGGAATACCTAAAGCTTCCCACTGATTGAAATTTCACTTTATGAACTGCGGTCATAAAAATAAGTAAATAGAATGAATATTTTTGGAGGTCTGAGGCCAGTGAAAACAAAAAAAGGTGAAGAAACCTATAGCAACATCTTACAGGCGGCTGAACAATTGTTTGCGGAGAAAAGTGTTAGCAAAGTAACAATTAAAGATATTGTTCAACGTACTGGTATTGCAAAGGGAACATTTTACTTATATTTTGAATCGAAAGAAGCGCTTGTTTGGGAATTCGTAGATGAAAAATTTGCGTACGCAGACCGATGGATGAAAGAAATTGTACGGAAAGGTTATAGTGACGATGAAATCTGTGAAATCATTGACTATATCGTATTGTTTGTTAAGAAGCACCTTGCAATATTAAAAATAATGCATAATGTTAAATTCCATGGATTTTTAGGAATGAAACGTCTGGAAGATAAGTATATGAAAAAATGGATTACACCTTTTTCACTTTGGCTTGAGAGAGGTCGCCTTGAAGGAACGCTTTCTATTCACGATTCACAATTTATGGCGAATTATCTGATTGTAACGTTACATGAACTATTTGACCGTGTAATAATGGATCAATTTCCATTCTCGATTGAGGAAGTAGGAGATGAGCTTAAAGTTCTTGTTTTGAAATTATTGAAATAAAGAGGAGATGAAACATATGAAAGTTTATAATGAATTTGTAGGAGACGACAATGGAGTTTTTGTGAGATGTTTGATTAATCATGATAAAGCTCCTAATGTAATTTTTCTAATGACTCCTATCGGTTCTGTTGAATATGGCGTAGCTATCCAGAATTACCAACCGCTATTTGATAATGGGTTTAATGTGTTTGCAGTTGATTTACCGGGAATCGGAAATAGCTCAAATGCTCGTTTTACGTATAATAACATCAAAGCAGCAATGAAAAGTGTTGCTGAATATATAAAGGAGAATTATTCTGATTCGATCCATTTATACGGCGGAACTGGTACTGGTGGAATCATTGGACAAGCGTTGGCATCAGACAAAGATCTACCATATTTTCAATCGTATAGTCAGTTAGGGGTTGCAAATCATGGAAACCTAGCGATGATCGGAAATAGTACTTTACTTAAATTAGTTTTTCCCATTATGAAAATTGCAGCAAAGTTTTTTCCTAAATATCGTTTGAAATTCAAAATTCCTAAGTATAATGGTTATAACGCAGAAAAAGAGAACAATTGGTATCGGAATATGATGAAGGAATACCCCGGAATATTTGATTTCCCTTTAGAAGTTGTATACACGCTGTTATGGCTTCTTATAGCAAAAGACAGCCCAATAAATGAACAACCATGCTCACCAACGTTAGTAATGGCGGCTAAGCACGACCGGTACTACGAAACAGAGTATGTTAACGCATACTATCAGAAACTAGAAACTGACAAGAAACTGATTTGGCTGGATGATAGCCACTGTGTATTTGTATGGAGGGCTCCAGAATTAGCTCAATTAGTAATGGATTGGATCAATAGTACAGAAAGTAAGGAAAACAAGGATAGAAATAATGCGGACTTGTTTCAATCACCTGCCAATACACAGAAAGATGGAGGGAAGGAAGTTTTGCCCTTTTTCTAATGGATATAATTGAGCAAACTCTGTATCTATTTTGTGAAATTGAATGAAAAGTATTTTTTTAAAGAGAATCAATGAGAGTGATAGACGAATGAAAAAAATCTTTAGAAAGGTGATTGTACAATGAAGATTATTTCGGTGAGGGAAAATCCTGATTTTAAGCAGCGGGCGATACAATATTTTCAGAAAAAGTGGGCAAGTGAAAGTTCAATGATGGTTTATGAAGATTGTATTTCAAGTAGCATTGATGCAAAAAGTCCTTTACCGCAATGGTACTTACTATTGAGTGATGAAGGGAACACTATTGGATGTGCAGGTCTAATTACAAATGATTTTATTAGTAGAATGGATTTATATCCATGGATATGTGCACTGTTTATAGAAGAAAAATATCGTGGGAACCATTACGGATCATTACTACTCCAAAAAGCAAAAGAGGATACTAGTAAGGGAGGTTTTCCTTATTTGTATCTTTGTACTGAGCACATTGGGTATTACGAAAAATATGGGTTTACTTACAATGGAATGGGTTATCATCCATGGGGAGAAAGCTCAAGGATCTATAAGTCTGAACTTCTAGATTATTAGAGAGTGATTGCTATAGAATTAATGATAATTTTAAATTCTATTTATTACGAAAAAACCATTAGAGATTTTCATCTAATGGTTTTTTCTTTAATCCTGAATCAACCGTTCGCAAAATTCTCACTTCAAAGCAGGTCGAAAATCAAAGTTGTTTAAGTGGGAGGAGTGGATAATAGCATCCTGAATGGTTCAGCTAACAATCAGTGGGGGATAACGAAAACCCCCATTGCCTGTTCGTTTTCCTTTATCTAGGGGTTGCTTTTAAACTAAATACTAAAGGTAACTTACCTTCAAATTCTGGGTAATAACAAAGATTATTTTCATCCTTCTTTGTTCCCCCCACTCCTGGAGTACAACGATCGTATTCTTTCATATACTGAAATCTACATTGGTCACACCTAAATCTTTGGCCAATTCTTTGGCAAAATGAACATTGCCAGGAACTAAATCTACCCCTGTGACAGTTGCTCCCATTTTTGCTAACATAATCGTGTCAGCACCGGTGTTGCATTGCAAGTGTAGCACTTTTTTTCCGCTAATATCACCGATTTCTTTTTTTACAATAGGGTTAAATTCATAACTATTTTCAGAGAGCTTAGTTTTAAAGTGGTTGTAATGATCTTCTGATAATAACCCCCATGCATGTTTGTTCGCTTCTATTTTATTCATTTAATTTCCTCCCCTAATCTGAAACCCCTCACAAAAACGTCCCTTAATTATAAAAAGTATAGCTTATATGCCAAAATAAGCCAATAGAAATAATGTATTTTTACTAATGACTATACTATTGACAATAATGTTTAACTCAGTCATTGTGATGATATACTCACTTTGCGTATAAGCATACATGATAAAGTCGCTCCATTCTTGTGGTTACATGATAGGAAATTGCATAGAATACATTCTATTTATCCCCGCCCATAAAAGGGAAAATGGTAAGATAGTTTAATAATTACACATCGCCAGATTATTTATCCCGGAGCAACCGTCTGTAAGACTCTCACTTCAAAACAACGAGAATATCAAGTTGTTTAAGTGGGAGTAACGGACGCTAGCACCTCGAATGGTTCAAAGACCTTTAGGTCATCCTTTAGGGCTAACAATCAGTGGGGGAATAACTAAAAAACCCCCACTGATTGAAGTTTCACTTTATAGCAGTTTGTTCTATCAAACTAATTTTCTTTCTTATTTTTAACGACACGAACATATTAGGAAGTCGAGTACCATATGATATGATGGAAATAGGAAGCGGGTGTTTATGATGAGAAGAAATGGATTAACTGGTGTTGTCTTGCTTGTCGTCTGCGTATTAATCGTTTATATGGGTTATTTAATGAAAGATATATTAACTCTTCAGCAAAGAATTGAAGAGGAAAAAAAACCAGAAATGTTAAATGGGCGTCCCCATATTATCATGATTGGAGAAGTGGAAGATCATCTTTATTGGAACATTGTCAGAGACGCTGCAAAAGACTATGCCCAAGAAAATGAACTTTATCTACAGTACAAAGGGCCCAGAGATTCTGATCCCGATGAACAACTGAGTATCTTAAGACGAGTGATTGATGTTCAACCAGATGGTATTATTGTGCAAAGTTTGACGGAAGCCTTTATTCCATTGATTGATGAAGCTATTTCTCTTGATATTCCAGTCATTACCGTTGACAGTGATCAACCGATGAGTCAACGGGTGAGTTATGTAGGCACTGATAACTTATTAGCGGGGGAAGCTATCGCTGAAGATGTACTAGCTCATGTTGATGACGTACATGCGGGGATCATTACAGGAACATATACGAATTATCATCATCAACTGAGACTAGAGGGATTTAAAGAGGTCATCGATCAAGCAGGCGATGCTTCTATTGTGGATGTAGCTTCTTCTGGTATTAAGCGGGTCAACGCGAGAGAAAAAGCATACCAAATGATGATCAATCATCCGGAAATTAATGTGATGCTCGGAATTAGTGCGCTTGACGTCTTAGGTATTACAGAAGCGATTGATGTACTGGGGCGAGAGGATATTTATGTGGTCGGTTTCGATACATTGGAAGAGAATCTTCAATTGTTAAAACAAGGGAAAGTGCAGACATTGGCCAGCCAGGAGCCACATCAAATGGGGATGAAGAGTATGGAAATAATTGAAAAGATTATTCAGGGTGAATCTGTGCCTGATGTGATCCATACGAATAGTCAGCTTGTGAAGGATGGGTCATCATGAGAAGGTTGAGTGTAAAAAAACAATTATTATTCTATTTTTTAATCACACTGTTTTTCACATTGATGGTGATCTTTTTGCAAAATCGTTCCTATCAATATACGATGGAGCTGCAACAAGCTCAAACGCAAGAAATAGGTAGACTAAATACAATTAATCAAACTACACAGCAGATCTTTAATACGTTAGAAGATAGTTTAGAAGAGCGCTCAGAAGAAAAACAAAGAAAAGTAGGAATGGCTCTCCAACAATTTGAAAACGCTATCATTATCTTTGATAAACAAACAGCTGATCAGGTCGATGTTTTGCCTTTGAAACAATATGTCTCCCATTTTATTCGTTTGGCAACAGAAACGGTGAGTCAAGTGGACTATGCACCAGTAGATGAATATATGGAAACGTTTAGAGAAACACAAAGACGCATGGGTTACATTGAAGAAGAAGTTTTTAAATTGTTGGATCAGTCACTAACGCGTTATCAAAGACTTGTGGATTTAGAAGAACAGCGATTGGAACGTTTTGATACATTTATTTTTGTTCTAACCATGGTCTGTATCGTATGCGCTGTGTTTATTGCGATTCAATTAAGTAGGCGGATTACGGTTCCACTAGATGCACTAAAGGCCTCGGCAGAAGCGTTAGCACAAGGGGATTATGCTATTGACAATGTAGATGGGGGGCAAACGACGGAGTTATCAGTCCTTGCGGATAGTTTTAATGTTATGCGCTACAACATTGTTGAAGCAATTAAAGAAATGAAAGAAAAAGCACGTCTGCGAGAACTGTTGCGAGAAATGAAGATTAAATCTCTGCAAAATCAGATACAACCACATTTCTTATTCAACACCCTTAATGTAATCTCTCGGACTGCATACTTAGAAGATGCAAAAGAAACAGAGAAACTTATTCATGCACTATCGGGATTATTGAGACACAACATTGGTGAGTTGGAACATCTTACAACCATTGATAAAGAAGTGTCATCAGTTCGTAAATACTTTGCGATTCAAACGGCAAGATTTGGTGATCGTTTTCACTTTTATGATACGGTTGAAAACCAATGCCTAAAGATAGAAATTCCCCCGCTTACCTTGCAACCGTTAGTAGAAAATGCACTTATCCACGGCATTGAACCGTTAGCAGGCGAGGGGGTAATAACATTAACCATTACAAGTGATAAAGAATCGGTAAGCATCCAAGTCAAAGATAATGGTGTAGGCATGACAAAAGAAACGCGTGATCGACTATTAGATACGACACAATCGACCAATCAATCAAAAGGGCACTCAACCGGATTAGGCTTAATGAATGTGTTAGAAAGGTTACGTCACTATAATCATCAAATGACTTTTGATATCGTTTCTAATCAAGGGGAAGGAACGTGCATCAAAATTACATTACCATTGAATACGAAAAAGGGTGAAGAAGATGACTAAACTTACGGTATTGCTGGTAGATGATGAAGCGATTGAACGACAAGTGATTGAAAAAATGTTGAGAAAAGATGAAATACAAGCGCAATCATTAACATTTCTTCAAGCGAAAAACGGAGAAGAAGCCTGTGATCTCTGTGAAAATACAATGGTCGATGTTATTTTTATGGATATTAGTATGCCTGTCATGGATGGGTTAGAAGCGACGAAAAAAATTAAAGATAATCAACCATCCGTTGATATTATTATGCTCACTGCACACGATACATTTGATTATGCAAAACAAGCCATTGAATACGGGGTTAAGGCGTATGTATTGAAGCCAGCAGCGGAAAAGGAAGTGATGAGCACCTTCAATAAAGTGACAAAGTCCCGCGAATTGGATCAGGCTGAGGAAAAACAGGTAAAAAAACAAACAGCTCGTTCCGCTTTTATTGAAGCGCTCGTTAGTGATACACCGGAAGAATTTACAACGAATGTTGTGGTCGCACTTGTTGGTGCTAAGACATCAGAAGAAGAACTAACGGCAAACATAAATGATGACCGAATGATTATTGGTCCTGTCTTCGGTGCACACATTCCTATTGCATGGATTGATGTAGAAACCACTGATGATGCGTTAGAATTAATGAAGCAAGCGTGTTTAAAAGACTCGGTCATTCGATTTAGTATGGGACGTGTTAAACCGGCTAGTGAGTTGCGAGAGAGTTATGAGGAAGCTTTGCTGAGTTATTACGATTTAGTTGATCGGCCAGATATCGCTTATAATGTTTATAAAAGTGGACTCAAGACAACCTTAAAGGACATCGATACGTGTCAAAAGAACCTAATTAAAGCCTTTGAAAATACAAATGCTGATGAATTGAGCGCTTGTTATGATCGTTATGTTCATACACTTAGTCAGCTCACACATCATCAGTTACCAAAGATGCGGCGTTATTTGTCCATTTTATTGGAACAGTTGACACACGTTGGTATCAAGGATTCCATTTTTCCCTTACAACAAGAAATGGATTTAGTAACACATAGAGAAGCTTTACAAACGTTAGTGAAAGATTTTCTTCTCAAGCAGTGTCACATGTTAAAAAGAAAATATCAAAATGCATCACCAGTCGAACAAGCTGTACGTTATGTTGATGAACACTTTAAAGACCCAGGGTTGTCGCTAGAACAATTAGCAAACGAAGTAGGTTTAAGTCTGTATCATTTAAGTAAAGCATTTAAGAAGTGCACAGGACAATCCTTTGTTGATTATTTACGCGATACACGCTTAGCCTATGCAAAAACGTTACTAAGAGAGGGCGAATTGCCATTAAAAGCGATTGCATATGAAGCGGGATTTAGCGACCCGAACTATTTTAGTCGACTGTTTAAAAAAGTAACGGGCACACCTCCTTCCAAATATTTATCCCGGAGCAACCGTCCGTAAGAGGAACATATTAACGTAGACAGACAGGTTTGCGCATAAACGATCAATCCTTGGTATCAATTACCTGAATGTACACTGCATGATTATGTTTGATTTTTACTAGATAAAGAAGATAAAAGATATCCGGTTAGATTTAACTAAAAAAGCGAAAGGAAAATGTCTTGTGAGTGAACATTTTTCTTTCGTTTTCTTATTGAGGTATTATGGTGTGTTTAGAGTTGTTACATCAACATTTATGTAACCAACTTGTCCACCTTCCATTTTGTCCCCGAGCAACTGTACGTAAGATTCCCACTGATTTAAACTTCACTATTTAGCGCAATGCTTCAGCGATCACAAATTTGTCTAGCACACCGCAAAAATAGCAAGAACCATTCATATGAAAGCGCTTAAAATCAGTGGTAAAGTAAACATATCAAGAGAATTGCTGCTTGACTATTAAAGAATTGAATGGAGGAGAAGGTAATGAAAAAATTAGTGCTAGTTTCAGTTACACTCTTAACGTTATTGTTTGTTGCGGCATGTGGAGATGATGGTGATGGAACGCAAACGGTGGGGATCGCGATGCCAACACAATCTTCTGAGCGTTGGGTTGATGATGGGAATAATATGGTAGAGATGTTTGAAGAATTAGGCTATGAAACAGATCTCCAATACGCAGAGGATGTTGTAGAAAATCAATTATCACAAATTGAAAACATGATTACACGAGGGGTAGATATCCTTGTGATTGCTTCGATTGATGGAGAAGCGCTAACGGATGTACTTGATCAAGCAGAAAATTTAAATATTCCTGTTATTTCTTATGACCGCTTGATTATGAATCATGATCACGTCAGTTACTATGCTACATTCGATAACTTTGGGGTTGGTGTGATTCAAGGAGAGTATATTGAAGAACAATTAGGATTAGCTGATGGAGAAGGTCCATTTAATATTGAGTTATTTGCCGGCTCGCCTGATGATAACAATGCATATTTCTTCTGGGACGGTGCAATGTCAGTACTTGATCCTTATATCGAAAACGGTCAGCTCGTGGTAAGAAGTGGGCAGACAGAATTTAGTCAAGCAGCGACTCTACGTTGGAGCGGTTCGGAAGCGCAAGAGCGAATGGATAATATTTTGAGTGCTCATTACTCCGATGAAACTTTAGATGTTGTCTACTCACCATTTGATGGAATCAGTTTAGGTGTTATATCTTCATTACAGGCAGTAGGCTATGGAACAGATGCTCGTCCCCTACCGATCGTAACTGGTCAAGATGCTGAACGATCATCGGTACGTTCCATTATTGCAGGGGAGCAAACCCAAACAGTATTTAAAGATACGCGCGCTTTAGCTGAGCAGGCGGTTAACATGGCGGATAGTGTGCTAAATGATGAAGAGCCAGAAGTTAATGATACAGAAACGTATGACAATAATGTTAAGGTTGTTCCTTCTTATCTATTAGAACCTGTTTCTGTAGATATTGACAATTATCAAGAAGTACTAATAGATTCTGGCTACTACGATGAAGATGAATTATAAAATATGATGAAAGAAGGGGAGGGAACCAAACCCCTCCTCTTTTTTAAAAAAGGGGTGCTAACCTTGAACAATATTATTCTTGAAATGAAAAGCATAACGAAAGAATTTCCGGGTGTTAAAGCACTTGATAATGTGAATTTTAAGGTGGAAAAAGGAGAGATTCATTCACTTGTTGGTGAAAATGGTGCCGGGAAATCAACATTGATGAAAATTTTGAGTGGTGTTCATCCATATGGAACGTATCGTGGTGATATTTTGTTTGAAGGCGAAAATTGTATGTTTCAAGAAATAAACCAAAGTGAAGCAAAAGGCATTGTCATCATTCATCAAGAATTAGCTTTAATTCCTGAACTTTCTGTAGCAGAAAACGTTTTTCTTGGTAATGAACGTGCGAAAAAAGGGATTATTAACTGGGAAGAAACAACCATTGAAACAGACAAATTAATCAATAAAGTAGGCATGCGTGTCAATAGTAGTGAGCTCGTTCAACATATTGGAGTGGGACAACAACAATTGGTTGAAATTGCAAAGGCACTTTCGAAACAAGTGAAATTATTGATTTTGGATGAACCAACAGCGGCATTAAACGAAGCAGAAAGTGAGAATTTGCTTCAATTGCTTCAAGAGTTTAAGAAAAACGGGCTTACGTCCATTTTAATCTCTCATAAGTTAAAAGAAGTAATAAAGGTATCTGATCATGTAACCGTTCTACGTGATGGGCAAACAATTGAAACCTTAACAAAGGGTGAGGATTTAGAGGAAGATCGGATTATTCGCAGTATGGTGGGTAGGAGTTTAAGTAACTTATATCCAAGTAGACAGCCGAAAATTGGCGATGTGTTACTAGAAGTCAAAGACTGGACCGTAGATCATCCCCAAATTCCTGGCAAGAAAATTGCGAATAAGATCAATTTTTATGTTAAAAAAGGAGAAGTATTAGGTCTTGCAGGACTTATGGGGGCCGGACGAACCGAGTTGATGATGAGCATTTTTGGACAAAGTTATGGAAAATTCCAATCTGGAAAAGTGATGAAAGATGGAAAAGAAATTAATGTGTCGACGGTAGATAAAGCCATTGAAAATGGTCTTGCTTATGTATCGGAAAATCGAAAAGAATATGGGCTCGTTCTAGATGATACGATTAGAGAAAATGTCACTTTAGCTAATTTGAAAGAGGTAGCAGACGGATTGACGATTAATCAGCGAAAAGAAGTAAGCGTTGTCGAAGATTATCGGGAAAAATTAAGAATTAAAGCGCCGAGTATTGAGCAAAAAGTTATCAATTTAAGTGGTGGAAACCAACAAAAAGTGGTATTAGGTAAATGGATGTTTACCGATCCTGATGTATTAATTTTGGATGAGCCGACCCGTGGTATTGATGTAGGAGCAAAAAACGAAATATATAAGATTATCAATCGTTTAGCTGAGTCTGGAAAAAGCATCATCGTTATTTCTTCAGAATTACCAGAATTACTGGGGACATGCGATCGGATTTACACCTTGAATAACGGCAAAATCACAGCTGACTTTGCTGTTGATGATGCGAATCAAGAGAAGCTAATGACATATATGACTGACGATCGGAGTGAAGCAAAATGAAGGAATTTAAAGAACTGATTTCTCAAAACATACGTAAATTTGGTATGATTATTGCCCTTGTTGGGATTGTGTTAATTTTTCAAATTTTAACAAGTGGAATTCTGTTAACCCCTCTTAATATCACCAATATCATCATGCAAAACAGCTATATCATCATCTTAGCAATAGGTATGGTTCTTGTAATCATCACTGGTGAAATTGATTTATCTGTTGGTTCTGTTGCTGCTTTTATCGGGGCGATTGCAGGTACCCTCATGATTCGGTGGAACATGCCTGTCATTCCGTCGATCATTATCTCGCTACTTGTTGGTGCTTTGATAGGTGCTTGGCAAGGGTATTGGGTAGCGTATGTGAGAGTACCAGCATTTATTGTTACGTTAGCAGGAATGTTGTTATTTAGAGGATTAACGATGGTCGTGTTAAGTGGCCGAACATTAGCACCTTTTCCGAGAGAATTTCGTTTCATGAGTTCTAGTTATATGCCCGACTTCTTCAACGGAGAAACGTATAACATAACAGCGATCATCATTGGTATATTAGCGATTGTTCTTTTTGTATTTAATGAATTTAGACTTCGAAAAGCTAGAAAGAAATTTCATCAGAAAGGACTATCTGGGCCTCTCTTCCTTACAAAAGTTATTGTGATTTCTGTTATAATTGCGTTATTTACAGAACGCCTAGCAGTATACGCAGGTATTCCCTATATCTTATTGATTCTGATTGCATTAATTGCTGGGTATACTTTCTTTATGCAAAAGACAATCCCTGGGCGACATGTGTATGCAGTTGGTGGAAACGAGAAAGCTGCTCAGTTATCAGGAGTAAAATCACGAAAAATTAAGTTTTGGGTTTATGTAAATATGGGTGTGCTTGCTGCTCTTGCCGGATTAATTTTCGCTGGTCGTCTAAACGCAGCTACTCCACAAGCTGGTAATCTATTTGAATTAGATGCAATCGCAGCAGCGGTTATTGGTGGTGCTTCACTAACAGGTGGGATAGGAACAGCTATTGGTGCTGTAATCGGCGCACTAATCATGGGTGTGTTGAACAATGGTATGTCACTTTTAGGAGTAGGTATTGATTGGCAACAAGCCATCAAAGGGTTGGTGTTACTTGGTGCTGTTACCTTTGACATAATCAATAAAAAACGGAATGCTTAAGTTCACACCAAAGATAAATTCATAGTGAGTTATGGGGAAAGTCAAAAGACTAGGTAGTAATTATGAAAGTATGATGAGTTAAATAGGTATACAGATGTTAGAAGGAACCATAAGCGAGGCAATCCTTTTGTTTGAAAAATATTAGGGTTGCTTCGCTTTGTGTGCTTATGCATGAGAAAAAGCACAATTCATAGTTAATCTTCTATGAACATTTTACAATCATTCCATTTACTAGTTTGCATACAATTGATATAATTTCCATAAATAATGGAAGCAAAACCGAATATAAAAGGAGAAGAAATATGAAGTCGATACTAATTGTATACAAAACAAAGACTGGCTTCACTAAAAAGTATGTAGAATGGATCTCGGAAACAATTTCATGTCAAACCATCCCTCTTGAACAAATCGATCATGTTGATACTAATACATATGATCTGATTATTTATGGTGCCGGCATACATGCTGGTCGCATACAAGGATTAAAGGAGTTTAAAAAGAAAGCATGGGACGTAGTTGATGGAAAGGTTGCTATTTTTGCAACGGGTGGAGCACCTTATGATGAAGCGATTATTACTAAAATAAAAACAAATAACTTTTCGGAACACGAACGAAAGGACATGGAATTGTTTTATTTTCAAAGTGGATTAAATTATGAAAAAATGGGTTTGTTCGAAAAAATGATAATGAATATTTATCGCAAAGTACTAGAATTCAAAAACAATAAATCCGATGTAGAAGATGGAACGAGTAAAGCCATTGCAAGATCTTATGATCATTCTAGTAGAGAATATATAAAACCAATGATAGACTATGTAAACCAACTTGCAGATAATGAATGGAATAAAGTGTAAATATAAACTTATCTTGCAGGGCGGGTGAAAAGTGGATAAAACGAAGCAAGCTGAAGCTGTAAATACAAAAATGCAAGATGGGAGAAACGCTGAAAGAAGGTTTCGTTCTTTCCGTAATGACAGAATGACAGTCAAAGATCAATGATTAGGTATCATGATTGCTAGTCGGTTCCGGTAGACGGAATGAACGCATTATTGGTTACATTGGATATCCCCCAAACAAATCGGAAAGCAAAAACGTTACACAACTAAGGAGTTGACATTCCTGGATATTGCGTGTAAAACATTAGATATCGATGGGGTTTTTAGGTAAAAATCAATCTGTGCACGCGTGAAGAAATAGTTCAGCACTATAGGATTGATTTTAAAAATACATTTTCATCTTAATGAGGGTGTTTCGTTATTCGATGGAAAAATGTAAACGCTGACGAAAGGGAGGATTAGTTATGTATGTATTAGAGAATGATCGTTTGAAGATTGAAATAGCACCACCTGGTGATGATTATAGTGGTTCCCGATTTGATTGGACTGGTTTTATTACTCAAGTCACGTTAGATGGAGAAATCACTTACTGCGTACCCGAACGTTTAGAAGCGGGTGTGGGAACAGGTGGTAGGGGGTTAAGTAATGAATTTGGAATTGATGCACCAGTAGGCTATGAGGAGGCGGGTGTCGGTGAACAGTTTCCGAAAATTGGTGTCGGCCTACTAACTAAAAAAGCAGATGAAGCATACGATTTCTTTTCTAACTACGAAGTGACACCGGCTGAATGTAAAGTAAAGTCAAATTTAAATGAGCAGTCCATAACCTTTGACACAACTGCGGAAAGTCCGAGTGGTTACGGGTATCAGTTAGAGAAAAAAATTTCACTTGATGACAACCATTTAGTGATTGCTTATACACTGAAAAATACAGGTAAGGTTTCTTTTAAAACAAATGAATATTCCCATAACTTTATCGGGATCAATAACCAAACGGTAGATGAAAATTATAAACTTACATTGCCAGCTTTACGCGATCTAAATGTGACAGTAGGTACAATCAAAGTGTCAAACAAACAATTAACGTGGCCAGTAGTACCAGAAGGTGATTTCTATGCCCACATTGATATGGAAGAGAGTCAAGAGAAGTATAACTGGGACCTTTATCACACAAAGGTAGGAGCAGGGGTGAGAGGACAGTCCGATTTTAAACCAGCAAAGATGGCTTTGTGGGGACGTGAACATGTTGTTAGCCCTGAGGTGTTCATTAATATCCATTTAGGTCCAGGTGAGACAAAAAAGTGGAAACGTAACTATCAATTTTATCTAAAATAGGCCAGAAAACCCCCATCTTAAAGGAATGCGAAGGTCGATAAGTGGAGGATAGTTCAACAGTCATTAGGCATAAAGAGGACTTATGTATGAAAAGGCGTTTTTTTCTGAGCTGAAATAAGCTACCTTGGAGAAAAGCTTAGATTTGTTACGAAAGTTTCTGTTATTTTCAAAAATAAAAGGGTTGTATTATCATAATAAACCGTTTACAATGAGACTTATAATTGATTACCCGTTTACGAAAGCGGTTATCTTGCCAATAAGATAAAGGTGCTAATTTAGGTGTATCGATTGGTAAAATAAGGTGGGGCTTATTACTAATGGAATAGCGTTTTCGCTGATCATCACGGAAAAATATCGATTTCTAATCATTCAGACAGAACTTATCGTACTATTTAGGTTGTTTTCCGCCATATTCGGGTAATAACAACAAGTGAAATTAATTACAGAAAGGAAAATTATATGGAGAATTTACGCGATTTATATTTAGGGGACAGTTTTTTATATCGAAAATCGAAAGCGGTTTCGTTAGACACGGTTGAACGTAACAACGAAACATATTTTAAAATGGCTAATTACAATCACATGACACCATTTTTTATGACCGTCGTTAGCGATACAGATCATTGGCTATTTGTATCAAGTACGGGGGGATTAACTGCTGGACGAAAAAATGCGGAATCTGCATTATTTCCGTATGCTACGGATGATAAAATCCATGATAGCATTGAAACTACAGGACCGGATACGACATTAATTGTGACGAAAGATGAGAAAGACTATCTATGGAAGCCGTTCTCCCAACAGCTGAGCAATGTTTACCAGATCACACGAAACCTTTACAAAAACACGACAGGTGACAAAATCATCTTTGAAGAAATGAATGATGATCTTGGATTAAGGTTTAGCTATACCTTAAAAACTAGTGAGGCTTATGGCTTTGTTAAAGAATCAACATTGGAGAATACGACAGATCATCCTGTTGATGTCCGAGTGTTGGACGGGATTCGCAACATTTTACCATACGGTGTGACAACAGTTCACCAATCAACACAAAGTACATTAGTGGATGGGTATAAACGATCTGAATTACATGAGGATGTTGGTTTGGGTATCTTCACAATGAGCTCAATCTTAACGGATAGAGCGGAACCAAGTGAATCCCTTAAAGCAACGACTGTCTGGTCGCGAGGACTTCAAAACCCTCAATATCTCTTATCTGAACAACAAATTAAAGCATTCTCACAAAATGCACCCGTTCAAACGGAACATGATGTAAAAGGTCGTCGTGGTGCTTACTATGTAACAGATACAGTACACTTGGGTGGTAAAGAACAAAAGCAATGGCATATCGTTGCTGAAATAAACAAAAGCGCTTTCGGTGTGGAAGAACTAAGAAAAGAACTTATGGAAAATGCGAATATCATTGATGCGGTGGAACAAGACGTCGAACTTGGTGGAGAGAACTTAAGACAACTTGTCTTCAATGCGGATGGTTATCAGTATACGGCAAATGAAAAAGTAAGTTATCGTCACTTCTCTAATACATTGTACAACATTATGCGCGGTGGTATTTATGCGGATGGCTATATGATCGACAAATCAGACTTTACCGAGTTTGTCTCTCATTGGAATCAATCTGTCTATAAAAATGAGCAAGCGTTCATTACGAACTTACCTGAAACACTGCATTATAATGACCTATTAGCCTTAGCGAAAGATCGAAATAATCCTGATTTAGAACGGTTAGCGTTCGAGTACTTACCATTGACCTTTAGTCGTCGACATGGGGATCCAAGTCGTCCATGGAATAAGTTTAATATTGAAGTAACAAAAGAAGATGGATCAAAAGCTTTGAATTATGAGGGGAACTGGCGTGATATCTTCCAGAACTGGGAAGCTCTATCTGTTTCGTATCCTGCCTTCGCGGAAAGTATTATCGCAAAATTCGTTAATGCGTCAACAGCGGATGGTTATAACCCGTACCGCATCACTAAAGAAGGTATTGATTGGGAAACCCTTGATCCAGATGATCCTTGGTCAAACATTGGTTACTGGGGTGACCATCAAATCATTTATCTTCTAAAGTTACTTGAGTTATCGAAAGCATATAACCCGGAAAAGCTACACACCTTGTTAGAAAAAAATATTTACACATATGCGAATGTACCTTATCGAATTAAAGGATTCAATGATTTAGTTAAAGACCCAAGAAATAGTATTCTCTATGACGATAAGAAAGAAAATACCATCCAAGAAAGAACGGCTTTACTTGGCTCTGATGGAAAATTAATATTTTCAGGTGAGTCGGTGTATCACGTTAATCTGATGGAAAAACTTTTAGTCACACTACTTTCAAAATTTTCGAATTATGTACCAGAAGGCGGTATTTGGATGAATACCCAGCGTCCAGAATGGAACGATGCGAATAACGCACTGGTAGGTAATGGTTTATCTATGGTTACACTGTACTACATGCACCGTTTCCAAGTTTATATGGGGCAACTAGTCCAAGAAATGACCTCAGATACAGTTGAGATTTCAGTTGAAGTGAAACGCATGTTTGATAAAACGCTAGAAGTTCTAGCTGCACATGAACAAGATCTAGGTCAACCAATCTCTGATCAGACACGTTATATGATCGTAAAAGCATTGGGTCAGATTGGGGAAGCATATCGTCAAACAGTTTATGATGATGGTTTTAGTGGAGAAAAAGTAGAATTATCCGTTGCGTCATTACAATCGTTCATTGATGTATCGATGAAGCACTTGAAAGATACGATTGGTAAGAATAAACGAGAAGACGGATTGTATCACGCGTATAACCTAATTCGTTTTAATGGAGATAGCTGTCAACTATCCTATCTTTATGAAATGTTAGAAGGGCAAGTTGCTGTCTTAAGCTCGAAAGCATTAGATAAAAATGAAGCGCTCGACGTGTTGGCTTCCTTAAGAGACAGTGCGATCTATCGGGAAGATCAAAACAGTTACATGTTGTATCCAAACCGTGAGTTGCCGAAGTTCTTAGAGAAAAATATCATTCCAGAACCAGATGTGAAAACGTCGGTTATCTTACAAGAAGAATTGAACAATAATCACACACGCATTATTGAAAAAGACGTTTTTGGACGCTACCATTTCAATGGTAAATTTAGAAATGGTGAAGAAATAAGAGCAGCTTTGTTGGATTTAGGATGTTATGATCAGGCGGATATTCAAGTAGTGGAAGATCTATTTACCGAACTATTTAACCACCATGCGTTTACTGGTCGCTCCGGTACATTCTATAAGTATGAAGGTTTAGGCAGTGTGTATTGGCACATGGTATCAAAACTGCTTCTTGCAACCGAAGAGAACTTTAATGCTGTGTACAGCGCAGAAGGTTTGACTGAAGATGCTAAAACACTCATGACTTACTATCATGAAATTAAAGCAGGTATTGGTGCAGAAAAAACTCCTGTAGAGTATGGTGCCTTCCCGACAGAAGCATACTCTCATACACCAAGCTTTGCTGGTGTACAACAACCAGGGATGACTGGCCAAGTAAAAGAAGATATTCTGTCACGCTTTGGTGAACTAGGTGTGAAAGTAACAGATGGTCGCATGCAATTTAATCCTTTACTCTTATCGAAGAAGGAGTTCTTAACTTCAGAACATCAATGGCCATTGGCGAAGCGACTTAATCCAGAGGCAACTGAATCGATTAAGCTAGCTAAAGATACGTTAGGATTTACTACACTTACTGTTCCAGTAACGTACATCTTAAGTGATCAAGAGAAAGTGGTCGTGTCTGATGTCGCTGGAAATGAAACAACGTTTGATGGACATGAGTTAGATGCTGAAACAAGTCAAAAGATGTTTGGACGCAATCATAATATTGATCTGATTCGTGTTTATTTGGATCAGAGTAAACTCGTATAGACCGCGTCATTATATGCATATAGGTTAAAGTATAACTTCAATCAATGGGGCTAAATATACCCCATTGATTGTTAGCCTAAAGGATGACACGTGATGGCTTTGACATGATGGTAATCTATAATAATAACATAAAAATATTCAAGCTAAAAAAAGTTTACCTGGCTCTTCTGGCTAGGTAAACTTTTTTGTTGTTTATGGAATTATAAAACCTGCTATCTATGGATAACTTTTCTAGACGTAATGTAGCCTCGTCCAGCTCCGAGCGCCAAAGACTAGGCAACTTCACGAAGCAATCTGCGATAAGTCATCATCGGTTCGCAAGCAAAACGTGATTCCTTTATCTCCATTGATTCGCTGCAGTTGCTACGTTTTTAATCGGCGCTCTGCGCTTTTATTCCATGTAGCATACATGAGGTTGAATATACTAGTCATGACGATTTAGGTGAGAAGAACTTTGTGAATGTGTATTTTCATTCCCACTAACCCTACTGCACTATCCCAGACAACCGTCTGTGCATTCACTTGTCACCGAGACTATGGTCTAGTTTCTCTATAGCTTATTTTTGCAAGAGGAGGAGATGAAGTTCTCGTTTTTTTCTAATAGCAAGTTTTTGAGTGGGTTATCATCGGAAGATCACTCTATTCATAATTGTATAAATATTCAGTAAAATGAGTAATTTTCTATTGGAAAAGGATAATATCAGTGGTATAATTTATTGAGATTTAGCATGAAATCAATCTAATTTAATGAAAGGAGTCGTGAAGAATGAAAATAGTCGCACTGAAAGAAAAGGACGAATCACGGGTTGCTTTAGTTCCGGATTCGATCAAAAAATTGCTTCAATTAGAAGGAATTGAAGTTGCAGTTGAAGAAAATCTAACGGCAATGATACCTAATGAAGCTTATGAAAAAGCTGGTGCCAGCGTTTTGGAATCTCGAGAATCATTATTGTCTACGGGAGATGTATTTTTGTGGGTGAATTCCCCGTCTCTTGATGATATCGGTAAAATGAAAAAGGGATCGATGAGTATTAGTTTTCTAGATCCATATAATCAAACAGAGGTAGTTAATGGATTAATGAAACAGGGGGTTAATGCGATAAGCATGGAGATGATCCCAAGAACCACATTGGCTCAAAAAATGGATGCACTTAGTTCGCAAGCATCTTTAGCAGGGTATGTGGCTGTCGTTTTGGGTGCTCAAAAGTTAGATCGTATCTTCCCGATGATGATGACACCTGCTGGAACTATTCCACCTGCAAAGGTATTTGTTATTGGTGCCGGCGTAGCTGGTTTACAGGCCATTGCTACAGCGAAACGACTGGGTGCAAGGGTTGAAGCTTTTGATACAAGATCCGTTGTAGAAGAACAAGTCGTCTCTCTTGGTGCTAAATTTGTCAAAGTGGATTTAGGCGAAACGGGACAAACAAAGGATGGCTATGCCAAAGCATTAACGGAAGAACAATTAAAAATTCAACAAGAAGCGATGGCAAAAAGTTGTGCCAATGCGGATTTGGTTATTACAACAGCTAAGTTGTTTGCTAGAAAGGCTCCTGTGATTGTAACGAAAGATATCTTGAAACAAATGAGAGACGGTTCCGTTGTTGTTGATTTGGCTGCTGGTTCTGGCGGGAATGTGGAAGGTACTGTTGTAGATGAAACCGTTACCAGTGAAGGGGTTCAAATAGTTGGTATCGACAACCTCCCTGGAGAAGTGGCTTTTGATGCATCGGGTATGTACTCTAGTAACTTATACAATCTAATAACCCATTTTTATAACAAAGAGACCAAGGTATTAGATTTAGATCAATCGGATGAAATCATGAATGGTTGCCTTGTGGTCAAAGATGGGCAAGTAGTTAATGAAAGACTAAAAGAAATTTATGGAGGTAAATAATGGAGATCATGTTAGTGTTTGTGTTGATTTTAGCTTCGTTTTTAGGTTTTGAGTTAATATCAAAAGTTCCGTCCCAATTACATACGCCACTAATGTCTGGCTCTAACGCTATATCAGGGATTACGGTGGTTGGTGCTATCCTTAGTCTTGCTGGTACTTTTGTCGCAGGAGGCGAAACGGCAAGGATTGTACTAGGAACCTTGGCAGTATTTTTTGCTACCATCAATGTTGTCGGAGGTTATATGGTAACCGATCGTATGTTATCCATGTTTACATCTGCCAAAAAGGAGGGCAAACATGATTAACGAAGTCATTATTAACTTATTATATATAATAGCAGCAATTCTATTTATCTTTGGTTTGAAAATGCTAGGAAATGCAAAATTAGCAAGAAAAGGTAATTTAGTTTCTGCCATTGGTATGCTTATCGCTATTGTGGCAGCACTTGTGAGTAACGAAGTACTTGAGTGGCAATGGGTTGCTATAGGCATGATTGCGGGCTCTATTGTAGGTGCAATCGCTGCCCGTATGGTAGCCATGACAGCAATGCCTGAAATGGTTGCGTTATTTAATGGTACTGGTGGTGCCGCAAGTTTACTTGTTGGTTGGTCAGAATATCAACGTTATGTATCAGCCGGTGAAGTTTTAGATGTTAGTGTCTTCTCATTGCTTATCATTACGGTAACTGTTCTGATTGGTGGTGTTACTTTTACTGGTTCCATTATTGCATGGGGAAAGTTGTCAGAAAAAATACCTAGCAAACCGATTCAATATCCAGGACAGCAGATTGTAAATGTGTTAATTGTCCTCCTATTGATTGGTGGTGCGGTTATCTTTGCTCCTTTACGTGAAATGGTGATCATAGATTCTTATGCTCTATTGATCAGTATCATTGTTTTATCCTGTATTTTAGGAATTTCTTTTGTTATTCCAATTGGTGGTGGGGACATGCCGGTAGTTATTTCCCTACTAAATTCTTTAAGTGGTATGGCGGCCTGTGCAGCAGGATTTGTTATTACAAGTAATGTCTTGATCGTCGCGGGAGCATTGGTTGGATCAAGTGGAATTATTTTAACGACTATTATGTGTAAAGCGATGAATCGTAAATTAACGAATGTACTATTTAGTGGTTTCGGTTCAGGTAAGACTCAATCAGGTCCTGGTTTTCAAGGGGAAGCCAGCCCAGTATCGGTTGAAGACACCTTTATTATGTTAGAAGCTGCTAGCAATGTACTAATTGTACCAGGCTATGGGATGGCTGTTGCTCAAGCGCAACATGCTGTTCAAGAGTTAGCTGAACAATTGGAACAAAACGGTACGGAGGTTAACTTTGCCATACATCCAGTAGCTGGTCGTATGCCAGGACATATGAATGTTTTATTGGCAGAAGCTAATGTACCTTATGAAAAGCTAAAAGAAATGGATGATGTAAACCCAACGATCGATATGGTAGATGTTGTCATTGTTATTGGTGCCAACGATGTTGTCAATCCAGCAGCAAGAACCGATGAAACCTCACCGATCTATGGTATGCCAGTTATTGATGTGGATAAAGCAAGAACAGTAATTGTAATGAAACGTTCCTTAAATCCTGGTTTTGCTGGTATTGATAACCCGCTATTCTTTAATGATAATACGAGAATGTTATTTGGAGATGCGAAGGCATCAACTCAAGGTTTAGTAGCTGAGTTTAAAGAATAATAAGTTTGAGGGTCTGACCTTAAAGGTCAGGCCCTTTCGTTTACAAGGTAAGATTTTTAAAAAATTAGCTTTATGGAGATGCTAGTAAACAGATGCAAAAAACTCTCTAGTATAACAGTAGGGTCTGATGGTTGCTTTCCAATAAAAAACGACAGCTGGTCATTCCTGGTCATCTGTCGTTTTGCTTATTGGAAGTGTCACGCTATAGTGTGACATGACAAGCATTCGCTTGTCACCATCAGCCCCTTACAAAATATAGCATCTTATTATTTTTTAAAAGGATCGGGTGAACTTCCCCAGTTTATCTTATTGTATTACTGATGAGCATATCGCCTTTGTTTAATGACAACCAATGCGACAGCGAGGAAAGCAACCGCGAATGCTAGCTGAACTAGAATTCCATAGATAATTGGTTCAAGTGTAGACCGAGAAATACTAGTAATCTCTCCTATCGTATCATTTACTTTAACATACCAGAATATCGGGTTAAAAGTTCCAACAGTTTGAAGTGTATCACTTAAAAAGGCTTGTGGTACAAAAGAGCCGCCTAAAAATGATAAACCAAGTGATATACAATTTCCTATCGGATCAATCGAATTTTTTGTTGCAAAAGTAGCAACCAAAAAGCTAATGCTTAGACAGAGAATGGCTAAAACAAATGAATTAACAATATATAGATAGGAACCTGTTTCGTTTAAACTACCAGTATTAATGACAAAAGCAAATGCAACAAAAATCAACCAAACAATAAAGGCGAGCGATAGGTTACCAAATATAAGTTGATAATTATAATAATTGATGCTAATGGGAGCACAATAGTTCCGCATTTTAATTTCCTTATTATTAAAGATTAACATGATACGGCCAACCATAGAAATAAACATCGCTATTAATATATAAGATAAAAAGTTAAAATACGTACTAAGCTCAGAGCTATGACTCGTTGCTATTCTGTCAACAAAGGAAACATGAACTTCTGTTGAAATATCTGCTAGTACTTTTTCATGTATCTCATCAAAAGAAATTTCAGGGAATGCAGTAGCATAAAGTTTAGCAGTATTTAAATATCGGTCAATCAGTGTCTTTGCATATTCCGAGTTTGCTGAATCGGGAACAGACATAGTTGTGATGGACTGATTTTGTGATGAATGGAAGCTCTCTTGAAATCCATTTGGAATCGTAACAATAAACTCTGTTTGTCTAAAGAAAAGAGCATCTTTCATGCTTTCCTCATCATTCTCTAATTCAACAGGTCTTGCAATCCCGTTAATATAGTTCTCTAACCCATTGGCTAGCGCAGTATTGTCTTCATTTATAACGGAAACCCTAACTTCGGAAAGTTCAAAAGCATCTTCCACCTGTGTCCCACCACTTGATGTAAAAAAGATGGAAAGTCCAATAAATAGTGCAGTATAAATGATAAACACACTGATAAATTTTTTCATGACAATTTTACGAAAAGCCTTAAATACTTGCATATTTTTGCCTCCTTAAAACCAATATGATGATCGCGCAAAATGCAATCCCCATGCTTCCTAGTAAAGTAAGGTTTAGAAAATATCGATGAAACGTATCATAATAGTAAAGTGCATATAGGCCATCTGTAATTAAATTTGCAGGGTTGATATAGGCAATGATTGGAGCTTTTTCTTGGATAATGTATTTCATTTGTAAAACCATCAAACCAGATAAAAAACACAACACCATACAAATATTTGATAACAACATCTCTTTGACTTCCGACTTTAACTTTACAAGCAACCCGAATAGAGCGCCGAACATCGTTCCTGTAAAACAGCCGAACAAGCACAGTACGACGATGTGAAGAATTCTATCGCCAAAATCTACTTTTAAAATCTGTGTTATATACGTGATGGCAATCATTGCGGATATAAACTGAAAACAGATAGTAGCTGAAATCATTGATAGAAAAGCCTTTAATTTTTTTGTCGGCGCAACATTCACTCTTGCTGCAACTGCAGATTGATTTGCCTGAACTAACGATATAGCATAGCATCCTGCAATAGAAGAAAACAGGCAGGTCATTGCAAGTAGCGCAAAATAGTATACAACAATCATATTCATTGATTCACTTACAGGGACTGTTTCCGTATAGCTTTCCGTAAAGCTTAAATTTTCTAGAAATCCCATTTCGATTAGTTGAGGATTTCCGTCAATGATGTTATAAATGGTTGTTGAAATTTGAACATGATTGTCTAAAAAAACTTTTGCGATCGACTGGTTAAGACCAGAATCATAAATAATAAGTTCAAGTTCATCTGTATTTTTAATAAATCCTGAGATTTCTCGATTTGCTAAGAGTTCTTTCGCCTCTGTTTCCGTCGTGTAAGATAAATTAAAAATATTGCTTTCTTTCATTGCACTCTCCAAATCTTCTGGCAAGTCATGGTCTGTTGATAAAGCAATCTTAACTTGTTCAAAGCTTTCCGTTGACATTAGGTTTGAAAAGGCTAGATTGAATAATGTTGCTAATATTAGCGGGAAGCAAAGCATCCAAAATAAAGCCATTCTATCTTTAATTAGTTGTTTAAATGTATATTTAAAAATATGAAATGACATCGTAGACCTCCTCTTAGTCTCTCAATTCTTTTCCTGTAATTTCAAGGAATACATCGTTTAGAGTTGGTAACTCTGAATAAATTTTGCCGTAGCTTATATCGTGATTTGCAATAAAACTTGTAATATTTACAAGATTACTTGCACCGCTTTTTTGTTTAATGGTCAAGATATTCTCTTTTAGCTCCACGTCGATTACATTCGGTATTTCTCGAATCTTTTCTATATGTTCTTCCTTTAAATTAAATGTTTCGATGACAATCTTCTCACCTAGCGAGATCATTCCTTTTACCTCTTGCTTTGTCCCCGTAGCAATCACTTTGCCTTTGTCTAATATAGCTAACCTAGAACAAAGCTGTTCGATTTCCTCCATATAATGTGAGGTATAAATAATCGTTGCGCCTTCTTCATTTAACCTTTTAATGCCCTCAAGAATATTATTTCGACTTTGGGGGTCAACAGCAACCGTTGGCTCATCCAAAATAATTAACTTCGGTTTGTGAGCAATTCCACAGGCAATATTAAGTCTTCGTAAAAGACCACCGCTTAATTTTTTCGGATAGAATTTTACAAAATCTTTTAACGCAACAAATTCAATTGCTTGTTGTACTAACTCTTTACGCTTCTTCTTATCTTTTATATAAAGACCACAGAAGTAATCAATGTTTTCGTAGACAGTTAACTCTTCGAAAACTGCTACGTTTTGCATCACGATTCCGATATCTTGTTTAATGGGATAAGCAGTTGGTTTCATTTCTCTTCCGAAAATTTCGATATTTCCTTTATCAAATTTCAGTAAAGATAGTATGCAATTTATAGCCGTTGTTTTTCCTGATCCATTAGGTCCTAACAAACCAAATATTTCTCCTTCTTTTATTTCAATGTTTAAATGATCAAGAGCGATTAAGTCTCCATATCTTTTAACTAAATTATCAATTTTTACAATCACAACCGTCATTCCTTTCTTTAACTTGATAACTTTATTGTAAATAGAAATTTTGGAAAATATCAGTGTGTTATGTCATCAGATTCATATGACAATTGTAATATTTTCTTATATTCATAGGCTCATATACGCTATAATAGTTGGGAAGGCATTTAAGGGAGGGAAGCAGTTATGGGAAATATACTGAATAAACTCATGATTATTTTGGGAACATGCGGTCTTCTTTTGTTAGAATTCAGACCATATGAAGGCGTTATTGCCATCACATTAGCCATAGCTGTAAGTGGATTATCCGAATATTTTAACCAAGAAAAATTGATGACATGGTTATTTATAGCATATATAATTCTATCAGTGTTTTATGTTCCGTTTGTTTTCTTTTTACCTTTCATAAGCTATGACCTACTAAGAACGAACAAACAACAGTTCATACTATTAGCTTTACTTCCCTTCTCCATTCACTACGACAAGGTTTCTTTGCTTGGCATAGGTGGATTGATCGCCATTGCAGCAATTGTATACCTCTTAAAGATGAGAGAAGCAAACGAAAAGAAACTTCGCGAAGATTATATAAATCAAAGGGACTACTTAACAGAGGTTTCCATTTCTCTGGAAGGGAAAATAAATGAGTTGGTTAGTAAACAAGATGTGGAGGTTAAACTTGCTACATTAAATGAAAGAAATAGAATTGCACGAGAAATCCACGACAATGTAGGCCATCTGCTTACCAGTTCTATTTTACAGATTGGAGCTGTACTAGCGGTAAGTAAAGAGGAGAGCACCGTGAAAAATCTTAAAGTGGTTAAAGAAACGTTGAATGAAGGGATGAGCTCGATAAGAGAAAGTGTTCATAACTTACATGATCATTCCATTGATCTTTACGAAGAAATAAATAAACTGCTTAAAAATTTTACATACTGTAGAGCAATATTTAATTATGAAATAACTGGTGATATGCCTACTAAGGCTAAGTACGCCATAATTGGTATTGTAAAAGAGGCATTATCCAATGTTATGAAGCACTCTAATGGTGATCTCGTTTCAATAAGTTTACATGAACATCCTAAGCTTTTTCAGCTTATTATTTTTGATAATGGAAACAAAAAACTAGCATCAAGTTTTAAAGGAATGGGTCTTGAGAGTATCAAGCAACGAGTGGCATCATTAAATGGCATCGTTAATATCGATCAATCGAAAGGATTTAGAATTTTTATTTCTTTTATGAAATCTTAAGGACAGTGAGTGATTAACTCACTATAGGGTGTAGGGGGGACATGAAATGAAAATCATAATTGTAGATGATGATATTCTTGTTTCAACATCATTAAAAACGATCATTGAGGCTAATGAAGGTTTTGAAGTTTTGGCAGTGGCTAATAGTGGAGAAGATGCTATAAAACTGTATCATGAGCATCAACCTGATATTCTTTTAATGGATATTAGAATGGAGAAAATGAATGGTCTACAAGCAGCCGAAGAAATCGTAAAGACATTTTCTCATGCGAAAGTTCTTTTCTTAACTACTTTTGCAGATGATGAATACATCATTAAGGCATTAAAGATTGGTGCAAAGGGTTATATTTTAAAACAACATTACAACTGTATCATCCCAGCATTAAATGCAGTATATTCAGGTCAGGTTGTTTTTGGCGAAGAAATTATGAATAAGCTTCCATCGGTTATGTCCAATCAAGTAAATAAAAAGAATTATCAAGACTTTGGAATTATCGATAAGGAATTTCAAATTATTTCTTTCGTTTCAAAAGGTCTATCTAATAAGGAGATTGCTAAAGAATTATATTTGAGTGAAGGAACAGTTAGAAACTATATTAGCATTATTTTAGAAAAGTTAGAGTTGAGAGATCGAACGCAATTGGCGATTTTTTATTTCAACCATTTACTTTAGAGAAGGATATAGAAGGTCTGTACTACTGATAGATTCTCTCCATCCATCTCTTTATCCATCAAGTCAAAATATGGGAGACTTTGGAACATTTTTTTCTCAAAGTTTCCTATGTCCCTTATTCCTGATAAGGGTATAACCTGAATAGCATCAAGATTAGCATACCCATGAGTAGAGCCACTAATTTTACCTTCTACTGTTTTTTTCTATTTCATAAATGGTCACATCGTAATCCTGACTAAGTAAACGAAGCACTGTAGCCAAACCTGCTATCCCAGGTCAAATGATAATAACCGTCTTTTTCATTGTTGCACTCCCCCTAGTAAATAATAGATATTCATACCATTTACTTTTATCCATCTAATATCCTTTGATTGACAGAAACCTACAGCTACCTGCAATTGGTTTGATTAAAAGCAGGTGATCATGGTATAAGTATAAAGAAACAGGAAATTCTGCGTTTTTATTTTTTAGAAAATATGTTCGTTATGTATCGTACAATGAGAGGATTGGAATTTTATATGAAAGATAACTTTTGGGCTGATTTACCGCGCCCCTTTTTTATATTGGCACCGATGGAAGATGTGACGGATGTAATTTTCCGTCATGTTGTCAGTGAAGCTGCTAGACCGGATGTGTTTTTTACAGAGTTTACAAATACGGAGAGTTATTGCCACCCTGAAGGAATTCAAAGTGTTAGAGGTCGTTTAACGTTTACAGATGATGAACAACCAATAGTTGCCCATATATGGGGAGATAAGTCGGAATATTTTCGGGAAATGAGCATGGATATGGCTAAAGCAGGTTTTCGGGGGATCGATATCAACATGGGGTGTCCAGTACCTAATGTGACACAAAACGGGAAGGGAAGTGGGCTTATCCGTCGCCCAGAAGTTGCAGCAGATTTAGTACAAGCTGCAAAAGCGGGAGGATTACCTGTAAGTGTGAAGACAAGACTTGGTTACACTGACATCGACGAATGGAAGACCTGGCTAACACACTTATTGAAACAAGACATTGCTAACCTTTCCATTCATTTGCGCACGAGGAAGGAAATGAGCAAAGTCGATGCCCATTGGGAGCTGATCCCAGAAATCAAAAAGCTTCGTGACGAAGTAGCTCCTAATACACTACTAACAATCAATGGAGATATTCCTGATCGTCAAACTGGGTTGAAGCTTGCTCACCAGTATGGTATTGATGGGGTCATGATCGGCCGTGGCATCTTTAGTAATCCATTTGCTTTTGAAAAAGAGCCAAAAGATCATAACAATAACGAATTGCTTGATCTCTTAAGATTGCATCTGGACCTCTATGATAAATACTCGGAATTAGAGCAACGTTCGTTCAAGGCTCTGCATCGCTTTTTCAAGATCTATGTGAAAGGCTTTCGAGGGGCAAGTGAATTAAGAAATCAATTGATGAGCACCACGTCAACCAATGAGGTGCGAGAAGTTCTTGATGATTTTTTGAGAAAGAACATGTTTTAAATTGAAATATTTTCAACAAAAAACAGGAAAGTTCATCCGGTTCTTTTAAAAACAATAAGAAGCTATATTTTGCAAGGTGCTGATGGTGACAAGCTATAGCATGTCACTTTCCCATAAATAAAACGACAGGTGCCTAACGACAGGTGCCTGGCACCTGTCGTTTTATGTTAGGAACGTTTTCTATAGACAGTAATCGAAAGTTGTTGATTTTGATAAGATATGTCAGCTGAATCTACGAGTGCACCTAAGAGATTTAATTCATGATAATTACGACTTTCCCCTAACAATGAGGAATAATACTCTTCTAGTTCTTCTTGTCTTTCACTGTTTAGTACTTCTTTTAATTGATCAAGGTCATCTGGTTTTTGATCGCAGGAACCCTGAACGGAAATTTCTAGTTGACTTAACCCATAATTTAAGTCGATAGTAAGATCAGTCAGTTGATGAGCGAAAAAGTATGCAATCAATTCATCTACAATTTTAATGGCTTTCATGCGTTCGTTTGTCAATAGTCAGCATCTCCTTTAAAACGTTTTAGTGAATCAAATAAAGGGGTTAAAATAGCTGCAACAAATCCACCGGAGAAGCCATTATTGTAGAGGTTCATTCCCCCATGAAGTCCTCCGACATTCATGACCATCGCCATATGAACAAGTCCAGCGATAATACCAAAAAACCATCCATATCCACCAGCGATTGGTGCTAATGTTGTTCCAAATAGTGCAGCGAGTAATGCAGCTGTTGAATTTACTTCCCATATTTTAAGAAGAGAGGCGATGTAAACACCTACAAATAGTGGCCATACATTTTTCAGGTGTTTACCAAAGGCACCAAATCCAATAATGGTGAACATTCCACCGATAATCGGACCATTGAATTCACCGCCTACCATTAAAACATATGCCATGGAAAGATACCCCAATAATGCCATATTTATTAACGAAAGTCCAAATCCATTCAAAGAAACGAAATCAGTTACAAGTCGACCGGAATAATTCATCAATTTAGCATAACCGTTGAACGTACGATTATTTAATACAAACCCTATCATTAACATGAAACCGAAGTAAATAACAAAGTAAATGGTAAAAGGCCGATTCAATCCTTCTGCGACAAGAAGTGTATTCGGATTATCTAGACCAAATGAGCGGAAGATAGCCATAAAGACCATCCCTGTAATACCTGCAGTGAATCCAATGTTGTAAAGATTAAACCCTTGATGAAATCTTACGAAGTGATTCGCTAATGGTGGTAATGCAAATCCGGCTAATATGCCGACAAAAATACCAAAAATAATCGCTAAAACAGGATGTAATCCAAATCCAAAAGAAACTTGGCTAACAAGAGGTCCAAGCGCTGTCCCGAATAAGGCGGGCAGAAGAAGTTTACTAAATTTTTCTCGTTCATAAATAGAACGGAAATATACGCCGAGGATTACTGGCCAAATATTAAATAAATTCTTGCCAAAAAGTGCGAATCCTGCAATAGTAAAAGCCGCTGCAATAACTGGACCATTCATGTTAACATCATTTTTATATGCCAAGTAAATAGAGATAAGCATTAGAATTCCTGCATTAAATAATGATGCCCCAATATTACCAACAACCATATAATCGGTCACTAGTATACTAGGTGCTATCGCAATCTCTCCCATCCCAACGATAATCTCGCTTAAATTATTAAAGATAAACGCTGAACCAGCTAAGATCGCAGCAAATATAGTCATGATCGCATATTTGACTCTTTCTTCAATCTTCATCACATCGATTTCTTCCTTTTTCAAGGCACGGGCGATAGATAATGATTTATATTCTGTTGATTTCTGCAAAATAATTCCTCCTGAAGTATTTTTGTTTACACGCCGGCTGCATCAATTTAACTCTGTGTGGGAGAGTACCTGTTTTCGTTTATTAGTTCCTGTTATCTATCTACTTTAACAGACTTTATTAAAAAGAGGGAATGCAGTCTTTGCTACCCCTTTAATCATTGCCTAACAAAGTAAGGAAGTTGATTCAATAACGGTTATATTACTGTATACACAATCCTAATATTATAAACGTTAGCACAAATGTCAGTCAAGCATAACACCTGATTGAGTAAAAGAAGGAAAGATCTTCTTTTTTCACTTGCACTTTATTTTGTATTTCGTTACAATAGTTATTAACCGGTGGTCAATTGAAGGGAGAAACATGAATGTCACCTCGGAAACGAGCGAGTGAAGAGTTAACTAAAGATATGATTATACAAGAGGCGCAGTTGCAATTTGAAAAAAAGAATTTTAGAGATGTCTCCATGCGTAACATTGCCAAAAATTTAGGCTGTAGTCATGGTGCAATTTACTATCATTTTAAAAATAAAGCAGATCTTTTTTTCACGATAATTGAACAGTATTTTTCTAAGTTAAACAAATTAATTGATGAGACTATTCAAGACAAAGAAGACGACCAAACAAAACTAAAAAAACTCTTTCTAGCATTTATTGCATTTGGTCTAAACCACCAAAGTCAATACGAACTAATGTTTATGCTTAGAAATGAAGAGGTTGATGCACTATCTCAACAAGCTGCCAATAATAGTTATCGAAAATTTGCCGAAGCAGTTCAACATCTTGCAAGTCATACAGTAACTGTGGCTGATATTTGGGCATCATTTTTAGCTTTACACGGATTTGTCTCTTACTATCGTGGATCTGTAAAAAAATATGAAGAAGCAGAAGTTACGGCTGAAATGCATGTGAATTTTCTTTTGAAGAATTTTTCCTAAAGCAATGGTTCGTAACACGCCAACTTCAAACCAGTGAGCAAATCAAAAGGGTGTTCGTTACGGTAATAGACGTTAACATTTTAACAATCGGTGGGGAAAGGTGAACGCCTCCCACTGATTTTATGTATCACTTTATCGTGGCTGCGTTAAGCTTTAGCAGCCATAAAATTTTTCTTTTAATTGACCAGTGGTTAATAATTCAGGGGAGTGAGTTTGAAATGAAGAAGGCATTAGTATTAGGAGCTACGGGTGGTATTGGTTATGCTTTAGTTCAAGCATTATTAGAAAAAAATATTGCAGTTATAGCATTTGGGAGAGGAGAAGAAAAACTAGAACGTTATTTTGGGAACAAGGTGAAAATGGTAGTCGGGGATGTTTTACAGGAAGCAGATGTCATGCGGGCAGCAGAAGGTGTTGATGTGATCTTTCATGCCGTAAATTTTCCCTATCAACACTGGATGGAAAAGCACCCAATTTGCCTTCAACATGTGATCCATGCTGCTAAAAGCAAAAAAACAAAAGTGGTTTTGATTGATAACATCTATGCATATGGTAAGCAAACGAGAAAAGTATCAGAACAGGAAACAAAAGAACCACATACAAAAAAGGGGAAGATTAGACTTGATTTAGAATCAAAATTAAAAGCAAGTGGAGTTCCATCTTTGATTGTTCACCTT
This sequence comes from Natronobacillus azotifigens, assembly GCF_026805325.1. Classification (GTDB taxonomy): domain Bacteria; phylum Bacillota; class Bacilli; order Bacillales; family Amphibacillaceae; genus Natronobacillus; species Natronobacillus azotifigens. Next base: position 77,226 of record NZ_JAPRAT010000010.1, read on the forward strand.
CCAGATTTCTATGGTCCTTATGCGTACAACACAATACTCCATGAAACATTAAAAAATGTGGCGATTAATAAAAAGGCGAATTTCGTTGGTCCATTGAACGTTGCACGTGAATTTGTTTTTACCCCAGACGCTGCAAAAATAATTGTTCAATTATCACAGCATGACGATGCGTACGACCAAAATTGGAATATTCCTGCCATACACTCGATTACGGGTGCGGAACTGGTAAAGATTTTACGTGAAGAAACAGATTATCGTAAAAAAATTAGACCAATATCCAAAACGATGATTCGCTTCATCGGCTTTTTTCAGCCTTATATGAAAGAAGTAGTGGAGATGATGTATTTAACTGAGGAACCTGTTATTTTGAATGGTGAGAAGTTACAAAAACAGATGGGTGAAATCCCCTTTACTTCATATCGTAATGGTTTAATAGAAACGATTGAGTGGATTAAACAGGAAGAAAGTGTCCTATCCAAATGAAATGTTTTACTCCGAAGCAATCGTCTGTAAGTCTTCATCCGATGAGAACTATATGATTTTGTGATTAAAATGGAAGTGTTATATACTTTGTTTACCTGTTTTTTCTTACTTAGGAGTAGCTGCAGGTAAAGCGAGCCTATCAAAACAGCAGGAAAAATGTCTGGAAGGTGAAAGAATGACTGTGCTAGAAATTATATTATTGGCAGTTTCTTCAAATCTTGATGATTTGGGGGTAGGATTTACATTAGGAATAAAAGAAAAAGTTCAACCTAGGTTCGCATTTGTAGTTGCTGTTATATCAGGTATTACTATGTTGGTTGGCTTACTTTTGGGACAGCAAGTATCTCAATTGCTAACAGAAAAGACAGCTTCCTATATCAGTGCATCCGTTTTTCTATTGTTAGGCGCCTGGTTTGTAGGGCAGGGGTTGAAAGCAAAACATAAGGAACCTGTAATTGAAGGTACTGTGAAGAAGGGTACTATCAAAAGAGCTGTAATTTTAGGTTTAGCTTTAGGTATTGATTCTATTATATTGGGAGCATCTGCTGGGCTTATTTATTATCCAATCCTTTTAACGAGCATGTTAGCAGGTATAACTAGTTTTTTATTTATCTGGGTAGGTTCTACGTTTGGAAACAAACTATCGATTGGGTTCATTCGGGAAACATCAGATTTTCTGGCTGCGATATTCCTGTTTTTTCTTGCGGTTTTACAGCTTTGATCCCTAGCAATCGTTCGTGACTCCCACCTCAAAATATCGATTAGGTAAAAATTGTTTAGGTGGGAGTGGAGAACGTTGTCACCCTGAAGGCTTCAAATGCCTTTAGGTCTAACAATCAGTGGGGGGGAGGTCTCAGCGAAGTCTGATCTTATTTCGAATCATCCATGTTCAATTGACTTTCCTCATTAAAGAAAGTTTTATAGCCTAGTTGGACAAATACGATCACTGTCAGTGCAACTGTTCCAAGAATGCCAAGCATGATCGCGATCTGATATTCAATCGCGCTGATCGGAGAGATACCTGATAAAATTTGACCAGTCATCATCCCAGGCAAAAATACAATCCCCATTCCAACCATAGAGTTAATTGTTGGTAAAATTGCGGAGTCAAATGCACTATCTACGATTTGTTTGGCAGCTTTTTTCGGTGTTGCACCGAGCATTAACGCGGACTCAATAAGGTGTCTCTCTGCATACATTCCATCCACAAGTCTTGTTACGCCAAGTGAAATACCGGTCATGGAATTACCAATAAGCATCCCGGCAATGGGGATGAAGTATCTAGGATCATACCAAGGGGAATTATTGATCACGATAAGTAAAAAATAAGTTAGGCTTGTTAACGTGCCGAAAATCATTGATGTCGCAATAATTTTTTTGAGCGGTCTAGAAAGCTTCCCTTTTGCTCTTTTGTAAATATTGTGAATAGCAAATGTCTCCATGATGATGATCACGATAACGGTGCTGAAAGGATTGACATTGTCAAACAAATAAACAAGTATATAACCGACTAATACGAGCTGAACGGTCATCCTGATGGAAGAGATCAGGATCTCTTTTTCTCTTGAGATTCCTTTTACTCGAACGATAAACAAAAGAACGACAACAAACATATAAGCTGCTGCTAACTGCCATAATTGAAGCTCAATCAATCCGTTCATTTTGATACCTCCTCTTTACGAAGAAACTGTCCCTCTTTTATCTTAATAATTTCATCAGCAAACTCACTTGCTAGTTTAGTAGAATGAGTAACCATAATTAACGTTTTCTTGTTTTCTTTTGAATAATTGACAAGTGCTTCGATTATCGTATGTTCCGTCTCCTCATCAAGCGCAGAGGAAGGTTCATCAAGTAATAGTACTTCTGGCTGCATTAGAATCACTCTACCTAAAGCAACTCGCTGTTTCTCCCCGCCAGATAATTTTTCCGCATCTTGATCTAAATCTTTTTTTAAGTGTACTAATTTTAACATGTCACCAAGCTGTTGATCGGTTGGCATTGTTTTTTCGGAAAATTTGAGACCAATGAGAAGGTTATCCTTGATAGTTCCGCTAAAGATAGCAGGAGTTTGGGGGAGCATCACAACATTTCTTCGTAATTCCACAGGATCAATATCTTTGATCAATTGATTCTGATAAAAAATTTCTCCACTATCATAGCTTGTTAGTCGATTTAAAAGCCTTAATAATGTTGTTTTTCCACTACCACTTTCACCTACAATGCATGTGATTTTTTGTTTTGGAATGTGTAGGTTTTTAATGGTTAGAATATCTTTGTATGAAACCTCTTTTAGTAAAAACAATGAAATCCTCTCCGTTTCTTTAATGGCTGATCTCTTTAAACAACTCATAAGCTTTCGTTGTAGCCTCTTCTAAAATTTCGTTTCCCAATGTAGTGATCGTATAATATTTTCTAACCCTCCCTTCTATTGTTTTTTCTTCTTTCTCGATTACCCCTTTGGCTTCCATGCTGTGTAGTAACGGATATAATGTTCCAGGACTCATGTTGTATCCATGCTCTTTTAATTCTTCGATCATCCAAGCACCATAGAAAGGTTCTTTTTTTGCATGATGAAGGATATGAATTTGAATAAAACCCAAGAAAAACTTTCGTAAAATTTGGTCTTTCAATGTATTCACCTCTGCTATATCATTCTAGAAAATAGATATCGATAGTTGATATCGGATTATGATATCATGATAACATACAGGTATTTTTCTAACAAGTTGTTGATGTGAGCTTTTTTATCCCGGAGCAACCGTCCGTAAGACTCCCACTTCAAAACAATGAGAATACCAAGTTGTTTAAGTGGGAGTAACGGACGCCAACACTCCGAATGGTTCAAAGGCCTTTAGGTCATCCTTTAGGGCTAACAATCAGTGGGGGAATACCTAAAAACCCCCACTGATTGAAGTTTCACTTTATCTTTAAGAATGGTAAAGATATGAAGTGCTTTTTTTGATTAAGATAGAAATTGAAAGATATAATAATTCTTCCACTTTTATGTAAGATTTATGGTATTATGAAAGTGAATACCTTTACCTACACCTTATGAGAAGAAGGGTGAGATAAAATGAAAAAACTAATTTTTATCCCGGAGCAACCGTCCGTAAGACTCCCACTTCAAAACAAGTAGAATATCAAGTTGTTCACGAGGGAGTAACGGACGCTAGCACCCCGAATGGTTCAACTAACAATCAGTGGGTGAATACCTAAAAACCCCCACTGATTGAAGTTTCACTTTATCACTGTAATGACCTTGATAACAATTTCTATAACCGCATGCAGCAACACAGAATCAAATACTATAATAAAAGCCGAATTAACAGACAGGGAAAATGTGATACTTTCCACTACATCGAATCAATCCTTTGTCTTTGACTTCACGATTGATAGTGAATATAAACAAGTCTCTTTGTGGATTGAAAAATATGAATATGGAGAATTGGTTGATGAAGGAAGAAACATTACGACGGAAGTTATGGAACAAGGTTCAATTATTTTTACAACCTCGCAATTAGAAACAATGGAAAACCAAACTGTATTTACTATCGGTGTTAATGATAATGAAGGAACAGCGTCTGGAAGATCCTCTGACCTTGTTTCAGATAAAGATTCAGATGATCGGTTCGTGGTAGCGGGAAGCATTAGCGAAGAGATAAACATTACAAACGAGGAGATCGTTTTAGCGAGTATAGCTTATTCGTGGGAGGAAGGAGTAAGTTCATTTTCACCAGATTTTTATACAAATTCGGAACACCGCATTAAAAAGTTAGAAGAATATGAGGTTGCTTATCTACTTGTTAGTAAATTTTCGAAATAAAAGAACCCATAAATAAAAATATTGGAGGGTTTAACATGGGGAAATTCAATAAAGAAGTTGTAAAGATTGAGCATCGTGGTAGAAAAATTCATGGCGTTTCCTATATGCCGATTGGTGAGGAAAACTGCCCTTTTGTTATCTTTAGCCATGGTTTTAACGGAACGAATGCTGATTTTATTCTGCATAGTGAATACCTTGCGACTAAAGGTGTGGGTAGCTATTGTTTTGATTTTTGCGGGGGATCGGTAAATTCGAAAAGTGATCTTAAGACGACTGAGATGTCTGTATTTACCGAAAAAGAGGATCTTTGTGCTGTCATTGAAACGATAAAACAGTGGGATACTATTGATCATGACAATATTTTTCTGTTCGGAGCAAGCCAAGGTGGCCTCGTAACCGCACTGGCTGCAGAAGAATACAAGCGAGAAATAAAAGGGGTCTTATTACTTTACCCTGCATTTTGTATACCGGATGACTGGAATGAACGCTTTCCTTCTATTGACAGCATTCCTGATAGTGTTGATTTGTGGGGGGTAATGTTGGGAAGAGAGTATTTCGAGACCATTCACGACTATCATGTGTTCGAACAGATAGGAGATTTTCAACAGGAAGTATTGATTTTTCACGGAGATCAAGATGAAATTGTGCCACTTAAATATGGAGAGAAAGCTTCTAAATGCTACACAAATTCAAAAATTGTTGTATTTCCAGGAGAAGGTCATGGTTTTTCAGAGCAGGGTACGAATAGAATAGTAGAGATGACTTATGAATTTGTAATTGCAAACGTTTGAAAATCTATCAATAGCTAATTGCCATAATAAAGATAAGGCAAAGTGGATGGTTCAATTGGAGATATTCAAATCAATCCATCCAAAGGTAGAAAGGAGTGCAATCAGTGATTTTTGATTACAATAAGGTTGATTTAACGAGTCTGATAATCTTAATAATTGTAATAATGTTGCCTTTCAGTTTTTTTATCCCAATGAATGCATCAGCAAGGTCACAGCAAACGATTGAATTATCGAATGGAGAGACAGTGAGGGTATCATTTCAAGAACAACATAACGGTTACGAATACGAGGTTATGTTTGAAAATGGTCGTAGCTACTTCTATGAGAGGTCTGGTAATTCTAGTAGTGCTGGTGGTTCTTTGGATTTAACACATGAAGAGAGGGAGTGGCAGAAGAAGCTATTAGTAAATATGAACAAATAAATGGAGCGGCAGGTATATCTAATAATAATTCCTCAAGCAATCCAATAGGACTAGTACTCATTTTATTTGGAATATTTGGGGCAATATTCCCACAAGCAGCGTGGTATATGGAGATCGGTTGGAAAGTGCGAAATGCTGAACCTAGTGAGCTGGCGTTAATTGCGAATCGGGTTGGAGGTATTGTCATTGCGATTGTTGGATTGTTTGTCTTACTATAAGTATAAGTTAATCGAGGTGTATGATGAAAAGTATCTTGCATAGCCTTCAAGCCAAGTTGAAAACGGTGGGGAAGAAAGTTTCTCAGGATAGAGTGCTCCAAATTATCCTTATCCTATTGCTCATGAGCAACAATATAACGAAAGTTTCGCCAAAGGAAGAGGTGTGGTATGCTTCTTTAATTGGCGCGGGTATATACCAAAACATAAAGTTAATCATTGGAATCACATTACTTCTTTTCGTGCTTTTTAGTAGGAGAAAGAGAAAAACTTGTAAAAGTAAAAGTAGATTTCTATTTATCTACTTATGTGCCGTTGTTATTGTGATTACGGCAATGAACACTCTTCCGCAATATTATGATGTGATTTATACTGATGGCACTACATACACTTTCGTTTCTCATAGACTTTTTAGGGAAAGTAAATCTTATCAGTTGGAAGATATTATACAGTGTCACATGACTGGAACGTCAAATATATGGGTGAAGATGTATGACGGCGAGAAAATTTACATAAGCTACGGCATTACAACTTATTCACCGAAACTAGAAGATACCTATTCGCCAGGTGAATTTGAGTACGATATTCATCATAAGCTTGCAGAAAACAATGTACAATTAACAATAGAAAATAGAGATAATATAGCTAAAAAGATCAAGAAATACCAAGGCAGATCAAATATGGATCTGTGGCATGTGTACTTACCCAAAATTGTTACGAACATTCCGTAAGACCTGATCGTAAATGATTAATTATAATAGATTATTAGAAGTAGAACTGTCATTAAGCACTGTATCCTTGTATAGGAGAGCTGTTGCTGTTTAATAGAGTAAGGGAGGAAAGATGTTATGGAGTTTATTCTTGGAGGCATTTTTGGAGCGGTTATTCTAATTTATATTGAAATCACTCAGTTGAGAAATGAGATGAAACGTACAAACAATACTTTGGATAGAATCGCTAAACAAATCGGTGCAACTGAACCTATTTTGGAAAGTATAGAAGAAGAACTGATCGATTTACTTAAAGAGGGTAAGAAAATCAAAGCAGTGAAAAGATATCGAGAAGTTACAGGGTGTGGGTTAAAGGAATCGAAAGAATATATTGATACACTGGATCTTTCTATAAGAGAATAGGTAATGAAAAAGTAAAGGAATGTTTATTTGAATAGTTAATCGATAATTAAAAAACTATATTGTCATTTGATAGAGGTATGAACTTATCTCTTCTTGTTGAAAACGGCAGTTAACCTTAATCGGTTAACTGCCGTTTTCACTTGGAGGAACCTCTCACGCTTAAACACCACATGACAATAGTTGGTTTGTAAATCCTAATAAGTTGGAGTTTTTAAGGACTTATTAAAGGTTCCAAAGTTCTTTTGGAAAAGACATACACAAATTACAGAAAATGCGCTTCCTACCCAAGAAACACTTGCTAGAAATGGATGAGAAAACAAAGAAATATCATGTTGAAGTACCACGTAATCATTTGAATACCCAAAAAAAGTATTGAACTTCTGTTTTATCTGTTATACTATATATATAACAGATAAAATAGAAGTTCAATTGTTAATCAATCGTCTGTAAGATCAACACATCAAGAGAACAGAAAAGCTATGTTGTTTATGAGGGAGTAGCGGAGGCTAGCACCCCTAAGTTTTCACAGAACAAGCAGCGGGAGATTAATAAAAAAACGTTGCCTCGAAGTTTCACTTTATGCGGGAAAAATGTATCTAAATGGAGGAGTGGAATGATGTTAGCTTTAAAAAATGTATCAAAAACGTACGACAGATCAAAAAGAGCAGTAAATCAAATTTCCTTAGATGTAGAGAAAGGGGAGATAATTGGGTTCATTGGCCCTAATGGTGCAGGGAAAACAACCACGCTAAAAATGATTACGGGAATTATTCAGCCGACCGAAGGAACCATTTCCATTGATGGAGTGGATATTATGAAAGCACCAGTCGATGCCAAAAAAAATTTTAGCTATGTTCCGGACCAACCAACGATATTTGATGCAATAAGTGGGATTGATTATTTGAATTTTATGGCAGATATGTATGATGTCTCAATCCGAGAAAGAAAAAAAAGAATAGAGAAATTTTCTAAGGCATTTCAAATAGATGATGCTCTTACGCAAAAGGTTAATTCGTATTCTCACGGGATGCGACAAAAGCTACTTATTACAGGAGCTATGCTATCAAATCCGAAACTATTCATTTTAGATGAACCAATGGTAGGTTTAGACCCTCATTCGGCGAGAGTTCTGAAAGATTTGATGAGGGAGCATTGTAATAAAGGTGGAACGGTGTTTTTCTCATCTCATGGATTAGAAGTGGTAGAAGATTTATGTGATCGAGTAGCGATTATTCATAAAGGAAAGCTAATTGCATGTGATGTAGTGGGAAACATCAAGAAGAGCACTGATACAACATTGGAAAACGTATTTTTGGAGATGACAAGAGATGCGTAAAATTATCACGTTAACTCAAGTACAAGTAAAGGACTTTTTGAATAAATATATCGAGCATGTGAATGTGAAAAATCGATGGTTGGGGTTGCTAAGCTTATTTATACCAGCTCTATTTATTTTACCAGCTTATCAATTGGTAAATAGCATATACGAAGGTTTTAATCAAATTGGTTTTCCAGAACTAACAATCACCTATATGTATATAGGAACGGTTGTGTTGATGTTTTTTGCATGTATACCTATGATCATTTCCGTTTTCTTTTACGCAAAGGATTTGCAATTCTTAACTACCTTACCAGTAAAGGTCGAGGGGATCATATTTTCTAAACTTGCAACCGTCTATTTGTACCTGTTTGTTCTTGGGTGTTTTTTCTTTGGTACATCAGTTATTGTCTATAGCACAATTGGAGAATGGGATCTATATAGTCTTATTGCGGGAATCATCGCATTGCTTATTTCGCCGTTACTACCAATGATTTTAACCACTTTAATTATTATTCCTTTTATGGCACTAGTCGGGAAAGGAAGAAAAAGAAACCTTATGGTTGTCGTTGGAAATGTGATCTTTCTCTTTGTATTTCTCTTTTTACAGCTAATTATCGCAAGAGCTGAAATGGATATAGAATCATTTTACCATATCTTGCTTCAAGAGGATGGCTTATTAAGACAACTAGGTAGAAATTTCCCCCCTAGTATATGGCTAACTAGGATGATTCAAGGTTCACTTCTAGATGGAGGACTTTTTGTTTTATTAAATCTTGTGTTCCTTTATGCCCTAAAATTGGTTTCGCAACTTTTGTATACAAAAGCGTTATTAGCATTTAACCAACAGGGTGGAGGGGAGGATATACATCGAAAGGGTACAGTTTCTTTTCGGAAAAGAAGGATAGGATCGCAACTAATTACGCGGCATATTCAAATCATCCTCAGCAATCCAATATTTTTAATAAATACCGTTTTAATTATGTTCTTACCGATCTTAATATTTATGATTATGCTTTTCACTGGAGAGGCTTCCCGAGAATTCTTTCATTCTTCAGAGCTATCACCATATATCTTGTACATTTATATTGGAATCATTACAGCACCAGCAATGATCGGAAACCTTTCTGCTACATCGATTACTAGAGAAGGGAAAGCTTTTTGGGAAACTAGGATCCTACCGATTAGTGCAAGAGAAAACCTAAAGTATAGAATATATGCCACATTACTAATTACTTTTATTGCCACCGTATTGTTAGCTATTGCAGGAGGCATCTATTTACAGGTTAGTTTGGATATCGTAATACGTGCAGTAATTTTCAGTGTTGTGGCAACGTTATTCTTATCTACAATTGATATCGTCATTAATATAGAAAGACCTACTTTAAATTGGACCAGTCCTACAGCAGCCGTAAAGAATAATTTAAATGTGATCATATCATTATTCATTAGGGTTGGCTTAGGAGGTGGCGGATACTATATTTATCAGCTATTTCCACATCTCACAGCTAATGAATGGGTGACTATCGCCACACTATTTTTCCTTGTCCTTTATGGCATATCACATTATATTGTTTTTGGAATCTACACGAAAAAATTTGATCGAATCGATGTATAATACGATCATTGTTTTTACCAAAATGTATAAAGTGACCATTCAGGGTGAATGGGTGTTTGAAGATAAAAAGCTGGATCCTTCATGTTTCTAGTTGTTGTTTCCGATTGAATACCAAAAAATGCATCATTACAGCAGTGTCCGAAAATAATAACAAAAAACGGCAAATGATTTCATTCGTGATCATTTGTCGTTTTTTTATTAATCCCTAAATGGTGAAAATAAGTTGGAGATATTGAGATTGTTTTAACTACCGATTGACGTGTCCTGCTGTACGATAACGAACGAAAACATAGCTGGATAAATTGTATCTTTATTCATTCTGTTATATATTATGTATAACAGACATTCGGAAGGAGAAATAATGTGTTTTTACATATACAGTTTGATTCAGAAACGCCAATATATCAACAAGTAAAAAACCAAATTATCAGAGGGATAGCGTTAGGAGAGTTATCATTAGGAGAAAGCTTGCCATCAGTTAGACAATTGGCATCAGATATAGGGATAAATCTCCATACGGTTAATAAAGTGTATAATCAGCTCAAATTAGAAGGCTGGGTCGTCATTCATAGAAAAAGTGGGGTGATGGTAAATCCGGATCTAAAAGCTAATAAATCTCCAGATTATCTTGCCGGATTAGACACTTTGTTAAAAAACATAACAGCAGAGGCCTATTTGAATGGCGTATCCAGAGAAGAGTTTATCGATTTTATACAGAAGAATTATGATAGTTATAAAATAAGGGAGGAAAAATAACCATGTTTCTCATTGTATTTTTACTATACTTAATTACGATTTATATTCCCTTAGTTCTGATCGGTATTTTCTTGCCTCTTCTTATGAAAAAAACGCTGCTATTTGGGGTAGTCATACCTGAGGAATTAAGTGATCGAGAAGAAGTGGTAGAGATTAGAAAAAGATATATTAGAAACAGTAGTATTTCAGCCATTTTTATAAGTATTGTCATTAATATTTTCGCAATAATGTTCCAAAGCATGGACGTATTGCTTATGGGAATAATAGTACTGATTGTCTTATTCGGGATAAATTATGTGGATGTTCATAAGAAAGCAAAGACTTTGAAGGCTGAAAAGAAATGGACGATTGATAAAAAACAGATGGTAGTAGTTAATACATCGAAACCAGAGGAAGAAAAAAATTCATTATCGTACTATTGGGGTCTCCCCTTGCTTATTATGCTGTTTACTTTCCTATTTACGTTCGTTCAATATTCTGGCTTATCTGAAGAAATTCCACACCAATTTGACATTGTTGGGAATCCTGTTTCCTATCGACAGACAAATTTTTGGAATGTTTTTTTGCTACCTTTAACTCAACTGGGTATTAGTATAACTTTTTATGGTGTGTATAAAATTTTACAGAAAGCAAAAATTAGCATCCAAGCAAGAAGGCCTTTAGCTTCCTTTATACAAAACCAGTTAGCAAAGAAATATTGGATCGTATACATATTGATTACCAATGTTGTACTTAATCTTTATTTGGCCTATATACAATTGACTGTATTAGAGGTAATAACGCCTACAACTGCAGTTAACGTGCTTATTTATGGTTTTGGTGTCGCTATTCCAGTAATCGGAGCAATCTATGTTTCAATGAAAACTGGCCAAAGTGGAAACCGCATAAAAGTAGATGTGGCAGAAGAAGTTGATGACGAGATCATAGACAGAGATGATGATCAGCATTGGAAGTGGGGGTTGTTTTATTACAATCCCCATGATCCTACTGTGTTTATCGAAAAACGGTTTGGAATCGGATGGACCATTAATTGGGGACGTCCTTTAGGAATAGTCCTTGTCTTAGGGACGATTGCAATAATTATGGTTTCCCTTATTCCTCTTTTTCGTTAACAGGTTTTCAGCAAAAACAACGGAGACAAATTAATGGCTACTTTTTAGGTGCGAAAACCCGAAAACTTTTTTTGGTGAGCCTTTAAACAATAATGTCACATATAATTGACATTAAGTTATTTTGTCATATATAATGTACTTATAGATAACAATTGATGAGGTGTTTGATTTGAACAGAGTCAAAGAGTATCGAAAACATTGCAAGTTCACTCAGATTGAACTCGCTAAAAAGGTCGGTGTAGCAAGACAAACGATTAATCTAATTGAAAATGATAAATATAACCCCTCTTTGGCTTTGTGTATTTCCCTAGCAAAAGAGTTGAAAACCGATCTGAATACCTTGTTTTGGAAGGAGAATAACAATGAAGAATAAGATACTTAATCGTTTTATAGGTGTGTTCGACGATCGAGATGAATATCAACGGAATCAAATCTATGAGGAATTAGCTTTCTCGGGAATACTATTATGGTTTTTAACCACGTTATTAATGGTTATCAGTTTTGTTATGGATGTATTTCAAAATTCGCTATCGTTTGCAACAATAGCACTGATCATTATTAATATGGTTTACGCAATAATAATTACGATTAGGTTAAGAAAAAAACGTTTAGATGAAACAGATTGTGCTTCATTAGAAGAATATGAAGAGAAGAAAAGACATTTGAAAAAAGCATCCTTTTTTGCGGGCGGTCTTTACGCGTTTTTTATGTTGGTGTTTATGGAATATGCATTGCCATATTTATCTGATCGCCAAATAGGAGATAGGTTGGGTATACTGACTTGGCTATTTACTGGATTAATCTTCGGTATGACCATGTATTTCACTAAGAAATCAAAGTTACAGAAACATTTTTAATTGGTAGCTTCCTGAGTCGATCTTGCTTTTTTTCTAAAAAATGCGTTACAAGTAACGATCACTTGGGTTGAGTTCATTATCAAAAGAAAGCATCAAGTAAATATAAGATAAGGAAGCGTGCATTTATGGTTCAAAAAAAATTAACAAACCGACAGATGAAAGCGATAGAAACGAAAGAGGCATTATATCAAGCGGCGATCCAATTGTTTAATGAAGAAGGTTATGAAAAGGTTCTTGTTGAGGATATTACCAATCTAGCTGGTACGGCCAAAGGGACTTTTTATAATTATTTTCATTCAAAGAAAGATGCGCTTTATCATACGTTTACAAAGTTTGATCAAATTTATCAAGAGGCCTATGATCTAGTGAACAATACCACTACTTTTGAGCAGCGTTTACTCGGGTTTATTAAACATGCTTATAAAGAAATCAATAAAATGGGTAAAAAAATACCCTGGGCCTTGTATTATAATAGTATGTTAGACGATTCACCATTGGTATTAAGCAACGATCGAGTTCTTTATCAAATTGTTAATGAGATTGTCGAATTTGGGTTAAAAATTGGCGATTTAGACACCAATAAACCATTCTCTCATTATGTTGAATTGATTAAAACACAACTGGTAGGTATTGATTATCGTTGGTGTGTTTCATCAGAACAAATAGATTTTTCTGAGTTTGCACTGACCAACATGTCGGTTTTTATTCATGGGATCATTCACCGATAAACACAAGTATACGACACTCACTTCGTCTTCATTTGCGGAAGGGGTGTTTTTTTGTATTGAAATAATTGATCAGTGATATTAAAATATGACTATAGGTCAATGACTTTAAGTCATATTTTTGGAGGGGGATAAAAATGTTAAACGGAAAAGAATACAGAGACTGGATTAGTAAGCATATGACGATCGGAAAAGACTTGCTTTATCTTAGTGAGGCGGAGTGCCGTGCCTTGCCGTTATCTGACCAAGAAATATTTGATTTAACGGAACGTGCGTTAGTTTTATATAGCGAAAAGAAAACGGATATGCCTGCAAAGATTGCATTACACCCCATTCGTGATACGTTTTATCATGCAATGCCTGCATCGATTGAGGAGGTTAGTTCTGTTGGGATTAAGTGGGGTTCTTGTTACCCAGAGAATCGTCAACATTTTGGGACTCGTCAAGCAAATGCGCTTATCATTTATAATGATTATTTATCTGGAGTTCCTTTAGCGGTTATGGATGGTTTGTATATAACAGAAATTCGGACACCGTGCGTTGCTTTTGCTTCTGCAAAGTATATGGCAAGATCAAACACGAAGACATTTGGTATGATTGGGTGCGGAATTCAAGGACGTGAACACGTGAGAATTGTGTGCAATACGTTTCCAGATCTAGAGAAGATATATGTTTACGATATGTTTGAAGCGGCTACAGATGCGTTAATCAAAGACTTGCAACCTCAAGTGCCTTGTGAAATTGTAAAAGCAAAGAGCATAGAGGAAGTGGTGAAAAGCAGTGAGGTAGTTGCGACGGCGACAATCATTCCTGAAACACCAAATCCACAAATCAAGGACGAGTGGGTATCAAAAGGACAAACGCTTCTCTTAAGTGACTGCCATTCCTTAGTAGAAGATGCAACAGTTAAAAGAGCAGATAAATATACATTAGATAGCATTGCACAACATGAACTTTTAGCAGGTTATGATTATTATCCGCATGGTTTACCGAATGTATATGGAGAAATTGGTGAAGTGTGTGGCGGACATAAACCAGGTCGTGAGTCCGATCAAGAATTAATTGTTTGTAATAATGTCGGAATGGCTGTAGAGGATATGATGTTGCTACGTGTGTTATTTGACCGTGCACTAGAGACAAAGGCAGGGAGAATCTTACCATTGTAGATCATTTGCATTAGACCTGAATACCATAAAAGCAATATCCAATCATTTAAAAAGTAAATGGTGTATTTTAATTACCAAAGGGAACCCTCTTACTATACAAAAAATGTAGGAGGTAGTCCGAAATGGACATTGCTATCATGGGAGCCGGACTTTCCGGTTTAGCATGTGCTATTACTCTTAAAAAAAATGGCATAACGCCGACGATATTTGAAAGACGAAGTGAAGTGGGAGATCGTTTTGTTAATGGAGAGGTTCTGCTATCTATTTTTACAAGACCAGTCCATGATTGTATAGCCTCCTTGTCAGAAGAATATGGGATTTATCTTAAGCCCGCTGGGAATATTCAAAAAATGGAGCTTTTTTCAAAAAATAAAAGCGCAATCATAGAGGGGCATCTAGGTTTCACGAATATTCGCGGTAGGGAACAAGGTTCATTTGAAAAGCAGCTAGAACAGCAAACAAAATCAAAAATCAGATTTAATTCAGAAAAAACATATGAAGAATTGCTTGGTAAATATTCACATGTGGTCATAGCAACTGGAGACGGAGATTATGCAAAGAAGACACGAAATTTCCGAGAAGATTTCACCGTTTCTATAAAGGGTGCGACAGTTGAAGGTTGTTTCGATCGATATAGTGTAATGGCTTGGCTTGATTATGACCTAGCGCCTTACGGTTATTGCTTTCTTATTCCGTTTTCAGAAAAAGAAGCAAATATATCGATCGCTATCCCAGATTTACCTGCAAATGCGGATGTAAACCTCAACAATCTATGGGGGTTTTTTCACGAAAAAGTGCGTTCACAATTAAAACAGGAATTACCAATGACCGATCAATTTCAAATTACTCGTTATCCAATCGGGATTTGCGACGCAGCGCGAATAGGAAATACTTTTTACGTTGGCAATTGTTTCGGAACTACATTGCCTTTTATGGGCTTTGGGCAGTATGCATCTATATTAAGTGGAGTTTATGCAGCCTATGATTTGTGTGGTTTGGGAAAATATGAGGATTTAATGAAACCACTTCGTCAAAGCTATCAAGACTCACTCGTACTAAGAAGATCGATGGAACAATTATCTAATAAAGGATTGGATCTAATAGTTCATACATTACAAGGTTACTGGGGAGAAAAGTTGTTCCAAACGAAAACCATAAACCCATTAAAAGTCGCGAGCTATTTACTTCGCCCCTATATTAAAATGAAAAATAGAAAGACCACATAAAATCTTTGCATCAACTTCAAAAGGCAATAAAAGGTGGAAAGAATTTGATTGCTTCAAGTGGATATACAATACCATAAAAAAAGTCTCAGAAAATCGTAGACAAGCCAACGGTTTTCTGAGGCATTTGTTTTGTTGAGACATAGTATTCATAAAGTGAAGAGATCGTTATCAACCACTTATACTCACTTTTGGCTATCGATCAATTGTACGACATAATCATAGTCAATGGATCGTTCTCTAGAATAGCGAAAAAACCCTTTGTATCTTATCGTATCGTCTGAATCAATTATCAACTCCTTAATGGATTTATGTTTATCATTATAGATGTTGATCCGAAAATGATATCCCATATATAGAAAGGAAGGTTTGCCTTTCTGGAAAGTCAATTCATTTAAATTATTAATAATATGATGAATGTCTACTTGATTGATGATTTGTGTTTCTAAGCCTGTGCTCCCATCGAAAAATGTAATCATAGAATCATTTGCAGGGTCAATACTCATAATTTTTTGAGGTAGATAAGTTAATGCAAAAATCAAAAGCAGTAGTAGAGGAATAGAAATACACATTAATTTTTTTACTCATCATTATATAGTACTAAAAATTAGAAAAAACAATGATAAATATTACTTTTGGTGAAAAATATGTTAAAATTAGTATATATTAAACGACGTTCGTATTTCCTAAGAAGTGGGGTGTTTACATGGACTATAAAAAGGAATGGAATACTCTTCCTTTTCAGTGGAAGGTTACCTTTGGATTAGTGGGATTATACTTTGTAACAGAGATATTCTCGGTACTACCAACATTGTTTACAACGATATATAACATAGGATATGACTTTGGCTCGAGCATTGCTAATATGATTTTAAGCTTTTTTTAACTCCAT
Source organism: Natronobacillus azotifigens (assembly GCF_026805325.1). Lineage (GTDB taxonomy): Bacteria > Bacillota > Bacilli > Bacillales > Amphibacillaceae > Natronobacillus > Natronobacillus azotifigens. The sequence continues at coordinate 93,760 of NZ_JAPRAT010000010.1, forward strand.
ATCAAAAAGAAACCGTATCGTCTAGATATGGTTTTTTTGATTGGTTAGGAAACCACAAAATTGTATATAACTTTTCGGAATAGATATTGTCACCTCCAGCTCTGAGCGCGAAAAACTAGGTGACTTCACGAAGCAATTTACGATAAGTCATCATCGGTTCGCAAGCAAAAAGCTATTCCTTTTGTTTCATTCATTCCGTCTATTTTTAATCAAGCTCTGCGCTTTTTTTCTTCAATGGAATTTCATTTATGATGAACTGGAAATTTCCGACGTTGCTCTATATAATAAAACAATAAGTAAATACATGAATATGAAGGAGTTTCCATGCAAACAGAAAATAGTAAAACATTTGAACGACGCTCATGTCCAGTTGTTAAGGAGTGCGGTGGTTGTCAAATCCAACATCTTAGTTATCAAAAACAAATCGAAATGAAGCAAAAGCAAGTGGAGACACTTTTAAATAAATTCTGCAAAGTGAAAGATATCATCGCGATGGATTATCCGTATTATTATCGGAATAAAATCCATGCAACATTTGATACAGACCGAAAAGGAAAAGCAATCTCAGGAATCTATCAGGCAGGAACCCACAAGGTAGTTTCTGTGGATAGCTGTTTGTTACATGATCAACGGGCCGACAACATTATCGTGTCGATTCGGGAAATGCTTCGATCTTTCAAAATAAGAACATATAATGAAGATACAAGAAATGGTTTGTTGCGCCACGTGCTAATTCGAACGGGATATAATAGTAAGCAAATCATGGTTGTTCTTGTGCTAGCTTCCCACGTGTTTCCGTCTCGAAAGAATTTTATTAAAGCCCTAATGAAAAAACATCCTGAAATAACGACAGTTGTTTTGAATGTGAACAATAAGAAAACAAGTATGGTTCTAGGACAAAGAGAACAAGTGCTGTACGGGAAAGGTTTTATCGAGGACACATTGTGTGAAAAAGTTTTCCGAATTTCACCTAAGTCCTTTTATCAAGTAAATCCTGTTCAAACCGATCTCCTTTATAACAAGGCGATTGAGCTAGCTTCGTTTCAAGGCAATGAAACAATTATCGATGCTTACTGTGGAATAGGAACAATTGGCCTAATTGCCAGTGATCATGTTAAGAAAGTGATTGGAGTAGAATTAAATCGTGATGCAGTGAAAGATGCGATTAATAATGCAAAACGAAATAACGTAAAAAATGTGTATTTTCATAATGAAGATGCTGGAGATTTCATGATAAAAATGGCTAGAGAAAAACAATCCGTTGATGCTGTTATCATGGATCCTCCCCGAGCAGGAAGTACGGAAGCGTTTTTACGTGCATTAACATCAATAAATCCGAAAAAAGTGGTTTATATTTCGTGTAATCCAGTCACCTTAAAACGTGACCTTGAATCCCTCGTGAAAAAAGGATATCAAGTGCAAAGGATCGTTCCGGTTGATATGTTTCCAGGGACCAGTCATGTGGAGTGTATAGCCTTGATGTCAAGAACAGATAAATAAGGTGTAGTAAAAACATTGATAAATCAAGGGTTTCCAAGCATAGTTTGTTTTCTTAGATGATTTTCTAGAGTTGATAACGCTTAGAAACCCTTATTTTTAGTGTTTAAGGGAACATATCAAAGACTAAAATTAGCGTAGGGTCGAGTTGACATGTTAGATAAATTAGGAGGGTTGAGGAGATAGGATAGATGTGATAAGATGTTTTAAATCGCCTACACATCATAAGTAGAATTTTGCTATATGTTAAGTAGGCACTAGGACTATAAAGGGGGCGTCAATAAATGATTAATATTACTAAAATAAAAGGGATTTCAAATAGTTATCCAGAAGAAATTGAAGGAACGAACGAGTGGTATTTCTGTAGAGAAGAAGCGGATCCCTGTAATGATTTATATGATGCTCATGAGATATTTAATAGGGATGGATTATTTAAAGGAATTATTCACCACTTAGTCCATTATCCTGATGGTAAAGTACATTCGCCATTTCAAATTCAAGAGAATGTATATGTTGAAAAGCCCATATGGAACAACGGAGAATTAAATTTTTTAGTGGTTGATTTTCAGGAAAAGATAATTCGAATTACAAAATACATACCAGAGAATGAAAAATTAGAAATTGTTACTGAGTTGTCTTTAGTAGAAGTTGAAGATTGCTATAATTTAATGCTTGAAACAACGCCACTTACCCTTGGAAGAAGTGGAAATGAGGGCTTTTATGAAATTGTTTGGCCAGAAAAAAAGAAGATTGCAATTGGAAAAACAGAGACGGTATTATTTCGTGATGAAGATAAGTTATATCTATCAGAATGGTGTGAAAATCCAGAATATCATGAAAATGTAATCGTTAGAGATATTCAGACAGGAAAAATAATACAAAAAAGTGAAGGCTATTTGCGTAGATTACCTAATAATGTGTACTGGAAAATATAAGTCTGAATTGTACGTTAGATTAATGATAGGAGGACCATTGCTAGTGGAGTTACAATATGGAATGACTGGTGGATACTATTATCCTAATAAAGAAAGAGAAGCTCCTATTTTTGATGAAAAAAATTAATCATGATATGTATTACTCTCCTAAATATGCAAAAGAATATTCAAAAAAACAATTTTTTTTTGAGTTACAGTGGCGTTATACAGAAGTAAGAGCAAAACAACTTATTTATTACTTGAATGAACAGCTAAAAAATTCAGATGAGATTGAAATATGGAACATATGGCTAGATGAACATGAATCACCGAGTATTAAATCGATAAATGCTAATGAATTAAGCATAGCGGATTTAGCTTTTTTAGATACCATTAATGGCTATGAAAAACCAAAATGCCTTCTTATTAAGAAGTAATTACATTTTATCCCGGAGCAACCGTCCGTAAGACTCCCACTTCAAAACAACGGAAAAGCAAGATGTTTAAGTGGGAGTAACGGACGCTAGCACCCCGAATGGTTCAAGGGCCTTTAGGTCATCCTTTAGGGCTAACAATCAGTGGGGGAATATCTAAAAACCCCCACTGATTGAAGTTTCACTTTATCTATAGTTAGGCCGTAATTTCTAAGTGATACACACAAATAAATACAAATTTTTGATCGTGCCGTTATCGGAACAACCTTGATATTATTCCGATAACGGTATAATATATTTGTGGGGTGATTTTTTATGAAATATATGAGCTCGAAAGAAGCAAGTGAGAAGTGGAAAATAAGTGATCGTCGAATTCGTGTGCTTTGCAATGAGGGACGTATCGAAGGTGCTGTGAAAATTGGGCGAAACTGGTCTATCCCTACAGATGCTGTTAAACCGACGGATGCAAGGGAAATAAGTAAGAAGAACTACGTTGGATTGGATTTCGACTTCAGTAATATAGATTCACTAAAGGAAGCAATCGACAAACACAGACCTTTTTCCAAAGGACTTGCCAAATCGCTTCAGGAAAAACTCATTGTTGAATGGACATATAATAGCAATGCCATAGAGGGGAATACGCTGACATTAACAGAGACCAAAGTTGTTCTTGAAGGAATTACCATTGGTGGAAAAAGCATGGTGGAACATCTAGAAGCAATTAACCATCGTGAAGCGATACTCTTTGTAGAAGAACTTATCTCTAATAAAGCATCACTTTCGGAATGGCTTATCAAAAACATTCATGCCTTGATTTTAAAGGGAATTGATAATAATAATACTGGGAAGTATCGTAATGAAAATGTTGTAATTAGTGGAGCAAAACATATTCCACCTAAGCATTATGAAGTTGGAGATTTGATGCAAAAACTTATTGGGGAATATCAAAATGAATGGAAGGTGTTTCACCCGGTTGTGAGGGCAACATTATTGCATGGGGAGTTTGTAAAGATTCACCCATTCATAGATGGAAATGGTAGAACTTCGCGGTTGCTTTTGAATTTTGAACTCATGAAAAATGGACACCCTCCAATCATTATAAAAAATGAGGAGCGGGCAAGATATTATGATGTTATTGATCTAGCACATACAACCAAGAATTATGATCCATTTATAAAGCTAGTATCAGAACTGGTGGTAGAGTCAGAAAAACTTTGGCTATCAGTATTAGACTAAAAGTTAAAGGATAAGGATTCATGGTTTCTGTTTATCTGTATAATGGAGAATGGTAAAACGGCGATCGCGAAAAATTTACATAATGGCTTTGCATTTGGTTCAACTGAATTTCATGTTCTGCGAGCTAATCCATTAGTAAATACTAAGTTTGTTTACTACCTATTAAGGGCTAAACAATTCAGATTACAAGCTAAAGCTGAGATGACAGGAGCTGTTGGTCAACAACGAGTTCCCAAGGCGTATTTAGAAAACTATGCATTTCCATTGCCACCAAAAGAAGAACAAGATAGAATTGTTGAAATTCTTGAAGAATTGAATATAAGAGAGTTAAAATTAAAAGAAATAAGTGGTTTAGAGAACCAGCTTTTTATTTTAAAACAATCCATACTAAACAAGGCCTTCCGCGGCGAACTTGGCACAAATGATCCAGCAGAAGAAAGTGCGTTAACGTTGTTGAAGGAAGTGTTACAAGAAAAAATAACGTAATCCAAAAGAAAGGGTTTAGTAATTATGAGAGAAGTAATCGATAGCATTAGTCTCATTGAAAAAGGAAAATTCCCCAAAAAACAATTAGAAGAAATTATTGAAAATAAAGAAGAAGTAATACCTGAATTATTACAAGTTGTTGATCAATTTATAGAAGATCCAAGTATTGCTTCTAATAATCCAAGGTATTTCGGGCACATTTATGCGTTCTTTCTACTCGGTCAATTTAGAGAAAAAGCACTGTTTCATAAGTTGCTTCAAATATTACATTGGTCAGAAGAGGACTTAAATCTAGTTTTTGGTGATTTTATAACAGAAGGCAGTGGTAGAATACTTGCTTCTGTCTATAATGGCGATTTGGATGCTTTAAAAGAATTGTTAGAAAATGAAGAATCCTATGAGTTTGCAAGAGGACAGGCTGTGGCTGCTTTAACGATATTGGTACTGCAAGGCCAGCTGGATCGAGAAGATATCTCTAATTATTACCGTCAATTACTAAAAACTAAGAGACTGACACCGTATTTGTACGCAGATGTGATTGTGTCTGCGTGTGATTTGCATTTTGAAGACTTGCTTGAAGATATTCAATGGGCTTATGAAAAAGGCCTAGTAGATTATGGTGTAATTAATTTTGATGATGTAAAAACTATTATGCTGATAGATAAAAAGGTTAGGTTGGACTATAGTAGAAGTGATGTGCATAATAAATATATTGATAACACCATTAAAGAATTACAAAGTTGGTATATCTTCAATCAGAACAAAACTGAGGTTTCGAAATTGCCTGAAATTCCTAAGAAGCGTCTCAAAATTCCCTCAGGAAATAAGCCATTTGTCCAAGACTTAAAAATTGGTCGTAATGATCCGTGTAATTGTGGTAGTGGGAAAAAGTATAAGAAATGTTGCGGGTCTTCTTAATAATCTGTAACTCTAGGTGCCTAAAAAATCAGTGCTCGTAACATGCAAATTGGTTTTCTTTTTCATGAAAAGAAAGAGTGTTTTAAAAAAGTAGTACCGTTTTACCCCTTTGGATATGATTGTCTTAAGGGGTGTTTTTATGTCAAAAAGAAATTAATCAGAGGGAAAAGATATTGAAGATCTAATTGATGATAGGAAATCTATTTATCACAAGAGTCACCGTTTGTATCCCTACCGTTTCAAAACACAAGAAAAATTAGGGTTGTTTATGTGAGAATAACGGAAGCAAATGCTTCGAGCGCTTCAAGATGGGTCTTGACTAATAATCATTGAGGGAAAATCTTAAACTCAACTGGTTAAACGTAAATATCGTTTTCCAGTATAAAAAATAAGTCGAAAAAAATGAGATGTTATTAAGTTATTTTTCGGCTCATATATGGTAAATTAGAGGAAATGAATGTTAAGATGATTATGTGTCCAAACTTTTAAATCACCGAAAGAAGGCTAAGTACATGAATGAATGGTATATTTTGTTGCTTGTTTTTTTGCCTTTGCTCTTTTCTATTTTAAATCAATTTTTTCATGATAAAAAGAAAGTAAAAAAAATAATGAACATGAGAAAAAAGAAAGGGGTGACACCAATGAATCATGAGATACTTAAGAAGCATATAGGACGTTCTTGTAGTGTAAGCACCTTGGACCATTTTGCGATGGGTACAATTTTATCCGTAAACGAAACATGGCTAGAAGTCGAGGTTGTAAAGAAAAAAAGTAAGCAAATTGAATTGATTAATTTAGAATATGTTGAAAAAATCTCTATCGGAGAATAGCTCTTGTATTCTTTGAACAGTATGGCTGTACTCTGGATGTAGGCTTGCTGCGTGTTGAGTTGTGACTATAAAAAAGTTCAAGGGAGGGGCAGACCGGTTTTTTATCACTTGCAAAGGAGTTGTGGGTTATGGATAAAAAGAATACCAAATTAAAAATATCAACAATTGTCCTTTTTATTTTATTATTAATTTTACAACCATCTCTTGTTAGGCGATTGCATAACAATGGATATAAGATGCTAGAAGTAATATGGTTGTTTTACATAAGCTCCTATTATTTATTTGGGATTGCTGTGTTAATTACTGATCTTGTAACTAAATGGATCATTGTGAAAATTTTAAATGGTGAAGAAATTAAAAATAGAATAGAAGGTTACGCAAATATGGGGTTGATCATTGTATCGCTTGCTCTATATCACACATGGCTGTATGATGCTATGACCGGTAATTATAACTTGTTAGATCTATTATTGGCTTGTGTATTAATTACATGTTTTATTATTTTAAAAGATAAAACATTAATTATTCACGATGATAACATGTTTTTCGGATATAAAACAATTAACATGAACTCTCTTAGTGAATACAAATTAACGGAATTTAATTCCATGGGAGTTCGGAGAGATAAAATAGAGTTGAGTCTGAATGATGGAAAAACTAAACTTTGTTAGAGATCCAGAAAACGTTCAATTATTTGAAAAATACCTTAAAGAAAAAGGTGTTGATCAAGTTTTAGACTGATAAAGTTAGTGAGATATTTGATACAACAATTTAGTGCTGAATGATGGATAAACGCGATTAAAGTATTACTTATCAAGATCAAAGGAATTCTCGGAAAATACATTATCGATTGTTTTTTTGATAAAATGAATTAGTTGTATTGTGTAATTTTTGGATAAAGGAAAGAAGTTGAGGATCAGAGGTAGAGGAGCAAGCGTTAGTATGCTTAAGCAAATAACAGAAAGGAAGATTTAGTTGATGAGTGATGCAAAAAGTACAAAAAGCACAGACTATGTTGAATTTTTTACTATTTCCATTAATAAGAGGGTCTTAATAACTGTATTTGTTTTTGGGGTTATTCTCGGAGCGGTAGGATCATTTTTAGCTCTTCGTTCCATATAAGTTGGCCTAAGTTCATCCCGGAGCAACCGTCCGTAAGACTCCCGCTTCAAAACACAAAAGTCAGTACGAAGTGGCTCATGTTTCTTTATTCCCAAACGACTACCGAAAACCCTCACTGAATAAGTAAACGTTGAGGAGATCTGTTATGAATAAAATAGTTGAATTCTTCACGGAAACACCAACTGATCTAGGATTTATGTCTATCATTTTTTTGTTGTCTGTCCTTACCTATATCATTTTTAGATTTCTTCCCGAAGAAAAATCAAAGCGTTTTTTTCTGGGTGGACGTTTGTTTGATTGGAACAAATATGATTATCATAAAACCATCAAAAAAAATATCACTTTCGCAAGGATCCTTTGTATGTTCTCCTCCATAATTCTGTTGCTCACTTTTGTTATCGGAGATGTTGTCGTCTATGTTGGTGTTAGGGCATTTTTCCCACTTGTATTCGTGCTAGTGATTGTAAGAGGAAACCCGGTGAAAAAACAAAATTAATATATATCCTCTCGATCTTTGAAGTTGGAGGTAACTGACGATTGCTCTCGGGTGAAAAGAAGAGGAATTGTGAAAAAACAAATTGAATACATCGTTATATTCTTGAATTTTGACGAAAGGTTAAAGACTTTGGTCTGAATGAAGCATAGATACACTTTACAATTATTCCTTCCAGGTTCCTTTCTCTAGTGTAGCGAGAATGAGTAGGAGATTCAACAATAAAAACCTCAACAAAATTTTTTCTTGTTGACAAAGGCATTTGATTAAGTATAATGAAACATGAATTTAAAACAAAATAACTTGTTAGGAGAGGCTCCTAAGTGAACATAGGCTATTGCCCAAAAACGTCCAGAGACGCCAATGGGTAGAACAGGCATGATCGGATTAAGGTCTGCTTAAGATAGCTGATTCAATTCTTGAATCTACGTCACTTAGTGCTAAAACCCAGATGAGGAGTTTATAGGCGAAATCTGTAAAGGGATATGTAAACCTTTTATAGACGACTTAGGTATGAAAAAAATCATACCTTTGTTGAAGCATGACTATAACGACTCCTAGCAGTCGTTTTTTTGTCGTCTAGGGAATTGTAAAATTCGTTAGCTGTGGATAATTTTTCGGAACAGAATAAAGCCATGTCCAGCTCCGAGCGCCAAAAACTAGGCAACTTCACGAGGCAATCTACGATAAGTCATCATCGGTTCGCAAGCTTCCCGTGATTCCTTTATCTCGATTGATTCGCTCCAGTTGCTACGTTTTTAACTCGCACTCTGCGCTTTTGTTTTTTGGCTAAAAATGGAGGAGGTGAGTTCGATGGAAGGTGATTGTGATAGTTCATATTCGGGTAAGCAATGTATAAGAGAAGTGAAAAAGTTAAAAACTACAATCAAGTTGGAGGGATTATCATGGAGAACTTTAAAAGATCCATTTGGACTCACCTGGATAATAAGGATATGGATGCGTTAAAAAAATTAGTAAGCCAAGCAGAAACGATTGAAATTTTAGATGTGATGAGGGAGTTATCTGTTGAAGAACAAGCGATTGTTTACCGATTATTATCGAAGGATAAAGCGTTAATCGTATTTGAACAGTTAGATCTATATTTACAGCAAACTCTATTAGCTTCTTTTACGGAAGAGAAAGTGATCGAAATGATCTCCGAACTAGCTCCAGATGACCGTGTAAGGTTATTGGATGAATTACCTGCGAAAGTAACCAAAAAGTTAGTAGCTTCCTTGTCACCTGAAGAAAGAAAAGAAACGGCGCTTTTAATGGGTTATGAGGACGAAACTGCAGGAAGAATTATGACAACAGAATATGTAAGGTTGAAAAGAGATTATACAGCTGCTGAAGCGGTAGAAAAGCTACGGACGCATGCGCAAGACAAAGAAACAATTTATACGATCTACATTACTGACGACAGCAGAAAATTAGAAGGGGTACTATCTTTAAAAGAGCTTGTAATGGCTTCTCCAGAGCAAAAACTGGAAGAGATCATGCATAAGAAGATTATAAAAGTATCTACTGGTACAGACCAAGAAGAAGTAGCTCGTACACTTCAAGAATTAGATTTATTAGCTTTGCCAGTTGTAGACAAAGAAAATCGATTAGTTGGAATTATTACTTTTGATGATGCAATGGATATTCTTGAAGAAGAAACAACAGAGGACATTTTTAATAAAGCTGGTTTGGCCGATTTAAATAGTCGAGAGTCTGATCGTAGTGAAAGATTAGTAAATGGATCGCTCTTTCAAATATGGAAGGTACGACTACCTTTCTTAGTCATTACGATGATAGGTGGTTTAATGGCTGGTGTAGTTATTGAAGCGTTTGAGGAAGCACTTGAAGCCATTGCGGCTGTTGCAATCTTTATCCCAGTTATTATGGATATGGGTGGAAATGCAGGTACACAGTCATCGACAATTTTTGCCCGTGGATTAATCCTTGGTAATATTAACACGAAGAAATTCATGAGACATTTAGGAAAAGAAACAATTGTTGGATTGAGTATGGGTGTCTTGGTTGGTATTGCTACAGGTGTAATTGCATCTACTTGGCAGGGGCTCCCTGAATTGGGGATTGCAGTAGGTTTAGCTTTGGCAATCACGATGACATTGGCAACAACTCTAGGATTCTTTATTCCATTTGTATTATTTAAACTTGGTATTGATCAAGCAGCGGGTGCAGACCCAATTATTACCACGATTAAAGATATTTCAGGGTTATTGATTTACTTTATCTTAGTAACACAATTTTTAGGATATCTTTTATAAACTAACTAAATAGAGCAACTTGTTAGGTGAGGCTCCTAAATGAACATAGGCTACTGTCCAAAAATGTCTATAGACGCCAATGGGTAGAACAGGCACGATCGGATTAAGATCTGC
>NZ_JAPRAT010000011.1 GCF_026805325.1 Natronobacillus azotifigens
GGAAAAGATGCGAACAAATCGCGGAGAATGCGAACAAATCGGAAAAGATGCGAACAAATCGCAGAGAATGCGAACAAATCAGAAAAGATGCGAATAAATCGCGGAGAATGCGAACAAATCAGAAAAGATGCGAACAAATCGCGGAGAATGCGAACAAATCAGAAAAGATGCGAATAAATCGCGGAGAATGCGAACAAATCAGAAAAGATGCGAACAAATCGCGGAGAATGCGAACAAATCGGAAAAGATGCGAACAAATCGCAGAGAATGCGAACAAATCAGAAAAGATGCGAACAAATCGCAGAGAATGCGAACAAATCGGAAAAGATGCGAACAAATCGCAGAGAATGCGAACAAATCAGAAAAGATGCGAACAAATCGCAGAGAATGCGAACAAATCAGGAAAGATGCGAATAAATCGCAGAGAATGCGAACAAAAAGGAAAAAATGCGAACAAACCGCGGAGAATGCGAACAAATCAGGAAAGATGCGAATAAATCGCAGAGAATGCGAACAAATCAGAAAAGATGCGAATAAATCGCGGAGAATGCGAACAAATCAGAAAAGATGCGAACAAATCGCAGAGAATGCGAACAAATCAGGAAAGATGCGAATAAATCGCGGAGAATGCGAACAAAACGGAAAAGATGCGAATAAATTGCAGAGAATGCGAACAAATCAAGAAAGATGCGAATAAATCTCGGAGAATGCGAACAAATCGGAAAAGATGCGAATAAATCCCGGAGAATGCGAACAAATCAGAAAAGATGCGAATAAAACGTGGAGAATGCGAATAAATCGCGAAAATCGCACGCAACCGCCAAGCACACTCTCGGCACCTAGTCACTAATCTTGAAAAACTAAATAAGGATGGTTCAGCTTAGGCTGAATCAATTGATCGAGCACACCCCTTATAAGGAAGGTTCAGTCTCCGCCTGAACCTCATCCTTTTAAATGCAGTGAGGTTCCGGATACCTCCGGAACCTTCCTTATTTTCAATTAAACATCAATCGGAAGGTTTCGGCCCAAGCCGAAACCAACCCCAACCCCAACCCCCATGCTCATTAACTCTCCTTTACTTTGCCACAGCACAATCTCCGACTATATTACCCGCAAAACATCACAGCATTGGATCACCGCACCCCGCATCAATAGCACCACCCCGCATCCCCGCACCCAACCAAAAAAAGGAACCAGCTCCCTTTAGCTGGTTCCCTGCCTTTCACAATATGCTATATCAATGTCACTCAAATCAATAATCCTCTGATTGCGGCTGCCTCGGAACTTCAGGCTCAAATCACGTTCCGCTAAAATAAACGGGCCATCAATTAGTACATCACAGTAACGGAGAAGTTCTCGTTTTGCTGCACCATCTTCGCCTTCTGCCTCCAACAACTGTTCTAATGTATAGCCACTGAATGTCCAGATGTTCTTTCCAAGCTCTTTTAAACGTCGAGCAACTTCAGCAACTTCTTTCGCCTGGAAGAACGGCTCACCACCTGATAACGTGACATCGGTCAGCGGGTTGCTCGCTACTTCAGCGACGATTTCATCTGCTGTCATTTCCGTCCCGTTGTTGATGTTCCAACTGGCGGGATTATGACATCCTTTGCAGAAGTGGGGGCATCCAGCAAAGAAAATCACCGTCCGTAATCCCTCACCATCTACTACAGAATCATGCAAAATATTCATTACTCGCATGCAAATCGACCATTGCTTTCATTCGCTAAGTTAGTATTTTCGCCCGAAATAGATTCGCTTGTCTCCGGTTCACGATGTCTAAGGTCACCGCACGTACTACGTTTAGCACCCAATGTCCCAGCTTCGCTAACTTCAGTCCCGCCAAAATCTGCAGGACCGCTCGCACCACTATCACTTAATGCATCTTTCAAGTTGGCACTTTGTTGGTGCTTCACACGTTGACTTTCTTCTGCACGTTTCGCTGTATTCCATTTCTTCATATCACCAACGAGGTAACCGGTGATTCGGCGAATACGTTCTACTTTTTCGTCATCACTTGTATGACATTTTGGACATTCATTATCAATGATGCCTGTATAGCCACATTCCATACAACGATCGACCGGGTGGTTAATCGATCCATAACCAAAGTCGTTCGCAGCCATTGATTTAACCAACACATCTAGTGCTTTCGTATTTTTCGATACATCGCCATCACATTCGATATAGGAGATGTGTCCACCATTACATAACTTGTGGAATGCTCCTTCACGTTTGATTTTGTCAATCGCTCGAATGTTGTAGTACACAGGTACATGGAAGGAATTTGTATAAAAAGTCCGTTCCGTAACACCAGGGATTTTTCCGAATGTCTCTTGGTCGCGTTTCGTGAATTTGCCAGACAACCCTTCCGCTGGTGTAGCAATGAGCGAAAAATTCAAATCATTAGTGTCCGCTGCTGCATCAACACGGCTGCGCATGAACGAGACAATTTCGTAGCCAAGATCATAGGCTTCGTCAGATTCACCGTGGTGCTCTCCTATTAATGCTACTAATGCTTCCGCTAGTCCAATGAAACCAACACTTAACGTTCCTTGTTTCAACACTTCTTCTAGAGTGTCCGTCGGAGCTAGATCTTCACTGTTTTTCCAAACGTTTTGTCCATATAAAAAGGAGAAATGTTGTGCCTGTTTTTTCACTTGAAAAGCATAACGCTCTAATAATTGCTTTACAACCAAATCCGTATAATAGCCAAGCTTGTCAAAAAATTGATCTTTTGTTTGGGAAGTCAAGGCGATCTTCACTAAGTTAATCGATGTGAACGATAAGTTTCCACGCTGAATACTATTATCATCCCCATGGCGGTTAGCCATGACACGAGTACGACAACCCATATACGATACTTCGGATTCTGGTGTGCCATCATAATGTTGAACGTTCACACTTGAATCAATAAAACTAAAGTTCGGGAACAGGCGCTTTGCTGTTGTTTCTAGTGCCAACTGGTATAAATCATAGTTCGGCTCACCTGGTTCATAATTCGTTCCTTTTTTCATTTTGAAAATTTGAATCGGGAAAATCGGTGTTTCCCCATTTCCCAGTCCTGCTTTCGTTGCACGCAATAAATTATCGATTAACAAACGCCCTTCTGGTGAAGTATCCGTCCCATAGTTAATCGAAACAAACGGTACTTGTCCACCACCGCGTGAATGCATCGAATTGCAGTTATGAATAAAAGCTTCACAAGCTTGATAAACATCCCGATCCGTTTCTTTCCAAGCAAGTTCGTCGATTTCGGTATCCGTCCATTTCGTTGGATAACTACGCAGGCGCTTCAAATGTTTGCGATGTGTTTTATGTACATAAGGTGCTAAATCATAATCAAACATGGGATAACTTTGTCCACCGTGTTGCATGTTTTGATTCGATTGAAAAATAATTGACGACAGAGCCATTGCGCTACAAATATCATTCGGCTCACGCATGTAACCATGTCCTGTGTTAAAGCCACCTTTTAAAATAGCCCCCAGTGGAATTTGACAACATGTAGTTGTTCCGGTCGGCATGAAGTCGAGATCGTGTGGGTGAATAAAATTTGCTTCAATTGCTTCGGTAACTTCTTCGCTTAGCATTTCCGTTTTCGCATAGTGCTTTGCAGTTTCTGATGCGAATTTCGACATTTGTCCCATTGGAGACTGACCATCGACATTGGCATTCTCTTGTATAAGATCTTGATTGCTAGATTCAACGATTTCTGTTAAGGCATGTAATAAATGATCTGTAGTTTTTTCCGATACTGTAGATAATTGCAACTATCTCACTCCCGATACAATATGTTGTATATATAGAAAAAATCAAACACTATATATAGTATTTGATTTAAAGTCTAGCATATTATTTTTTAAAATAGAAGTGAGTTATATCACATTTTTTTAGCTGGATTTGCTCGAACCCTAACCGTTCTAAGAGTTCGAGCGATAAAAAAATTTTTGCTAAAATGTGTCGACAAATTTTCGACAATCTTAGCGAAATCTTCAAATAGGAGTACAACTCCATGCACTCCTATCAGAATAAATTACCACGGAATTGAATCGATAATTTGCGCAATAAATATATCACCTACGATTAAGATGAAAATCCCTACTCCTACATAGGTCAATACAATGCCATAAAAAATATCAAGACCCGTATCCGTACCCGATGTTTCTTTGATCGAGAACAGCGTAGCCATACTTGCAATCGAAGCAAAGGACATGGCTAAAGCAATCAAGAATGCACCGAAACCGCCACCTAACAGGGCAAATAACATGCCTAAAGCTGCTAATGCAGTTGGCAATACTAACATAGAAGCAAAACGAGTTAATACACCCACATAAGAAATAGGGGCTTTCATTAACTGAGCTACACCGAACTTAATTCCAATTAATACAGCAAAAAAGATTAAGAATAGGAAAAATGGTGTTACAACATAATCCATGAATGTTGGAGTATAAAACGAACCTAAAAGGGAATTAGAAACCATATTTCTTGCAGCAAAATAAGAAAAGAATGGCACAAATAAAGAAAATAGTACAAGTGTAATAATTCCATTAATCATATCTGATTTACTGTCTGTCATTTTTTTACTTGTTGCAAAAGGATGCAGCAAGGCGCTCGGTAAGAAGTTCCAATAATCTTTACTTGCTTTTTTCACTTGCTCCACTTGCGGATTTGGTTGTGCTGGTGTCTGTGGCGTTTGCGCCGTGTTGTTTTGAACAGGTTCTTGTTCTGCGCCACCAGCTTTTGCTTGATCACCTAATTGGTTTGGTGCATCAGTAATTTTTGATCCACAAGATGTACAGAATTTTGCATCAGCATCCAGTGATGCATTACAATTTGGACAATGCATGAATAAATCGCTCCTTTTTCTTTTTTTTTAATTTATTCCAGAGTAAGTAACCATCCGTAAGCCTTCCACTTCAAAATATTAAGAAAATTAGGTGGGAGTAACGGAAGCTAACCCTCGGAATGATTCAAGGGTCTTTAGGTCATCCTTTAGAGCTAAAATCAGTGGGGAAAGCTAAAACTTCCACTGATTGAAGCTTTATTTAAACGGTATTTAGCTACAACTTAGAATATCTTCTCGCTAAAAATAGCCCTACCGTTCAATCTCCATCACATTATTTTCACTAAATGACCATAAATTCTGATAATGGTTGATCAGCCAAGCATCCTCAGCTTCATCATAGACAAACTCGATTTGCCAATCATTATTTTCCTCATCAAGTTCTGCCTCATCTAAATCTTCTTCGTCATAAGCTGTTGCACTGTTAAAAACAATTCGCGTCTCTACGTAAGCATAGTACGTATCATTATAGTGTTCCAGATAAAAACTATCGAGATCAATCATGGTTTTCACATGTTCGCCAGTCCAGTAACGATGCCAAAAACCAGAATCATCGACACTGTCGGCTAACGCACCATTCAACAACTCATCGGTTGCAACGGTCACGACAGAAAAATCATCGGGAGAATCATGCAATGCTGCATATTCTTCACCAAACGTATGGATCATCTCGATCAATGTTTCTTCTAAATCATTTGTAAACGGTTTTGGTACCGACAAATAAATATAGTTTTGATCAATTGCGGTACGTTCTGATGTTATGTTACCCCACGGGAATGCTAACGAAGCGTGGGCGGTAAGAGAACCATCAGTCGATACGGGACCAAATGTTTCTTCCTGTTCAACCGTTATCGCATCATCATTGATGAAAAATTCAATCTCTGAAGCTATATTCGCATATTCTGCATTCAGTGAAATATAATCACCATAGATCGGCAAGTTCACATGATAGTCCTGATCATAGGGATTAAGTAGAGATAATTGATTGGTAGTTTCTAACGTAGCAAATTCATTTTGATAGGTTGCAGTTAGTTGATATACTCCCGGTAATACCGGACCGTGTTCTTTACTGTAGTCGTCCTGATCACTGACGGCAATAACTTCATCTCCAAAAGTAATCTCTGTATCTACCATATTTGTTGATACAGAAAAATAGAACGGTGTAACTTCAATTATGTATCGATCATAGAAAATAGCTGATTTCCCCTCTTTTTTCAAGGTGAAAATGGTATCTCCATACACGGAATCGTTATTTTTGAACGCCTCTGCTTGCGATCGTAACGTATCCACATAATAAGGCTGACTTGATGGAGAAGCTGCAATTACCTCCAGTAAGTTCTCTACACCTGCTGAAGTGATTTCCAATCGACTATCACTTGATTCAAGTAGCGACGCCAAAGCATTCGCATCCTGTTCCTGCAACGCTTCCTCAAATTGGTTGATTAGACGTTCTGGATTCGTAATCGAAGCGCCAATCTGATAACCTCCAAACACAAGCAGAACAATCGCCGCAACACTAGCAACCATAATTTTTTGTTTCAACGTTATCTGACGTGGCGACTTGGGTGTTGCTGGTTGCTGAACTGTTGGCGGTTTCTGGCTACCACCAATTGGAGTCCCGCATTCTGGGCAGAATTGTGCATCTTTTTTTAGCTCATGCCCACATTCCTTACAAAACTGCATACATATTCATCCTCTCTTTTTACTAGATTACATGCTTGAGATTATTATAGCGTAATTCGACAAAATTCACTAGATAATCTTATTTGAAAATAAAAAGAGGAAGGAGTATTCAGAATAATTGTAAATACAATTCAGGAGCACCATTCGTAAGACTCTCCATTGAAAACAACAGGAAGAGGAAAGGTGGCGCTCCAACGACTAAAGGCTAGTAGGTCATTCTTTAGCACTAACAATCACCATAGCTGAGCACCTAAAAACCGTTTTCACTTTCTATAAGAAAGAAGGGAGAGCACTAACATTCTTGAAGCAAAGCGGGTCTTCCTAAATAATAGCCTTGGGCATGTAACACACCAAGCTCCTTTGCATATGTCAATTCATTTTTCGTTTCCAGTCCTTCTAAAATGAGTTGAATTTGATTGGTTTGACAATAATTCTGAAAAAAATAGATTAAGCTTTGTTTTTGTTTCGATTGATTTAATTGGCTACTAAATAACCGATCGAGTTTGATGAAGTCAGGTTCGATCTCAATAATCATATTGAAGTTGGCATAGCCGGTTCCTACATCATCTAGTGCAATCCAAATGCCCAGTTCTCTTAAACGATGAATATAGGTGACAAAATCCAATGATTCGTCGAATGTTTCAGATTCTGATACTTCTAATACGAGTTGATGGGCTTGTATGCTACTCTTGTTAAATAAATCCGTAATAAAACTATAAAAACGCGGATCAACGAGTGTTGATGGGAGTACATTGATAAAAAGTAGCAATTCAGCTTTCTTTACATTCGCATCTTGATACGTAGCAATTGCTTTCTTGATTGATTTTGTATCTAGTTCATATAAGAGTGATGCACGTTTTGCAGCTTGAAAGGCAAACTCCGGATTAGGATATACGCGGGAGCGAAGCAGTGCTTCGTAACCAAGTTGCTTCTGCCTTTTTAAATCAAAAATCGGTTGATAATAATGATAAAATTGTTCTTCTTCGATAAACTGATCAATGATCAAATGGCCACCATCCTTTGCAGCTACAACTTGACAACATATTCATATCATTACAATTATATCAAAATATACCATAAAACCAAGTGTATCGACAAAAAAGGAATCAATGTACCTAGTATTTGATCAATAGATAAGAAAAATGTCGTAGGCAGTCATGAGGGGGGCACGGTAACTGAACAAAGTGCATGCTCGTTTGTTCACGTTCAGTTCTGTTATTCTTCTCTATCAAACCAAAGTTTACAAAAGTCAATCCAACCTAGCACATTAAGTTCAATTCCTTTGAAATAAGCAGGATAAATCGCATATTGATTTAGCCGATACAAGTATAAACTATGATGATTTGCAACAAGATGTGCTTCTAGTTGATCAATTTCCGCTATAATACGCGCTTTAGGTAAAGAAGAAACCAAGTATTGTTCTAGTTTCTCTTTGCTCTTCGTAGGTAAATGATAGGATAGTAAACCATGATCACCAAGAAAAGTCTTAAAGTAGGTTATCAAAGGATCCTCAACTGCTAACTGTTCTCCGATTAACATATCAATATCCCGTAAAGGCTGGCGGAAAAAATCAGCATATTCATAAAAAGTGATGCTTATCTTGATTCCTACTTTACTCAATTGGGATTGAATCCATTGGCCATCTAATTCGTTTCCTGCTCCTTTATAGCCTGCTAAAGTAAGCACTTCTCCTCGATAGTTGCTCTTTTCTAACAATGTTTTTGCCTGATCAAGTGATGTTTCTTGTAACGAACCTCTTTCCAACGTTCGGCGCATGCGAGTTGCTGTTACGTATCGGTTTCCTCCTAGCGTTTTAATTAAATGACTAGGTTGGATCGCAGCACAAATGACTTGGCGCAACGCTCGATCATTCGAAAGCAGACCGGTTTGTCCATTAAAAGTTAATAATTTGCTCCCTTGATCGATAAATGTTTGCTCTTGATAGTGATGCAAATCATTGGAATAAGGATAATGATAGAAATTGAGTGTGGAAGTTTGTTCTGTTAACAACTTATCCTTGTTATCGTATAAATTTGGAAAGAAATATAGTGTCACTTGATCAAGAATGGGACGAGCACGATAATACTTTTCATTAGCGACCATTGAGAGTTGTTGTTCGTTATTTTCGATTAATCGAAACGGACCAGTCCCCTGCAATTTCCCATTTTTCATTGGTGATACGATGGCACCTGCTAATGTTGCCATGATTTCTAAAAAGAAGGGCATTGGTTTGTCAAAAATTATTTTTACTGTCAAGGGTTGGATCACTTCTAGTGTGTCGATGTGTTTCCCTACCCAATAATAGGGCGATGATTTGTGTCGGTGACGATCGAGGCTTTCACATACGTCTTTGGCAACGAGCTGTCGACCATCATGAAAAAATACTGATTTTCTTAAATAAAACCACCATTGTGTTTTTTCATTATTTGTCTTCCATGCATGTGCCAATCCAGGTTTCATACCATGACAATGCTGGTCAACAGATACAAGGGAATCATAGAGGTGACGCATGAGATGATTCTCTGTCCGGCGATCCATACAAGCAGGGTCAAGAATAGGTAGAGAACGGTAGGATGGAAAACGCAAATGATCGATGTTCGCTTCTATTCGTGAGGAAGGCATTTGTTCAAAAATAAGATTTGTCATAAATTGGTGGATGACCGTTTGAGCGATTGGGTATTGATTTATAAAGTGAACAGCATCATCAATCGATTGATGACGGGCGATTCGCTTTGCCTCTGTGAAGACAACGTCATCGAAAGAAATACGTAACGTAAGCTGTGAATGGTGTCCTCTTCCTCTTCCGGGTTGCCAGTCAATCCAACCTTTCTCCTGCATTTTTTTCACAACGATTTTGACATTACGGTCTGTACAAGAAAATAACAGAGCAAGTTGATCAACGGTAACAGAAAGCGATGGATAGGAATCAACTTCACGATACGCAAACCACAATTTTTGATAATAATCAATCAGCAAGATGACCACTCCTTAAAAAGGGGAAATGAATTCAATTCTATTCTACACTTTTATTCCTCTTTTAAAAAGCTAAACTAGTAAGCGAAGGGAGGAAGTCGATTGAAATTACGATTAGCTACAAGAAATAAAAGAAAACAAAAGGAAATGGAACAAAGGTTTGCTCACCTACCCATCATGTGTATAGCAATGGGCGATGACATCGCAGATATTGAAGAAACAGGTTCAACTTTTTTGGAAAATGCCTCGCTAAAAGCTAAGACAGCTCAATGTTATTACCCAAATGATATTATCGTCGGTGAAGACTCCGGGTTACAGGTGAGTAGTTTAGATGGTTTTCCCGGTGTGAAAACTGCACGATTTTTACCTGGGCATGACCGAGATCGAGCAAAGGCTTTAGTTGAAAAACTATCCAATTACCCAATCGATCAACGTCAAGCCTACTTTCACAGTGTGATCTCGATTCTTTTTCCTGATGGACAGGAGAAAATTACGAAGGGGTCGATGGTCGGCTGGATAGGTGAAGCAGCCGATCAACCAATTAACGGATACGAGGACATCTTTCAACTGGCAAATGGCTCTTATCTTCACACACTTTCGGAGCAGGGGTTTCGTGCCTTTTCGCCTCGTCAAATTTCATTAAGACAAGCTAGTCTTATCATCAATCATTGGCTTCGTGAAAAAGGAGAAAATCATGAATCGAACAAATAAACTTAGCGTAATAGGGATTGCAGTCTTTACAGGTGTTGCGATTATGGGGGATGCCATGCTCTCGATTGTTCTTCCTATCTATTGGAGTGATATGGGATTGACAGCGGTTTGGCAAGTGGGGGTATTGTTGTCGATTAATCGTTTTGTGCGATTGCCCATCAATCCACTGGTTGGTTTTTTCTATCGACATTATTCATTAAGATTAGGAATATCAATTGCGATGGGTTTAGCCATTGTCTCTACCTTCTCCTATGGGATCTTTAGTCAATTTTCTATTCTAGTCATGATGAGGATTGTATGGGGAATTGCATGGTCTCTCTTGCGATTGGGAGGGTTTCTCTCCATCATTCAACTAACATCGAAAACGGACAGAGGTCAGTTTATCGGTTTATACAACGGCGTTTGGGGGATAGGAAGTTTAATCGGAATGTTAGTAGGGGGATTATTAATTGCGGAAACATCAATTCGCTTTATTACTACGTTATTTGGATTGATCGGTTGTGTCACTTTCCCGTTTGTTCCATTTCTCACCCCCTCAGGAAAAAAAGAACCGACAGTTCAAAAAACAACTACCGATCAGCAGAAGCCACTTTTAGCACTCGATCAGTTTGTATTAACGCTATCAACAAGTATGGTAATGGGGTTACTTATCTTTGGGGTATTTTCTAATACATTAAGTGCACGGATTGATCAGAGTTATCAGGATAATTGGACGTTCATGTCGTTTGCTTTCACATCCACTGCCATAGCAGGAATCATCCAAGCTGTTCGTTGGGGATGGGCTCCATTTTTAGCTCCTTTTATCGGCAAGTATTTAGATCATACGAAGCATAAACAGCAAGCACTCATTTGTTTTTTACTTAGCCTAAGTGCACTATTCGCTTTGATCGGCAGTATCAATCAGATTTCGTTTGTGATTGTTCTTTTGCTGCTGTTTCAATTCGTCTCAACTGGTTTTGTCACAACCACAGACACAATCGCTAGCGACTTAGCCGAGAAAGGCGATTCGATAAAAGTGATTACCTTCCACACGATTATGGTTGATACGGGTGCTGCGCTTGGCCCACTACTAGCATTTGGTTTATTAGAATACTTTCCACTGCGTGTTGTTTACCTAATAGCGTCTATTCTCCTATTTGTCCTCGCGATCGGATGGATAAGTTGGTTAAGAAAAAAGCAGAATGATCCCTTTGCTTTTTCTGTAAGGAAATGAATAGAGAAATAGTTTCAACATCAGATTCAAAATCAAAGTAGGTCGCGCTAGTGTGATGCACGGTAGCACTTCGAAGGAATTCATGAAAAATCAGTGGGAGAAGATGCCCCACCCGCTGATCGCAGTTTTTTAATATTTCATGGAGACGTTTCCTGGCTATTCCTTGGTCTGAAGTAGAAAGAAGAGCAGTTCAAAAGGTAAACCATCCATGTCTTAATGCACTCAAAACTACATTTGTCCGATTGTTTTCATCGAGTTTCTTCATTAAATTGCTAATATAATTTTTCACGGTACTCTCACACAAGTAGAGTGCCTCCGCAATCTCCAAATTTGAACAACCTTTTGTTAGCAAATCAAGCACTTCCCACTCTCGATCAGTAAATACGTTAGGAGGACGTTCCGTAGTTGGTTCGTGTTTTGTTGCAATTTGATAGGCATCTTGCAGAACAGTAGCAATCGGATAGTGAATATAGCGTTGATTGGATAAGATGATTTCTATTGCGCGAAGCAGTTCAAATTCTTCAATTTCTTCAGATAAATAGCCATGAATTTTTATTTGAAACAAACGATCGATGGACTCGATCTGTTGCTTGCCAATTAAAACGGCAACCTTTAAATTTTTTTTTAATAATTTTTCGATAATGGGAACAGGATCATGTAAGATAGATATATCGATGATAATTAGGTCAATAGTAGGTTTAGATAATAATTGCTCTAAGTCTAAAGTATGTTGATGTGAAATGTGGTTGCATGCTAAGTCTAGCTTATGTAATAGTGTTGTACACATAATTGATCGCGGTTTAATTAATTGAATCGTTGTCATAGAAGTACCTCCAGTAGTGTAAGAAGGAAATGAAGGATTTCCGATATTCCCAATTAAATTAGAAATCGAAACATCCTTTGTTTCATTTATTCAATCATACCATTATCTTTCCTCAAAAAAAAACTTCCAATTCCTAAGATAATCCCCAAATTGATATATTACTATGGTATAATTTCTTTTGTGTAAAAAGAGAAAGGGCTTCGACGATGATAGTCTACAGGAGGGTCAAATAGATGGAAGAAACGATATCATTAAAGGAAATATTTTCGGTAGTAAAAAAACGCTTATTTTTAATCATTATTCTCATGCTTGGAGCGACGCTAATTAGTGGCTTAGTTACGCGTTACGCAATCACGCCAACATATCAAGCAAGCAATCAGTTTATTGTAAATCAAAGTAGGGATCAAGCAGATACGTCGGTTGATCTCAATCAAATTCGTTCTAATGTGGAGATTATAAATACGTACAATATTATTATGAAAAGTAACTATATTCTAGATCAAGTAGTCGATCAGTTGGACCTAACTATTTCATCAGGATCACTCAGTAATAAATTATCGATTCGTAACGAAGGCAACTCACAAGTTGTAACCGTAACGGCGACAGATCCGGATCCTGCGATGGCGGTCGCAATAGCCAATACGACGGTTGAAATTTTTCAGAATGATATCGGCGATTTAATGCATGTTGATAATGTAAACGTCTTAGCAGAAGCAAAGCTGGCAGCAAATCCTAGTCCGGTAAGTCCGAACTTAACATTAAATGTAGCAATAGCATTGGTGCTTGGAGCGATGGTTGGTGTTGGATTGGCATTTTTACTAGAATTTTTAGATACATCAGTCAAGACAGAAGAAGATGTAGAGAACAAATTAGAGCTGCCTGTTTTGGGTGTAATTTCCCATATCAGTGATCAGGACATCGTGATTCCACATCAAATGAATCGAACAAGAGAAAGGGGAGCGTACAGTGGCCAAACGAAAAAAAACAGCTAACAATACGATGCGTCATTTAATTACGAAAAGTAATCCTCGCTCACCAATTTCTGAGCAATATCGAACGATACGAACAAATTTACAATTTGCTTCCGTTGATGGCGATTTAAAGACGATGTTGGTAACTTCGGCCGGACCATCAGAAGGTAAATCATCAACCGTAGCGAATCTAGCAATTGTTTTTGCGCAACAAGGAAAGCGCGTTTTATTAGTTGATGCAGATATGCGGAAACCAACGGTACACTATACGTTCCGTGTGGACAACCGTCGTGGTTTAAGTAGTGTATTGGTGGGAGAATTGTTGTTAGAAGAAGCGACAACAAAGTCGGACATTCCTGATTTAGATGTTTTGGCTGCTGGACCAATTCCACCAAATCCGTCGGAATTACTTGGTTCCAAAGCAATGATGAAAATGATTCAAGAAGCAACAAGCTTCTATGATTTAGTCATCTTTGATACGCCACCAGTTTTGGCCGTTACCGATGCGCAAATTCTAGCAAATCAAGTAGATGGTGCATTACTTGTTGTTCGTAGTAAGCAAACAGATCAAGAAGCCGCCCTTAAGGCAAAACATTTACTAGAGCCAGCAAAAGCGAAGTTATTAGGTGCAGTACTAAATGACCGTGACAAACAAAAAGATCAATATTATTATTATGGAGAATAAAACTTGCCAACTTGGCAAGTTTTTTCTTTTCTAAAATAATTGTTGGATAATAACATGGGTGTAGTCAAAGGTGGCCGAAAAGGTTGCTGATTCGGACAGAAATAAGTCAGAATCAAGCAAAGTTGTCCGAAAAAGGAGTTAATTCGGACAGTAATAAGCTAGAATCAAGCAAAGCTGTCCGAATGAGGGGTTAATTCGGACAGAAATAAGCCAGAATCAAGTAAAGTTGTCCGAAAAAGGGGTTAATTCGGACAGTAGTAAGTCAGAATCAATCAAACCAGTCTGAATAAACCCCACCGCTGACTAAAAATTCACTTCAACCTTTATGTTAGGAAAATCCACCTTTGCTCACGATAGTACAAGCAAAGCTATTGCCAAGTTAATCAGGTTTGGTTATAATGACAGTAACAAAAATTGCATAGCAAGTTAAGCCTTCAAGGGGAGCCGAGCGCGGCTGAGAGTGAACAATCGTTCAGACCCTATGAACCTGTTAGTTAGTACTAGCGTAGGGATGGTGGCTTTTTTGATGGCGTAATGTAGCAATGCGAGCGGGTCCTCCATCAGGAAGCATCCCCTTGTCATTGCTATTTTTGTTGCCATTTTTTCATTCGTCAATAAAAAATTTTTAGGAGGAATTACAATGCAACAAAATCGTACGTTATTTTTAATTGAGGTCGCAATCTTTTCCGCATTTGCCTTTGTATTAGACATCATTCCTTTTTTATCATTTAAAGTTTGGCCACAAGGTGGATCAGTATCCTTTGCGATGATTCCAATCTTTATCATTGCTTTCCGTTGGGGAACAAAAGGTGGGTTATTAGCAGGTTTCTTATATGCTATTCTTCAAATGACATTGGGAACACCATACATTCTGAATTGGGCTCAAGCACTGTTGGATTACCCAATTGCTTTCACTGTGCTTGGTTTTGCTGGCGTGATGTCGCCAGCTGTCCAAGGGTCATTGAAGGCAGGGACGACAAAACGTTTTGTTGGTATGGTCACAATAGGTGTGTTAATCGGAATTATCCTTCGTTTTGTAGCACATTTCTTATCTGGAATCATTTTCTTTGGTTCGGTGTTGGAAGTAGGCGATTGGTATTATTCTCTTTGGTATAATGGCTCGTATTTACTACCGGCATTCATTATTAATGTCATTGCAGTGGCGTTCTTATTCCATAAACGTCCGAAACTAGTAGCGGGGAATGAGAAAAAAACTGCGTAAGAAAAGAAAAAGCTAGGACTCGCGAAAAAACAACCCACTTATACGGGGTTGTTTTTTTTATGGAATTTGCAAACGTTGCCAAAAAAACATAGTAAGAAAGGACTATGAATTTTTCGTAAAGTTAGACGAAAAATTCATATTTTCCCCAACGTTTTCCCTTGATTTTGTAAAGAAATGTTATCCATGAGGTTCCATTTTTTCTAGTAGCCTGCTATACTAGTACTAATGTAATTTTTCGTTAGAGACAAAAATAATTAATAGATAAAAGGAGTGCTTCGTATGATAGATATCCACTGTCATATATTGCCGAACGTAGATGATGGAGCGAAACATATGGAAGATAGTGTTGCGATGGCGAAAGAAGCAGCTTCACAAGGTATTCATACGATGCTCGCCACACCTCATCATAAAAATGGAAGATATGATAATCCAAAAGATTCTATCATCCAAGGGGTTGCTGAACTAAACAAACGTTTAGAAGCAGAGGGAATCCCTGTGACTATTTTACCTGGTCAAGAAATTCGTATCTATGGAGAGATGATCGAAGACCTTAACCACAATGAATTATTACCTATTAATGAAACAAGTAGATATGTATTGGTAGAGTTACCAACCAATCATGTTCCTCGTTTTACCGCGCAACTATTGTTTGATCTGCAAGTACAAGAGATCACACCAATCATTGTGCACCCAGAGCGAAACACACAATTACTAGAGCACCCGAATATGTTGTATGACTTTGTTCGAAATGGTGCGCTAACTCAAATTACCGCTGCAAGTCTTGTCGGTAAATTTGGGAAAAAAATTAAGAAATTCTCGCATGACTTAATCGAAGCGAACTTAACACACTTTGTAGCATCTGATACGCATAATACAACGTCAAGGCGCTCTTATATGCAAGAAGCAACGAAAGAAATTAAACAAATATATGGAACAGGCACCGTTTATTACCTAATGGAAAACGCCCAATTGTTAATCGAAGGACAAACGGTATTCGCGGAAGAACCCACACGGATTAAACAAAAAAAATTCCTCGGCTTGTTCTAAGTTGTTTTTTCTGTACTAGAGAGAACCAATCGCACATACACATAGGAAAGTGTGTGGCTGTATTGACCTTGCTGGATTAGGAAACCCATCTAAATGAAATATTAGAGATGAAAAAGGAGTTATACCAATTATGAAAAAAGTAAAAAAAGCAATTATTCCTGCTGCTGGTTTAGGTACACGATTTTTGCCAGCAACAAAAGCGATGCCGAAAGAAATGTTACCGATTGTAGATAAGCCGACGATTCAATATATTGTTGAAGAAGCGGTTGCTTCAGGAATCGAAGACATCATTATCGTTACCGGAAAAGGGAAGCGTGCGATTGAAGATCATTTTGATTTTGCGCCTGAACTAGAACAGAATTTAAAAGAAAAGAATAAGTTGAATCTGCTACATAAAGTAGAGCAATCTACGAATCTAGCTGATATTCATTATATCCGCCAAAAAGAACCAAAAGGACTTGGGCATGCGGTATGGTGTGCTCGTAAATTCATTGGTGATGAGCCATTTGCTGTACTGCTCGGTGATGATATCGTGCAAAGCGATGTTCCTTGTTTAAAACAACTAATCAATCAATACGAAGAAACAGAATCATCAGTCATTGGTGTGCAACAGGTGGATCATAGTGTGACTGATCGTTATGGGATTGTTGATCCAAGTTCGCAAACCGGACGTCGTTATCAAGTAAATCATTTTGTGGAAAAACCAGCACTTGGAACTGCACCTTCTAACTTAGCAATCATGGGTCGTTATGTATTCACACCAGAAATCTTTCATTTCCTAGATCGTCAACAAGTCGGTACAGGTGGAGAGATTCAACTAACCGATGCGATTCAAATGCTAAATGAAATTCAAAAAGTCTATGCCTATGATTTCCAAGGAGCGCGTTATGATGTTGGAGAACAGCTTGGCTTTGTGCGTACCACGTTAGAGTTCGCTTTAAAAAATAAAGACATTGGATCTGATGTGGAAAAAATGCTGATCGAGCTTGTGGAGCAGTTACAAGTAAAGAACTAGGTTGAGATAAGGAAAGGGTGCATAATTTATGCTATCTTTCCCATTTGTTTAAAAACAACAAAACAGGTGTTAATCATCATGAAGAAGAGGGAGGCAAGCGTATGTCTTATCGAAAAAGAATGTTTCTACTTATGTTGCTAGATTCATTGACAGTTAGTCTAGCAATTTTTGTTGCCTCTTGGATTGTATACCCAGGAATGCAAGTATGGTCCACTCAAACGGTGATCATCAGTACGATTTCCCTTTTGGTGTTTCATCATCTGTATGCATTTTTATATAAGCTTTATCATAAAGTGTGGGCCTATGCGAGTGTGAATGAATTATTTGCGATTGTGCAAGCCATTACGTTATCTGTCGTATCTACCGGAATTATTCAATATTTTATTAATGGCTTCTCTATTTATCGCAGAGCATTGCTGGTTACCTATTTACTATATTTACTCTTAATTGGTGGAACAAGATTCACGTGGCGAATCGTACGAGATCGTTTTCTTGTTCGACAAAAAGATCAGAAGCGAACGTTGATTGTAGGAGCAGGTGCAGCGGGGGCGATGATTGCTCGTCAGTTGAAAAATGAGCATCATAACACGGATCTTTGTCCGGTTGCGTTCGTGGATGATGATGTGACGAAGCATCGAATGCAACTTTATGATATTCCTGTAATTGGTGGAACAGATAATATTCTTGAAGTGGTGGAAGCGGAAGCAATTGACCATATTGTCATTGCGATTCCTTCACTAAAAAATGGTGACTTAAAGAACATTATCAACCAGTGTAATAAAGCAGATGCAAAAGTTCAAATTTTACCGAAAATTGAGGATATCGCAACAGGTCGCGTGTCTGTAAATGCCTTGCGTAATGTAGATGTAGAGGATGTACTTGGAAGACCTCCAGTGACACTAGATATTCATAAAATTTCTGAATATGTGACCGATCAGACCGTAATGGTTACTGGTGCTGGTGGTTCGATTGGTTCAGAGATTTGTCGGCAGCTGATGCGTTTTACTCCTGATCGACTCATCTTAGTAGGACACGGGGAATTTAGTATTTACTCGATAGATATGGAGTTGCGTAACACATTCCAGACAAAAGATGTCGAGATCATTCCAATTATTGGTGATGTGCAAGATCGAAAGCGGATGTTTAGCATAATGGAGACATATCAACCAACAATTGTTTATCATGCAGCTGCACATAAACATGTGCCGTTAATGGAGCATAACCCACATGAAGCAATTAAGAACAATGTGATTGGAACGAGAAACGTAGCCGAAGCGGCAGATACGTTTGGGATTGGCACATTTGTGTTGGTGTCTACTGATAAAGCGGTAAACCCAACGAATGTGATGGGCGCAACAAAACGAGTAGCAGAAATGGTTGTGCAAGATCTAGCCTCCCGAAGCAAAACAAAATTTGTTGCGGTACGATTTGGTAATGTACTCGGAAGTCGCGGTAGTGTAATCCCGCTCTTTAAGAAGCAAATTGAAGCGGGTGGTCCTATTACGGTTACCCATCCTAATATGACTCGTTATTTTATGACGATTCCAGAAGCTTCTCGACTCGTGATTCAAGCGGGAACCCTAGCCAAAGGTGGAGAAATATTCGTTTTGGATATGGGTGAGCCTGTGAAGATTGTTGATTTAGCGAAGAATCTAATTAAACTATCCGGATTCTCGACCAAAGATATTCCGATTGAATTTAGCGGAATACGACCAGGTGAGAAGATGTATGAAGAACTGTTAGGGGAAGATGAAATTCTCCCAGGCGAAGTTTATGAAAAGATTTACGTAGGACGAACAAAAGAAGTGCATACCGAACGGCTGCTAGCTTTGATTGAGCAATTCCCGAAATATTCGAATGAGGAACTTAAGGATGAATTGATGGGGATTGTTTTTGGGGAGCGGGAAGTTGAAGCCGTAACATAAGTCTATTATAAAAGATGTTATATTGATTCAGCTACTATTTTTGCTATAGGTAGTAGCTGATTCCCTTTTAAAGTGATAGGTCATATTCAGTGAATGTCATCTGGGTATTTTAGAAGTTAATTGGAATTTCCAATTAAGTTCTACTATACTAAGTAACCAACATTAGGAAGGAAGTCTTAAAGATGGGAACAACTAAAAATAAAGATAGAATTTTTCTTTCATCACCACATATGAGCGATGAAGGTTATGAAATGGAATATGTGCAGGAAGCTTTCGATACAAATTGGATTGCTCCACTAGGTGAAAACGTTAATGGATTTGAGAGAGAATTAGCAGATAAAGTTGGTTCAAAGGCAGCTGCAGCACTTTCCTCTGGAACGGCAGCTATTCACTTGGCATTAAAGGCAGCGGGAGTTGGTGAAGGGGATATTGTATTCTGTCCCACCCTTACATTTTCAGCCACAGCTAATCCAATTATCTATCAAAGTGCAACCCCTGTATTTATAGATAGTGATTATGCAACATGGAACATGTGTCCACAAGCATTAGAAGAAGCCTTTCATAAGTATCCAGAAGTTAAGGCAGTTATTGTTGTGCATCTGTATGGTTTGTCTGCTGATATGGATCAAATAGTAGAACTCTGTAAGAAACATAATGTTGTTTTAATAGAAGATGCAGCTGAAAGCTTAGGTACTTACTATAAAAGTAAACAGACCGGAACGTTTGGTGATTATGGAATATTCTCGTTTAACGGAAATAAAATCATTACTACTTCTGGTGGTGGAATGCTTGTTTCTGATAATGAAGAACGTATTGCAAAAGCTAGATTCTGGGCAACTCAATCTAGAGATCAAGCTAGACACTATCAGCATAGCGAATTAGGTTTTAATTATCGTATGAGTAATGTAGTTGCAGGTATTGGTAGAGGTCAACTTAAAGTATTGGATCAGAGAGTTGAAAAGAAACGATATATCTTTGACTATTACAAAAAAGAATTGGGGGAACTTGAAGGGGTTCAGTTCATGCCTACTAATGAATGGGACGAACCGAATTATTGGTTGAGTGCAATGACATTAAGTGGGAAAATTAGACCAATAGACATCTTTGAAGTTTTAGAGGAAGAGAATATTGAGTCAAGGCCAATTTGGAAACCGATGCATATGCAGCCATTCTTTGAGGAGTATGATTTTGTCGGAAAGAACGTGTCCAATGAACTGTTTGAAGATGGTGTTTGTTTGCCGAGTGATACTAAATTAACGGATTCACAGTTGACTAAAATTGTAGAGATAATAAAGAAGTTGTGGTGTAAATAATGAGTAGTTCAAAAGGTAAGATTTATAAAAGGTTTGTAAAAAGACCAATGGATTTTATGCTCTCATTGATTGCTATTATAGCCTTAAGTCCGATAATTTTACTATTGGCAATTTTAGTAAGAACTAGACTTGGTAGCCCGATACTATTTAAACAAAAACGACCTGGTCTAAATGAAAAAATCTTTATGATGTATAAATTCAGAACAATGACGAATGAAAAAGATGATAGTGGAGTTTTATTACCAGATAGTTTAAGATTGACAAAATTCGGAAAGTTTTTGAGATCTACATCGCTAGATGAGCTTCCTGAACTATTTAATATCCTAAAAGGTGAAATGTCTATAATTGGTCCTAGGCCTTTATTAATACAGTATCTGACTTTATATAATGATCATCAAAAGCGTCGACATGAAGTAAGACCGGGTTTATCAGGGTTAGCTCAAGTCAGCGGAAGGAATACGATTAGTTGGGAAGATAAGTTCAATCTTGATGTGAAATATGTCGATAACATGAGTTTTATAGGTGACTGGGAAATAATTTTACTTACAATCAAAAAAACGTTTGTCAGAGAAGGTGTTAATTCAAAAAACGCAGCTACAATTGAACCTTTTAAAGGGAATGAAAAGGAGCAAATCGGGTCATGAAAGATAAACTTCTTATAATTGGAGCTGGCGGGCACGGTAAAGTTGCAGCAGATATAGCAATAAAGTTGAACAAATGGGAGAGCATCGCCTTCCTCGATGATGACGTTGCTACTAAGAAGTGTATGGGATTGAAAGTTATCGGAAAAGTAGATGACTATTTTAGATATAGGAAGGAAGCCGAGTTCTTTGTAGCAATAGGAGATAATGCTATGAGAGAACTGTTGCAAGAAAAGCTGAGGACTGATGGTTCAAATATAATAAGTTTAGTTCATCCCGAAGCAATAATAGGACTAGATGTTGAAATTGGTGAAGGTACTGTTATTATGGCGGGGGCTGTTGTCAATAGCTCAAGCAATATTGGTAAAGGTTGCATTATTAATACGAGTTCTAGCTTGGATCATGACACTATCTTAGAAGATTATGTCCATATATCGCCTGGAGTGAGAAGTGCTGGGAACGTAAATATAGGAAAAGGTACGTGGCTAGGAATTGGTAGTGTTGTAAGCAATAACGTAAACATCTACAGTGGATGCAAAATAGGGGCAGGTGCTGTGGTGATAAAGCACATCAATGAACCTGGGACATATGTTGGGGTTCCGGTGAGGAGAATTAACTAATGAAGAAAGTTCTGATATTAGCTAATAATGATGTAGGATTGTATAAATTTAGAAAAGAACTGATTGAAGAACTGTTAAAAGATAACAAAGTGTTTATATCTTTACCTGATGGAAAGTTTGTAAAAGAACTGGTTGACTTAGGGTGTGAATTTATAAACACGAATATTAGCAGAAGAGGAACGAATCCTATTACTGACTTTAAACTGATGGTTAAGTATAAAAAGATTTTGGATAAGGTCAAGCCGGACATAGTATTGTCGTATACAATTAAACCTAATATCTACGGGGGAATGATGTGTAGGCTTGCCAAAACACCATACATTTCAAATATTACAGGGCTTGGCACCGCTGTCGAGAATGGTGGTTTGTTACAGAAAACTACTATATTTTTATACCAGTTAGCTTTAAAAAATGCTTCATGTGTGTTCTTTCAAAATAAGGAAAACGCTGACTTCATAAATAGTAAAATAAGCATTAAAGGAAAACAAAAAGTAATTCCTGGTTCTGGAGTTAACTTAAAGTTCTTTAAAGTTTTGGATTATCCTCAAGACGATGTTATTAATTTTTTATTTATCTCAAGAGTTATGAAGCAAAAAGGGATAGAACAATATCTTGATACAGCAGAATATATTAAGAGTAAATATCCTAACACTGAATTTCATATTCTTGGATTTTGTGAAGAATCTTATGAAGAAAAATTAAAAGATATGACTGAAAAAGGTATTATTCAATATCATGGTATGCAAAGTGATGTTAGGAAGTTTTATACGATTTCTCACTGTACAATACACCCAACATTTTATCCTGAAGGAATGTCGAATGTTCTTCTAGAAAGTGCAGCTTGTGGCAGACCTGTTATAACAACTAACAGAAGTGGTTGTAGAGAAATTGTAGAAGATGGAAGTACTGGTTTTATAGTAGAAGAACAGAATAGTAACGACATTATAGAGAAGGTAGAGAGATTTTTAAACATGAGTTTTGCTGAAAAAAAACAGATGGGTTTGGCTGGTAGAAAAAAGGTAGAAAAGGAGTTTAATAGGCAGGTAGTAGTTGATGCTTACTCCACGGAGATTTTTAAAAAGGAAGTATAACATATGAAAAAAGATGCTATGGTTACTGTAGTAACACCAACATTTAATAGAGGCTATATATTAGATAAGTGTTATCTATCATTAAAAAAACAAACTAATAAATCGTTTATTTGGATAATAATAGATGATGGATCAACAGATAACACAGAAAAATTAGTAGAAAAATGGATGAATGAAAAACACTTAAATATTGAATATTATAAGAAAAAAAATGGTGGAAAAGCATCCGCATTAAATTTCTCATTTGACATGCTAAAGACAAAGTACTTTGTCTGCTTGGATTCAGATGATCAATTGACACCAGGTGCAATAGAAGAAGCTATAAAAACTTTAGAACCTATCAGCAAAGAACCTTCATATTGTGGAATGTTGGCACTTAGAAATCATTGCAATGGAGGGGTAATGGGTGGTAGAAGAATACCTCTAAATGTAACTGAAACTACAATAATGGCCATAACTGATAAATATAGAATTAGGTCTGAATTTATTCAATTTTATAAAAAGGAAATAATTAACGATTATCGTTTTCCTGAAATTAAAGGCGAGAAGTTTATTT
This sequence comes from Natronobacillus azotifigens, assembly GCF_026805325.1. Taxonomy (GTDB): domain Bacteria; phylum Bacillota; class Bacilli; order Bacillales; family Amphibacillaceae; genus Natronobacillus; species Natronobacillus azotifigens. Next base: position 23,336 of record NZ_JAPRAT010000011.1, read on the forward strand.
CACCAGAATATCTCGCTAGAGAGATTAATAGGAAGTATAAATTTAAAGTGTCACAAGAAAAACTTTGCATTTGTGAATATTTGGCGGATGGATTAACTAAAAATAAGCTTGAGATTATTAAAAAAAATCCAAAAGGTTATACATTAGTGAAAAAACAATCCTTTGACCTAGCTATAGGCCTTGTTCCTAAGAGCAAGCATGCAATAATGTACATTGCGGGCTCGATACTAAGTAATGATAAAAATGCCATTAAAAATTCACCTAACAAACTTATGACGTTATTATATTACCCTCTAGGATACTTAGCTTACTTAACGCGTTTTAAGATAAGAAAATATTAAAAATAGTGAAAAGTAATGGGGTAACATAAACTTTTAAAAATATACTTTAGATTTTAGGAGGCTTGTTAATTGAGTAACTTAATAACTATAGAGAGAAAAAAGAGAGGGATATTTATATTGCTTTTTTTAGCAATAATTAATCATATTATGCTAATTTATCCAAACTCTCAAAATATTAGTTATCTAACTTTAATTTTAATAGTTGTAACTCTGTATAATTCCAGTATTGGCTTAAGTCTTTGGATATTAACTATTAGTACTAGTGGTATATTTGAAACACAACATAATATGAGTACATTTAATACATTGTTAATAGCAGTTACAGGAACTTTATTGATAAAAGAGGTCATAAACAGCATAAAAACAGGTGCATTACAATACAAAAAAAATATAATATATTTTGTATTCATGTTAACTTTAACATCTGTTATTTCCTATATTTTCAATTTGGATGGAACAAGTTTTGCGAGTAACATTGCGTTATTCTGCTTTTTGATGATACTAATTTTTACTGCTAGATTGTGTTATGTAGATCATACAGCAATTAATTTATTTTTATATGCATTTATTATAGCTACCATAAGTGCACTTGTTTTTTCGGCACCAGAAATTATGTCCGATGGTTTTAGAAGACTTAGTGTGGCTGGTAATGTACGTGCTATGTCCAATATTGTTGGTTATTCATTATTTACTATGCTTATATCATTGATTTACAGGAATTATATTTTATCAAGCTATAGCTACTTATCTTTTCCTTTTACAAGAGGGAATAGAATGATTCATATCTTTCTCATTTCAATCTTTGCAATACTCTTAATAATGACAGGCTCTCGTGGGGTTATATTAGCTATAGTGATTTCTTTTGGAGTCATGTTATTTTTTTCTATGCTATGGAAAGGGAAAATAAGAAGAATCAATAAAGGTTATTTAATCTTTTCCTTTTTGATGATAATTATTGCAATTTCTCTATTGGTTAGTTCCTTGCCGACAGAAACAGAGCTATTTGAAAGATTACGACCCTCCGCATCGCTTTATACAGGCGACTCGTATTTTGGTAATATTAGATGGTTAATTTGGGAGACTACCATTAGAGAGATGAATGGAATGCAGTGGTTTTTTGGAGCTGGGTTAGCACAATTTAGAAACTTAGCAATTAAAGGAGGATTTGACTACTATGCTCATTCTGTGTTTGTAGATACTTTTGTTTCGTTGGGTTTTATTGGATTTAGTATATTGTTTTTATTTCTGCTCAGGATTTCATACGTAGTTATAAAAAACAGGAATATACTTACTTTAGGTCTTCTCAGTTACCTGATCATTTCTTTCTTTACACATGGAATGCTACTGAATAGTTTTTTTTGGGTTAATCTGGCGATTGTTTGTGGGATCTCATATAAAGGTCTGTAAAAATTCCAATAGTGTAAAATTTTTTTGTAATTGAAATTATTTATTTGATATTTATATAGAAACATATAAGCAATAGGAGTGAATAGTAAACAGTGTATAATTTACATGTAATGCCAAATCAAAAATTTACACAATCCTATATTCAATTCGTTAATAAAGAATTTAATTCTTATGAACATTTTTTCGTTATTTTAGGTGAAGGAAATACTGAAAATAACCCGATCCTACTTAATGGTAATGTAATATGTGTGAGCAAAAAAATAGTACATTTATTTAAATTGCTTAGAGAAATGAATTGCTCAGATAAAATAATACTACACAGTATTTTTTCCTCAAGCATAGTAATACTTTTATTCATGCAGCCTTGGTTATTAAAAAAATGTTATTGGGTTGTCTGGGGGGGAGACTTATATTGTCGTGAAGTGAGTAATAGGGGTTTTTTATATAATCTATATGAATTCATACGTAAATCTATTATTAAGAAAATGGCTGGTTTAGTAACACATATTAAAGGAGATTATGATTTAGCTAAAAGATGGTACGGATTTAAAGGGAAATACTATTACTCATTTTTGTACCCTAGTAATTTGTATAAAGATTACATTGTCAATAAGGAATTAGAAACCACTGATAGAATATACATTCAAATTGGTAACTCTGCTGATCCAAGTAATAATCATATAGAAATTTTGGACAAAGTAAATAAATATAAAGATATGGAAATAGAAATTATATGCCCGTTATCATATGGAGATGAAGGTTATGCTGAAACAATTATAAACTATGGAAGAAATCTGTATGGGGAAAAATTCACTCCAATAACTGAATTCATGCCTTTCGATAAATATCTCGATATACTTGCTAAAATTGATATAGCCATTTTCAATCATAAAAGACAACAGGCGCTAGGGAACATAATATCATTATTAGGATTGGGGAAAAAGGTTTATATACGCGATGTAATTACTACATGGCAGTTTTGTTTAGATCATGATTTGAAGGTATATAATGCAAATGATGATTTTGAGAATTTATTTGAAGAAATGGGTAAAGAAGTTCGGGAAAAAAACATTAAAAATGTGAAAAGGCAGTTTTCAGAATCAAAATTAATTGAAGATTGGAAGGGGATTTTTAGTGAAGGTGAAGTTTAGGTGTTAAAAATAACCAAAATGGAATGGGATACTAACTTTTGGAACGTAGGACTTTACAATGCAAACAAATTATATGAAGCAGAACCTAATGAATTAGATTACCATAATGAATTGGATAGCACGCCATATATTATTCAAGCGTTAGCAAACGATAGTGATATAGATTATATTAATTTTTTGGTAGATAACAATTTCAGATTTGTTGAAAGTAAAGTGAATCTAGTAAAAGAGGTTCAAGAGGAAAGTGAAATAGTTGAAGTCAATGCTTTTCAAGATGCTAAAGTTGAGGACTTCCATGTATGGAAAGATAAATTTTATTCATTATATGGAGGCGTATCTAGATTTTCTTCCATAGGTAGTAAACAAAAAATAAATGAATTTTATTACACATGGGTTACTAATAGTATAAAAGGAGAACTGGATGATAACTGTGTTGGTTATTATGGTGAAGATTCTTTAGAAGGATTTATCACTTATAAAATCTCGAATAAAAAGTTAGTGATTGGGTTAATTGGTGTTTTCCCTGAGTTTCAAGGTAAAAAAATTAGTCAAAGACTATTATGTTTCATTAATAATTTATCTATTAATAATAATTGTAATAAAATATACGTTTCAACACAGGGGAGAAATACCAAAGCAATTAATGCCTATATTAAAAGTGGTTTCTTAATCAATAATATAATGCAGTGGTATTATTGCAAGGGGGGATTTTAATGATAAATTTTAATAAACCACCTTTCATAGGAAAGGAACAAAAATATATTAGAGAAGTAATAGAAGATAGACAAAAGATTTGTGGAGATGGACATTTTACCATGAAGTGTAATTCTTGGTTTGAAAAAAATTTCTCCATCCCAAAAGTCTTACTTACTACATCATGTACCCATGCTCTAGAAATGGCAGCAATATTAGCTAATATTCAACCAGGGGATGAAGTAATAGCACCGTCTTTTACTTTTGTTTCAACAGTGAATGCATTCGTGTTGAGAGGAGCTAAAATTATTTTTGTTGATATTAGACCAGATACCATGAATATTGATGAAAATTTAATTGAACAAGCTATTACATGTAAAACTAAAGCAATTGTACCAGTACATTACGCGGGAGTATCGTGCGAAATGAATAGAATTTTGGAGATCGCTAAAAAATACAATCTAGTTGTTATTGAAGATGCTGCCCAAGGTGTAATGTCCAAATATAATGGAAAAGCTCTAGGAGCTATTGGTGATTTGGGAACTTATAGTTTCCATGAAACTAAGAATTATACAATGGGTGAAGGAGGAGCGCTTTTAATTCAGAACAAGAATTTAATTGAAAGAGCAGAGATTATCCGTGAAAAAGGGACTAATAGAAGTAAATTTTTCAGAGGTCAGATAGATAAATATTCATGGGTTGATATAGGAAGTTCATATTTACCTAGTGAGTTGAACGCAGCTTATTTATATGCCCAGCTTGAAGAAGCTGAAATGATTAATACTAACAGGCTAAAGACATGGAACCTATATTATAGAGAATTAAAAGAGCTAGAAGATAAAGGTCTAATTGAATTACCCGTAATACCAAGTAATTGTCAACACAACGCTCATATGTTTTATATTAAATGTAGTACTTTTGAAGAAAGACAAGCTCTAATAAAGTATCTTAAGAGAAAACAAATTACTGCTAGTTTTCATTATATTCCTTTACACTCCTCAGAAGCTGGGAAGAAATACGGTGAATTCTATGGAGAAGACAAATATACTACGACAGAGAGTGAAAGAATTTTAAGGTTACCTCTGTATTATAAAATTTCAGAAGAAGATATGAGTGAAGTCACTAATTCTATTAAGCATTTTTATAAGGGGAAATAAACATGATTATAGAATTTATTGCACCACCTGGTTCTGGGAAAACATATCTTGCTAAAAAAATAGAAAGTCTTTTTAAACAAGAAGATACTGGAATAGATGGAGTTTATACAAGAGCGGATATTAGTAAGAAAGGTATTCAATCTAACTCAAGTTTTACAAAAAGAATATTTAATAAATTGAGCTATTTATCTTTTATTGACGGGAATTTTATTAGAATTTGCTTAAAAATATTAAAATCGAAAAAAAAAATAAAAATTAAAAAACGAGAAATATCATATATATTAGTAAACTTTAAAAATAACATGATAATAAACAGAAATATTAATAACAAATCAATTGTCATATTAGATGAAGGTATTATTCAAGCATCTGGTATTTATATGGGTAGCAAATATAATCCTAAACTATTTGATCATTATTTAAATTCTGTAATGCAAAACAAGAAAATTAATTATAGCAAACACTCAAAAATTTATATAATCATCGAAAGTAATATCGAAAAAAATTATGAGAGAATTGAAAAAAGAAAACAAGGCTGGCCGAAAGTTTGGTCTGAGTATACTAATATTCAAAAACACTCAGCGCTAGAAAATGAATTTGAGAAGGTTAAGGAGATACAGGATAGATTACTGCTCAACGGAGAGAATGTGTTTTTAATAAAAAATGATTTCAATAGGGATTCATTTATATCTGATTTCAGTCAAATAATAAAACTAGTAAATTATAAGATCAAGGAGAACAATCTTGAATTCAATTAGAAAACTACTCAGAAATAATTTTTCGAAAAATGTTTTTATGATCGCTGGTGGGACGGCAATTGCGCAAGTGTTAAATTTGTTCTTTTCTCCAATAATAACAAGGCTTTATACACCCGATGAAATAGGTATTCTTACAATATTCACATCGATCATTAGCATACTCATTATTGCTTCTTCCTTAAGGTATGAAATCGCAATACCAATAGCTACAAAAGAGAAGCAAGCTGTAAATTTATTAGTTTTAAGTTTTGTAATTCTATTGCTCTATGTTGTAATGTTAATTATTATTGTTGGTGTGGGAAACTCATTCTTGTTTATATTTGGTAACACAAATCAAATAACAAAATTTCGGTGGTTTATACCTTTAGGGGTGTTATTTTTGGGATGTTATCAAATTTTAAACAGATGGGCTTTACGAGAGAAAAATTTTAAAGCTATTAGTAAAACTAGGGTGAGCCAGACAGTTTTTGGTGAATTATCAAAAATTACGTTTGGTATATCTAACTTTGGACCTATAGGATTAATAATAGGGAAAATTATTAGTCATAGTGCAGGAACACTAACGCTATCAAAATCTTTATTAAATAGACGTGAATTATTTCAATTAGTTTCGTTAAAAGATATGAAGTGTGTGTGGAAAAGGTATTATCATTTCCCGCTATACTCTGGTCCGGATAAATTACTCCATACATTCACAATGCAATTGCCTATTATTTTTTTGGCTAGCATTTATGGTGGGGGTGTGGTTGGTTTCTATGGATTAGCAAATAATATAGTCAAATTACCAATGTCGCTGATTGGTAAATCTGTTGCTGATGTTTTTTATAGTGAAATAGCTAGTATGGGTAAAGAAAATCCACAAAAAATTAAAGAATTGACTGATTCTTTACAAAAAAAACTCATATTAATTGCTCTCTTACCCCTAATATTATTATTGTTGGGAGGACCATTCCTTTTTTCCTTGGTGTTCGGTGATGGCTGGTATCAAGCTGGTGAGTATGCAAGATTGTTATCAATACTAGTTTTTTTTAATTTTATTACTACACCAATTAGTAATATAACCTCCGTTTTTGAAAGAGTAAGAGAATCGTTTTTTTTGGTTGTTTTGCGTTTAATACTAGTTCTTATAGTGTTTGGTATAGTATATTTACTTTCATTAAATTCATACTGGGCAGTAGGTCTTTACTCTGTAGTTATGTCATTAAATTATCTAGCAATATATAGTTTTTCTCAATGGATATTAAAAAAAGAAATAAGTAAAATAGAGGAGGCATTATGAAGGGAATAATATTAGCTGGAGGATCAGGTACGCGTTTATATCCTCTCACAAAAAGTGTATCTAAGCAAATCTTACCTATATATGATAAACCAATGATATATTACCCTTTGTCTGTTTTAATGCTCGCCAATATAAAAGAAGTCTTAATTATTTCCACACCAAGAGATATCAAAATTTTTAAAGAGTTGCTTGGTGATGGGAAGCAAATAGGAATGAGTTTTAGTTATGCTATTCAAGCTAACCCCAATGGATTAGCAGAGGCTTTTATTATAGGTAAGGATTTTATAGGTGATGAATCTGTGGCATTAATTTTAGGAGATAATATTTTTTATGGATCAAACTTTGGTAATAGATTAAAACAAATTTCTAACAATAATCACCCAGCTACGATTTTTGGATGTTATGTTAAAGATCCAAGAGCATACGGAGTAGTGGAGGTTGATGAAATGAACAACGCTATATCTATTGAAGAAAAACCGGATAATCCAAAATCATCCTATGCAGTACCTGGATTATATTTCTTTAATAATAGTGTAGTTAATATCGCAAAGAAGGTCAAACCATCAGTTAGAGGGGAGAAGGAGATAACATCAATTATTGAATATTACTTAAAAAGAAATCAGTTAAAAGTTGAATTAACCGGTAGAGGTTTAGCGTGGCTAGATACAGGAACTCATGAATCACTACTAGAAGCTTCAAATTTTGTTGAAGCAATACAAAAACGCCAAGGCCTATATATAGCTTGTATTGAAGAAATTGCGTTTCGTAAAGGGTATATAAATAGAGATCAGTTAATAAAATTAGCAGCTCCATTGATAAAAACTGCATACGGACAATATTTGATTGAGGTTGGAAATTCTATAAAATAATATTAGGTGGGGTTAAAATGAGAGTGTTGGTAACAGGTGGAGCAGGGTTTATTGGAGGAAATTTTGTTCAATACATGGTTGATAAATATCCTGATTATACCGTATGTAATCTAGATAAATTAACGTATGCGGGGGATTTAACAAAACACCAAAGTATAGAAGCTAAAGAAAACTATTCATTTGTTCAGGCAGATGTAGCAGATAGAGAGTCTATAATGGCTTTATTTGAAAAAGAACAATTTGATTATGTTATTCATTTTGCGGCAGAAAGTCATGTTGATCGTTCAATAGAAGATCCTGAAATATTTATTAAAACAAATGTTCAAGGTACACAAGTTCTACTAGATGCTTCTAAAACATTCGGTATCAATAAGTTTGTCCATGTATCAACAGATGAAGTTTATGGAGAATTGACGTTTGACTGCAAAACGTTTTTTACAGAGGAAACCCCTTTACAACCTAATAGTCCATACAGTGCTAGTAAAGCTTCGTCAGATATGCTAGTTAGAGCATACCATGAGACATATAATTTACCAGTAAATATTACTCGCTGTTCTAATAATTATGGACCTTATCATTTTCCAGAAAAGCTTATTCCTCTAACGATTTCAAGAGTTTTAAATGAAGAAAAAGTTCCTGTATACGGTGAAGGAGATAATATTCGCGATTGGTTACATGTTTATGATCATTGTACCGCGATAGATTTGGTTATGCATGAAGGCCGAGTTGGGGAAGTATATAATGTTGGTGGGCATAATGAAAGAACAAATTTAGAGGTTGTAAAAACAATAATAAATAGTTTGAATAAATCTGAAGAGCTTATCGAATTTGTGAAAGACCGATTAGGACATGATAAAAGATATGCTATTGATCCGACAAAGCTCGAGAAATTAGGCTGGAAACCTAAATATAATTTTGATACAGGTATTAATCAAACGATTCAATGGTATATAGCGAACAAAGACTGGTGGAAGCAAATCATTAGTGGGGAATACCAGAAATATTTTGATCATCAGTACGACTTAAAAAAGTAAGCTGGAGGAGTAATCGTAATGCGAACCATCCTAGTTACAGGCGCCGCCGGTTTCATCGGTATGCACCTTTCTAAACGGTTATTAGAAGAAGGTCATCGTGTCATTGGTTATGACAATCTTAATGACTATTACGATGTTCAGTTAAAAAAAGATCGTTTAGCGATTCTAGAGAGTTATCAGGATTTTGTGTTTTACGAGCAAACATTAGAAGATAGAGAAGCGCTAAATCAAGTGTTTGAAAAAGAAAAGATTGATATTATTATCAATCTAGCGGCACAAGCTGGGGTTCGCTATAGTTTAGAGAATCCACATGTGTATGTTGATTCCAATATTGTAGGTTTTGTGAATATTTTAGAAGCCGCTCGACATTTCAACGTGAACCATCTGATCTATGCATCATCAAGCTCTGTCTATGGTGCAAATGTGAAGATGCCATTCTCAACAGAAGATGAAGTGAATCACCCAATTAGTTTATATGCAGCAACGAAGAAATCGAATGAATTGATGGCCCATACGTATAGTCACCTATACAACATTCCAACTACAGGTTTGCGCTTCTTCACGGTATATGGACCTATGGGGCGTCCTGACATGGCTTATTTTTCTTTCACAAAAAATATCCTTGCAGGGGAAACGATTAAGGTGTTTAACAATGGCGAAATGATGCGAGATTTTACCTATGTGGATGATATCGTGGACGGAATTGTTCGGTTGCTCGATCACCCACCGAAAGCGAATCCGGATTATGATCGAGAACACCCAACACCAAGTGCGAGCCATGCGCCATATAAAGTATACAACATCGGAAATAATCAACCAGTGAAGTTGATGGATTTTATCCAAACATTAGAAAAGCATATCGGTGTGGAAGCGAATAAACAATTTTTACCGATGCAACCTGGAGATGTACAAGCCACTTATGCAGATATTGATGAGCTACAACAAACAACAGGCTTTGCCCCAACAACCACGATTGATCAAGGGTTAAAACAGTTTGTGGAATGGTATATGGAATATTACCATAATGACGAAGGACGGTGAAGAAAATGAAAATTGCAGTAGCAGGAACGGGTTATGTTGGTTTATCGAATGCTATTTTATTGGCGCAACACAATGAGGTAGTGGCATTGGATATTATAGAAGAAAAGGTTGAAATGATCAATAATAAAAAATCACCGATTGTTGATCCAGAGATCGAAGACTTTTTGGCGACTAAACCATTGAACTTAGTAGCGACAACCAACCCGAATGTAGCATATCAAGGTGCAGAGTTTGTTATTATTTCTACACCGACAAATTATGATCCAGAGAAGAACTATTTTGATACAACTACAGTAGAACGGGTCATTGAAGATGTTATCGAGATTAATCCAGAGGCTACGATGATTATTAAATCAACTGTCCCTGTTGGGTATACATTAGAAGTGCGGGCAAAATTCAAAACAGAAAATATTGTTTTCTCCCCAGAGTTTTTACGAGAGGGAAAAGCGCTTTATGACAACCTATACCCATCACGAATTGTCGTTGGAGAACAATCACCACGTGCCCAAACGTTTGCCGATCTTTTAGTAGAAGGTGCAATAAAAGAAGATATTGCCGTTTTATTTACTGATGCTACAGAAGCAGAAGCCATTAAGTTATTTGCGAATACATATTTGGCTTTACGCGTCGCATATTTCAATGAATTAGATTCTTATGCGGAGATAAGAGGTCTTGATGCCAAGCAGATTATCGAAGGTGTGGGCTATGATCCACGTATCGGAGATCATTATAACAATCCATCATTCGGTTATGGTGGCTACTGTTTACCGAAAGATACGAAACAATTATTAGCAAACTATTCTGATGTGCCACAAAATATTATGTCTGCGATTGTCGATGCTAACCGAACAAGAAAAGACCATGTGTCGGACATGATACTGAAACGAGATCCAAAGGTCGTAGGGATTTATCGCCTAACCATGAAGATGGATTCAGATAACTTCAGACAATCCGCAATTCAAGGCGTGATGAAACGCCTAAAAGCGAAAGGAATTGAAGTGGTCGTATACGAACCGGTTTTACAAGAAGATGAATTTTATCATTCACGTGTCGTAAAAGACTTTGACGAATTCAAGCAAATCTCCGATGTCATTGTTGCGAACCGATTAACCGATGATATTAGAGATGTTGAAGATAAGGTTTATACGAGAGATTTGTTTGCGAGGGATTAATAGAGGACTTTAGACGCGTCCATTGGGCGTGTCTTTTAATTTTGCAATTATGTGAAGTATTGAGCAATAGAGAGTTAATCAGGTTTAACAAAGATTTTGTCTGCTTTTGGCGGAAAGATCAGATTGTAATTATTCATAGTAGTATGGATTTAAATGCTAGGTATCATAAAATAACATATGACTACAATGTGTCATGACATAGAGAAAAAATTTCAAATGAAAAGCATGAAACTAAAATGAAGCTACTAATAATAGAAAATACTACAAAAATAAGGTCTCTAATTTGGCACAAGCGGATGCGAGTATTACACCAAAACAATTAAACACTCTCAATGTAAAACTAGACATTGAAGGATTAGCTGCAATGGCTAATAGCATCTTAGATAAGAACGATCAATTATTGGGGGGATTTGACTATATAAAATTGAGCCATACCTCACATTCAGATCGCCCCCTATAAAAGGAACTTTTAGCAGCCAGTTTTACTTTTACCTATCTTGCTAAAAGTTTTTTGCAAGGAAAGAAGGAGTTTCAGTCCGGAACGATGAATTATATAATAAAGGGATTCTACAAAATTCTACAAATTTCGAGTATGAACGTCCAATCTCTCTACCCTCCCCGTCGCAGCTTGATCAGGTCCATGTAACATTTAATGCTATCATTCTCAAAGGTTAACAGGTTTATTTTAAATTTTTAAATAGGAGGTGCAATTTTGCCAAGGAAAAAAAGTATTTTGTTTCCTAGAGCTAAATATCACATTGCGAGTCGTGGTATCCGGAGAACGGGGTAACAAAGTTAGCGCCTTTCTGTATACGTTTATAATAACATCAAAGGGGGATTTTCTAGATGAAAAGTATCAGCACGAAGTTAGTCGTATATTTCTCTGTCATAATGACAGTAGCTTTAATTGTTTTAGGGATTGTGATTATGAACGGGGCTAGTATCTCAATTAAAAATGATGCAGAAGAAAGTTTGCTTTCTTTGTCAAATGAAGCGGCGCGCGTTGCCGATAGCAGGATTCATGCGGAATTTCTTTATCTTGAAGGTCTAGCCAATCTTCCACAAATCAAGGAAGACACGCGTGATATTGATGAAGCGATGAATGTGTTTAAAGAGCGTGCACAAGAAACAGGTTATTTGCGCATCGGCATTGCCGACCTTAATGGTAACTTGTATTTATCAGATTCTTACGGTGATGATGGTGATATCGTCGATATTTCTGAACGCGAATATTACCAACAATCATTACAAGGTGAGCGTGGTTTAATGCCACCGTCGACAAGTGTTAATGCAGCTGATGGAGACCGATTGGTTATGGTGACATCAGTACCTATTGTTGAGGATGGACAAGTTACGGGCGTTATAGTAGCTGTTGGAGACGCTGACTTTTTAAGTGTGATTGTTGAAGATATTCAAGTTGGTGAGAGTGGCTATGCATATATGATTGATGACACCGGAACCGTTGTCGCTCACCGTGATCGCGAAATGATTCGAGATTTCTTTAATCCAATTGCATTATCTGAAGAAGATTCATCTTTATCTTCTGTGGCCACACAATTTGAGGACATACTTGCCTCAGAAGCTGGTGTAGATAGTTATACATTTAGAGGAAATCATTTATATATAGGTTATGCTAATGTTGGAGATACAGGTTGGAATCTTGTTGTAACAGCAGATGAACAAGAAGTCTTATCATCAGTAAATGACTTACAACGAACGGCGATTATTATGGTCGCAGGTGCAGTATTGATTGCCATTATCTTAACTTTTATTGTCGGTTCGGGCATATCTAAGCCAATCCGATTAGTCTCACAATCAGCAGAACAGATTGGCAGATTAGATTTAAGTCAAGATATTGATCCTTCCTTACTAAAAAGTAAAGATGAGGTAGGACAGTTAGCAGCCTCGCTTCAAGCTGTCACTGAAAATATGCGCAGGATTATTCGTCAAATTGATGAATCAGCAGGTGATGTCTCTGCTGCCTCAGAACAATTAACAGCCACGTCTCAACAGTCAGCTTCAGCTTCAGAAGAGGTTGCTTCAACGATTCAAGACATCGCTAATGGTGCGGAGAATCAGGCAGAAAATACCGAAGCCGGATCTGAAAAAGCGTATCAGCTTGGAAACGTTGTTGAACAAGAACAAGAAGTCGTTGCTAGTTTAAATCAAGCATTTAAAGAAGTTAACCGAGCAGTTGAAGAAGGTATGGTTGAAATTAAACGTTTGGCATCTATATCAGACCAGACATCAAAAGCGACCAAAGAAGTGGGATACGGTATCAAAAATACTAATGAAAGTTCTCAACGAATTGGTGAAGCAAGCAGTGTGATCGCAAATATTGCTGAGCAGACTAATCTTTTAGCACTTAATGCTGCGATTGAAGCCGCACGTGCGGGTGAAGCTGGTAAAGGATTCTCTGTTGTGGCCGAAGAAATTCGTAAGCTCGCAGAACAGTCAACCGATTCGACGGTCTCTATTGATCAGATTGTTAAAGAGTTGCAAGCAAATGCTGGGCGTTCGGTTAAAGTGATGGACGACGTGTCAAAAGCACTGGAGGAGCAACTCTCTAGCGTTAAATTGACGCAAACAAAGTACCAACAAATTGAAGAGACGATGCGTACGTCAGACCAAGCAGTTAATAGTTTAAATGATACAGGTCGACAGATGTCAGAAATTAAAGATGAAATTGTCTCGTCACTAGAAAACTTATCAGCGATCGCAGAAGAAAACTCTGCTGCGACAGAAGAAGTATCTGCTGCGACAGAAGAACAGACAGCATCGATGGAGGAGGCCTCTCGCTCAAGTTTAAGTCTTGCTGAGTTAGCGGTTGATTTGAAAAACCTAATTGAACAGTTTAAGCTGTAATGGATAAAACACCTTTGACAACATGATGGGAACCTCATCTGTTTCAAGGGTGTTTTTAAAGATACCAGATATCAGGGCCGATGTTTTAATACATAGGAGTCAGACCGTGCGGCCGAGCATAGGAAAAACGGGAGCATGTTTGGAAGTTTGAAGAAGTACTTGGAACAGGACTATTTTGAAGATCATCGTATCATTACAACGGAGTTTAACGATTTGCAGTATCAATGGGAAATAATTTCTGTTTATACGTCTGAAGATACTACATGGATGGTAACGCTGTTGAATGAAACACAAGCATTTGATGATTATCTGAGTGATATCATGAGAAAATCTCGGATTGATTCTAAATCAGAAGTTAACGCAGGTGATCAGATTTTAACATTGGCATCTGTTCTGTTTTTACCACATTTTTTATCTGCAGCCAGTGCAAATGATGCCTCATTCATAAATATAGAGGTGAAAACAGATAAAGATACTTATGATGAAGTAGACGAAATCACATACAGTATTAATATTGAAAACTTACTAGATGTGCAGGGGAATGATATTGTTATTACAACAAGCATGCCCGAAGGACTTGAAGTCGTAGATACAGATTCAGAGATTCAAGGGAACACATTAGTTTGGGAGTTGGAAGAATTGTCGGCTTTATCTGAGGTTTCGCTTCAGTTTACAGCTAGAGTAAGCTAAGACGGCAATAATAATCAGAATGGCAATGAAGTTCCTGTTGTTGAGCCAATTGTTGAAGGTGGTGACAGTAATAATAGCGGACAGTCTTCCGAAACGAAAGTAGAAAAAAACTCGGATAGTGAGGAAGCAGGAGTGACACCACCTGAGACAGGAGATAGTACCAGTTATTTGTTTATTTCATTATATTAATGGTGTCAGTTGCTACATTGATCGTAGCTATTAAAAGGATCAGAAAGAAACAAGTAATCAAGGGTGCGGCCTTGGTTTTTTTACTCGCGGTTCTTGGTACATCATTCATTTCGAATGCGTATGCAATTGGAAGACATGATGTTTTCACTGAAACGCATACGCTTGTAATCGGAGAAAAAACGTTTGAATTGAGTACGTCTGTAGAAGTTTCACTTGATTTACCGGACTTGGAAATTGATCACATTAAATACACCACATTGGGGAAGTGGGGGTGCTACTGTAAGTAGTAGTATACCAACATGGGGATTCCTTGAGACGGGACCTTTGCATATGGACCTTGAACCAAATGGTTTGTTATACGGAGGTAAAAGGCAACTCATGTTCTTCTTTAACCAAAGTAAGCAAAAGTATATTAACAGTTTCCAAACAACAGCATTAAACTATAATGGTCATGGATCAACGAGGTATTCCTTTGTAGCAGGATACGATGATTTTGCGCCATATTTACTGCCAAAGGCATTAAGAAATAAAACCTTTATGTTTGATGTGACGCCACAAGTAGATAGTTTTACTGATTTTAGAGAAAGTATTGCGGATGTTTTTTTTGATGAATTCCCAGAGTTCCAGTCATCCGTTGTCTTTACCTTTACGGACAGCGGAGGTGATAATGTTGTAAATAATCAAAGTCAGCTCGGGATAACTTATAAAGATTTTGGAAACGGAAAGCACATTATGGCAGATTCCTATGGAATGGTGATCGACACAATACCATTCCATAATGTTGCTAATCATTTCCATGGACAAGCACCGAAAAGAACTGAAACAGTTAACAAAGTTCTTGAGTATTTAAATCGGTGAAAAAAAATATAAGAGGGGTCTATCGCCCCTCTTCCTTACAAAGTGGTGATTAGATTGGTCAGAGCTCTAAAACATATTACAATTATTAGTTTGATGATTATTTTAATATTGATTATTTATTATGTCTTCTTTACTTATCCAAAATATAGCGGAAATAAGTTTCTAAATTACATACATGTATTTATGTTCTTTATGTTTATAATTGGATTAGTATATGGCATATTTATTTTGAAGTTAAAGCTAGTGCTCACCATACCAATGGCTTTAGTTATCCTGTTCATGTTCACTTTCCTAGCCGATACGATAGATGAAAAATATGGTTATATGTTCAGTCATTTTTATAGTAGACACCCGTATACAAATTTATTGCAATTAAATGAATACCGCAATATAAATGGAAACTATATTACAATAAAGGATAAGTTGAGCCAACAAGGCGTGGTAGTTGATTCGATTTATGAGGGCCACATTGTTGATGTTCATGAGGGGATAGATCGCTCGATTACTAGAGGAATTTATTATATAAATAAACAATATTATATAATCTTTGATTGGATAGAGGAAGATGTTGTCATTCTCATTACTAAAGAGGAAGTAAGCGACTTATTATTAGAAAAAATCAATACATCTGCTGAAATTATTGAATATAAAGCAAATTATATTGACATAAAAATAGACAATGGAGATTTAGTTCTTTATAATATCGTATCCACTGATAATCTTAATTTTGATTTTATTCAATTAGGGGAGTAGGAGTTTTGGGTGCCTAGTCATTTCCCACTTTTATGGGTGTTGATTGGTGGGTTGGTACCTACTGCCCATTGTTGCAGTGCGGGGGTCAGACCCCTGCAATGGACAAATGGTGTTATTTTCTCTTAAAGTGGCAAGGGCAGGAACAGAAAAAAGTTGTTTGAAAGAATTATTGATTTTTATTTGCGATTCTTTACCTTTAAAAAAACTGATCTGCTGGTGGAGGTGGTTTTTTGTTAGACTTCAAAGAACTTTCAATGGATGGTACTGATTTAGAAAGATTAGTTCGCGAAATATTTGTTCGAGAAGGCTATGAGACCCATTGGACTGGGAAAGGTCCTGATGGAGGCCGGGATTTATTGGTCATCGAAAAAGTACAAGGTCCTTTGAGTAATTTTGAGAGGACTTGGTTAGTTCAGTGTAAACATAAAGCTTATTCGGGAAAAAGTGTTGGCAGGGAGGAATCCCAATCTTTAGTAACAGATTGTAAAAGCGCTAAAGCGGATGGATATTTATTAGTTTGCACCAGCCCTCTTACTACTGGATTGTTAACGACTTACAAAGAGTTACAGTCAAATTGGAATATTGTGATTGACTATTGGGATGATGTTAAATTAGAGGATAGATTACTAAAACCGTGTAATTTTTCTTTAATCAATCAATTTTTTCCTCAAAGCTCAAATAATGTTGGATGGAAAATCTATAATACACATTTCCCATCTTTTTGGACTGCCCATTATAAAAGGGGATTTCTCTATTTGTCCTCTAGATTAAGTATGCATTTTAAAACTGTGACTTATATTAGTAAAATTTATGATTATCTACAAGAGGTATATCAAGAATTAGATTTAGAGGTAAACAAAATAGATTTACAGTTAAGAGCTATTTATTATGATGATAAATATACAAACTATTTAGCATTTGTAGACTTTTTAGGAGATATAAAAGGTGCACCAGAAAATCCTTTTGAATTAAAGGAACTAAAGGATGAAATAGAGGCTGCTTTTAGAGATGATTTGCTGCCATATATGGTTGAGCTAGATGGAGGAGGTGCCTCATTAACATGGGATGTGAAGGCATACTTTGTTCAAGGCTATGGTAATGATGGGTGGTATGTCAACAGTAAACTGAACATTTTTTTAAAGGGTACATAAACTTGTTTGTTGTGTTTTAAGTTTTCGTGCTTTGTTGGAAGCTAGCACGTACAATTTGTCACTTGACTTTGAGCCTCTACGGGCAAGATAACCAGCCAGGAAGCCAGGTGTTTCAATAGATCTGGCTCAGCCATGAAGGCTATCATGCCCGTCTCTCCAAGTAAAGTGCGCATTCCTTTACACGATAGCAGTTGCCTTCGTTTGGTGTTTTCGCTTATATTCTATAGGAGTTAAATAGTCAAGAGATCCATGAATTCGAATGTTATTAAACCAATTTACGTAATCAAATAACTCAAGATCAAGTTGTTGTTGCGTTGCAAAAATACTACCTTTAACGAATTCTGTTTTAATCGTTTTAAATGTTGCCACGGCTACTGCGTTATCATAAGGCGTACCTTTTTCGCTCAATGATCGTTCAATACCAAACGTCTCTAGGGCTTCATCTATTAGCTTGTTTTTAAACTCGCTTCCTCGGTCTGTATGAAATAATTCAAGGCGATTTAGATTGTATTTTACTGTCCCAAAGGCACGCTGAACTAGCTCGGCACTCTTATTGGCACCAGCGCTATAACCAATGATTTCGCGATTATATAAGTCTATTAAAACACAAATATAATGCCATTTCAGGTTTACTCGAACATAGGTTAAATCACTCACAATAACCTTTAATTCTTCTTCTTGATCAAATTCTCGATTCAATGTATTACCAATTTCTGATTCATTCACAGTTGTTTTCTTCGGTCTAAACTGAGCGATCGTGTACTTGGAAACAAGTCCTTGTTCTTTCATTATTCGGCCAATACGGCGACGTGAAACTTGCCAGCCCAGCTTGAAAAGCTTCTTTTTTATTTTTCGCTGGCCGTATACGCCACGGTTCTTTTTAAAGATGTCTACAATTAGTTCTGTTAGTTCCTCTTCCTCTTGATTGTCACGTGTCTTTGCTTCATAGTAGTACGTACTTCGGGGGATTTCTAGGACGTCGCACATTGCTGATACCGAGTATTTGTGACGATTATTACGAATCACATCTACTTTCGTCCCATGATCAGCGCGGCTTGCTTTAAAATATCATTTTCCATGGTAAGTCTTTGGTTTTCTTTGCGAAGTTTGATTAACTCTGCCTCTTCCGGAGTTCTGTTGTCTTTCTCTTCGAAAGATCCACTTGTTTTCTGTTGTCGAACCCACTTATCAAAGGCAGATGGCGTCAGCTCATATTCTTTGATAATCTCACTTCGGGGCTTGCCTGATGCATGCAGCTGGACAATTTGTTCTTTGAATTCTTTTGAGAATGTTCTTCTTTCTCTTTTAGCCATAATTGATTCTCCTCCGATTGATTGTTGAATCAAGTTTACATGACCTTAATGAATCTGTCCAACTTATCATAACCTATCCAGGGTATGATCCTCATGGAAAGGAATATTATACTCCATACATAAATAATTTTAGACATGGATATAGCAGAGGATAATTACTTCATTATAATAAGTAGTACAATAGATTTGTAACTACCTTACTCATCCCTATCTTTTTCCATTGATTTTTTGTTTGGTATTTGAAAACAAGAACTGGTATCAAGTACTTCAAAGTAACATAGCAAAGGATTGTCCAGAAAAGAATGCAGTCTATCGCTTTTTAAACAAGTCTACCTTTGCTTGGAGAAGGTTTTTACTATTTCTAAGTGCTCATACCATTGAAAAAGCAACCAACTTAACGAGTTATGATCGCCCCAAAGTATTGATTGTCGATGATTCTTCGTATGATCGTAACCGCAGTAAATCGGTTGAATTATTAGCTCGCTGTTTTGACCATGCATCCCAAAAAATGCGCTTTTATAAAGGGTTTCGTATGCTTACGCTTGGTTGGTCAGATGGTGCCACATTTATTCCAGTTGACTTTTCTTTATTAAGCATGTCATTTTATATTATTAACTAACACAATTGTCGTTTTAATCGATCATATGATTAGTCTAGCAGAGCATCAATGATGAAGCATGGTAAGGCTCTTTTTGCATTGGGGTCAGACCCCTGCTATGGACAAATGCTGTTATTTTCTTTGTGAGAAGGACAGTTTGTGAGAGTGCATACGTCATTGGGTTTAGAGGATATTACTTGACGAATAATCCTTTTTAATTTTGGTTGAGGGGTTATGTATTTGGAAAATGAGTGTAAAGAGAATTAATGAGAAAGGAAGTAAAAATCTATTATCTATTTGCTTGCATTTGAAAAAAGTAGTAAATTCCTGTGCAATCTCATACTCTCGTTTAATCTGGTTTATATTCTTCTCCATTCCGAATAAAATGGGCTACAAATCTAAATGCATCATCTAGTGTCCATACATCCCAATTGTCTTGTCTTTTATTCCAATCACCAGGAATGTGGTGATGGTGATGTGGTTCTGATTTGAACTGCAATTCAGGTGGTGTATTTTTTGCGTCATGTGGATCATTCCCCCATGCAGAAATATGTTGCTTATGTTTTCCTTTTTTTGGAATAATGATTTTCCAATGATACATATACTTAGTCACTTTTTCGTCTTTATATTTTTCAATGGCCAGTAATCCTGTTTTTCCATAAACCGGGTGTTCAATCAATGGAAATAAAACGGATAATAGATTTGATGTTAATTTCATTCTTGGATATACTTTATCTTTACCATATATGTCTCCATAGTTTTCGAAGATATCCTTGTATTCCTCTAGTATTGAGGGGAGGTCAGCAGGAAGGAGAAGCTTGTGAACATCGGTATACGTTCTATTCTCCATTCCTTCAACCTCCATACACTATTTCTTTTAAATGATGAAGTTCGTCTTCTAAACTTTCCCATTCGTAATAGTCAACCAGAGCACCATCTTTATTTCCATCTACTGTAGGGAAGGCTTCTTTAACTGTATCAGCTTTATATTTCACTTGAAACTCTAATAGTTCTTCTACAACTTCCTTAAGTCGCTCTTCTGGTTCTTGATTCCATAACTTTTTTTGTTGGTACATCATTTGGACTTTAATGGAATATGCTGTGTCATGCCATAGCGGAATCATATGCTTTGGTATGCGGTAGTGAGATTTATTGTTAATATATTCAAAACCCTGTTTAACATACTTGTTTAAAGTTACAGTTGAGACTTCAAGCTGTTTTGCTGCTTCTGATGGCTTCAATAGATAAGATTGATGGTAGTCGAAGGTAATTTCCCGTCCACCAATCTGGTAATACCATTGTTCAAAATCGACCTTTAATTTTCCAAATTCGTAATCATCGGTAAGTGTGTGGTCCAAACTTACTAATCGTTCTAACCATTTCAGTAAAGCTGTTTGGTTCTTTTTCGATGTGATATACATTTCGTTAAAATGAAGATTCTGCGTATTCACATATATACTTTTAAGCCGATCACTAAATACCCCCATCATCAACATGACGAGCTGACTTAGAATATAATTGGTTTCTTTTTCAATCTTTGGCTTATTATGTTCCATGTATGCCTGTTCGATTTCTTTTTTCGTTTCTTCAATAACAGCTAGACTCATAATACCCACACCTCCTCACCTCCATTATAGCTTAAAAATTAACTTAAAATAAACTTCATTAACTTATCGAAAAATGATTTTCGTTAATATTATTTCCATTATTAACTTTTTCTATACTATATGTAAAAGGAATATTGTATATTCGAAGTCAATGGTTAGATCGGGTGTCAGACCCCTATGATGGACATTTGTTTTTAATGGGGAGACATTTTGAGTTGGAATGGGGTTGTTCGCTCTGTTGTACAGTGTTCTGAATGTAAGCGTCAAATAACCCACACCTAAGATGGGGTATTTGTATTTGGAGAAAATGTGAACGGTACAATTTGGATACGTTCCTGACATACAAAACACTAAAAACTCTTTGGGGTGTAGAATATTTATGAATTTCTAGTGATTTGATTGGTTGTTTGACCGTTTTTTTGTTTTCTGAGTGACAAAAAGACACATAAATTATATACTTATAATATTAACGATTTAAGCTTAAGGAGCCATGACCAATGATCGATACCTCGAGTTGGAAACGAGATACTAAAAGTCAGGCTTCAGGGACACGGACAAAATTTTGGTTAATTAAACCCGAATTGGATCCTGGAAATGTTATAAAATACCTTTTTAAAATACCTACTGAAGGAACGGGTGGACATTGGGCGGAATTTGTAGCAAGTAAGGTTGGTAAAAAGTTAGGGTTTCATACAGCTGAAGTGGAGTTTGCTGTACATGAAGGTGTTTTAGGTACAATTTCTAAAAACTTTCGTCCTAAGACAGAAGAATTGTATGAAGGCGGAGATTTGTTCCTAGCTCGATTTGAGGATTTTAATCGCCGTTCATTAACTTATTATGAGTTGCCCAACATCATAGAACTCCTTGCAGCATATAATATTGAGAAAGCGTTTGTAGATTTTCCAGTTTTTGATGCGTTAATTGCTAATAACGATCGGCATTGTGATAATTGGGGAGTTCTTAGTGGAACTAACGGAATTAGAATGGCACCTATTTATGACAATGGCTCTTCACTTGGCTTTAATGAAGTCATGGAAAGAAAGCAAAAAATGCTAACAGATGATAGGATGTTGTTAGGCTTTTGTAACCGTGGAAATCCTAGCATTGGATTACCTGGTAGAAAGAGACCGAAGCATTTGGAACTGTTAATTTATCTTCATAGTCATATGCCTAGGGATCTTGAATTGACTGTTACAAGATTAGAACAATTAAATAAGGGAATGCTATTATCTATAGTAAATAATATTTCAAATGATATAATGTGCGAATTAGACAAAGAGTGGGTGATCCGTCTGTTACTTTACCGGAAGGAATGGATCTTAAATTGGTTTGAGGGGAGTGTAAACACATGAGAAAGAGACCTTTTGAGTTGTGGTTGATCTGGCAAAATGTCGAGACACGGCAGCGATACCATATAGGTAGGTTGCTTCATAAAGACGGCGTCTATATATTTTCATACGAAACAAAAGGGTATCGAAGAAAATTGGAAGAAGCTATGGACAATGGTTATCGGCCTCATTTAGCATTTCCAGATACCAATAGGACATATACTTCTAATAATCTTTTTGGTCCGTTTGCTCGCCGTCTGCCAGACTCACGAAGGCCGGACTATTCCTCTGTGCTTCGAGAATTAGGCCTTTCGCAAGAGTGTACAGAAATGGATGTTTTACGTGCTACAGGCGGTATTTTAGCGACTGATTCCTATGAGTTTGTTGCCCCAATCTTGGTGGAGAACAACTTATTTGATTTGGATTTTTTTGTTGCAGGATGGCGTTATTATAAGGGCGATCAGGTGATTGAACACCTGCAAGTGGGTGACACCGTTGAGTTCTCTCTAGACCCTGAAAATGATCATGACCATAGAGCGGTCGTAGTGATGTCTGTAAATGGGGAAAAACTAGGTTTTATACCTGCCTTCTACAGTGGCTGGATGTTTGAAGTTATTCAAAAGAAATGTAATTATCAAGCAAAAGTGTGGGCTATTCAACCACAAGCAGTCGCGCATCGTAAAGTTTGTATTTCGGTTGCGGGTGAGCTTAATCACTCCTTTGACATTCAGAGACTGTTAAATGATAAAGAGGAGTTACGTTTAGTGATGTGTTAAGATGATTGGTCGAGGGTCAGACCCCTTCTATGCTATTAGCTACACTTATGCTTATTGTATACATTGTCGTCTTAAACAGAAAAAAGTAGCCGCCCCTGACCAAGGATAACGGCTACTTCTTTTGTTTTTTACTTATAGGCTTTGGTCATCCGCTTTTTATACGGTTTGTAGTTATACTGACCGAGTGTTGATTGCCACTCGGTACTCTTAAGTACATCATAATTATGATTCAATATTTAGTCAAATCGATTTGCAATCTGGGGTCACCCCTCCGCTATGGACAAAATGGAGCGACTGGAATTTTTTGTAGTTAGTTTTTGTTTTGCATGTCTGACTAAAAGTTTTTTCAAGGAAAGAAGGAGATTCCGATGTTAATGAGGAATATATAACAAAGTGATTCTGCAAGATTCTACAAACTTCGAGTATAGCGATTCACCACACTTCGCGTTACTACTTCATTTGCTACATGTAATATAAAAAAACTCCCATTTTTTAAACGTATCAAGTCAACTTTATATTTGATAAAAAGGAGGTGCTATTTTGCCTAGGAAAAAACGGATATGGTTTACTGGAGCTAAGTATCACATTACGAGTCGTGGTATCCGGAGAACGTCGTTGTTTTTTGATGATGACGATCGTTTAGAGTACCTTCGTCTGTTAAAGCAAACCAAGCTGCTTCATCCATTTATTCTTCATACCTATTGCCTCATGACAAATCATATTCATCTACACATAGAAACCATCGATCATCCCACAGGAACGATTATGAAATATCTTCACTCCCAATATGCTACCTATTTTAATCACAAATACCATTATTCTGGTCATGTTTTTGAAAGCCGTTATGGATCAGAATTACTCGATTCGGTTGAGTACGAATTAGAGGTGAATAAATATATTCATCTCAAT
This sequence comes from Natronobacillus azotifigens, assembly GCF_026805325.1. Classification (GTDB taxonomy): domain Bacteria; phylum Bacillota; class Bacilli; order Bacillales; family Amphibacillaceae; genus Natronobacillus; species Natronobacillus azotifigens. The sequence continues at coordinate 47,275 of NZ_JAPRAT010000011.1, forward strand.
CCATTGCGTGCGAACATGGTGCAAGATCTTCACTCAGGGGTCAGACCCCCGCCATGGACAAATGCTATTATTTTCTCTGTGAGAAGGACAGATTTCGGATGTCAACAAATCATTTTATCAAAAATAGGCGAGAACCCCCCATCTTCAAGGAATGCGAAGGGCTAAGCCCAATCGATCATATGATTAGTCAAGGCGAGCAACAATGATGCAGCATGGTAAAACCCTTTTTGATAGTGATAGTTAATCACCCCGATTAAGCAATTTAATTGACTAATCATCCAAAATGAAGGCTAAGTACAGTTTGACATAGTCGTTGATGTCTTTAGGATCATAGCCAGTATAGTCTTTCAGTTTATTGAGCCGATATTGGCATGTATTTTTATGAATAAATAAAGTTTCACAGCTTTTGGTAATACTTTTGTTGTTGGCACCATAGGTTAATAAAATTTCTTTCAGTTTTTCACGCTCATTTTCTGGGATAGCGCCAAGCATTTTATCTACAAAGGCTGTTTTTGCTTCTGTCTTCAAAGTTGTGATCAGTAAGCCTAGATCCATGTCTTGATAAAAGACGATCGATTGAGCTTCGACTAATGCCCATGTTAATGCATGTTCTGCTTGTTTAAAGTGTTGATAAATCGTGACAGCTAAGTTTTCCACTGGACTGATACCAAAGTGATAGTTTAATTTTAATTCGTGAAATAGGAAGTGGTTTAATTTATTGAGTTCATTAGTTACAGTCGCGGCATGATTGGTTTTAAATAATAAATAGACGGTATCTTGTAATACCGCATAATGACACGACTGGTTATGGGTGAAATAATGGTCAAGCCCATGATAGACATGTTCTTGATTAGAGAAATACGATGAAGGTTTGCCAACAACACAGGTATAATTAAGTGATCGATCAAAATCAAGTAAATTGAGTTGTATTTTTGTTTGTTCATCCCATTGCTTATGCTGTCGCAGTGTTTCGATTAATAACCGATCCTGTTCACGTTTTCGGAAAGATAGTGTATTTAAATAATTTTCTTTTATTAAGATCTCTGTCATCTTTTTAATTATTTCACCATATTTTTCGACTTCTTCTTTTTCACCGGTAATACCAATAACCCCAATCGTCTCATTTTCCATTTTAACCGGGACATTGATCCCTTTTTTTGTACCGGTAAACTGTTTGTCATAATCAATAATAAGCTTTTGATTGGTTTCAATGACGGTTTTTGCTCCGCCATGGAAATTACCGATCCTGTTAGGGTCAGTACTGGCAATAATGACACCCTTTTGATTCATATAATTCACTTCTTGATTAATTATCTGCTTCATTTGTTCGACAATTTCTTGTGCTAATGCCACACTAACGTTCATCTGTGTCTCCTCCTATTGCTGTTTTTGTTCCCCATCTCATTAATCTTAACTTTAGTCGATTCGCTAATGAAAAATAGTAAGCGTGTTCAATAGTGTGGATTCAGTAAATATATCCAAAGTTACAAAACCGAATTATTTAGTCTGTGTACCGAAAAAAATGTGTTTTTCTTCACAAATATCAGTATAGAAAATATATCTATTCAATGCAAGGATATAGTAAACTTAACAACGTAGTAAACGTTTACATTATGAGGAGGATGACGATAATGGGAGTTGAAATAGGGGCATTAGGAGCTATAATAGGTTTACTTGTTGCAATTGGCTTAATTTTTCTTAAAACCCCACCGGTCTATGGTTTAATTATTGGTGCTTTAGTAGGCGGGTTAGTCGGTGGTGCTTCGTTACCAGAGACCGTTGAGTTAATGATTGGTGGTGCACAAGGTATGATGACGGCTATTCTAAGAATACTAGCCGCTGGGATATTGGCTGGTGTCTTAATTACCACTGGTGCTGCCGAATCAATTGCACAAACGATTATTGAAAGAATTGGTGAAACACGTGCCTTATTTGCTTTAGCATTGGCTACATTATTATTAACTGCTGTCGGTGTATTTATTGATATTGCTGTTATTACAGTAGCACCCATTGCACTTGTTATTGCAAAGAAAGCAAATATTAGTAAAACAGCGATATTACTAGCGATGATTGGTGGGGGCAAGGCTGGGAATGTGATGTCACCTAATCCCAATACAATTGCTATTTCAGAAGCCTTTGGTTCACCGCTTACTTCGGTTATGCTTGCAGGTGTGATTCCAGGTTTAGTCGCTCTATTTGTCACTTATTTTTTAGCGAAACGCTTAACAAATAAAGGTGTTCATATTTCAGATAGTGATTTAAAAAATAATGATCAAGTGAATAAGCAATTACCGAGCTTTTTTAGTGCGATGACGGCCCCACTTGTTGCTGTGGTGTTATTATCATTACGTCCATTATTTGATGTCATTATTGATCCGATGATTGCATTGCCAGTCGGTGGTTTAGTCGGTTCACTAGTAATGGGGCAAGTTAGTGGGATTTTGAAACAAGCACAATTTGGATTGCAGAAGATGTCTAACGTTGCCATTCTGCTTATTGGTACGGGAACGATTGCTGGAATTATTCAAAATTCAACATTAGGTACACTATTAATTGATGGGGTTTCTACATTAGGTTTACCGATTTTCTTACTTGCACCTTTATCAGGTATACTAATGTCAGCTGCGACGGCTTCAACAACATCTGGAGCAATTGTTGCTAGTTCCGTCTTTAGTCAACCGCTACTGGATTCAGGTTTTAGTGCACTTGGCGGTGCAGCAATGGTGCATACAGGGGCAACGGTTCTCGATCACTTACCACACGGTAGTTTCTTTCATGCAACAGGTGGTAGTGTATTGATGGGCTTCAAAGAACGTTTAAAGCTTGTACCGTATGAATCATTAATTGGTTTGGTGCTCATGTTAATATCGATTCTACTTTATGGCGTAATGGGCATAGGTTAATAGACTAAAAAGGGGGATGTATCGAATGCATATTGTTATTGCACCAGATTCATTTAAAGAAAGTTTAACAGCTTTTCAGGCAGCTCGTGCGATTGAGAAGGGCATTTTAGCGGTTGATCAAGCAACAACCATTACCAAAGTGCCAATGGCAGATGGTGGTGAAGGAACGGTTCAGTCACTTGTTGATGCGACAGGTGGAACATTAAAACAGTTAACCGTGCAAGGGCCAAGACAAGCACCTGTTGAAGCATTTTATGGTTTGTCAGGTGATGGAAAAATCGCTGTTATTGAAATGGCGGCTGCAAGCGGTATAGATAAATTAACAGTCGCTGAAAGAAATCCGGAAGAAACAACGACATATGGTGTCGGTGAATTAATAAGAGATGCATTAGAGACTGGTGTTGAAGAAATATTACTCGGTATTGGCGGTAGTGCAACCAATGATGGCGGTGCTGGTATGGTTGTTGCTTTAGGTGGACAATTGTTAAATAAGGCGGGTGAGTGCATTGCTCCAACGGGTGGAGGCTTAAGTGAGCTGGCTACAATTGATCTTAGCCAACTGCATCCACGCATCAAAGATGTCACATTTAATGTTGCATGTGATGTTGATAACCCACTGACAGGCCCACAAGGTGCTTCAGCGATATATGGTCCGCAAAAAGGAGCGACAGCACAACAAATTGAGCGACTTGATCAAAACTTAGTACACTATGCCAGACTGGTTAAAGAGGTAACAGGCAAAGACGTTGATAAAGTACCTGGAGCGGGTGCTGCGGGTGGCTTGGGTGCTGGATTACTGGCTTTTTTAGGTGCCGAGTTAAAACGAGGTGGCGATTTGATGGTTGAGTTATTAGATCTTGAAACAAAGATTAAACAAGCTGACCTCGTCATTACGGGTGAAGGTGGCATCAATCATCAGACCATTTATGGGAAGACACCAATTGCGGTAAGTAAAGTCGCGCAAAAATATCATAAGCCTGTTATTGTGCTTTCTGGATGTATCAATAGTGGTTTTGAATCTGTTTATGATCATGGTGTCAACGCTGTTTTCAGTGTTATACCTGAATTAACGACATTAGAAGAAGCCTTACAACGAGGAAGTGAGAATCTTACGCGAACGGCTCGTAATGTGATGGCGGTTATTCAATGCCTCCAATTAAAAAAATGATAAAGGTTCTATATAAAGCATGAAATCTAACGTGATTTTGTGCTTTTTTAGTGTGAGACAATATTTTATTTTCTATTTGTAAACGAACGCGTTTTAACAAGCTGTAGCATCGAGAACTCAGATGGCGTCTACTCCACTTGATAAAATGTTCCCGTTTATGCTACGTGTTGAGATAGACCTTTATAACCCTTAAAATATTTACAATTAAATATATTTGAATTTAATTGAAAAGATTAATAGTTACATATAATTACGTTGTACTCCAGCTGTTTTTGTGAGAAAATAAGTTTATTATTTTGTTATTTTTGTAATTTATTATGTGGGGTGTGTTGGTTTGATTATTAAAAAGAAAATTAAAACATTATTTAGCAAAAGTTTAACAATTGGACTTATATTATTATTGCTTTGTCAACTTTTTCTGGTTCCGGTTACAAAAGCTTCAGAAGTTGGTGATGGAACGCCACCTACGGTAAACGATATTACCGTGAGTAAGGACCAATTAACGGTCGGTGATCAATTAGAGATCGAAGCAAAGGTGGAAGATGATCACTCCGGTGTAAAAGAGGTGACGGTATTTTACGACCCTCCAAGTAAAAATCGAATAGTCTTCATCAGGTTAACTTACAACAATGAAACGGATCGTTGGGAAGGACAACATGAAGTAAGTGAGTTCGATGAAGCGGGGACATGGACATTTCGAGCGATTCGCGTGATCGATCAAGCGGGTAACGATATTCAATATAGACCATCAGATTTAAATTTAGCAGAGAGCTTAGATTTTAACGTTGATAACCCGGATGGTGACGATACACCTCCCACTGTAGAAAATATTGTAGTGAATAAGGACCAATTAACGGTCGGTGATCAATTAGAGATCGAAGCAAATGTGGAAGATGATCACTCCGGTGTAAAAGAGGTGACGGTGTTTTATGATCCGCCAAGTAAAAATCGAATAGTCTCAATTAGGCTAACTTACAACAATGAAACGGATCGTTGGAAAGGACAACATGAAGTAAGTGAGTTCGATGAAGCGGGAACGTGGACATTTCGAGCGATTCGGGTCATAGATCATGCGGGTAACGATATTCAATATAGGCCATCAGATTTAACTTTAGTAGAAAACTTAGATTTTAACGTTGATAACCCGGATGGTGACGGTACGCCTCCCACAGTAGAAAATATTGTAGTGAATAAGGACCAATTAACGGTCGGTGATCAATTAGAGATCGAAGCAAAGGTGGAAGATGATCATTCCGGTGTAAAAGAGGTGACGGTGTTTTATGATCCCCCAAGTAAAAATCGAATAGTCTTAATCAGGTTAACTTACAACAATGAAACGGATCGTTGGGAAGGAGACCATAGAGTAAGTGAGTTCGATGAAGCGGGAACGTGGACATTTCGAGCGATTCGGGTCATAGATCATGCGGGTAACGATATTCAATATAGGCCATCAGATTTAAATTTAGCAGAGAGCTTAGATTTTACAGTGATTCCACCTGTCGATTTAGGTTTAGACCCATTGTCTCAAACATATATAAATACAAATCAAACATGGACTGAAGAAATGGTAGAAGGAGACTTGTATGTCGGACCAAATTCAACGTTAACAATCAACGGTGATGTCGATATTGATGGTGATGTTTACGTTTTTGGTGCGATACGCAACTATGGTAATCTTAAGATTAATGGTACTCTATATGCGAGAAGAGTGAATTATGGTATAGGGGGAACTAGCAATGGTACGGTTTTAATGTTAGGTGGTACTAATCAAATTGCAAACATAATGGTTTCCAATACACCATGGGAAATACCGATTGAATTTTATAATGATGATTTTATTGTAGTAGAGAATAAGTTGCAAGTGAGTGGTGCTACATTACCTTTTATAGATCTCTACATAAATGGGGATAAGGTGTCTTTTGGAAAAGATGGGACGTTTAAAGTAGAACTGAGTGATATCACTGATGGTGTTATTAGTTATGAAACAAAAGATATATTTGGTCATAAACAATCCTATGATTTAGAAGTTGATTTATATAATGGACCAGAATGGGAAAACGGTCAGAAGCTTCTCGCAGATTCTGTTGGTGAAGACTATGTTGATTTAGCGTGGCAAGAAGCAGATGACGCTTTTGGAATAGAAGCTTACTATTTGTATCAAGATGATCATTTGATATACACCGGAGATGAGAATAACTTCACTTATAGGGTAAATGATTTGACGCCAGCGACTGCCTATCAATTTAGTTTACAAGCCAAAAGTAAAAAAGGTCATCTTTCTAAACCATTAAAGATAGATGTTATAACAGAATTAACCCAAGAAATGATTATAGCAGGGTTAATTAAAGAGACAGAGATGTTAATAGAAGAACTGCCGAGTGAAGAAGTTTTTGGGCTAATGGATGAAGAGCAATTAGAAATCGCTAGGAATAAAGTTGATCAGCTTGTTGAAATGGGCTTAGAAAAAGGATCAATAACCAACCTAGATAAATTAGAGGGGCTTGAAGCGAGGCTAATAGAGTTAAAGCATTTAATTGAAGATGCTGAAAATAATATTGGGCAACTTCCATCATTAGATGACTTAAATTTAGCTGATGAAGAATTAGTTATAAAAGCTCGAAAACATGTTAAGACGGCACAAGATCTAGGGGCATTACCAAGTGACATCAAGAACATAGGAGACTTGATTGCTTTAGAAGTGAAAATAGCAAGCTTAAAAGAAGATAAGGAAATGGCTGAACATTCAATAGAAATCGCGATTTTGGCAATAAAAAACTTACCATCTGTAGAAGATATTAACTTGGATCATCGCGCGTATGTTGAAGAAGCAAGAGCGCTAGTAGAGGTAGCCTTGTCTTTAAACGTTGCTCAAGAAGATATCACCAATTTAACAGACTTAGAAGCGCTTGAAAGCAAGTTAACTGAGCTACTCCTCCATCAACAGTTGTTAGAAGATACGGTTGATGATGTTAATTGCGCTATTGAAACTCTACCTCCATTAGAAAAGATTCGTCCATCTGATGAAGATGCTTTTAATAAAGTCATGACTAAAATTGAACAAGCATTTGAACTTGGGATAACGGAAGAAGACATCGTTCAATTAAATATCATTAAGGCTATTGAGGAGAGATTACAAGTTTTTAAGGACATCAGTTTAACTGACTCTGAACAAGCTATAAAGCTTTCTCCTGATGTAGAAGGAGATACTGCCTATATAGATGATATTGCCTTTGAGTTACTGAAAACAAATCAGCAATTCATAATTGATTTGTCTGATCAACAAGTAACTAAAGTACATTTAACGAGTGAGCAGATCCTCATGTTAATTGAACGTCGGAGTAATATTCAAATTGAGAATGAAGCTGTCACTATGTATCTGCCCTCTGGAAATTTGGCTGGTAAAGAAATAGTATTTGAATTAACGGAAACAAAGACACCAATTAAAGCTGATCAGGCACTTAGTTCGGTCTATCAATTCAGAATTATTGAAGGTGATCAATTATTAAGTGAATTTAAAGAACCGGTCACGTTAACATTTACAGTTGATTCATTTAATGGATCTGCAGATGGATTAAATGTTTATTATTATAATGAAGCAGACAATGCATGGATGCAAATAGGTGGTCATTATACCAATGGTAAAGTTTCAGCATCAGTTGATCATTTTAGTATATTTGCTGTCTTTGATGATTCAGTTATGGCAGCAGATCCTGACCCTGTCGAACAGAAAAAAGATCAGAATCATGTACAAGAAGACACAGATAGAAGCGACAATTCTATAGAGGAGAGCGAATCTAACGATAGTCCATCATATAGCGAGTTGGAAGAGCAAACATCGATTGCTGAGACGAACAAAGATCATGAATTACCTGTTACAGCGAGCTTTTTGTTTAATTGGATTTTCTCTGGTGCATTATTAACGGTATTCGGTATACTTCATCTGGTTATTAAGAAAAAATCAACTACCATTTAATAATTTCCGAAGTCTATTAGGAAGTCTCTCACTTCAGCACAACGAAGAGATGAGTAGTTATGATAGAGATTTAGAACGTTCTATAAGATACATTCAAATAAAGCATGCCATTTCTAATAAAGATGGCATGCTTATATTTTGATCTAGTAATTGTGAACAACATATTAGAAGTATGTAGCAAAACGAGTTCATACTTTTGGTCACTATTTATTTTCTGCTTAACTAAAAATATTTTCTTAGTACAATCGTTTTATAGCTAACGATTGTTTAAATTGATGGCAATGATATTATGAATCCTATCTATTATAAAAAGAAAAGAGTGGAAAAATGAAAAAGGTAATTTTTCTTTGATGATGATGAACATCGGTGTCAGACCCTTGATATGGACAAATGAGAAAAGCATACAGTATCTAATTTTACTATTTGAATTGCAAAGGATGAGAGATTTTTATGCGATTTTACGATTTCGATTTAGTCTTTCAGTTGAATAGAATGGAAAAGATTTTTGAAAACAATTATAAGTTTGTAATATTGAAAAAAGCAATAATTAGATTAGAGAATAAAAAGAATGTTAATTTTTTGACAAAGATATTGTATACATTAAATAATTTATTTGTCGTTTTTAATGAAGCGCTTGAAACAGAAAATAAAAAAGTATTTCATGATTTTTGTTTTAAAATTTATATATCGTATTTAGGGAATTTTCACATGTTATTAGGCAATATAAACGAGCAATTTGCTAAGGAATACAAAAAGGATTTTCAAAGTCAGATTTATGATCACTGGAGTGGGATCACCGAAAATCCAGATGATGATCATAGAAATTTTATAGACGTATTTGATGACTTGCATGAAAACTGTATTTTGAAGTATCCTGATGTATTTGTTAAAAATCTAGGAGATCTCAGACATTTATATAGAGCCCAACGAGGGCGGCACTTTAGTGATTATGAAAGAATGGTACCGAAAGAGGAATTTGTCAGAGGAATGAATAGATGGAATCCACCAGGGGTTGCATATCTTTACTTGAGTTATGGTGATGAAATAGTAGATTACAGTGATTCGATAAACACAATTGAAAAAACTTGCTTTGAAGAATTACGATTGAAACAGGAAGAATATGTTTCTTCGTGTAAGTTTTATCCTGAAAATAAGAATGCTAAGGTATTAAATTTATGTTATGAAGATATAACATTTGAGGACATAGAAGCGGAACAAGATCAATTAATTCAAGAACAAAGTAAGATAAAAGCAGATGAAATATTGAATAATAAAAAGGGATTAAATGAATTAATTAATAAACAGGGTAAGCTTAATGAAGAACTTCTGTGGGAAGTATTAAAAAGGGAAAGTAATTTTATTTCCAAAGACTTGTTGAATAGGGAAGCGGAAAAATATATAGGTAGAACCTTTATAAAGAGTATTGATGAAGCAGTTTTTAAGCCAGTTGATCAAAGTGAAGACCCAGAATTATCGGTGTATAAACCGTTTCACTATCTAGCGGAATACTTGAAAAGAAAAGGTTATGCTGGAATTTTATTTCGTAGTACACGTATGAATATGATTGAACTAAAAGGGAAAAATCTAGTTCTTTTTCATAATAGTGATGCCGATTATGTTGAGGGAAGTATGAATGTATATTACTACGACGGAGAGAATTATTCTGTAATACAAGAAGAATAGAATAGGGCGTTGGGGGGGAAGCTCCTTGCTGTGCTGTTATTTTCTCGAGTTGGATAAATAATATAAAATACCCAAGCGTTTTCATATTGTCATATTAAACTAGTGCTCTGCTCTATAAGACTTATAGAATTGAAACTTCAAAAGGAATTTCAGTCCAATGAGTCTTATGATTTACTTACTAGCCACACCACAGTTAAACTTAATTAAGTTGCTGCCATCAACATCTTATCGAGTTTCTTGAAGATGTTTTTAAACATAGCGACAAATAAGTAGAGAACTAGTCAAAAGTCAACTACAGCACAAATGGGTTGCATGCTTACTCAACTTTATCCCGGAGCAACCGTCCGTAAGATTCCCACTTCAAAACAAGGAGAATCTCAGTGTTTAAGTGGGAGTGACGGACGCTAGCACCCCGAATGGTTCAACTAATAATCAGTAGATTGAAGTTTCACTTTATCCGGGCATAACTACCTATTTCAGTCTGCGAAAGTTGAGTTACTTATTAAAAATCCTTTTTGCTTCTTCCTGTATTTCACTAATTTGCAAGGAAGTCAGATCATAAAACTCACTATTAGTCAATGAAGTTTCCGCATGCTGAATATAGATCATTTTGGTGTTCTTTTGTGTAATTGAATAAAACCATTTTTCTTTAGGTACGTTATATACCTTTCCAATTTTCATCTCAGTTAATTCAATATTTTCAAACCTTAAATCTTTTAAGTCAGCAGAAATCAAGATAGCTTTACCATTGACTAAAATAAACTGTTCGTCAGTCTCATGATGAACTTCAAGGTGCTTAACACCTGAAATATCATTATCGGGTTTCCAGTTTTTAATTGATACTAGCCATTCCTTATTTTTGTATACACATGAGATACCTTCTCTTGTATTTTCAAATATTTGTACACTTGACATTGCTACTTCCCCCAGTTCTTTTCTATCATCAAACTCTAATAGCTAAGAATTTATCATTTTTTCATTATCAAACGCTTGTAAAAATTTGCGGACTATATCCATATCGTTTTATTTTTGTTGTTCGAACCATTCCAAAGTTTTTTCAAGAGCTTGCTCAGGTTTGAAATAATAATTACGATCAAAGAATTCTAGACCATAGTAACCATTGTAGTTCGCGTTTTCGAGTATTTCTAACGCATTCACCATATCTAAAGAGCCTTCACCTGGAATTACATGACCACCTGGGTTTCCATCAACAAAATGGACATGGTTTATATAGGATCCCAAAGTTCCAACAAATCCTGCAACTGTTTCTCGCCCTGTAGTTGCTATTACGTCTGTATCAAGTAATACCTTTAACGCTGGGCTATTAACTTCCTCTATCATTTTTAAAATTTGCTTAGATCCATTTAAAGTTTGCGTAGAATATTTAGTGAACCCCTCTAACACCATTAGGACACCTGAATTTTCTGCTTTTTTAGATATTCTTTGTAGCGCTTCCACGCACCATTCCCACGTTAGCCTTGAATCGACGTCTATATAATCAATTCCTGTTGTTACGAGCACACGTGGTGAATCCAAGAAAGTAGCCGCCTCAATATGACGATTAAAAAAATCAATACTTTTTTCTCTATACTTTTTGTCAGGGTGCGAGATACTGACTGGATAAACCGCTTGTTCAGGCGTTAAACATTTTATACCTAAGTCATAGTACTTAAGTTTATTCTTTAAATCTATCATGTCTTGTCTAGAAAAGTATTCCAGATGAAAGTGAGGGCCAGAAGCCCAAAGTTCAATGTTTTTAAATCCTAATTCATGACACTTTTTTAAAAAATAATCTAAACTGTAACGTTTAAAATGATAGTTACCAGGTAATATACGTTCGATTTCCACATTACTGCCCTCCTATATTGCAATTATGACTTTGGTCTAGTAACTAAATGGCGATTAGAGCCCCCATAAGGGATGAAAAAATATCCTTCTGTTCTTCGTCTAATAAATGTTATTTCTTTATTTTCATCCCACTGTGTATTTTCTGTGTAAAATAGTAATAAAGATACTTAGATGATTATAAACCCTAAAATAATTGCAATCACAATGGAAAAAATAGTATTAAGAAGCCCTGGAATCATAAAGCTGTGATTTAATACATATTTCCCGATTTTCGTTGTACCTGCTGTATCAAACGATAACGCTGCTATAACTTGAGCAGAAACAGGAATAAAGTAGTTTGCATTTACAGCCATCCAAGATCCTATAATAATGGCGGGGTGTAGACCTAATCCAATTCCTATTGGCATCATAATTAATGTTGTTGCAGCTTGGCTTGTAATAAGAGCCGCTACAACAAATACTATAATTGCGAATACCCAAGGAATAGTTTCTACGATACCTGCAACATTGCCTTCGATAAATTCCCTTTGGGCATCTATAAATGTATAACTCATCCAAGCTAAGCCGAATGCACAAATTATAGCAAGAGATCCGGCACGAAATATACTAGTATTTAAAATTTCCTCTATTTTAGGTTTACAAAAAATTACTATTGCTGCTGCACAAACTAACATAATGATCTCAATTGTATAGGGCATCGATAGCACAGTAATCTCCCCATCTACTTCCCATGAAGGACGTAATTGAGAAAAAACACCCAATAATACAACCGCTATTACACCAACTAAGAAAATAAATACTGATTTTTTTTGGTTTTTAGTAGTTTGTTTTTGTTCTACTTTTTCTGTATCTCTATTTAGCGTCAACCCGTTTTCTAAACGCTTTTGAAATTCAGGATCTTCCCGTAACTCTTTTCCCTTTTTTAGTGTTATAAAGGCAGATAAAACAACACCAATAAGCGTAGCAGGAATAGTTATCATTAGTATTTCCGCAAAACTTACTCCTAATGGAAGCATAAATCCAATCATGGCTGCTGTTGCGGCCGACATAGGAGAGCAAGTAATAGCCTGTTGAGAGGAGATAATGCTATTTGAAATCGGTCTCTCTGGCCGGATATTATTATTAATTGCTAACTCATTAATAACAGGCAAAAGGCTATATACAATATGACCAGTCCCTGCAAGGAACGTAAATAACCAAGCAACAATAGGTGCCACTATAGTTAAATATTTTGGACTTGTTCGGAGTAATTTTTCTGCTAAAAACACTAAATAATCTAGTCCTTTTGCTGTCTGTAATGCTGAGGCGGCTAAAACGACAGATAGAATAATCAACATAACATCTATAGGAGGTGCGGCAGGTTGTTCTTTAAAAATGAATACAAAGATTGCAACACCAACTCCTCCCATTAAACCAATAAATACATCACCTTTCTTAGCACCAAAGTAAATAAGGATAGCAATTACGACTAATTGTAACCAAAACATACTAATACCCTCCATTTTTTATAAGATGTAAGCACTTTCATTTTTTTAGAAAAAACAAGCAAGAAGAACCCTTACTTGTTTATAATCGTACCATGTCCAAATGCCCCTTCAATTTGACATACTTTAGCAGAGAAATTAGCACCTTTCTTCATTGCTTGAGATACATCTTTAATGATACTCAATTTGTTAAAATCTATATGTCCGTTATGCACGCTAAGTAATTCGTGTAAAAAGGCAGTTAAATAAGCGTCGCCTGCTCCCATAGTATCTTTGGCTTCTTTTTGTAAAGAGGCTTCTTGATAAATTAAATTGTCTTTTACTAAGGAATATGATCCTAATTCGCCTACAGTTCCAACTACAATTTTAACCCCTAGATTAGCGAACTTCCTCATTTCAGATTCTCTTTCCGTTCTACTCAAATGACTAGTTGAAAGAAATGCAATGTCAATGTAAGGGCATACTTTCTTTATATATTCATCGTTCCAGCGAACAGAAAAATCATAAGAAATGGGCACTTGCAAAGTAGCTAATTGAGATAAATCAACTTCAATATAACTATTTAAACTAGAGTGAACCAACGAGAAGTTCTTGATATAATTTTCGTCAGCATCAGAAAAATTCCACCCATTGTTTTTAGAGACCCCCCCTTTATTAGATCTAATAAAACTACGGTCTCCTTTGATTAATTCTACTTCCGCGAAACCATTTTCTCCTTCAAAGCAACGTGAACGGTAATACTCAATATCAAGTGAGTCTAAAACGCTTTTTATATAGGTCGCGATTTCATCGTTTCCAAATTTAGTGATCAAAGAAGCCTTATTACCCAACATTTTTGTATAGACGCAAAAATTAAGTACATTCCCTCCTGGATACATAATGCCTTTGTTTATATATTTATCTACTACGTTATCGCCAATCCCTAGTACCTTATATGACATTTCAAAGCCTCTTTTCTACAGCTGGTTTAGTTAAGAATTTTAATATTCAACCTTCCACATGTAACGACGTGTTGACAGAGGGTGGTCACGAATTTCGGCTAACGCTTCATTGTAGACTGGATAAACATTATTGAATAACAAGTGGTTAAAGTAATCGATAACTTTACTATCAATTGTGGATAATCCTAATTCTTTCGCATCTAACACTTCAATTCGTTTGCCGTATTTATTTAGAAACGCTAAAGCTCGCTCATCAAGGGAGCGCGTACTACCCTCTGATACTTGAATAATAAATGGAATATTTGCATCAGTGATTTCAAATGGGCCGTGGAAAAATTCACCAGTATGAATAGTGGAAGAATTGATCCATTGCATTTCCATAAAGATACAGATGCTCTGCAAATAGGCAGCTCCCCAACCTGCACCACTTGCCATAGTATAAATAACATTATCATCTTTATGATTTATCGCAAATTGTTTGGCTCGTTTTTCTACATGCTTTTGAGCATTACTTACTATTGAATCGATCATGGAACGACCTTCCATAAACTGACTATAGTACTCATAACCTTCCGTTTGATTTAAAATTTCCACTGCAGTTAACAACGCATTCATTGTTTTTTCTTTTGAAATCTCTTTAGATGGTCCAAAAGAATAATCTATCACATAATCTGCTTCTGAAACAATTGGTGAATCATTAATCCAAGTTAATGCAATAACAGTAGCCCCTTTTCCTTTCGCGACAGTAGCTGCTTTAATAGTTTCAGGAGTATTACCTTTATGAGAAGCAACGATTACAACAGAGTTTTCTCCTAAAGATACTGGAGTGTTATGAACAAACTCATTACTGCTATAAAGGCTTACTTTCACTTCTTTAGCCTCTTTTTCTAAAAATGCCTTAGTTGGATAGAAGGCTGCATATGAGCCGCCACAGGCTGCATAGTAAACTTCTTTAATACCTCCCACATCTTTCTTTTTTTCAATAATTCTTGCAATAACGTCTTTTACTTGCATTTTAACCCCTCCATTAATGTATTGTTTTGTTATACCTGTATAATAATACATTTAGATACATTAAGCAATAGCAAATATTAAAAAAAATTGATATACTATAATTAGAAAATCTCAAAGGGAGGTTTATAAGTTGAAAGATGGAGCAATACCCAAATACAAACAACTAGAAAAAATAATTCTAGATAGCATTACGAAGGGTGAACTAAGCGCGGGAGACCAGATTTCTACTGAAAAAGAACTTAGCACTAAATACAATATTTCTCGGATTACTGTTAGGAAGGCATTAGAAAATTTAGAAAAACAAGGATATCTAACTCGAATATCAGGTAAGGGGACATTCATTGCGGACAAGGTATTATTAAAAGATATTTCAAATACATTAGGCTTTAGTGAAAATATCCTTTTGCAAGGAAAAAAACCTGGAGCCAAAGTAATAGAAAATAAAATTATTGATTCAACACCAGAAATAGAAAATGCATTAAATTTAGAAAAAGATGAAAAAGTAATTTCTGTTATTCGGGTTAGAACTGCCAATGAGGAACCGATTTCTTTGGAATACTCTATTTTCCCAATGGATTATGAATACCTTTTACACGAGGATCTAAATGATAAATCAATGTATGATATTCTTAAGAAGCAAAGCAATATACACTTTGGGAACAGTAGAAAAACAATCAAAATAGTAAGTTCAAATTTTGAAGAATCAAAATACTTAAAAATTCCTGAAGGTCATAGTGTATTATGCTTAAAAAGCGTGGTTGTAGACACCAATAACAATAAAATTCACATTTCAAAACAGATAATACTAGGTGATAAATTTACACTGATTGTATAAATCTGTTCATAGTATGTATTGATAGTGTGGTTGTGGTATTAACATGATTTAGGTAGATTCTTATCCCGGTAGTATACAATTTTGTGGAACCATTGGGGAGTAAACAAAGAAGAACGAGTCATTGAGGAAGTATTTACTTATCAACGAGATCGAATGATAATGGGGCTGCGGTGGGCATTTTCGAACAAAAACATTAACTTATTTGAGGGTTGAGAAATATTTAACAGATGAAAAATCCTTCGCTATTTAGCCTTAAAATAATGAACGATAGTAGAAAAATAATGCTTATGACAAGGATAGAACGATTTGTAATATTGTTCGTAACCGTAATAGTAGCTCCCAGAGGAATTCCAGATTTCTTTGAAAATGGCGGGCCAGGAAAAGCCAGTACTCGACTAGCACTAATGCGTTATTGATCGAAGAAAGTGATGAGGTAATAGAGGGAAAGACGATTTATGTAATAAAAAAGTAAGACCGTCAAGTGCAGGGTTTAGATCGAAGACATGGGTTCAGTTCCCATCAAAAGATAAATTGATGGATTTATTTTGGATCCGAGGGTCAGACCTCTTCTATGCAGCCCTTACTAAATTCTGTAGAAGAATCTAGTACTATGGCTTCTGCTGACTTCTGGTAGTTCAGCGAACAGTTGACTGTTCAGTTATGCAGTGTTGCACGTATCTACCAGACCTCCCCGGGTAAGTGCGTAATCTTTTTCTTCATCTATCTGCTTCATTTACTCTGTACAACCTTTGGTAGAATGGAATTTGTTTTGATTAGCAAACTCATCCAAATTGTACCTAGCCTTATATGAAGTTCGTGTTCCTCAGACCAAAGGTTGGCCACTCGCTTCCTTCAGATTCCACTTCACGATTGACACACCCTTGCGTTAAGCTAACTGTTACTTCTACCTTCACAGTTCGGGACCCTTACCCTATAGTTTACGCCCAGTATGAGGGTATGCTGGTGTTAAAAAACTAAAAAAGCGCCAAGCTTAAGCAAGCTATCACTTGTTTCGTCAAGAAGAAGTTAAGAATGACGGTCAACAGAATAATAAGTCAGAAACACATCCAAAATGACAAAAGCTAGCATGCTTTTTTAGTGCGTAATAGAATCAGTGAAGAGAAATTCAATTCATCCTGATGATGACGGTGCAATTGCAAATAAGTAAGCGAAGTTGCTTAGTTGAGTCACACTGAGCCATTTAAATTTAAAATCGTTTTATTTTCAAATTCTTCGGTATGTTCAATGTGAGCGGACTTTCTAATCTTATAAATGTACTCATCTTGATTCGCTACTTTCATGAACTGACTAGGAGCAATGCCAGTAAACTCTTTAAATACGCGGTTAAAAGATCGAATGTTATTGTAACCACAGTCGTAAGCAATTTCAATAATGCTTTGCTCCTTTTTTTGAATATACTCCAAAGCTTTTTCGATCCGAATCGCATTTAAATATCGAACAAAGGTTGAACCTGTATAGTCTTTAAATAATGTCGAAAAATAACTAGTATTTAAATTTAAATAATTTGCACCATCAGAAAGGGAGATGTCTTCTGAATAATTTCTTTCAAGGTAGTCCAGGAAAGATTGGAATTCATCGATACGATCACGTTGGCATTTTGGTTGATCATCATTGATTAAATACGCTGCATTTCTTTTTAATAATAGACAAAACTTACGTAATTCGGCCTCAATAATCTCATCGTAAAATTTGTTTTTATACTTTACTTCATAATTGATCGTGTAAAGTAAAGCCTGTAAATGTTTAGTCAATTGAGATTTTTTCAAAGTGTTTTTTGTTAACAAGGCTGTTTTTAGATTAAAGCCTTTAAAAATTGAATTAATGATAGCAGGGTCAAAAATGATAAATTCTAATACATTAGTATTTTTACCAATATTACTATAATGGATTTCACCACTTTCAACGATGATTAAGTCCCCTTTTGTTCCTCGGACACTTTCACTTTCTAATGTTACTTCTAAAGCCCCTTCTCGTATATATATCATTTCAATTTCCGTATGCCAATGGGGGACAAATGCAAGGTTTCGATATACCCTATGCCAAATCTTCACATGAGATTCGTATTGACGAGTTTCGTAAAACGCTTTCATTTAATAATACCTCCCTAGTACGTTTAATACGAATATACAGTGAATCTAAAAATTTGTCCATGTTTATAAAAAAAAATACTAGAAATGTAAGCGTTTTAATAAGATGATAAGGTTAATCATAAATAGCAAAGAAGGTGATTCAATGACAAATGTTTTAGCGATTGATTTAGGGGCTACATCGGGGAGAGCAATAATTGGAACATATGAAGCTGGTGGCGTTCATTTAACTGAAATATCTCGTTTTAAAGATTACGTAATGAAGTCAGAAAATACATGGTTTTGGAATCTTGATGAGATTATGCGACAAATAAAACAAGCCATAATAAAAGCGAATGATTATGACGGAGTAGATAGCATAGCTGTAAATACATGGGGTGTAGACTTTGGATTAATTGATGCGGAAGGCAAGTTAATCAGACAACCGATTCATTATCGAGATGAACGAACAAAAGATATGTTAGAGGTTGCTGCTGATTATATGCCACTAGAACAAATATATAAGGAAACAGGCATCCAGTTAATGGAGATTAATACGCTGTATCAATTGTTGTATGTGAAAATAAACGAACCTGAAATATATAAACGCGTTGATAAAGTCTTGATGATGCCAGATCTTATTAATTATTTATTGACAGGTATCATGCTTTCTGAGAGAAGTATCGCCTCGACAACACAATTATACAATCCAATGAAGAAGCAATGGAGCGAAGAAATAATTGAGTCGTTTTCGTTTGAACGTCACTTCTTCACTGACTTAATCGATGCAGGTCAAGTTATTGGAAAACTTAAACCGGAATTTACATCGGAGGAAACACAGTCTATTCAGGTCGTATCCATCGCAAGTCATGACACAGCTAGCGCGGTGTTTAGTGTGCCATCAGATGATGAGGCTTTTACATTTATATCGAGTGGAACGTGGTCTTTAATTGGACAAGAATTAGACTATCCAATTATTAATGATCAAGCATTTTCAAACGAAATAGGAGTGAAAGACAAAGTTACTTTCTTAAGGAATCTAACAGGACTTTGGATCCTAGAGCAGTGTAAAGCAGAGTACAAACGAAAAGGGTACGACTATAGCTACTCTGAGATTATGCAATTAACGAACGAAACAACGGAAACAACCGGTTACATTGATGTGAATGATGCTGTTTTCTCTACTTCTGGAGATATGATTGATCGAATCAATGACTACTTACTGCTCACTGGGCAAAAGAAAATCCAAACACCAGGAGAGGTGTTCAAGCTTATTTATACGAGCTTAGCAATGAAATATAGAGAAGTTCAAGAGCAACTCGAATCTATTACCAATATAAAGAGCAATAAAGTTTATATTGTTGGAGGAGGAGCTAAATCAGATTTATTGTGCCAATTAACAGCGAACATTTCAAATAAAGTAGTTGTTGCGGGGCCTTCTGAGGCGACAGCTACAGGGAATATTTCCATGCAACTTGTTGGATTAAATCATTTTGAAGACACACGAGAAGCCAAGCAACTGTTGAGAACTATTGGTGACGTTAAAGAGTACTTACCGATAGAAACAGACAACTGGGAAACAGCATATCAGCACTATGCGTCAATAATTAACAGATAACTTAAAAGGTGGTAATTAAAATGTTAATGGAAAAAGAGCGTTATGAGCTAATTGAGTTTGGCAAGAAGTTAGTGGACACCGATTTAACTAAAGGGACGGGCGGAAACTTAAGTGTATTTGATCGTGACCAAGGTCTAATGGCGATAACGCCATCAGGTATTGATTTTTACGAAATTAAGCCAGAAGATATTGTAATTATGAGATTAGATGGTGAGATTGTTGAAGGGGATCGCAGCCCATCAAGTGAATGGAGTATGCATAAAATTTTTTATGAGAAACGAACAGATTTAAATGCGATCATTCATGCGCATACGACGTATTCAACGGTATTAGCTACTTTACGTTGGGAGTTACCAGCTTCTCACTATATGATTGCTGTTGCTGGATCAACGGTACGAGTGGCGGATTATGCTACATACGGCACACCTGAGCTTGCGTTCAATGCTTTTGAAGCTATGCAAGATAGAAAAGCTGTTTTATTAGCAAATCATGGTATTGTTGGTGGCGATAAAGACTTATTAAATGCATTCAATGTTGTAGAGGAGGTAGAGTATTGTTCTAAAATATATGTAAAGGCGAAGACTATTGGTGATCCTGTTGTATTGCCTGAGGATGAGATGAGGCATATGGCTGAAAAATTTAAAACGTATGGTCAAAAAAAGTCTATCAAATCTGAATAAAGGAGAGATTAATATGGTAAATCGAATGATTCTTAATGAAACGTCATACTTTGGTGAGGGAGCTATTGAAGAGCTACCAAAAGAGATTCAGAAAAGACAGTTTAATAATGTATTTATTATCACAGATAAACAATTAGTAAAGATTGGTTTAATAGATACAATCTTAGCATTATTAGATAAGTATTCGATAAATTATACAGTCTTTGATGAAATCGATCCTAATCCATCAATTGAGAATGTGAAAAAGGGACTAAGTGTTTTTAAAGAAAAAGCTTCCGATTGTATTTTAGCGTTCGGCGGTGGTTCGCCTCAAGATGCGGCAAAAGCGATTGGTATTATCGCAACGAATCCGGAATTTGCAGATGTAAGGAGTCTAGAGGGCGTAGCTGATACTAAGCATCCTAGTCAACCTATTTTTGCGGTACCGACAACGTCTGGGACTGCGGCAGAAGTGACTATTAATTATGTCATTACAGATAAGGAGAACAAAAGAAAATTTGTTTGTGTGGATCCGCATGACATTCCAATTGTTAGCTTTGTCGATGCTGATTTTATGCTCGGTATGCCGAAGGCTCTAGCTGCAGCTACAGGAATGGACGCTTTAACTCACGCGATTGAAGGTTATATTACTCAAGCAGCTTGGGAAATGACGGATATGTTGCACTTGAAAGCTATTGAAATAATCGGTCGGTCTTTAAGAGATTCAACAACAGGAAATCCAGAGGCAAGAGAAGAAATGGCGCTCGGTCAATATATAGCTGGTATGGGATTTTCAAATGTAGGACTGGGGTTAGCTCATGGTATGGCCCATCCACTAAGTGCACATTATGATTTACCGCATGGTGTCGCGTGTGCAATGTTGCTCCCATTGGTTATGGAGTTTAATAAACCTTTTGTTACTGCTAAATATCATGAAATTGCGAAGGCTTTAAAGGTACATGATGTCCATTTGCTTTCTGAAGAGGAAGCGGCAGATGCGGCTTGTGAAGCTGTTAGAACTCTAAGTAAAGATGTTGATATTCCTACATCTTTAAGTGATCTGGGCATTCAAGTAGATAACCTTGATCAATTGGTAAAAGATGCGCAAAATGATGTATGTACACCTGGAAATCCTCGTCCGGTTAATATTGATGATATTAGAAAGATTTATTTAAGTATCCTATAAAAGGAACGTTATTCATACCTATTTAAACTCTGCACCATTATTTGGTGCAGAGTTTTTTATTGTTCAAATATAGGATTGATTAATAGAGAGAGAAAACATCAATCTAAAAAAATGTCCATATTGTAAAAAAAGCTTGCTAGCAATGTAAGCGCTTTTATTATAAAGTTTAATTACATTAAAAAACAACTGGAGGAGATATATATGTTTAAAAAGCGATTTGCAGAAAGTTATCCTAAAATAGGTATAAGACCAACCATTGATGGAAGACAAGGTCCTTTAAATGTTAGAGCCAGTTTAGAAGAACAGACTATGAGAATGGCGGAAGCGGCAGCTAAGCTAATTAAAGATAATATTAAATATAGTAATGGTGATCCGGTTGAGGTCGTAATTTCGGATACAACAATTTCACGCGTTCCTGAAGCAGCGGCATGTGAAGAAAAGTTTCGAAAGGAAGGCGTTGATATTACATTAACAGTAACGCCTTGCTGGTGTTATGGTTCAGAAACAATGGATATGAATCCACACACAATAAAAGGAGTATGGGGATTCAATGGGACAGAACGTCCTGGAGCTGTGTACCTTTCAGCTGTGTTAGCTGCACATGCGCAAAAAGGGTTACCTGCATTCGGTATTTATGGAAGTGAAGTGCAAGATGCGGATGACACAACTGTACCAAAAGATGTACAAGATAAAATTCTTAGATTTGCGCGTTCAGCAATAGCGGTAGCGACTATCAAAGGTAAGTCATATTTACAAATTGGCTCCATGAGTATGGGTATTGTAGGTTCGGCAATGGATTATGACTTTATGGAAGAATACTTAGGTATGAGAGTGGAATCAATTGATGAAGTTGAAATCTTAAGAAGAATAGAAGAAAACATTTTTGATGAAAAGACTCTTGAAGAAGCAATGGAATGGATGAAGAAATATGCAAAAGAGGGTATCGATACTAATCCAGAGGGATTCAAGAGTGCAGAATCTAAGAAAGAAAAAGATTGGGAATTTGTTGCTAAAACAGCCATAATCATTAAAGATTTGATGAATGGCAATGATAAATTAAAGAACGATTTTCCAGAAGAAGCTTTAGGGCACAATGCGATTGCAGCCGGTTTTCAAGGTCAAAGACAATGGACAGATTATTTACCTAATGCCGA
The DNA here is from genome assembly GCF_026805325.1 of Natronobacillus azotifigens. GTDB lineage: Bacteria > Bacillota > Bacilli > Bacillales > Amphibacillaceae > Natronobacillus > Natronobacillus azotifigens. Next base: position 69,828 of record NZ_JAPRAT010000011.1, read on the forward strand.
TTTTGCTGAAGCTATTCTTAATTCCTCATTTGATTGGGAAGGTGTCCGAGAGCCGTATGTCCTAGCGACCGAAAATGATATTTTAAATGGTGTTAGTATGGTATTTAATAAATTATTAACAAATAAGGCGCAATTATTTGCAGATGTGCGAACGCACTGGTCATCAGATGCAATAAAAAGGATAACTAATTATGACTTGGAAGGAAAAGCTGCGGAAGCAGACGGTTTATTATTGCTCTTAAACTCGGGTTCAGCAGCGCTCGATTATGCAGGTGAAGCCGTTGACGATTCAGGCAATAAGACGGTTAAACCATTCTATGACCTAACGGATAAAGATGTAATTAAGAATTTAAATGCAACAACATGGTCTCCAGCAAATAATGGCTATTTTAGAGGTGGAGGATTCTCATCAAACTTTACTACATTTGCAAATATGCCATTAACTATGATTCGTTTAAATCTCGTGAAAGGGATAGGACCTGTTTTACAACTCGTTGAAGGATGGTCAATTGAATTACCAGAAGAAGTAAACGATAAATTGATGGAAAGTTCAGACAAAACTTGGCCAACGACTTGGTTTGCTCCACGAATTACAGGAGAAGCCCCATTTGATAAAGCATACTCTGTAATGAATAATTGGGGTTCCAACCATGGTGCTATTAGCCACGGCCATATAGGTGCAGATCTTATTACGCTTTGTTCAATGTTAAGGATTCCGATCTCTATGCATAATGTTCCAAATGAAGATATCTTTAGACCGCATGTTTGGGCTGCATTTGGTATGGATAAAGAAGGTTCGGATTACAGAGCGTGCCAACAGTATGGTCCGTTGTACCGCAATATTAGATAATAAGATGAATGCAATAATTAAACTATAATAATGGATTTGTCACGAGAAGTTTAAAACTGTTTCGTGACAAATCAAAAGGAGCGTACGAATTAGTGTTAAATAATATTTCAAAATTATTATCCCCAGATTTATTAAAAATATTGAGTGAGATGGGACACGGGGATGAAATCGTCATTGCGGATGGTAATTTCCCTGCAAACTCAAACGCAAAGAGATTAATCAGGTATGACGGTGTCGGTGCGATTGAGTTATTAACAGCCATTCTTTCTGTATTCCCCTTAGATGACTATCATCCACACCAAGTTTATATGATGGAGGTAGAAGCTAAAGATGCATATGAGCCTGAAATGTGGGGGGAATTTAAATCGGTTCTTAGTGAAACACAAAATAATTTTTCGATAAAACATCTTGAACGCCAAAAATTCTACGAGCGATCTAGACAAGCTTATGCAATCATCGCAACAGGCGAAGAAAAACTATATGCAAATATTATTTTGAAAAAAGGTGTAGTAAATTTGGTTTAGGGGGCTATTACATGAGTTCTACACTGCTAGAAATGAGTGGAATTGAAAAGAGTTTTGGAACTAATAAAGTACTAAAAGGTGTAAATTTTGAGTTAATGCCAGGAGAAGTTCATGCACTTATGGGTGAAAATGGTGCGGGTAAATCCACGTTAATGAAGATTTTAACGGGTATTCACAAACGTAATGCTGGAAAAGTAGCCTATATGGGTGAACAAAAAGAATATACGGATCCTAAAGAATCACAATTGGATGGTATTGCTATTGTTCATCAAGAATTAAATATGATGAAAGATTTGACCGTTGCTGAGAATATATACATTGGTCGCGAAGAAGTCAATAAGGGTTTTATAAATGATCACGTGGCCATAGAAAAGACCGAGCAGCTGTTTGAAAGGCTTAAAGTAAATATAAGTCCAACTGAAAAAGTCGATCACTTAACTGTGGGGCAACAACAAATGGTTGAAATAGCAAAAGCTATTTCAATGGACGCAAAGTTAATTGTTTTTGATGAGCCAACAGCAGCACTAACAGAAAAAGAAATTAATGAGTTGTTTAAAATTATTGAAGACCTAAGAAAAAAAGGCATCGGCATTATCTATATTTCTCACCGTATGAATGAAATAAAGAAAATTACTGATCGAATTACTGTGTTACGTGATGGTGAGTATATTGGAACTGTGTTGACCGAGGAAGTAACTAAAGATGAAATCATTAACATGATGGTCGGGCGTTCGTTATCAGAAGATCCAAAACAAAGAAGTAATGTTAGCCCGAATGCAGAAGAAGTGTTAAAAGTAGTAGGGCTAAAAGTTGGAAATACAGTGATAGATGTTAGTTTTAATTTGAAAAAAGGGGAAATAGTCGGTTTTTCTGGTTTGATGGGTGCGGGTCGTACAGAGGTTGCCCGTGCAATTTTTGGAGCAGATAAGAGAGACCATGGTGATATATATATTAATGGGAAACAAGTGAATATTCGTAATACACATGATGCAGTTAAACATGGCATTGGTTATTTATCAGAAGATAGAAGAAGGTATGGCTTAGTTACTGGGTTTAGTATTGCTGATAATGTTGTAATGTCTGCACTTAGTAATTATTCGAGTAATGGCATTATACAAGATCACAAAGTACATCAAGAATCAGAAAAATATAGAAGAAAGATGAAAGTAAAATCTACATCTAGCACACAAATCGTTAGGAGTTTAAGTGGTGGAAATCAGCAAAAGGTTGTAATAGCAAAATGGCTTGTCAGAGATTCAGATATTATTATCTTTGATGAACCAACACGTGGTATTGATGTGGGTGCTAAGAGTGAAATTTATGATTTAATGAATGAACTTGTAAATCAAGGCAAGTCAATTATAATGATATCCTCAGAGTTGACGGAAATTTTAAGAATGAGCGATAGAGTTGTTGTTATGTGTGAAGGCAGAATTACAGGTGAGCTGCCAATTGAGAATGCTACCCAAGAAAAGATTATGGAACTGGCAACAGATAGAAAGGAGATGTAATTGAAAATGGAAAATGAAGTTAAGAAGAAATACAAATCAACGTTTAAATTAGGATCACAACAGTTGGTAGCGCTAGGCGCACTTATTGTTCTATACTTATACTTCTTTACTATGAGTCCCTCATTTAGATCAATAAATACATTAGCAAGTATATTTGATTCTGCGTACTATATTGGATTCTTAGCTATTGGGGTTACGTTTGTTATCGCTACAGGAGGGATTGACTTATCACTAGGTACGGTATTAATCACTTCGGCATTAACAGGAGGGTGGCTATACCATAATTACAGCTTACCTATGTGGATGACAATTATTATTACAATACTTGTTGGAACAATGTTTGGTTTACTAAATGGTGTATTAGTAGCAAAATTGAAAATCGCCCCGTTTATTGCAACGTTGGGTACTCAGATGGTTGCTAGAGGACTGGGATCCATCATTACCAATGTTCAAACAGTTGTATTTCCGCTTCGTAACAGTCCAGATGGTTGGTATAAATCAATTTTTAAAACGAGTAATAATTTCCCAACCGGAATATTTGTTTTAATTTTCTTTGCGATTGTTATGGGAATCATCTTAGCTAAAACAAAGGTTGGGAGGTATATATTAGCTTTAGGAAGTAATGAAGAAGCTACTAGATTATCTGGGGTAAATGTGGATCGGTATAAGTTAATTTCTTATGTTATTTCCGGCTTCTTTATGGGCTTAGCTGGTGTAGCCTATGCCTCTACTTATACAACGATATTACCTGGTGAAGGTTTAGGTTTTGAACTAGATGCTATAGCAGGTGTAATTATTGGTGGTACATCTTTAGTTGGTGGCGTTGCAAGTATTACAGGAACGATGATTGGTGTTATGATCATGGCTGTGTTACAAACTGGGTTACCTTATATTGGTTTGCAACCACATTATCAAGTACTAATTACAGGTATTGTTATACTAGTAGCGGTATTAGCTGATGTATATAAATTCAAATGGAGAAAATAGGAGGTAGCAAAATGAAGAAAATAACTGGTTTAGTTATACTGATGATTGTAAGCGCTCTATTTTTGATAGCCTGTGGTGGAGAAAATGATACAAGTAGTAATGGTTCATCTAACGAAAATGGTGAGAAACTGCATATAGAAGTGGTAGCTAAAGGGTTCCAGCACCAGTTTTGGACAGCTGTAAGTGAAGGAGCTGAACAAGCAGCAAGTGACTTCGGCGTCACAATGAACTTTACTGGACCTGCTAATGAAACAGCGATACAAGAGCAAAATCAAATGTTGAGTAATGCAATTAATCAATCTCCAGCAGCTATAGCATTAGCTTCGCTTGATACTGAATCGCAAATAGATTTAATCAGTCAAGCGCAAAATTCAGGTATTCCAATTATTGGTTTTGATTCTGGGGTGCCAGGTGCGCCAGAAGGTTCGATTACTGCAAATGCTAGTACAGACAATTATGCTGCAGCTGAACTAGGTGCGGAAAACATCTTTGATGCTATTTCAGAAGATGTTGATAATGCAACTACTGAAGCTTCAGTTAGAATTGGAATTGTATCTCAAGAAGTAAACTCTATGTCTATTAGAACAAGAACTGAAGGTTTTATGGATCGTATTGTGGAGTTAGTAGCAACTTCGGATAATGTATCCGAAGAAGAAATCGCAATCGTTGGCCATGATAGGTATAACAACGGCGTAAGTGAGAATGATGCGAAAGTTGTAGTGGAATTACAAGTACCAGCTCAAGCAACAGATGCAGCTATTCAGGTAAGTGCTCAAACATTATTTAATAAACCTGACTTAATTGCGATTTTCGGAACGAATGAACTTGGAGGAAATGGCATTATCAATGCCAATCAAGCAACAGGCAATAGGTTACAGACGGATGTTGTAGGAGGTGGATTCGACTCTGGTGCACTACAAATCGATGCAGTTAGAAATGGTGTATTACACGGAGCGATTACACAAAATCCAGTTCAAATAGGTTATATGGCTATCGAATTAGCAGTAAAAGCAGTTAATGGTGAAGATGTGAGCGATGTAGATACTGGTGCTGTATGGTATAATGCGAGCAACGTTGATAGTGAAGATGTACAAGCACTCTTATATGAATAATGTTGACTTTAAAAAGGGGGATCTTACGGAAGCGGCATTTTTTGGCTCTCTGTCAAATGATGTTGCTGAGAAAGTTCAACCAATAATTCAACTGTATATTTCACACGTTTTCGGCTGATTTAAGCAGCTGGAGCGTGTGTTTTATTTTTCTTCTGTTGATCAACGGGTTTATACTTGAAATGCAAGAGAATACGATGTTTGTAATTATAGAAATTTCTATAGCCATATGCGACAAGCTCTATTCTGCATTCCTTCAACCTCCATACGCTATTTCTTTTAAATTGTGAAGTTCTTCTTCTAAACTTTCTCATTCGTAATAGTCAGGCAGAGCACCATCTTTATTTTTATCTATTGTATGGAAGGCTTCTTTAACTGTATCAGCTTTATATTTCATTTGAAACTCTAATAGTTCTTCTACAACTTCCTTAAGACGCTCTTCTGGTTCTTGATTCCATTACTTTTTTGTTGATACATCATTTGGACTTTAATGGAATATGCTGTGTCACGCCATAGCGGAGAAAGTAGAAGTGCTTGTCCATAGTGGAACTTTGAATAATAAGTACTACAATAGATTTGTAACTACATAGTATAGTGGGCGGTTGGTCATCTCTCTTGAAGAAGGGAGGTGGTTAGATAACGATATGAGAAGTATTAATTTTGGTAGCTCAATTCAGTTTGACACTATTAGCTACGCTTACACTTGTTGTATACATTGTCGTCTTAAACAGAACAAAGTAGTCGCCCCCGACCAAGGATAACGAATACTTCTTCTGTTTTTTACTTATAGGCTTTGGTCATCCGCTTTTTATGCGGTTTGTAGTTATACTGACCGGGTGGTGACTGCTACTTGGTACTTTAAATTATATTAAAATTATGATTCAATATTTAGTCAAATTGATTTGCAATCTGGCAGTTCTCACCCCTTTTGATAAACTAATAATATTAGGTGAATCGAACTTGTACCGATTTCTTGATGTTTTCTATTTCCTCGTCTGTCATTACGCGGGTGCGAATCGCATGTAGCAGTTCTGAGGATATTTCTTTTACCTTTTTTCATTCATTTAAAAAGAGTCCTTCTTTTAATAGATTTAAATGTAAAAAAAGTAATTTCTTTTAAAAAAGGAATTGGTGAGCATATGTTGAAATAATATATAGAGATATCCTCAAATAGAAAGGTAGGTTAAAATGAAAAAGGATTTTAATAAATTATAACCTCAATGTAATAGGTTAGGCTTATATCATTCACGAGCCCCTCCACTGTGAATCACATTCCACTCAAAATATTAATAAAGGAAACGGAGGGTTATTTAATGAGAAATGAACAAGAAATGATGGACCTAATATTAAACATTGCAAAGAATGATGAACGTATTCGGGCTGTATATATGAATGGTTCAAGAACAAACCCTAATGCCCCAAAAGATATATTTCAGGATTATGATATTGTTTATGTAGTGACGGAAACAGCAACTTTTATTACAGATAAGAGTTGGACAAATATTTTTGGTGATTTTCTTATGATTCAGGAGCCAGATAAAAATAACCAATCATGTGGTATAGAGATGGATTTTAATCGTTCCTATGGTTACTTAATGCTTTTTACAGATGGAAATCGGATAGACCTTCACATAGAGACAAAAGAGTTTATGCTTGAAGGATATGTTAGTGATAAACTGACAGTGCCATTATTAGATAAGGACAACATGTTACCACTAATTCCTGCTCCCACTGATATTGATTATCATGTAAAAAAGCCAACAGAATCAATGTTTGTGAGTTGCTGTAATAATTTCTGGTGGTGTTTGCAAAACGTTGCAAAAGGAATTTGGCGTGATGAATTACCATATTCTAAACAAATGTTTGAATATGTAATTAGACAAGAGTTAGATGAAATGGTTTCGTGGTGGATTGGAAGTAAACATGATTTTCATGTATCGGTAGGAAAAATGGGAAAGTACTTCAAACAGTATCTTACTGAATCATATTGGAAGATGTATGAAAAAACTTATTCTGACCATGAATATGATAATTTTTGGAATTCTATATTTGTCACTTGTGAATTGTTTAGATCTTTAGCAGAAGATGTTGCAAAAGACTTATGGTTCACATATCCAATTGTTGAAGATACCAACATGACGAAGTATCTTAAAAGTGTAAGAAACTTACCTTCTGATGCGCAGGAAATAATTTAAATAGATCTCCATGTAATTTATTTTTAAAATTAATTTGTAGGTTAGTGTCCCTAATCGGTTTTAGTTGATTGGGGACTTTCTTTTTTGAAACGAACAAAAGAAGGAGAAGTAAATGACACGAGATAATACTGAAGAATATAACGATCCTATTTTATACGATAAAGAAAATGAACCTCATAAGGGAGACATTCCATTTCTATTAAAATGGGCATCGAAGAAGCAAGGACCTATAATTGATTTGGCTTGTGGAACGGGTAGAGCAACAATTCCGTTAGCAAGGAAGGGATATGAACTTATTGGAGTAGACATTCATAGAGGTATGTTGAACGAAGCCAAAAAGAAAGCATCTAGGAATAATCTGTCGATAGAATGGATAGAACAAGATTGTACCGAACTTAATTTGAATCTTAAGAGTAGTTTCATATATACAGTTGGAAACTCATTTCAACATTTCATTACAAACGAATCTCAAGATAGATTATTGTCCTCAGTAAACAGACATTTAGAAGTTGGTGGGGTTTTTATTTTTGATACAAGATTTCCAAGTGTGGAGGAGTTATTACAACAGAATACGGAGGAGTACTGGAAAACTTATATTGATAGCGAAACTTTAAATGAAGTGGATGTTTATACTATTAGTAACTATGACAGTCTAAACCAAGTTCAACATAACACTACTATTAGGAAATACAAAAACAGTGCTGGTGAGGTTGTAACTGAAAATAGTACAAACATAAGTTTAAGATATGTATACCCAAAAGAAATGGAACGAGCTTTATATACTAATGGATTTAAGATCTTAAATGTTTATAAGGATTGGAGCGAAACTCCTATAACAAATGATAGTTATTCAATGATATATGTTTGTGAAAAAATGAAATAGTATTATCCTATTTTTACAGCTTTAAAATAATGCAATAGTTTAAAAAATATCGTTCAAAGATTATCTTTTTTTGGTGATTGAAATTCCCCTTTTAGCCTAATTCCATAATAGAATAATTTTTAAAATATTGGCAGGAGATACTTTCATTAGTTCTTCCTGTCAATTTTATAATAAGAAGGAATTGTTATGATTCTTGGAGAAAGGTATGAGAGGTATGTGGTAATATACTAATACCGATGGATGTTGGTGTGATAGCTTGTCGCATAATTAGACGGGAGGAAGAATGTATGCAAATAAAGATCCAATATGCTTCCTTACTCATTTTTATAGTCTTTACGATTGCTTTTGTTTTGGGATGTGAAACAGCGGAGGATAATGATGTTACAAAGGATACTGAAGTAGAATTACCCATAGCAGACATTGCGTTTGATGACTATGGTTCTTCAAACACAGCTGCCGATGAATCTTTTGTTATTGAGGCAACGAGAATCATAAGAATTAATTGTCCTGTAGATGTTGAGGTGTACGATTCATCTAACAATCTTGTAGCTTCCATAAAATCTGATGAACCTCAGGATATTGCGGATAGTAGTATTATTTCTTCGGTAAACGAAGATGGCGAAAAACTTATTTATCTTCCAGCCGATGCGGACTACTATTTAAATCTTACGGCAACCGATAATGGTACCATGTCCTATTCCATTAATGAATATAGCTACCGTGTAGGGGGACATCTCCGATTGTTAAATTATTATGATATCGATATTGAACGAGGAGATATATTCACTAGTACAGTACCTTTATTGGATACTGATAATATTTCGGATGCAGTATTAAATGGATCTGCAACAGAATATTCGTTATTTGACCCATATGATGCACTCATTAAACCAAGCATTGAGTTAATAGGTACAGAAGCAAAGGAAGCTAGTTATATGGTTAGTGTTTCTGCAGAAGATGACTATGGCTTAGTATATGGGCAAGGCAGCAGACAATTAGGACACTATGCTAAAGTTAATGCTATGCCACATGACGGTTATGAATTTGAAGGCTGGTATCTAGCTAACGAAAAAATTTCTTCAACAGCTGAATACCGGTTTCGGGTAGAATCCGATGTAAATATCATTGCTAAGTTTATACCAAATGATGACTTCACAAACAACATTAAAAATACTGTGGAAATTGATAAAAACCAATATCACACAAATGACATAGTGAAAATACAAGAAACTATTAGCAATGTAAGTACAAATGAAACGGTAGAAAACTTTCATGTAGTAACTACCATTTTAGATGAGTATCAACGTCACATATGGCAGGATAGTCAACCAATAGAAAGCTTATTACCAGGCGAATCAATATATTTAGAAAACACATGGTCAATAGCTGATGGAAGCCCTGGTAGTTATACAGTTGATTCTACCGTTTATCAAACTATTTCTTCGGATAATTCCGATCACGAAAGCATTGTTTTTGTGATGGAGGAAACTACATTTACGATAGTGGAGTGAGTCCACCGGCATTTTCCGTCGTTACAAGCATACCGGTAATTCGGCCTCCAAAGTGATGAGGTAATAGAGAGAGACGGTATATATAATAAAAAAGTAAGATCATCAAGTGTAGGGCTCAGACCCCATTAAAGACAAATTGATGGATTTGTCCATGAATAGAGGATGAAGATATTACTTATCGAATAACCTATATTAACTATAAAGCTAGTGAAAATGAAACTATCCAGTCATATGGCTGGATAGTTTTTTAATCATTCATAATATTAATGAGGTCGTAATGATAGAACCTTCTATTCCTTTTTCTATCGTCCCCATAAATCATGTTTAGTTGAACGAGTCCATTTAGACTTTTTCGGATTGTTACAGGTGCTAAACTTGTATCATTTTCTATTTGTTGCACCGTTGCAATAGGATATTTAAAAAGGGCTCCCCAAACTTTTTCGGTGGAAGGTTGTTTCAATTTTTTTAATCCTTCTTCATATAATTTTTCTGCTTGTTCAAGTTTTTTAAATTGTCTTTGTGTCATTCGAATCGTTGCATTAAGGAAAAAATTTATCCAACTGTTCCAATCCGGTTTATCTTTGTTTATTGCACGAACTCCATTTAACATTGCGTAGTATTTAAACTTTTCTTTCTCAAGTTCCTCACTTAGGAAAAAGAAGGGAGAATCGATGATATTGGATTGCAACATATATAGTACGATTAGAATTCTTCCTAACCGACCGTTGCCATCTAAAAAGGGGTGAATAGATTCAAATTGTGCATGGATGATTCCTGCTTTAATTAAAGGGTGAAGGGTGTCATCTTCTTCATTTAAGTATGGATGGCCGTTAATATATCTCTCTAAATTGGCCATATATTCTCCCGTTAATTGTGGTTCAGGTGGAACATAGGAGGCATCTTTTAATTGCTTTGTAGGTCCGATAAAGTTTTGGATAGTCCTATATTCTCCTACAGCACTTGTAGAACCACGAGCATCATTCATTAACTCGTTGTGCATATCACGAATCAAACGCTCTGATAATGGATAACCTGTTTGGATCGTTTCCACTCCAAGACTTAATGCTCTTTGGTAATTGCGTACTTCAATCCTTTCCCAATCCTTCTTTTGGTCGATTTCATCTTCTAGCATTTCACTAAAAGTTACTTGGGTTCCTTCAATTCTAGTCGATTGAACAGACTCATGTAGTGTTAATAGTTGTAAAAATGGTTCGCTGACTAAAGAATAGTGAATTTTTTGTTTCAGTATTTCCAACATAGAAGAGGCTTCGACAACTTTCTTATAAAATGAAAGTTCAGATTCAGCATCAAATGTTATGGGTAGAAGTGGTAGTGGGTAAGGTTTTTTCATTTTAACACCCCGTTATAATATATATTAACTATATTATAATCTATAAAAGAAAAATGTAAACATTAGTGATATTTTTCTGATTAAAAATATCACTAGTGTCAGGGTAGACCTCTGCTATGGACAAAATGTAGTTTTTCTCTGTGAGAAGGACTGTTTGAGTGCTGCAATAAGCGTTTGGGGTATTTGATCATAAATTAATTTTATTTTAACATGTCGGACTAAAAGTTTTTTGTATGGAAATAAGGAGATCACTTGAGTAGTTTTCTCGTATACCACTATCTTCGTTTCTTACATGCAATAATTAAGAAGCACATTGCTATACAACGTTTGATCAAGAGAAAGCAAAAAGAGGTAAAGATCATGGTGACAAAGACTCAACATAAACACAATAAAAGCAACCTTTCTCAGTAATCGTTATCAGCACCCAAAACGATTTTTCTCTGTCCCTAGTTTTAGGTGGAATTTTACGAACAGCTATTTGTGATAATAATGTACAAAGATTGTACACTATTCTCCATAAACGGCAACCACATCAGAATGCGAATAAAAATCCATTAGAATACATAAGACAAATGAATCATGTTATGAAAACTCCTTTTTTCTTATACTAAAATAACCAATCACTAACGTTACAGGTAAAGGTATCAAGCGGATATATTCCATACTGTTGGTAGCATATTCTTGAACTCGCACGATATTTACAATTGAAATGAAAGGTATTGTATCTTGATAAAAGACAGCAAGGTCAAAGATAAGTATAGCAAAGCATATCATAATGTAGATACGATATGGATACTTTGCTAGTGATTGAAAGATAAATACAATGACAAAAATTTGGAGCATCCCACTAATAAATGTGTAGCAAGATAGGGCAATTAGTTTCCCCCCGTGCTAGCACGTCCAATGGAAAAAAGGACCTGTCTAGTGCTATGAAGCAAATGATCCAATATACACCTATTAGAATAGCAAACTGACAAATCAAAGCCATTAGCATATTTATCACGCGAAATACATACCACTCACGAAAGCATTGTTTTTGTGATGGAGGAAACTACATTTACGATAGTGGAGTGAGTCCACCGGCATTTTCCGTCGTTACAAGCATACCGGTAATTTGGCTTCCAAATAATAAAACGGTAGAAATAGAGATAAATGTTGTTAATCTATACGGAGATCTGGTCTTCATTATCATAACTGAAATTACTAGATATTATTGACGCTACGCCTGTATTGTGGGATAATTATGATCGTTAATATAGTTAATTACATAAAAAAAGGAGGAATGATTATGAGTGAACAAGGAACACAACAAACTGTAGTAGTACAACAAGCTGAGGGGAACGGTTTAGCTGTCTCGGGTATGGTCTTAGGGATTATCGCTGTAGTTTTAAATTTTATTCCATTTTTACCTTATGTACTTGGTGCACTAGCCATTATTTTCGGAGCAGTTGGTCTTCAGAAACCTGTCAAACAAGGGATGGCTAAGGCTGGGATTGTCTTGGGTATCGTTTCAATTGCTATGAAAATATTATTTTGGATGTTTATCGGTTCTTTAATTTAAATCAAAAGTAAATGGTTAATTGAAATAAGCTGTCATTGGAATTATATTTATTTCTTTTTTCAGAACAAAAAGAAAATATTTGCGCATATGCGTTTTTCAAGAATGATTATACATAAAAAGTGTCCTACACAGTCCATACAATGGATTGGTAGGGCACTTTTTTTAGACCAAGGGGACAGGTACTTTGATCCATTAGAAAAACGAACGCATTCGATAAGAGACACACGAATATGTTCGTTTTTTTGTTGAAAGGAATCAGCATCGTTATTTTCTCTGCGTAATAAAATAGTTAACATTGTTACTTAGCAACATCTGGCAACGGTTCGTAATAGTCAATTGCCTGTTTACAGTGTGCACGGATAAATTCACGTGTAGGTGAGCGTGCGAGAATACAAGTGTCACGCCTTCTTGTTCTTTCTTAACTTCCTGAATATGACTAGGGAAGATCCAATGACAATCGAAGTTTCTCGGTGATTCCGTAGGGAAGGCACAAATTTGCCGATGGGGTGAAATCGGCACGGGTAGCTTTTGGCGAATATGAAGTAAATGCTGCATCGCAATAACCCTTCCTTCATAGGTTGATCCACCAATAATACAACCATCCTTGATGATAGAGAGTGGTCGTTGTTTCACGTAAATTTCTTAATCCTGTTCGTAAACGATCGATTGATAATTGATGTGGTGGGCAGGAATAATCGCTTGTGTATGCTCTGTAATGAGATAGTGGCTAACTAAAGTCTCCATGTACGTTCCTCCACTTATTCCATGCTATCAAGATCATCGGTGAGGAATTGTTCCATCTCGATGATCTCCTCTATATCCTTTAATTGGTGAGCATCGATGTCTAATGCAAGTACAATTTTATGAAAAGTAAACAGGGAGGGGAGTTTTACTCCATGTTCAATTTCTCCAACAAAATTGTGGTGCAGATTAGATGCTTCTGCCAAATTTTCAATCGATCAATGCTTCTTTTTTCGATTGGATCGAATGACACGGCCTGCGGCAAGATAATAGTTTTTTAGAGTCATAGGACAACACCTTTTTTCTCTATTGTCAAAACATGGAAAAGGTTCTAACACCGTCAGTAGACTGTATAAAGAGAAAAAACAAATTTTTTTGGTGAAAGAATGATCATGTAACGTTTGGCAAGCATGAAAATAAGTAAATATATAAGGGATCTGCATCTTTTTTATGAGTGAAATTGAAATTTGTGTGAGTAAACGACAATTTTGGAGCAAGATATGTGGTGAGTTTTGTACGATTAGTAGACTGACAGGATGATGGCTATCGCTTATGCTCAATCTACCGCGGAATCATGGAGTAGGACCCTACTCGGCTGGAGTATTGGAGAATGGAACAATGTTTTGAAGAGGTATTAAAGCAGTTTGAACCAATGGTCTATCATTTAATTAATAAGTATCGGATTCGTGATGTGGAAGGGGATTTCTATCAAGAAGCAACGATTGCTCTCTGGCGTGCTTGGAAGGATTATGATGAAACGAAGATGAAATTCTCGTCGTATGTCTATTTCCGAATCGATAAAGCGTTGCTTAGTTTGATTCGGAAACAAAACAAGCAATCTGATCGAGATCAGTATTATGTTACGTTATTTCGAGGAGATAGTGTGACAGAGGACTTTAATCTGTCCATTGATTTTGTTTGGTTAGAACAAATAAAGCAGTTGCTTACGGATAAACAATGGCTCTGGTTTAAAGGACACATTTTAGAAGACAAAACATTAAAAATGATCGCAGAAGAAAATGGTGTCACCGAAAACGCCGTTAAAAACTGGAGCCGCCTAGCAAGAGAGAAGTTGCGTGCCTGTCACCGCCCGAATTTTGTCGAATGAGAGTTCGTTTAGGTTGGTGTTTTTACGAGGGAATTGGTGAGTTGGAATCCGCTTCCTACTGAATGATACGAAACAGTTGTTAGCCTTATGACGCAATTGTTGATGCGAAGAGGAATAGCAAAGGTCTTTGAAAAAAATATGAGGAATGCGATGAAAAAAACAAGCCTCCATGAACAAATGGGGGCTTGTTTATCAAATATTATGATTGAATACGATCAATCGTTTCTTTCAGAGAATCAACCATTTTTTCAAGTTCTGCGGATCCTTTTGAACTTTGATCGATTGTTTCAGTAAGTGAATCCATTGATGCAGAGACTTCTTCTGAACTCGCTGCGTTTTCTTCAGCAATGGCAGCAAGTGATTGAATCACGCTGAGAAGTTCTTCTTTCTTTTCGGTCATTTTCGTACCGGATACTTGTATCTCTTCTATATGACCACTGACACGATCAATGGTTTCAGTGATTTGGTTAAATCGTGAAGTCGTTTCTTTAATTTGTTCGGATTGTGTATCAATTGTTTCAGTTAATTGATTCATCGATTGATGGGATTCTGTTGAGCGATGATCTAATTCGTTAATATCACTGTCAATTTGTTCTGAGAATGTTTTGGCATTTTCGGCAAGCTTACGAATTTCGTCGGCAACCACGGCGAATCCTTTTCCTGATTCGCCAGCACGTGCGGCTTCGATCGACGCATTAAGTGCAAGTAAGTTCGTTTGCTCAGCTATATTATTGATTTCTTCACTCGCTTTTTTGATCTTATCTGTACTAGAGACGGTTTCGGATAAATTCGATGTCAGATCATTCATCGCACCAATTGTTTCTGCGTTTTGTTGAACTAACTTATTAAATGTTGAATGGCTTTGACTAGTTAACTCAGCAATCGATTCAACATTTTTTGTTAAATCTTGAATTTTCTCTTGATCTTCTTCAATAATGGAACCTAATTCTTCCATCTGCATGGATCCATTTTCTGTATCGTTTGCTTGTTCAGTAGCGCCACGAGCGATTTCGTCGAGTGCTCGAGTCACTTCGTTTGATGCTTCATTTGCTCGAGTCGTAATATTGTTAAATGTTGCTGCGTTTTCAGATATGTTGTCAACGGTTGTTTCAAACAGTCGGATTATTTCATCATAGTCTTGTTTAATTGCTCGAATAAGTTGTGCTGATTCTTTTCCGACTTTTCCTTTTTTATTTAATAGACTTAGCACATTTGTCATATCAATTTCGCTATTTGCAACATCAAAATTGATTAAACCACGCTCTAAATCTTTTGATGATCTGAGCTTGATATCAATACCTGTCACACCTATAATTTTTCCATTTACTTTAATAGGTTTCGCAACAGTTGTCATTAATGTATCTTGCCCATTGACAGTATAAGTGAAAGGATCAATCACGGTTAATTGATCATTCGCTTTCGGCATGTTGTAAAAATCTTCTTGATCAATGTTGGGTAGGTGTTCGATCTGGATACCATCTTTTGTCCGAACTGCATAAGCGATCATACGTCCGGTTTGATCATAAAATTCTTTGTTTTGATAAACTGAATCTTTTTGATCAAATGCATTTGGTTCATAAGCAACCCAAGTTCCTAAATAACTTTTATTTTCTTCTAGTTCCTGTTTAATTATGTTGATCACATCATCACGCGTTGTGATTTGATTATTTTCAATTGATTCATCCATGTGATGGGTTGATTGAATCGCTTGGTCAATAATGCCATAATCACTAAGAATGATTTTCTTAACGCCTCCAACTAAGTGATTATGAATCTTTTTCAGTCTATACTGCCCGAACAATGTAATGAATATTAATAGGAATGCAACGACACTTATCATAAAAGATTGACTGACAGATTCAATGAAAATCGTACTCCCAAAAATAAGTAATCCAATCACTCCACTTACATTATACCAATCTATTTTTTTCCAGTTCATCTTGATGTCCCCCTTGTTTTACGCTGACCATCATATAATACCCCAATATGTATATCGTTTAAACCTCTAATTTTGGGGTGCCTGTCACCGCCCGAATTTTGTCTGTTTTTGACGAAGGTGCGTTAATTTTGAATATTCATGATAGGATGGAAGAAAAATAATACGAAATTCATGGTGGCGTATTCTATGTTGTAGCAAATGACCGTAAATCAAAACAACGAGAAAATCAAAGTTGCTTAAGCGGGAGGAACTCAAGGTCTATCCTGAAGACTTCAAGGGTCTTCGAGTGAACATTTATAGGTGGACACACCTAAAAACCCCTATGGATTAAATTTTCAATTTATTAGGGATAACTCATCTACTCTATCCGAGAAATTCACTTTTAAAATGCAATGGTTGAGCAATCCAAAAGGTTAGGAGAGAATGCGATGCAAATTCTTATTATCAGGCATGGACAGTCTGAAGCTGATTTGTTAAAGGTTCATGAAGGGAGAGCAGATTTTCCGTTAACGGAATGCGGTATTCAACAAGCACATCACATGGTAGATTGGATGAAAGACAGATACAAACCAGAAATAATTTGGTCCAGTCCATTAATGCGAGCAAAGCAAACAGCGAACATATTGTCGGACACAGTTGGTTGCAAAGTTACGTATGATTCAGATTTGATGGAATGGAATAACGGTGTATTAGCAGGAATGTCAAAAGAAGAAGCAAAGAAGAAATATCCAGAACCTATTAACGGACATAGACCGCACGAGTCGGTGGAGAAAGGCGAATCAGCTATTGCTTTTCGAATGAGGGCAGAAATAATGTTAGCAAAAATACAATCCGTAAGTGAAAAATATAACTGTCTAGCGATTGTTTCACACGGTGGGATGATTGCTAGAATACTACACTCTTTTATGGAATTGCCTGTTAATAATGAATATGTGATCAAAACGAGTGATACGGGTATTCATTTACTAGAATATAGAGTGGAAAAACGAGTGATTCATTTTTTCAACCAAACGAGTCATCTTTGAGAGGTATTTCATACTAGTTGCATGTTCAGAAAGCAGGAGAATTAGATTCAGATCGAATCCTCTAGTTTCTAAAGATTAGAGTTGGGTCTTCTCTTTAATTAAGTTGGGACAAAAGAAAAGCCAACCACTCATGGTCAGCCTCGATTAATTTACTGTAACTATTTCAACTGGCCCGTGGTCATCGCAATGATCTCCATGGACATGGTGAAGTCGCCCGTTTATTAAATAGTCGTAATGATCTCCATGGGGAACAAGCTCATGTCCACAATCATCGTTATGGTTACAACCACAATTCAATGGTTTACATTCATCTGGATTCACTTCTGAAGCTTCAATTTTGCATTCGTCCCAATGGCCGTCGTGCTCATGGTGCAAGTGGCCATTATGAATGTAATCAATATGATCGTTATGCCTGATTTTGGTATGACCACAGGCAATACTATGCTTGTGTGAATGATTCGTATGCATATGGTGTCCGTTGTCTGCCATAAATAATCCCTCCTTTTTCTCTTATTATTCCCTAAGATTTTTTTACTAAAACAAACTTTCCTTTTTCGTAATAGGTTGAATCCATGCAAATACATGCAACAAGCAGGAATACTACAGGGTAAAATATTGATTTCACTTAAGTAGCAGCCTCCATTCTTCACAGGTTAGAACCTCTTATATAGACAGTTATGTTTGATAACGACTTAAGCAGCCATGGGGGATTTAGGATCTTGGTCATACAACTGCTTTTAATTGTTTAGTCGATAATTATTTTTTGCTTGTTTGGATAGCATTGTTCTTTTCCCTTTCGACAGGGTATGAATTATATAACATGAAAGATATAACTGTAGTCCAAACATTATTATCTGTCCCTTCATAAAATGTCTTAGTAAATGATAAAAGGAGGTATCTCTTTGAGTTCAGATCTATGTACATTACTTGAAAATGGAGGTGTTGTTAGCTGTTATTTGTCTGATTTATTTGGAACACCGGTAAATCCTTTCCGTTCATCTGGGGTATTATGTACCATTGAAGGGGAAAGAGAAGATGTAATCGTTACAAGCTCCGAAGGTCAAGAAGTTACTTTGCAAAAAGTATGGCTAAAAAATACAGGGTACATCGTTGTACAAGTAACAAATGATTCAGAACAATGTGTATCAGCACCTATTCCGTTTTCTTTAAAAGAAAGTGCGATTCTTTGTGCACCAGAAGGTACAGATATTGTATGTACCGTTCGTGACTTTACCTGTGATGCACGTATTCAGTGTCAAAATGGTGTTTACCAGTCGATTGAGATTTCCTTGGATTTCTGTCTAGATGTTCAAGTCATTGCTGATGTTGTCATTGAAATTTCTGGGTCTAGTTGTCATCCGAGAGAACAACTACTCACGGACCGCTACAATAGAGAGGGACTTGCTTCACACCAATACGATAGATCTTTTGATCGAACAAAAAAAAATCTACCGCAATTACAAACCGAAAAATCATCGAAAAGAGAGGGATGGGCGCGAAACGACCTTAATCATATAAGAGATATGTGTGTGAATGTGACCAAGGTGTATGATTGGATAACTCAACAATCGATCACACAAATTCGCAAAAATGCCGATGATGTCCCGTTTGATTGTGATATTTGTGCCTTGCACTTTTTTGTTCCAGCTATATTGGTTTGTGAGAGAACACTTTCCGGGACACTGGAGTGTAATGGAGAACGGGTGGAAGGAGCAAGTATTCATCTTTCTGCCACCCCTGACATTGTTTCCTTTTCCCCTGATCCAGCCGTTACCGATGCAAATGGTCACTTTACGACCGTTGTTACAGTACCTACAGGAACAGAATCAACGGATATAGAGATTAACGCGTCCACCACAACTGAGGGGGAGTTTGTATCAACGACTTTACCAACGATTGCTCTCTGTTTAGCAGATCCTTGTGTCTTAACTTTGTTTGGTGCAGATAACATGGAGTGTAATGATATCATTTCAGGAAGGGTCCGATGTAACAATACATTTATTCCAGACGTTGAAGTCACAACCACGGCAAACCCAGCAATTGTTACCTTTAATCCTAATCCAGCAATTACAGACGAGCTAGGAGATTATTTCGCTGGTGTTGTGATTCCTAACGGCACGCCACCAACAGATGTGGAAATTACGACTACTGCCACCGTTAATGGTGAAACGTTAACAGAAACGATTATCGTTAATGTATCGTGTGCATCTGCATGTGATTTAACAGTGAATGCTGATGATTTCATTACGTGTGAAGGAGAAATTACTGGTGTCTTAACATGTGACGGTGACCCAGTTGAAGGAGCGGAGATTGAGTTCTCTACCTTCCCAACAGTAGGCACATTTACACCTAATCCGGCAACGTCTTTAGCAGATGGTTCCTTCTCAACAACTTTAATCGTACCTGAAGAAACACCACGTCTTTCCACGGTAATAACTGCAATGACAACGGTTAATGGGCAAAGCGTTAGTAATAGTGTTGGCGTCCACGTGGAATGTCTTCCTGTTGATGAATGTCCATGTAAATTTAGAATCGGGATCAGTGGAAACGCTGCACCTGCATCAGTTGATATTATAACGGGAGGGGTCGCATCGACGTTAACCGGAACAATTAATGTAACGGCCGTACAATGTTTTACTGCTTCTGCCTCGTGTAATCCGGCCATTGACAATTTTAATGTCTCATTTGGTAGTGGCGGTAATACCATTAACTTTATTACAGGTCGTAGAATGGAAATTGAATGTGAAGGCAATACATTTGCACGGGTAAGAGGTATGGCCAGAGCAACGGGTAATGTACTACCAACAGGTATTTATGAAGTGGTCATTACTTGCGAGATCGGTACCGGAGGATTAGCTGTATGGACGGTTGACGCAACGGACTTCAGTGGAAACAGCTTTTCCACTTCATTTACGGCTAATGTAAATCCAGTTACGTTTATTGGTGACTGTCAAGATGTACCTTGATGGTTGGTTCATGTCTTGTAATTGCTAACTTTTATTTATCACTAACATTAATTTCGAATGAGAACAGAAGAACTAGCAACACCTCTGATTAAAATAAAGTTCTTTTGCTTGTTCCGTTATTCCAGAGTAACTCACCGTAGGACTCTCGCTTCAAAACAACAAAAGGTCAACGTTGTTTAAGCGGGAGTAACTCGCAGTTTTACCCCAAAAGCTTAAGCGATTTTACTTATTTTCATCTACAAACACTAATTATCTAATGGATACGAAACGAAATAACACCAATCGCTCATCGCTGCCCCGTGTATATCTGTTTGGTTTCCCTCCATATCTATGATCACAGCACGTTTTTTGCAAACATCATGATACAATTGTTCATCCGTTTTAAGTAAAGCGTGCTTTAATGTTGCCCCGTGAAATAGTTCAATTTTTTCATTGTTGACAAAAACGGTCATCATCATGATCAGCTCCTTATTCTATTATTATACCTTTTATACCAATAGGTAGATAACTTTTACAATTATTTAACACCATTTTAACAATCATTTGGTAATCTTAAGTAAGGAAAGATTACTTTAGATAGGAGTGGTTGAAGTTATGGATTGGAAACGATCGTTGAACAAAGGTTGCGCGCTGTTATTGATTGTTGTGATGACATTATCATTATTCACTTTTAACATGCCAACTATTAGCGCAGTGGAGGATGAACTAGTAGAGTTAAAGATTTTGCACACCAATGATATCCATGCTCGAATTAATGAGTTTGGAAAAATGGCTGCTTATATAAAAGCAGAAAGAGAAGCGGCTAGTCATTCTCTTTATTTAGATGCAGGTGATATTTTTAGTGGTAACCCTGTTGTGGACTTGCAGTACGGACTGCCAATGGTGGCTTTGTTAAATGAAGTCGGTCTGCAAGCGATGGCGATTGGAAATCATGAGTTTGATTACGGACAAGAAGAGACGGTCAAGCGGATGGAACAAGCGGACTTTCCGTGGTTAAGTGCGAATATGTTTGTCGGTGAGGATACGTTAGTTGATTTCCCTCAACCGGAACCGTATCACCTTTTTGAACTCGAAGGTTTAACGGTTGGTGTCGTTGCGTTAACCGAAACGCCCCCCTCGACAGCACCAATTAATGTGACGGGTATAACGTTTGAAGATCCAATTGAAACAGCTAAAAACTATCAACACTTAGAAGAAGAAACGGATATCCTGATTGCATTAACACATGTTGGTTATTCTGTTGACCGACAGCTTGCTGAAGAAGTAGATTTTTTTGACTTAATTATTGGAGGTCATTCACACACAACGTTAAATCAGCCTGCTGTTGTTAATGGTACACCCATTGTACAAGCTGGTGGCAATGGAGAAAATATTGGTAATGTAACTGTATTTTTTAATCCAGCCTCACGAGAAGTAGAAGCGGTTGAAGGTTTTTTACAGAATGTTAGTGCCTTAACATCCGTTGATCCCGAGGTTCAAGCGATGGTTGATCAATATAATGCGGAGATGGAAGAGTTATTGTCAGAAGAGATAGGTTATACCGAAACAGGACTAACTCGTAGTGGTAGCAACGATACCTCACTAGGTAACTTCTGGACAGATGCCATGCGTCATTATACGGATGCGGATATAGCGTTGACTAACAATGGGGGAATTCGAGCGAACATTGGTGTCGGTCCGCTTACCGTTCGTGATATTTATACGATTGAACCTTTTGCAAATGAGATTATGACTTATGAAATGACAGGAGCGGCATTGAAAGATGTGATCCAATTTTCCTATGAACGTAGGCAATCGATAGATTTACAGACTTCTGGATTGCATTATACGATCTTAACGAATAATACAGGTCGTTATGTTGACGCTGAACTGTATTTAAATGGTGAACCTATTGAAGAGGATGCCACTTATACGGTAGCGGTAGGTGATTATATTGGCGCTGGTGGAAGTGGGTATGATTTTCAAGGTACTGTATTGAACGCTTTAACAGGCATGATGACAGATGCGATGATTACTTATGCAAAGTATTTAACCGCTAATGGTCATCCAATTAATTATGATGCGAACGAACGGATTACCATTGACGTGACAGAAGCGCCAATAGAAGGTGAGCCAGTTGGTTCAACCGATTATGGCTTATCATCTGTCCATAATCGAAATGGAGATTCAGGGTTAGGAAATTTATATACAGATGCCGTTCGAGCAGAGACTGGGGCAGATTTTGCTGTTTTAAATGGTTCCTCAGTTAGTGGGAATATCCCAGCAGGCGTGATTACGGATAGCCAAATAGAATTTTTAGATCAATATAATAATAGAGTAGAAGTTGTTAAGACGAATCTTGATCGACTAAAAGATGTCATTTTAACACAGTCCAATTATCATGGTGGTGTTGATCTTCAAGCATCAGGCTTGCACTATCAATTGATTAAAGAAGAAAGTCAATTTGTTGATGTACTGCTAACATTACCGGATGGGACACCGCTTGATCAAGAGAAGGAATATGTTGTCGCCTACAATGATTATATGCATGGCAGTAGCTTTTACAATCTAGGTACAGTCATGGTTGAGCAAGAATATCCATTGGTCTGGAAAGCAGTGGTTGATTATATTCGTGCACATGAAGGACCGATTGATTATCAGGAAGGATCTCGGATTACGATTGAGCAATCAGAAGAGTCTCAAGATTATCTAACCGTTGCGGAAGCGATAGCGAATAATCAAGGTATTGGAACAGTTCAAGGCTATATTGTCGGTACAATGACTGGTAACTTTGATGGTCCTTTCGTTACAACGAATATCATGCTCGCTGATTCTCCTGATCAGCGCGACATGGAGCAGATCTTACCTGTTCAACTACCGAATAATCAGATCCGATCAGCTCTTAATTTAGTTGATCATCCAGATAACCTTGGTAAACGTATTCAGATAACAGGGGATTTAGATCTGTATTTCTCTGTACCTGGATTAAGAAGTCCAACACAATATCAATTTGTGGAAGAAGCTGAAGAACCAGAACTTCCTTTGATTAGTATTGCGGAGGCAAGAGCTGTTAGCAATGGTGAACAAGTAAAAATTATAGGAACAGCGACAACAAATAGTGGGAATTGGGGCGGTGCTGGTTTCTACTTGCAGGATGGAACAGCCGGCATTTATGTTTATCAAACAGAGCTAGACAGTGAAGCTGGTGATCAAGTGGTGTTAACGGGCAGTAAAAATGTATTTAATGGAGAGGTTCAACTGTCAAACATAAGTGAACTTGAAGTTGTAGGAAACGATACAATCCCAGATCCACTAATTTTAACACCGAATCAACTTTCAACAATTAATGAAGGGATGCTTGTCCAAGTAGAGGGAGTGACCATTACTGATTTAAAACAAGTGAACGAGTATGGGACGTTCGAATTTAACGCAACTGTTAATGGTGAGACAGTGTTAGTTCGTGTCGATAATCGGACAGGACTCATATACGATGATTTCGACTTTGAAGTTGGTGATCAAGTTACCATTACAGGTATTTCTAGCGTGCATCGTGATACGATACAGCTTAAGCCACGGGGTGTAAATGATGTTGTTGAATTTGAAGAAGATCAATTAGAATCGGTTGTCGATGCGAGTATTAAAATCGATCGTAACCGAATCATGATTGAAGATGATTCGATTGAACGTCTTGCAGAAGGTGGCACGCTAACAATTGATTTAAAGGATCTAGACTGGACACATTATCGAGTCGAGCTGACGACTGAACAGTTAGTAGCTCTTGTTGCTAAAAAGGCTAGCCTTGATGTAATAGCTTCCGATATCCAGCTGAATATTCCGATGATTAATTTTGCAGAGAACACGTCTTTTGCGCTAGTCATGGAGAAAATTACCGATATCGAAAATTCGATAAGTTCGGTCTATCAATTGACGATAGAAGATGGGAACAGAATAATTTCTTCGTTTGAAGAAGAGGGTATTACACTATCTTTTGCAGTAGATACAAAAGAAGTAAACAATCAAGGCGATTTAAAAATCTTTTATTTAAATGATAATAGTGACTGGCAATTAGTGGGCGGTAAGTATTCGCTTGGATATGTCACTGCAATCACCGATCACTTTAGTCTATTTACAGTCTGGAATCAAAACGAAGAAGACCTTCCTCATGTTGAAGAGGAAGAGACTAATAATGATGATGATCAAGAGTCGTTAACAGACGATGATTCAGGTGGAAATCAGCAAGTAGATGAACCTGAAGAGAGTGAGGATATATCGATAACACAGACCTTGCCACGAACAGCAACGTCGACGTATAATTGGTTACTGCTAGGCTTTGTGTTGATAATGGTAGGGGGAGCATTTATCCTGTTCCGTTCGAACAAAAGTGCCAGCAAAGATTAATTGTTACTAGGGATTAACACCTCTCAAATTTCTAAGTATTTAGCTTATTGGAGCGAATACTTGAATGGAGAGAGGTGTTTTTTGTGCTTAGAAAAAGAAACATGTTGGATAGAGGGTTTTTCGGAACAGAATTATTAGCCACGTCCGTTTTCGAATATAATAACTAGGGAACTCCACCAAACTATCTAGGGTAAGTTATCATCGGATAGCAATTTGTTGTGATTATTTTATCCCGGAGCAACCGTCGGCAAGACTCCCACATCAAAACAACGAGAATATCAAGTTGTTTAAGTGGGAGTAACGGACGCGCTAGTACCCCGAATGGTTCAAGGGCCTTTAAGGTCATCCTTTAGGGCTAACAATCAGTGGGGGAATATCTAAAAACCCCCACTGATTGAAGTTTCACTTTATCTCCTTTGATAACACAGTCAGTAGACAGTATTTAGGTGAAAATAAATTAATGTTAAGGTATGTAGGTATTGGAATACTGTGTAACAATGAAACAAAGTGATCATAATATAAATCAGGTTTTCTATGTTAATATAAAGGGGATTAGTGGAGAGGAATTGGGCGGGATATTTCAAGGTTTATGAAAAAAATAGTATACTTATGTTGGCTGACTTTCACTATTGAATGGTAACAAGAAAGGAAGGATACGATGAAAATGGGTTTTATCAGTGATACGCATGGAGGTTATGATGATCTAGTAAAGGCACTACATTTGCTAGAAGAATGTGATCAGATTTGTCACATCGGGGATGTCCTTTATCATGGGCCACGTAATGAGATTCCAGAAACGTATCACCCAAAGAAAATAATTGAAGTTCTTAAGGAACGGGAAGATATTGTTTATGTCCGTGGAAATTGTGATGCGGATGTTGATGAAATGGTTTTGGATCAAGATCTTTCTAGTAAATCGAGGGTAGTATCTTTTGATGATTTTAAATTTTTTCTTGTGCATGGCTATGAAGAGACGGAAGACGAGCGCATAGAGGAAGCAAAAAGGCTTGGTTGTGATGTTGTTGTTTCTGGTCATACCCATGTTAAAGTGCTTGAAGAAAAAGACGGGATTGTCGTATTAAATCCCGGAAGTACAACGATCCCGAAAGATGGGACAAAGTCTATTGCACTGTATGAAAATGGACAAATTAAACTAATGGATTTGGAAAGTCAAGCTGGTATTGCGGGTATAAAACTATAGGCTCGTCATCTAGGCAGCCTATTTCAACAACTGGTTAATTTCACTAATCCAATCCTTTTATGTATAGAAATGAAAACAAGCTATCTAGTTGAGTTAACTGGATAGCTTGTTAGTCATTCATAATTCGTCTCAGTTCATCATGATAGAATCATTTATTTCTTTTCGATCGTCTCCATAATTCATGTTCAATGGAACAAGTCCATTAAGGTTGTAACGCATACTAAGTTAGGATAGGTTTATAGTTGAATAAGTATAATCCATACCACTCAATAGCCCTTTTCAATTGTTGAAAAACATAATGAAGAATATAATAGAATTATAATTTTACATAAAAAGGGGAATTTGCATGCCTTTATTCGATTCTTTGTATATCCCATTATCAGGTGTAGAACAAAAACCAGTGCGCCGCTCTATAAGTATGCTTGCCTCCACATTCGTGGTGCTGAATATTCTTTCCGTACTATTAAGCATTGTATTTTTGTACGGTTTTGATATTGCAAGCTTTCTAACTGGGTTTGGGGTAGTGCTACTCCTTACTTTTATTGGTAGTATACTGGTTGCTGCATTGCCGAGCAATAACCTTGCAATGGATCGAGGGTATTTATTGTTTTCTGTTTTGGCTATGGTTTTTCTTCCGGTTATCAATACGTTTGCTGCTAGTAATCCTAATAACCAATCTTCTACTAGTTGGATATCTAGTGCAATCATACTCCTGTTGCTTGGATTTGGAACAGTGATGGCTTGGAAGAAAAGAACAAGGTCTCATTCTGTGATATTTGGAGGTTTCCACCAAGAAAAACAATCGATGAGGTCAATAATAGAATTTATTATATTGATATTTTGTTTATTGGTTGGTCTGTTTTTTGCTTATCAACTGCTAGTAGGGAAGACTGGTGGAGTTGTCGAACTGATCCTCCCTGGCTATGCCCTTTTTTTTAGTATTGCGACACTAGCAATCACTGCTTTGCTTATGAAAAAAAAGCGGACAATGTTCAGCGTCTTTCTAGCCGTTGTAGGGATAATGATAGCTGTAATCTTCAGTGTTCCGGTTGTCGCAACGTTATTTTCCATAAATGAAGCAGAGCAAGAGTTTGCAGAGACATTTGGGGAGAGCTGGGAAGAGAATATTTCTGACGTGGATCATTCATACTTTTTGCCTACAATTTTTTCGCTACCAAACTATTTCTTCGGTACAAGAACAGAGAATTATATGTTGAAAGAAGACATTCTGTTTTATGAAGGGACAGAAGGAGTAGACGAGGGTATTGAACTATACTTTGATGCCTATTTACCAACTGAAAATAGTGAGAGTCTCCCTGGTAATCGGGCTGTTTTGATTCGAATTCATGGTGGTGGTTGGACGATTGGTAATAAAGGAGCTGTGAACTATGCAGGAGTAAATAAGTATTTCGCTAGCCAGGGTTATGTTGTTTTTGATGTCCAATATGGGTTAAGTAATGAGGAGAAGTTTGTGGACTTTGCTCCTGTCTCTGAAAATGTTGTAGGAGATTTTACGATTGACGATATGGTTCGACATATTGGAATTTTCACCGATTATTTGGTTACCAATAATGACGAGTTTAACGGGGATTTGGATACAGTATTTGTATCTGGTCCGTCAGCGGGAGGGCAGCTTGCTAGTGCAGTAGGCCTTGGATTAGCGAGTGGTCAGTATAGCGATATATTGAATCAGGCGTTGGAGGTTAAGGGAATTATTCCGATCTATCCGGCTCATGAATTAGCAGGCCAGATCGGTATTGATGGATCAGAAGAACTAGTAGATCCAGCGTTACTAGTGACGGAGAACAGTCCCCCTGCGTTAATCTTTCAGGGGTCGGAAGATGGAATCGTTGACCCTTCTATTGCGAAAGCATTTGATGAGTCATATGCTAATCAAGATAATGAGAGGTCTATTTTACTTATGATGCCATTGGCAGGACACAACAGCGACTTCTACTTTTCAACCTATTATAATCAACTATTAATCTATTATATGGAGAGATTTATGTTAAAAGTCAGATGAGACGGTAGTTTCCGTGCCTAGTTTCGGTGCCTGTCACCACCCGAATTATGTCGAATGGGGGATGGGGTGATTCTCACTGGTACAATAACGCTTATAATAGGTAACTAGGTAAACAAAAAGAGACAGCGTCATATACCTGTCTCTTTCAATCTTTCAATTTGACCTAATTAATATGAAAAGCTTTAACTGATTGTTGCAGTTCTTCTGCCATTTGGGTTAGTGTATCGGCTGATGAGGCGATTTCTTCCATCGCTGCATTTTGCTCTTCTGCTGATGCCGCAACTTCTTGTGTGCTTTTCACTGAAGCCTCGGCAACTTTTCCAGTTTCTTTTATAGAAGTAGCAATCATATTTGTTACTGCTGATATTTGTTGAACGGCAGCTGACACATCTTGAACCTGTTTTGTAACAACATGAATGGATCCTGAAATGTCCTCAAAAGAGTTTCCTGCTTGATCAACAAATTCTAAACCGCCTTTTACGGAGGATCGTGCGTCTTTCATTGATGTAACAGATTGGTTAATACCAGATTGCATGTCGGAAATGAGTTCGGCAATCTGATCAGCAGCTTCTTTTGATTGTTCAGCGAGTTTTCTTACTTCATCAGCGACAACTGCAAACCCTTTACCATGTTCTCCAGCTCTAGCTGCTTCGATTGCAGCGTTTAGTGCTAATAAGTTCGTTTGTTCCGCAACGTCAGTAATCAAAGAGATAATACTCGTGATTTTTTCTGATTTAGTGTCGAGTTCTTCCACGTTATCACCTGTTTGATTCATTATTTGCTGAATATTTCTCATTTGTTTAATGGTTTTATTTATAATAGAATCCCCTTCATTGGCTTTTAAGGACATTTGTGAAGAAGAATCATTAACGGCTTCCATACTATGAGCAATTTGTTCTACTCCATTTACAACATCGGATATGGAAGTATTGATCTCATCTGAATTATTTAATTGTTGCTCTGCTCCAGATGCCATTTCTTGAATTGTTCCCGCAATTGCGTCCGTTGTTTGACTAGTTTCTTCCGCACTTGCTGTCAATTGCTCTGATGACGCAGCCACTTGTTCAGACGCATTTGCAACGGCTTGAATGAGTTCTTTTAAGTTATCCCTCATATTATTATATCCATCTGATAAGTCACCGATCTCATCTTTAGATGTGTCCTCAATGTTAACTGTAAAATCTCCATCACCAGCTTTTTCCAAAGCAACCTTTACATTGGTTAACCTCGTTTTTATTCTTTTGGTAAAAAACATAACGCAGATTAGAGCTATTATCAAGGAGACCCCAAGCACAATATAGAAATCAGTCATCATTGAAGCGATTAGACCATTACTAACTTCAGCTTCTTGAAGAGTCACGTTTATTTGAATTTGAAAGACAATAGCTATAGCTAGTGCAAATAAGATGAGTAAACCAATTACTAACAAGTTAATCTTTGTACTTATACTAAGTTTTTTAAAAAATTTCATTAGAGCACTCCTTTTAAATTTAGAATAAAGTTAAGTATTGTAGAATATCTTTTGTTGAGAAATCAAATGACATAAAAGGTAAAAAGAATAGAATTAGTTTTTTTAAGAATTAGTCATGGTTTGTACTCATTGCGATTTACTGATTGGTGTAAAAATAGGAATCTAGAAGTTCTTCTTCAAAAAAATGCAAGATGCAAGACATATTAGGAGAGTTCTGAATCGGTTTATGTATTGCTCTTTGAAATTTTTACAGGTGAAATTCGTTATGCTGTTTGTAATCGTTACCAATTTTTATTCACTAACACTCTTTCCCCCTTCCCCCTTTCCCATTGACAGATGGAAGGGTTACTAAACTATAGTACACCTTACTTTTTTATCAACGTTTGGAATCTGTAATTTAACATTCTATTTACAGTAAATATAATACAACGAAATACGCTAAAAACATACAAAATAAATAAAAATTCTACAAAATTTGACTTTTTAACTATACTTAGATAGAAAAATATAAGTCATAAGACATGAGAATAAAGAATCACCACAGGTGCCTGTCACCTCCCGAATTATGTCGATTAGTAATAGTTGTAATGAATTTGAAATAAAAATAACATTTTTTCTTAAAATTTAGGTTGTTATTTCCTTGGATATAAATGATAATATATATGATACTGATAGATAAATAGAAATATTTACAATTCACCCAAATTGGATTATTTTTATGAATCTGGATTTATACAATGTTATAAGTATGAGGGGGTTAGTGATGAATTTTATTAAACGTGGTTTTTTAAGTGTTTCAAGAAAGAAAACAAAATCTTTAATTTTATTAGCTGTCATTTTCATCTTAGGGAACGTCATATCAGGTTCGATCTCGATTCAACAGGCTACAGATAACGTGGAAACAAGTATAAAAGAAAGGTTAGGTGCTGCAGCAACCGTAGAACTTGATTATGAAAAGATAGACCAGATGAGTGAAGAAGAGCATATGAACTTAGAAATATCGAATTTAGATCTGGAACTAATAAAGCAAATTGGTGAACTATCTTATGTGAAATATTATGATTATAGCTTCTCTACATGGTTAGGCTCAGATACTGCTAATAGTTATCTAGGTGAAGGTGTGGAAGAGCGGTATGAATATGATGGTCCGAGCTATGATTTTCAATTAAAGGGTGTTAACTATGCACCAGTCTTGGACTTTGAAGAAGGAATAGGTAATTTATTGGAAGGTCGTGCTTTTGAGGATCAGGAAGTAGAAAATGGATCCAGTGTCGCAATCATATCTAAGAAATTAGCAGAAATCAATGATTTACAAATAGGAGATAATATCACTTTTACAAACAGTGTTTATAGTTATGATTACACCACTGGGGAAGAAAAATTAGAAACGTCACGCGATGTTATTTTAGAAGTCATAGGCTTGTTTAATCCGACTTCTGTAAGTGTAGAAGAAGGCGACAGGGATCAGGGAATGTTTGATTATATGAACATGGAGTATCAAAACACTGTTTATGTTCCAAATGAAGTTGTTATTAGTGAGGTAACCTATCAATTTGAGGAATATCTGAAATATGATGAAGAATATGCAGCGATTGTTGAAGAAGAAGGAATATCTATGACGGATTATTATATACCTATTTTTGTTTTGAATAGTCCTGAAGACAGTCGTTCGTTTGCGGAAGAAGTTCAACCGTTATTACCCGAAATTTATAAAGTTAGTAGTTCTGGTGATCAATATGACTCGATTGCAGCACCGGTTGAATCTATGTCTAAATTAGCTGGTTATGTGCTACTTATTGCTGTCGTTGCAACGGTATTGATTATTGGTTTGGTTGTTCTATTATTCCTTCGAGATCGAAAACATGAATTAGGAATTTACCTATCTCTAGGGGAACGCCGAGCTCGCGTGGTAGGCCAAATCTTATTAGAAGTAATGGTTGTAGCTCTAATTGGTATTACTTTATCCTTATTCACTGGGAATCTTTTAGCTCAAGGTATTTCAGAAACTTTACTCAACGCAGAAAATACGCAAAACCAATATCATGACATGATATATTACAGTGAGTTAGACGCTTATCAAACTAATGTAACCATGGATGACGTAATGGCCTCATATGAAGTAAAACTAGATTTTAGCTATATATTAATCTTTTATATTGTTGGACTATTAACGATATTAGTATCAACGATTATTCCATTAATATACATTGTTCGATTGAACCCTAAGAAAATAATGATGTAGTAGAGAGGTGAAATAGATGATATTAGAAGCAAAAGAATTGAATTATTTTTATCAAGATGGAGATAGTCGTCGTTATGTCTTAAAGGATACAAACGTAGGGTTTGAAAAAGGAAAGTTTTACACGATTTTAGGGCAGTCTGGTTCTGGTAAAACAACCCTTTTATCCTTACTTAGCGCATTAGATTCTCCGCATAGTGGTAATGTATTGTTCAACGAACAAGATATTAAAAAAATTGGCTATGAGAAATATCGTAGAAACAACGTCGGTATTATTTTTCAAAGTTATAACCTTATTCCTGCCTTTACAGCAGTAGAAAATGTACTAGTTCCGATGGCGATTACAGAAAATGAAATTCCTGAGGATCAAAAGACAGTTGCATATAACCTTTTAGATTATATTGGAATTGTGAAAAGTAAAGCAGATCGTCCTGTAAATAAGCTTTCGGGTGGTGAACAGCAACGTGTTGCCATCGCTCGAGCATTAGCTACCAATGTTGAATTAATTTTAGCAGATGAGCCAACAGGTAATCTTGATGAGGAAATGGAACAAGAGATCATTGACATTTTTAAAAAGCTAGCACATGAACATGATAAGTGTGTGGTGGTTGTAACACACTCGAATGAAATTGCCCAACAGTCTGATCAAACTTTCATGCTTCAGAAAGGCAAATTATCAGCTTATGAGTGATTTTTTATCGAAATTTAATAAGAATAATTACGAGGATACTTTGGATGAACAGGGTGATGAAACCTCGGAAGAAGTAAACGGTAAAGATAATGAGGGTATCGAATCAAAAACAGAAGAGGAAAAAATTCCGATGGCAAAAGCCCAATCGGCCACTCATCGAAGTATAGTAGGGGAAGAGCTAGAGTTCGATCCCACTTATCAGAAGCGAAAACGACGAAAGCTGTTATTGATTATTCTAGGAGTTATTGCAACCCTTGTTTTAGGTTTCATCACTTATTATAATCTTGTTCATGTAGAGGTGGAGGATTTTAGGGATAAACCTGTTTCAGAAGTGCGGGCATGGGCAGCAACAAATGATGTGCAAATGGAGTTAACAGAAGAGTACAGTTCAGATATTGAATTGAATCGAATCATCTCTCAAAGTATAGATGAAGGAAAAAAGATCCGAAAAGGTAAAACGATAACATTAGTTAGTAGTTTAGGACTGGATCCAGAAGAAACTATTCCTTTACCTGATTTTTCTGAAATGACGCAAAGTGATGCCGAGGTTTGGATAGCGGAACATCAGGCAGAAAACCTTAACCTTGTTTCCGAGTATAGTGATAACGTTGAGAGTGGAGCCTTTATTAAACTTGTCATTAGAGATAGCGATATTGATGAAGCCGAATATCGCCGTAAAGATAGTGCGACAGTCTATTACTCTAGAGGCGAAGAAGTGTTTGAGAAAAATATAAGTGTTCCAGATTTTTCTGAAAGTACAAAAGAAGAAGTACAGCAATGGGCAGATACCAATGAAATTGCATTAACTTTTGAGGAAAAAGATTCGAATACTGTAGAAGTTGGTAAAGTGATTAGTCAAAGCATTGAAGCAGAAGAAAAAATTGCAAAGAAAGACGAAATGAAAGTTGTGCTCTCTCTAGGGAAGGCTGTTGTCGTACCGAATTTTGGTGAACTAACGATGGATGAAGCAGTTAGTTATCCTGGATTAGCTGTAACGGTCAATCAGAAATTTCATTCCAAGTTGTCCTATGGAAAATTAATTGCTCAGTCAATTGAAGCGGATACTAAATTAATTGGAGATGATGATCCTTCGATTACTGTTACTTATTCAGTAGGTCAACCGTTTCTTGCTGATTACCGTGGCATGCTAGAGGGAGATTTACCGAGGTTATTTTATGATGACTATCAAGCAAAAGGGGCAAATATAAACTACATTGTTAAATACGTAGATGCTGATGAGGTAAAGGGAACTGTTGTAGGTATGAGTAAATTTAATGAATTTGTTTCCACGGAGTTTACTGTTGAAATAAGGATCAGTAATAACACATCCGCACCAACAGCATCCACCCCGATAGAATATGAGGAAGATGAAATAGACCCACCAATCGAAATAGAAGTGCCAGAAGAACCTAAAGAATAATTACTGGTGCCTGTCACCACCCGGTTTTTGTCGAAAATTGATGATTTCTTTGTGGTGAATGGGTAGATAAAGATGTTTTCTTAAGCTTGTGACTAAACTACCTTCTCTTATTAAGAAAGAATAAAACTATCCAGTCAGTTGACTGGATAGTTTTATTCTGTTCTTAGAAAACCCCCGGCTATGCCGGGGGTTCCAAAGAGCTTTCAGCGAGGTATCAAAAAAAGCCACACTT
>NZ_JAPRAT010000012.1 GCF_026805325.1 Natronobacillus azotifigens
TTAGTAAGGAGCATTTAGAGCTATTTTTAACTCATCAATAATCGAGCCATAACTGAATAGACCGTAATCACTATAGATATCGGGTTTATGACTTAGTTCTTTTCCCTCATCATTAACAAATTTATTGGTTTCTATATCCCAAAAACCATAATTCAAATGGAGTTCCTCGTGAGTAACTTCTTGAATCCCAATTGTTTGAAAATAGCCTTTTTCCCACCCCTTACTATCAATGATTTGAGGTGGAATAATTAAGTTATTAGGATTTAAATATTCTGGTATATCTAATGGATTAGAAGTTTGCTGAAATAAATAGATCAAATGGCCCCCGTTCATTATTGGATCATCCGATGGAATTTGTTTTTTTATGACTTTTCCAATCAAAAATGTATTTTTCATTGGTTCTACGACAAATAATTCACCGACAGCCCTTTTATTGTTTCTTGGCAATTTAGGTTCAATAAATTTTAAGTCTATTAAGACCCAAGCAACCGCGACTAGGATGATTACTGATAAATTTTGTCTAGCTAGTATTGGAATGATGGTAATAAGTGGACCTAATTTCCTTGAAAATTTTAGTCTTTTGTATTTTTTCATAAACGTAATCTCCTTATTTAAAGGCTCTAACCTGTTATCGTTCAAATTATTTTTTCATTGTATTACTACATTCTATCAACCTAAGTAATTAATGTAGTTTTGCTTCTGTTGGTTTGAATTATAACATAAAAGGAATATTTTTCATTAATTTCTTATCAATGGAGGAATTTTCTTTGTAACTGTATTGATTATCCAAGTTCAGGTATGTTAGTTTTAAAACAAATGTTAAAATGACATGAGGTAAAATAGGATAAGGCTGTAGTGAAAGCTTTTAAAAGAGGTATCAAATTTTGTTTTTCTTCGATTATTTACATAAACATTGAAGTATTAATATTTGGCATAATGGGATAACCCAGAGTTGTAGAGTTATGCGAATCTAGTTTTTTTGATCCAGTCGGTAGGAGTGAAAAGAACGAAATAGCTAGTATGGAAGTGTTATTGATAACAGCAACAACCAAAAGATAGAACGGTAAATTGTTAAGAATAATACAAGCTATGTAGGGGAGATGATCAGGAATGAAAACAAATGATAGACTACTTCAGGTAGTGTTTTTAATTATAGTAGCATTAGTTGTTGTCAAGCACTATCACTATTCGTCATGTAAGGATTGAGGAACCGGTGTTCTTTGATCACTACTATGATCTTTCGTTTATTAGTGACAGTGATTCTTATCAAGATATCCCATTTGAACTTGGTTATATTACAAATGCTAACGATAGCAGAACGGTTGTTGAAGTGAGCTTTCCAGAGCATCCAGATCTATACGGTATGGCATCTGAATATAACATGCATGGTTTTGGTTGGGGTTATGAAGAAAGGGAACAACATGGAGATATATTTGGTCAATATAGTGTAAGAACAGTCTACCTCCAAATGAGGATGTACGATATTGAGGAGGATAGAACGATAACCAAAGCAGAACTATATTTTAGTGATGGAAGTAATATGGTTGTTGATATTGGTCAGATCAATCTTTATAAACATGAACATTCCCCAAATCTGCTTAAACACATGTCGGGTTCAGCTTCATCAGCTGGTACGAGTGAATCAAGGTACAACGTTCTTGAAGAGATAAGCATACTTAAAATAGAAGGTCCTTTATATGAAAAGTTTGACCACAGGATAGAAATCGAAATGAATGGAGTTGATTCAGATACTCTACATGATATGGGAGGTCTTTCCGTCGAAAAAGGGCATAACCTCACTCTTTTTTCACGAGTGAAGCCTGTTGATGAGATACTGGAGAGATACACTAGATTTGATATTCATCCTGAACTAATTATTCTTGGAGAAGATGGGAACAGGCAATCTTTAAGAATATATAATACCTCCAGTGAAGACTATCGTTATCATTTTATGGACTTATACAGGTATACATAAAGGCAAAGGAGGCAATGTAAAGTGAGAGGAGGCTATAAAAAAATATTCTGGGGTATCTTGATTGCTACGTTTAGTATAAATTTAGGGTTTGTTACGATACTTCCTACCTTTATAGGCTGGACAATTGTGGCAACAGGTATTTCCATACTTGATAAGTATGCTCAGAAAGGAGATTTTTCAAAGGCTTATTCACTAGCAACTATACTAGTAGTCCTACATTTTATCGGTGGTTTCATATCGCTTCTTGGTGAAGTACAGATTGGAAATGCGGTCCCTTTTATCTTTTATCCATTGATAAGTATGATGATTGAACTTCTGCTTATTCACAGTTTACTGAAGGCAACTGTGGATCACTTTGATGTGATGGGGCGAAAAAGAGTATCCGAAAAATATATTGCGAAGGACAGAGCTTATATTATCTTAATGGGAATAACAATGATTCTTTATACGTTGACGATTACACTAAATGAAGTGATAATCGGTGTCATCACAGCACTTATTACGACGATCTACTTACTTACTGTGATAAGCTCTCTCAGAAAAGAAACTTTCCAATAAATGATTTTGCGTGACAATGTAAACTAAGTATAGGAAAAGGAGGGAGACAACCGCAATTAATCTCCCTTATTCATAGATATAAGCAATGACGTCCAATGCTTGATCGATAGTTTCTACCGTCACATTCGCTTTGTTTGATAATTCTTTCAGTGGATGTATGAGTGATTCAGGTCTAATAATAATCGTAGGTTTATTCAAAGCGAGAGCCGTACTCACATCCATTGCCGTATTCCATTGTTTATATTTTTCTCCAAAAAGTGCAATGACAAGATCGGCTTTTTGCATAAGTACCTGGGTTCTTAAATTGTTAATGGCAGATGCAGCGTCGTCTTTATAATAATTCCCAGGTTGCTTACCAATGATATCTTCGCCCACATTATCGGAACGTTCATGGTTGGTTTGTGGGCCGACAAATTCTAGAGGCAGTTCTCTTTTATTCGCTTTTTCTTTGACATCTTCACGCCAGTCATCATGTATTTGCCCTGCTAAATAGATAGTTAACTTCACCTTTAACACCCCCTTAAATAGTTTCTACGTTTATCCCGGAGCAACCGTCCGTAAGACTCCCACTTCAAAACAACGAGAATATCAAGTTGTTACAGTGGGAGTAACGGACGCTAGCACCCCGAATGGTTCAACTAACAATCAGTGGGGGAATACCTAAAAACCCCCACTGATTGAAGTTTCACTTTATTTTACCGAAAAGGGATAATGGTTTCAAAGATATTACTTGGCTAGTGGAAATTGGACTATTGATATGGAGAAATGGAGGGGGCATGGAGCTTTACGTGATAAGAGTGGCCCAGTAGAAAAAAACTATTTTTCTACTATATTCTTTCGTTTATTTGGAATATAATGAAGATCTATACATGTTTGAATATTTTGTCAGACTCACTGATGAAATTCTAAATACATGTAAAAAAATAGAAAATAGGGAGCAGTGGGAATGGAAGTTAAATTTGAAATTACCGAAGAAGATTATATTCAATTTAATCTAATTCACATTCAAAATTCACCATCACAGAAAAAAATGTACCATCTTTTACGTTATGCAATCCCCTTACTATTTACCATACCTATCTATATTATTGGTACAATGGTATTTAATCAACCAAGAATGTACTGGATGATTATCGCGGTATTCTTTGCATTGATTTGGATGATTACTTATCCGAAACAATACAAAAAATTAATCGAGAAACAAACGAAGAAATTATTGAAAGAGGGAGATAATTCTTCTATATTTGGGGAGAAGACGATGGTGATTGATGAAAATGATATTACTGTTTTTGGTGAATTCACATCTGAAAAAGTAGCAAAAAATAGTATCAAAGATATAAAGATATCTGATGATCTAATCTTAATTTACTTAAGTGGAATCAGTGCACAAATTATTCCGACAAGATATTTGAACGATGAATCAAGAAAACAACTCTTAGCGAAATTAAATTTCAATGGGAATGAAGAATTTTAAATAGAAGGAGCAGATATGAACGAATACACGAAACCTAACGTGACATTGCCGGTTAGTCTTCACGATGCGATCATCACAAAAGTTATTGTTGAAAAATCTAGCACTGCTCTTTTCAATGATCTTCTGCTATTCGAATTTGAAGATGGCTTTTTCAAAGTGGGTGAAAAAGAGGTATACAAAACTAGAAAATCAACCATAAAAATCTCAGGTGTTGATTTTGATTTTAGTCATGTCTATTATTGTGAAGGCAACAGGAGAATAGAAGTCGATTTTGATAGGTTTTCAAAAGATGTAAACGAAAACGCCTATGAGATCATAGATGAGACCTATGGATATAACAAAACGAAATTCAGTGGTGAGCTACTTCTAAAGGATAGAAGGGTAGAAGTTCAAGTTTCCCTATATCATCTTCACGCAGCAGTATATCGGTGGCAGGTTGAATAAGCAAGGAAATTTAGATCGTAATACCAGAGGAGTATGGGGATGAAAACAAATAAAAAATTAAAAATATATGTAGTAGCAATTGCATGTATAATCATCATGAACATCATGATCATTTTTTTCCCTGATATAAAAGCATATGTTAATCAAGAAGTAAATACTGAATTAATCGAGAAGGTAAAGAGTGAAGCACTATCCGCTAACATAATGTTTATAGAATTAGATTATGGCACGGATGAATATCAAAATGAGAGAATAGCTTCTTCTCAAGGTGCTAGTGGAGTGATCATCCATAAAGAAGAAGATAAGTATTTTGCCCTTACAGCGAAACATGTGATGGAAGAATACAGTGATCAACATAAATTCCTTGTGCTAGGGCATGAGGACTTAGATTTTAAAGACTATCTAAATGAAGGCGGAGAATATCAAGGATTAGAGGATTTTTATCAACAATTTCCGGAGCTTGTACTTGAGTATTCTGATGATAAATATGATTTAGCTGTCGTTAGTTTTATTAGTGATGACGAGTATGAGATTTTAGAAATTGCTCAAAAATCTCCTGTGTCTGGGGATAAAGTGGTAGCAATGAGTAATCCATATGGGAATAGAAATGCTGTTACTGCTGGAAAGATAATTCGTGAAGAGGAAAGTTATTCGTTTCATGACGATACCACTGAATACTTTGTGATAAAACATACAGCATTGATTTCCAAAGGAAGTAGTGGAAGTGCATTACTCAATGAAGATCTTGAAATAGTTGGGATAAATTTAGGTGGTACTGAAAATGGATTTCGAAAGTTTATTTTTGGCGTGGCGATAGCAAATGATCGAATCCATGATTTTTTAGGAAGTTGGAAAAATCAAAAAACAAATTAGTGAATGGTAGATGCATATAATAGAATAAGCCGATTCAGGAGAGATTTTTCACTACTCTTACTGATTCGGCTCTATTTTTACTAAGGAAATGGAAGCTTGTTAGATCAACATCTAGCTCCGAGCGTCGAAAACCGGGCAAATTTACGAAGCAATCTACGAAAAGCATCATCGGTTCGCAAGCGAAACGTGATTTCTTACCTCCATATTGATTCGCCCAATTGCTACGTTTTAAACCCTACGCTCTGCGCTTTTGTTCTACGATAGGACGTGTTTTCCATATTTTCTTACTTCCTTACTTACTTCGTTACTTACTTCCTTTACTGGTTCAAACTTAAATCCAGTTCAGGGCCCACGGGAATGATGCCGTTCGGATTAATGCTTTTATGACTGCGATAATAATGTTCTTTAATATGCTGGAAATTCACGGTTTCAGAAACACCCGGATAGTTATATAATTCTTTTGTATAACGCCACAGATTTTCGTATTCAGTTAATCGTTTGATGTTACATTTAAAATGACCATAATAAACGGAATCAAAGCGAATCAATGTCGTGAACAAACGCCAATCAGCTTCCGTAATTTGGTCACCAACTAAATAGCGATTGTCATTCAATCGGGCTTCTAATTCATCAAGTGCTTCAAATAGATGTTTCACTTCTTCTTGATAAACCTTTTGCTTTGTTGCA
Organism: Natronobacillus azotifigens; assembly: GCF_026805325.1. Classification (GTDB taxonomy): domain Bacteria; phylum Bacillota; class Bacilli; order Bacillales; family Amphibacillaceae; genus Natronobacillus; species Natronobacillus azotifigens. The sequence goes on from NZ_JAPRAT010000012.1 coordinate 6,012, forward strand.
AACCCAGCTTTATAAACCCCATTATTAACTGCGTGATAAACTCTTTCATTAATTGATTCAATTTCAGGTAACAACTCTTCTGGAGCATAGTTGTCTTTTTTAGCTCCTAAGTGATCGAATGCTGAATTTAACATGCGTATAATATCCGCAGATTCATTATTGACGATTTTATTCTGCTTCAAATCATACAAAACAGGGACAGAAACACGTCCACTGTAGCTTGGGTCAGCTTTTGCATATATTTCATATAAATACTTAGCATCCATAACTGGATCAGGAACGACACCGTCAGCTGGTTCAAATGTCCAACCTTTGTTCTCGCGGAAAGGGTTTACGACAGAGACAGAAATGATGTCTTTTAACCCTTTGATATTACGCATAATTAGTGCCCGATTTGCCCATGGACAGGCATAAGAGACATACAAATGATAACGATTCGCTTCTGCTTTAAATCCTTCTTCACCGTCCGGACCAGGAGTTCCGTCAGGTGTAATCCAATTCCGAAATTGCGAGTCCTTACGAATAAACCTACCTTCTTCATTGCTTTTGATATCTTTTTCCTCATCATGCCATTGACCATCTACTAATAATCCCATTGTCTCATCCTTTCTATGTGATACTAAACTTACTATAATAAGTAAATTCCTTTTTTGCCAGGATTTAAACCTTAACTAAAAAGTGGACTATTTGATCACAGAGGTGGAATGGAACAAGTAGTAAATATCCACGCTTTTCTTTTAACAGCAAAAGCCATTTTGTGCAAAGGGGATTATGAATTGAATTTCTTATTCGCTATCTTTTTTCTAATCCATTCAAAAGTGATAAAACCTAAAGTGCCGCCGAAGGTATTCAATATCAGATCATCGATGTTAATTGTGCGTGCAAAAACAAAACCAAAATAACCCAAAACAAATTGGTACGCTTCAATCGTCAAACTGGTAAGAAAAACAATGAGTGCAGCCTTTTTTATTTTTTTAACTTTATACAAAATACTTAAATACACACCTAATGGAAATAACAAGATGAAATTAAAAAATGATAATTTAACTGCATTCCAGAAAAACCAACTCCCTCTGTCAAATGAAAACCAATCATAAATAAAGTGAAAAGGTATTAGTTGCCATCTGAATAACGGATTATCTGTAGGTGGTATTGTAATACCACCAGTTGTAAGTTCAATCACAACAATCGAATAGAACAGGAAACTATAAAAAACCAATCTCTTAATGATGTTTCTGTTCTTCTGTCTTATTATATCGATAACAATATACAAACCTAATAAAATCATACCTATAAATACTAGATTTAACGTTATATAAGGCATTAGTCGTTTCTCCATTCATATTTTTAATCTAGTGTTTAAACAATAGCTCGTAGTAAAGAAGAAATGCTCATGTTATGGATTATTCTAAGCAAATACATCACTATGATAATTGACAGAAGGTGAACAAATAGGATTGAAAAAATAAAAAAGCTAAAATAATTTACGCCCTCACCATACAAAGGTTGGGTTAATAAAAAAAGTATAACAAAAACAAAAACGAATAGATTTGAGATTGCTACATAAATAGATACCTCTATAAGGTGCATGATACTTATTTGCTTTTTTGTAATCCCTAAAGATTTAAAAATTCCCCACTGCCTTTGTTTTGTTAAAAATCTTCCGTACATTATAGCCACGATACTAACTATAGAGAAAGCAACTGTTGATATAAATAAAAATAAAGTGAATATTCTTATGAAATTCGAATTAGCTTTTTCTTCATTAGAAATGTCATTCATGGATTCGTAAAAGCTACCTGGTATTGGTGAGACAATTTTTTTCACTAAATATTCAATCTCCGATCGTTGATTTTTGTTAGCGAGGTTATTTACATATATAGTACTTTCGGAGAAACCACGAAAAATATTCATTTTTTTATTGATATCTTGATGTAAAACAACTGTAATTTTACTACTAGACTTCTCAATATTTTCATTAATTTCAAGAGAGAAATAATAGGGAACAAAGTGTTCAACAGTAAAATCCCACTCATAATAATTGACCTCTTTAGAGTGAGGATCTTTTTTAATTTGACCAAGTTTGATATTGTTGTCAGCAGAAACTTTGAGAGTTTTATTCATTTCACCTTCTGATGGTAAAAAAACAACAGCTATAGGATTGTTTTGAAACGTAAAACTGTTCAATTCTCCATCAAAATATTGTTCATTTAGTTTCGCAAATTCATCATCATTTAAAATAACATAATTGACATGAGGGATGACTTGTAAATCATCTGAAATCCCGAGATGCTTGAGAGAAGGAATACCAGTAATTGGAGTGTCAGATAATTGATATGTTTCTACCCAATCTTTCAGATAAGGGCTCGAGCGTAATTGCTCATTAGTTAATAACAAACTTATACCATCTTGAATGGGTTGTTTGTCAACATATTCTATCCCTTCAAGTTTCTCTAGTTGGTCTAGATCATTTCTGTTAAATATCGGCCCTTCTGAAACCGAAATTGGGAAACCATGAAACTGATGTTCGACATGCCATGTTTGAGAATTGATGTAAAAATCAATATAGGAAGATGAAGTGCTTGTCACTTCTTTTGCAAAAATATACCCTAAAAACATCAGTAAGGTGCTTAATGATAATGTGAAAACTATTAATAATGTATGTTTAATAGAACTTCTTACTTGTATACACGACCATTTGAACCAAAAAGGAGAATAATGATTGTTTTTAAAACACACTGGATATTTGTTTGGATAATTCATATTCTCAGCTACAGATCTTTTAAATTGCCAGATGAGTGGGAGTAAAGATCCTATGAAAACTCCAATATAGGTTATAACCAACCAAACAATTAATTTTAAAAAGATCACTTTTGATAAAGAGAAAATACGAATGGATTCGCCCAACCGAATATATGCCATTAATTGACTGAAAAAAAGGCTGAATGGCAATGCAATAAATGTACTTACCGATACTACAACTAAACTTTGCAACAGTATGATTAACAATATTCTCCTTTTTGAAGCGCCTAAAGTTCTAAAAACAGAGATTTTTTTTCGATAGTTAACGTAAAATAGATTAAAAATAAATAGGATGCAAATTGAAGAAGTCACCCATAGGAAGAATTGTAACAAATACGCAACATTTTGGGTGTTTATATTTGTTAATAAACTGTTAAATAAGAATTCATTTACTACTCTTTCTTCAGGATCAAAGTTATTTAAAACAGAGTATAGATTATTCTGTACTTCTTTAGGGGAACCGTTTAGTTTAACCAGAGTATGATAGGAAGGAGTGCCAAATTTATAGAGATCTTCCTTATATAGAAAAACATTTGGCAAATCGTTACTACCCCTAGTTATAACAGGAGGTGCTGCCCAGTTCATTGAATAATCAGATACGATCCCAACTATTCTAAACTTTTCTGTACTCTCACCCACTTTTATATTAAGATGTGTCCCAAGTTCAAACGACCCTCGTGTAGCATAAAACGATTCAATAGCAATTTCATTTTTCTGTGAAGGCATTCTTCCCTCTATGAAGTTAATTCTTCCTAATGTTAATGTAGAAGAATCTACCCAGCCCAAAGTTTCTAGAGATTCTAACTTTTTATTTATGTTGTTAACTCCTACCAAAGCATACTCACTAAAAGTATCTACTTCTGTTGAATCACGCAGATACTCACGATCGTCTTGGTTAATGTCGTGTAATATAAAATGATGTTCTCCGTACTTTAAATATGTTTTTTCAAGTAAAGACCAGTTTATGGTTTCAATTGTTGAATCCAAAGTTAGCATACTGAGTATAGCAAAAGTTACAATGCTTATTAATAGAATAAACATCTTCTTTCTCTTAATTAGAGTTAGTAGTGCTAATTTCCATATACTCATATTTTATCACCCTGACCGTAAATTAAGGTTTCCTTCTTCCATATAATATAAATAGTCAGGATTTGATATTAAATTTTCTTCATGTGTTACTAGTATTAAAGTCACCCCATGATGTTTACATAGTTGAAATAGTAATTTAACAACCTGACTACTATTGGTTCTATCAAGGTTTGCTGTAGGCTCATCTGCAAAAATTATCTTAGGTTTGTTAATCATTGCTCTTGCAATAGCAACACGTTGTTGTTCTCCACCAGATAGGCTTTGAGGAAAGACGCTTAATTTATGTTGTATACCTAATTCACTTGCCAATTTTTTAACTTCCTCTTTAATAATGGGTTGCTTCGTGAAATGTAGTGGTAAGCAAATGTTGTCAAAAATCGTCAATTCATCGATTAGCTGAAAAGACTGAAAAATATATCCAAAATCTTTTCCTCGCAAAAACGATACATCTTTATCTGTTAATTGATATAGATTATTGCTTAAATAATAAACATTTCCATTTGAGGGTTCATCCATTCCGCTCATTATATTAAGTAATGTAGTTTTTCCAGATCCACTTTTACCCAGGATAACATTTACCGTTCCTTTTGCAACATGAAAGGAAGTTGGGTGCAGAGTAATTTCACTTGCACCCGAATATTTTTTTGTGACATTTTCTATTCTTAAGAGTATTTTCATATTATCACTTCATCGCTTCCCTATTGATTAATAGTACCTGAACCTTTGATACGCGTGTGAGAGGTTGCGTCACCAGATTTTATTGTTACTCGCACTGCATAATTACCCTTTTTAACTGTTCCAAAACTACGTGTAACTCTTCCTCCATTAGCTGTAATATCACTTGTATGGTAAGAAGTTTTAAAAAAATTATCTCTTCTAAGAGTAACTTGATATGTTTCTTTCGTCCTACTTACCGTATCGTCAATGTTATATGTTTCTGCTGTTACAGTAGTTTTTGTGATTTTATTAGCAAGTTCATGGTCATGTGGACCAGTCACCATCCAAGCAATGTTAAAGTTATATCTGCCTGAATATGCATGCAAACTAGATGGGATTAATATTAGCAATACTGTTAAGATAACAATTAAACTGTTTTTTTCTTTTTTGTCATTTTTTATCCTCCTATAAGATTGATAGTTTTGAAAAACTATTTACATTATAAATCTATAAATTTACATATACAACCTTTTTTTGATTTTTTTGATAATATTTCTCAATAAGTGTATATTTAATTAGGAAAATAATACATAACATGCGCTGAAGTACTTTTGTTTTGATATGATAGAGGCAATGTGAAGTGGGGTGACACTTTCAAGTTTAATTTTCGCATTTTTATATTAGCGCTTTCCTAATATCTTAGGAGGTGAAAAAAGCGGTCACCTGTACGATTAAAAAGTAGTAATGGAGAAGAGTAAAATATACTTACTATCGGATTTTTAGCTTTACTATCATTAACACTAGTAAAATTACTTTCTTTTCATAACAGAGGCGAAGAAGAAATCACAAGAGAAGGTAAAAATGCAGAACTTGAAAGCAACCTTGTTCATTTGAGATTTGATTTTGGTAGAGAGACTAGTCCGCTTGAAGAAGGGTATACAAGAATAGCGAATACAACTGAATATACAAGCACTAAGCAAAAATCTGATCGAAGTATGACAAAAAAAAGAAACGTTGGATTCTAAAAGAGAAAAAGGTTCTACGCCAGAGAACATGGAGAGAGCGCATCATCGCAACCAGCGCAAAAGTCCGATGATTTGTCCCAATTGTGAAAATTGCTATGAATATATGAGGGAACTGTGCCTCGATAATGGAGAATTAGTCATTAAAAAAGCCCTAAAAGAGGAAGAAAAAATGTATATAGAAAGGATTGATTCGCTTTCTCACGAGTAACCAGAAATCAGCAGAAAAGCGAAAGAAGAAAAAACCCCGTACAATGTAGTACGAGACTTTGACATCATGTCTGAAGGAGATCCTTCAGACATTTACAAAATATAGCATCTTAATTTTTTAAAAAAGACCGGGTGGTTTCCCCTGTTTGTCCCGGAGCAACCGTCCGTAAGACTCCCACTTCAAAACAACGAGAATATCAAGTTGTTTAAGTGGGAGTAACGGACGCTAGCACCCCGAATGGTAGGTCATCCTTTAGGGCTAACAATCAGTGGGGGAATAACTGAAAACCCCCACTGATTGAAGTTTCACTTTATCTTATTTAAAGTGATTTACTCTCATAATTCTTCCCAATTCCAGAATCCTACCTCGTCAATTTCTAGTAGAGCAATCGTGTCTTCCTCTTGTAGTTGTAATATTTCTTTTGTTGGCCCTGTAATCACTGCCCCATAATGCTGAAAGCCATTTTCATTCAGGTAATCTATTATTTCACTAAGATTTAGTCTGCCCCAGACTATGTTATTCACTTTATTTTCGTGTTGCTCCAAGAAAGTTAATGTTTTCATGAATTGATTGTGTAGGACTTGATAATCACCTTCTTCATATTCTGGTGACTCTGCGGTTTCGGAAACTATTTTCCCTCCAAACCAGCCACTGTTTTCTTCTGTTCGTTCAGTTACAATAAAATCATCATCAAGCCAAATTGGAGAACTTGGAAATCCGATTGGGTCAAGTATTATCCCATCGAAGGGATATTCGTTTTCTATCCCGGTCGTAACGGGAAACCAGAGTAGGTCCATGTTTCTTCCATCAAAGAAATCAAACACTTCTTGTGTTTCTAGTAAAGTGGAAAAGGAAACATAGGCAGAAACGACTGTACCTTCAGGTAGGTTTTCTAATTGATTCCAATCCCCCTCGCCTGTGACACCGGAACCGGGAAGGGCGAACATTGGTTGCTCGTGGTTCACCCGTCCGTAATTCTGCTCCTCCGGTATAGTCATCCATGAAAAAAGGAAATTCATTTTCAGCTCACCAACTTCAATCTGATCATGTCCTACCACTTTATTTAAATTTCTGGTGGCTTGTAAACCAAAATAGCTAGTTGAGCTGGTGCTTGTGCCTCCTCTGTTACCATAGGGGTTTGTTACCGTTAGCGTATTGTCAATGATATTTCGGAATACATCTACTCGATCTGGGCTTCCCCATGAATAATAAATTCCTGTAAAGATCGTAGAGAAGATTGTAAAGACAATAAAGATCCCTATAGCTACTAAAGCTGTTTGAAATCTGGCTTTCCACTTTCCGTGTCGTAACATTTTATTTTGCTTTTTATTTATAGATAGCGTGGAGGCATTTACTTGTTCTTGCGGATCATTTTCTTGTAAAAATTCTTGGTATTCTTCCAATTTATCTAACTCTTTTTCTAATGTCTCAAGCTCTGCTTCGTTTAACTCACCTTTTTCATAGGCTTCTAGTTTCCTTTTGAAATCATCACTCATTTTCTTCCACCTTTCTACGTCTGATCGCTGACCTACCTCTAAACAACAATACTTTGAAATGACTTTGCTGGATGTTCATAACCTCTGCTGCTTCCCGTTGAGACAACCCATGGAAATCATGGAGGAGCACTGCGTATTTATGCTTATCAGGTAAACGGTCTAATAAAGTAAGAATCTCTTCAATTTGTTCCTTCCTTACAAGATCATCCAACAGGTGCCTTTTTTTATCCACGATCGTTGCAAACCGCTCTTGTTCCGTGACTATCACCCGTTTATGCTTTCGATAATAGTCGATATATGTCCGGTATGCGACGGTGAACAGCCACGATTTCACTGTCCTCCCATCATAGTGTTCAATATTCAGATGAGCTCTGAAAAAAGTCTCCTGTACTAGATCTTCTGCTGTGTGATGGTCTTTACTTAGGGAGAGCAAAAACCGGTAAATATCATGGAAATATTGATGATAAAAACGATCGATAGATTCTTTCATTTGCTCCCCCCTCATTAATAAAACGAATATGATTTAAAAAGGTAACAGGAAACTAGTTTTATTTTCATTTTCTTATTCGAAAAAAATCTATAGGGAAGTAAAACTAGCGATCAGCGGTGGAAAGAAGCACGTTACTTGACTAAACGAGTAGAAGATAACATGATTATTGATAGTCCTCTAAAGACAGTTTCGTTTGCTTGCCTGTTAGTTGTGCAGCCACTTCTCTTCCAATAACTGGACCGGCTGTAAGACCAGAAGAACCAAGACCATTGACTACATAGATGTTGTCTTTGACATAACCAATAGAAGGTAAGTTATCACGTGTGAATGGTCGCAAACCTACTGCCATCCGTTGGTCTTGAATACTATTTTCAGGAAAATATCGTTCTGCTTCCTTATGTAAGTATTGCTGGTGCTCCGCTAATGGAGTTATATCAAATGAATCGGTATCTTCATGCGTAGTTCCAATTGCAAATGTTGCATCTCCAGTTTGAACGATATACATAGGTCCCAACCCCATCACGATCGGTGTTTCGCTTTTGCTTGTTGGCGCTTGAAGTTCAAGGTGTAATAACTCTGCTTTTTGATGACGGACGTTTGGCTCTTCAAAAAATTCACGAGACCAAGCTCCAGCTGTATAAATAATGGTCGCGGCCTCTTTAAGCGGGATTTTATCTTTGTTTATCCACTTTCCACCATAAAGAAGAATGCCTTTTTTTAGTGCGGAAAGTAAAGATTCTCCGTTAATTTGTGCTCCTCCTTCTACAAAGACTGCTGGATAGAGATTAGTTAAGTGAGGGTGCAATGTTTTGACATCTTGTTTCGTTAGTTTTTTCACTTTTCCTATTTCTGGAGAATCTATTTGTTTTGCTGATATTCTTTCGTAAGCTAATTGTTGGATATGCTCATCTTTAAAAAGACAAATGGCTCCATTTCTTTGGTATCCTGTTGATTGTTGGGTAGTTTTTTCGAGTTCTCGAATGAAATCTGGGTAATAAGAAGCACCTTCTTTCACAAGCCTGTACCATTTTTTGTTGCGTCGTTGACTTACCCATGGACAAATAATTCCGGCAGAGGCTGAGGTTGCTTGTCCTTGATCAAAGCGGTCATAAACGGTGACGGAATGTCCAGCTTTAGCCAGATGGTAACCGATCGAAGCCCCGGCAATTCCACCCCCGATGATAATAAAAGGTAACATGTTATCCCTCCTTCCAATGATTATAACGCACACGTGGATAAAGGGGAAACTTCAACAAGTGTTGTTCTTAGGTATTCTCTTTTTGATTGATAATGAAGCCTGTGGGTTACTAGATTTCTTTAATAGGGATAAAGGGAAAAGATAGATAATTAATTTGAAAGGAAGGTATGGTAGATAATACTAGCAATATTTGAAGAAATAAGTAGTGGGTGCTTTCTTTACAGTTTCAGACCGATATGTTAAATTGAACATACGTTCATAAAAAAAGGTGAATCTGTTATGCCGAAAATTATTGAAAATGTGGAAGAAAAAATATTCGACAGTGTCGTTCAGTTGATTAGTCAACATGGCTATTCTGCTATAAGTATGAGAATGATTGCAAAAGAATCTGGTATTGCAGTTGGGACGCTCTATAATTATTATGCTGATAAAGAGAAACTGACAACGACAGTTATTCTTCAGAGCTGGTTAGAGACATTGGAATGTTTGGAGGAAGTTTTCGAGAAAAAAATTTCTCCTGATGAGAAGTTGGAACGATTTTTAGAAACTCTTTATCATGAAATTGTTCGTCGTAAAGGAGTAGGGAAAGAGTTAATGAAGCATAGTCTTTATGGAAAAGAAAAAATGCAAGAAATCAAAGGAAAAGTGAAGGCTTGCTTTATGAGATTGATCCATGAAATCCAAGCACAGTCAAACCAATCACTTTGCCCCAAATATCAGGAGCGCGTATTTGGTACGATTATGTTATCGATGGTGAATCTAATTACCGAGTTCGAATCAGAGGAAGAAGTCAATATCGCCTATATAAAAGACATAGTTAGAAAGCTACTTTAAACTAGTGGCTTTCTTTTTCTGACAGAAAAGTGAAACTTCAGTCAGTGGTAGTTTTTCGAGAATCTCCCACTGATTGCAAGTCCTAAAGGAACTGAAGCCTTTGGAGTGGAACCACGAGCGAATTACTCCGGTTAAACAACAAGAATCTTTTATTGTTTTCAAGCGGGAGTCTTACGGACGGTTGCTTTAGGATAAACGTGAACGTAAAAATTTAAACAAGGGAGTTTTAACAACTTGAGTATACCTGATAAACGAACTGAAATGCTTCGAAATGGGACAATCAAAAAAACGCTATTAACGTTAGCTATTCCTTCGATTATAGGAATGGTTGTCAATGGAATATATAATATTGTTGATACAATTTTTGTTGGGAGAATTGGAACAAGTGCAGTAGGAGCAGTGGCTGTTGTGTTTCCTTTCTTTATGCTAATTTCCTCGTTAGGAATTGCAATTGGAATGGGTTCTGCTTCTTATATTTCTCGTTCATTAGGACGAGATAATAAAAAGGAAGCGGAAAATACAGCAATCACTGGTATTTTATTGGTCGTTGGGATTGGGATCGCCTTAATGTTCTTAGGGCTTCATTACTTGGAAGATATCCTGCGATTATTTGGTGCAACAGAAAGTATATTATCTTATGGTTTAGATTATGGGCGAGTATTGGTAATTGGAAGTCCATTTGTTATGTTGAAAATGTTCTTCAATAATGTAATGCGTGCTGAAGGCAGCGTGAAAGCAAGTATGGTCGCATTACTATTAGGAGCAGTATTGAATATCGTTTTAGACCCTATCTTTATCTTTACATTTGATATGGGGATTCGAGGAGCAGCTGTGGCAACGATTATTAGTCAAGCTATCTCGGTAGTTTTTCAAGTTTGGTATTATCAATCAAGACGCAGTTACTTACAACTAAGGCTAAAAGGTTACCGCCCAAACAGAGTAATTATTAGTCAAATCTTTATCATTGGCCTTCCACTATTTTTTACGCAAGGTTTAAATAGCGGTGCGATGGCTTTGGTTAATAATGCAGCAAGTGATTTCGGCGATGCGGCCGTAGCGGCGATGGGAATTGTAAAACGAGTAATGTCGCTTGGATTATTCGCATTATTTGGTTATAGTCAAGCTTTTCTACCGGTTGCTGGATTTAATTACGGTGCGAAGCGGTATGATCGGTTATGGGAAGCGATTCGTTTTTCGATCAAGCTTTCTACGATCTTTACGATTGTTATTTCTGTTTTCATTATTGGCTTATCTGAACAAGTGATGTCCTGGTTCAGTGATGATCCTGAGGTATTAGCAATCGGAGCGCGTGCATTGAGAGCTTACAGTATTCCATTCCCAATGTTAGGTTTTCAATTGATATATTTTTCATTATTCCAGGCTCTGGGTAGGGGAGTTCCAGCCGGTTTGTTGTCTGTGTCAAGACAAGGTCTTATTCTTATTCCTGCCGTGTTATTTTTACCACTTTGGATTGGATTAGATGGTGTTATCTTAGCACAACCAGTTGCCGACGGATTAACGATTTTAATGACTGGATTTCTAGCGATTAGAATTAACAAAGAAATTAAAAATAATATTGTAGCACATAAAGAAATGGCAGCAGTAGAATAGTAGGTAATAAAAATAGAGAATTGGATAGACAGGCGTAATACGGAAATTATCGTATTGCACCTGTTTTTTTGTGTTACATTTAGCGGAAGATACTAGGGGTAAAGAGGTGCTTTCACTTAGGTAAGCGCCGCAAAACCGCCCTAACCTAGTCAAAAGCCGTACTTTCGCTTAGGTTAGTCTCATAAAACACCCCCAACCTAGTCAAAAGCCTTACTTTCACTTAGGTTAGCACCGCAAAACCGCCCCAACCTAGTCGAAAGCCGCACTTTCGCTTAGGTTGGCCTCGCCAAAAGCCCCCAACCTAGTCGAAAGCCGCACTTTCACTTAGGTTAGCGCCGCAAAAAGCTCCCAACCTAGTCGAAAGCCGCGTTTTCGCTTAGGTTAGCGCCAAAAAACCGCCCCAACCTAGTCGAAAGCCGCACTTTCACTTAGGTTAGCGCCAAAAAACAGCCCCAACCTAGTCGAAAGCCGCACTTTCACTTAGGTTAGCGCCAAAAAACAGCCCCAACCTAGTCGAAAGCCGCACTTTCACTTAGGTTAGCACCGCAAAACAGCCCCAACCTAGTCGAAAGCCGCACTTTCACTTAGGTTAGCGCCGCCAAAAGCCCCCAACCTAGTCGAAAGCCGCACTTTCGCTTAGGTTGGCCTCGCCAAAAGCTCCCAACCTAGTCGAAAGCCGCACTTTCACTTAGGTTAGCGCCGCCAAAAGCCCCCAACCTAGTCGAAAGCCGCACTTTCACTTAGGTTAGCGCCGCCAAAAGCTCCCAACCTAGTCGAAAGCCGCGTTTTCACTTAGGTTAGCACCGCAAAACAGCCCCAACCTAGTCGAAAGCCGCACTTTCACTTAGGTTAGCGCCGCCAAAAGCCCCCAACCTAGTCGAAAGCCTTACTTTCACTTAGGTTAGCGCCGCAAAAAGCTCCCAACCTAGTCGAAAGCCGCGTTTTCGCTTAGGTTAGCGCCACAAAACAGCCCCAACCTAGTCGAAAGCCGCACTTTCGCTTAGGTTGGCCTCGCCAAAAGCCTTACTTTCACTTAGGTTAGCACCGCAAAACACCCCCAACCTAGTCAAAAGTCGTTTGTTTCTCTTTAAAAAATTTCTGTACTTTATATTTTCCCTGGAGCAATCGTCCGTAAGACTCCCGCTTCAAAAAATGAGAAGATCAAGTTGTTCACGTGGGAGTAAGGGACGATAGCACCCCCGAATGGTTTAACTAAAAATCAGTGGGGGACTACCTAAAAACTCCCACTGATTGAATTTTCACTTTATTTGTACGTTTGTCTAAGAATACAGTTCTATTTTTCATATGTTCTTAATAAAATAGTTCGAAACCAGATTACATAAAAAAGGTAATTTGGATTTTTGCATGAAGGAGGGAGTTTTAGGATTTTATGTAGTGTAGAGAAACAATATAGGGAGGCAGTGTTATTGAAAAAACTTTTTAGCAATAAACTATCAATCAGCTTTTTAATATTTTTAGTATTTTTTTCACTATTTAATCCGATTTTTGCTTCGGCAAATACGAACCAACTTCCAGTGGATCAGTTTGAAAATGGAGAAAAACTAAGCAAGATACAAGAAGTAATCGATCAACACCAAGCTTTGGTTGCTGGGGATCCTGTTGTACATCCGTTCTTAGAAAATATCGATGAGGGTGAAAAAGTTGATGTTATTGTTCAGCTTTCAGAAGGATCAGTTGCAATCGAAAAAGGTAGAAGAGCATTACAAGGGAAAAAATTGAGTGTTTCTGAGGAAACTTCTGTTCTGAGAAAAGTAGAATCACAACAGAAAGGCTTTGAAAAAAAATTATCTCAAGAAAAGATTGATTATGTAAGAAGTTTTACTTACCGACATGCTGTAAATGGTGTGGCAATGTCGATTACAGCAAGAGATATAGAAAAACTAGTAAACATAGATGAAGTGATTAGTGTTGATATTGATGAAAAAGTATATGCACTTGAAGATGTAGCAAACGCAGAGACAGCTTCTCCTTTAATGGATACAAGTATAGACTTTTTAGATGTATCCGGACTTTGGGAAATGGGTTACGAGGGTCAAGGAGTTAAAGTAGCTGTCCTTGATACGGGAATTGACTATGAGCATCCCGATTTTGAGGGAGTTTATAAAGGTGGCTTTAACTTTGTACCGCAAGAGAATAATCCGATGTATGCCCGCCCACGTGACGACAACGATCCATATGAAACGAGCCCACTGGATAGAGCAGAAAATGAACCCGAGTATAGTAATGGAAACTCTTTTTATACCAATCACGGAACACATGTAGCGGGAACGATTGCTGCCATAGGAGCAAATGAATATGGTATTCAAGGACTTGCACCACAAGTTGATTTGTATGCTTATCGAGTTTTAGGAGCGTATGGAAGTGGTCAATTTTCTTGGATTCTTGCAGGTATTGATAAATCGGTGGAAGAAGAGATGGATATTATCAATCTATCATTAGGTGGAGGAAATAATGATTCCACTACGGTAGAGGCTGCGGCAATCAATAATGCAGCACTAGCAGGAGTAACGGCAGTCATTGCTACTGGAAATAGTGGCCCAAATCGTGAAACTATTGGGCAACCAGCTGTTGCGCCACTAGGGATTGCAGTTGGAAACTCTACTTCACCGCAAATCGAATACCAAACAGAATTGACAGTGGAAGCAGGAGACTATGCTGATCAATACGAAGCGGAATTAATGGCCTGGACTTTTGGTTCTGAACCAGCAGATATATTAACAGGTACTTTTGACGTTGTAGCAGTACCAAACATTGGAGCAGCTTCTGATTATGAAGATTTAAATGTAGATGGAAAAGTAGCATTGGTTTCACGTGGTGAGATTCCATTTGTAGAAAAAATAGAAGTTGCCAAAAACGCAGGTGCAGTTGGAGTTATTTTACACAACAATGTAGCTGGCGCTGGACCAGCTGGATTTTTATTAGGCGATTCTTTTCAATTTATTCCCACTGCAGATATACCAACTGAAAAAGGTCTATCGTTTAGAGAAGCAATTGAAGCGTCTGAAGATAAACTTGGTCAAGTGACTTTCCAAAATTTTGTTAGTGAAAAAAATGGCGGAGATCTAGTGAATAACTCTAGTTCCAGAGGTCCGACAACACCTTATTTCGATATTAAACCCGATGTTGTCGCACCTGGAACAAACATTATGTCTACTGTTCCAGCTTACTTAAGGGACTTTCCAGAAGCCAACTATGAAACTTCTTACGATAGATTCACAGGAACGAGTATGGCGGCACCACATGTTGCTGGTGTAGCTGCATTATTGTTATCGCTAAACCCTGATTGGGGACCGTTTGATTTAAAAGTAGCCATGTCCAATACGGCAAAACAGTTAGATACTTCACAATTCGATGTATTTGATCAAGGTTCAGGACGTGTGCAACCGATGAAGGCTGCGACGGCAGAAGCGTTAGCCTATTCACTAGCTACCTTTGAACAAGAGTATGATGAAGATATCGAACACAAGACAGGAACGATTGGGTTTGGTAACGTATTACCAAATGAAGAAGAAGTAGTGACTATCACAAGACAAATTGAAGTTCGTAACTTAACAGATAAGTCAAGTGATTATGAGGTTAGTATTCAAACGACGAAGCAACCTACGGAAGAATTATCTGGTGCAAAGGTTTCTGTAGATAAAGAAACATTTACATTAACCGATCACGAACTCCTGACGGTAACGTTAACAGTACCAGCTGGAAACTCGACGACAACAAATGAATTATTTGGCTATATACAAATCACGAATGGAACGACCCATCTATCCTTGCCGTTTGCTGCGGATTTATCATCGCAAGAATTAACAGGCCTAGAGTATATGACAATAGATGATGAAGCGATCGCTCCAAATGGAAATGGAAAATTTGAATCGACTACTTTGCGTTACGGTTTATATGATATGCAATGGGATACAATTTTTGAAGTATTTGATTTGAATGATCCAGATGGTGGCTATTACGAAGATGGATATATTGGATATCTACCATCAACTCTCCTAGACTTCCTACCAGGTGCTAATACATTAGATGTAGATGGCAGCTATATCGATTGGGAAACTAATGAAGAATTAGATATTCCTGAAGGTGCTTATGCGATTTTTATGAATAATTATTCTGTAGGGCAGCAATTAGGTTATGTAGCACCTTTCTATGTGAAAACGTCGAATCCAGAAATTTCGTTGTCTGATGTTTCAGAAGAATTGGATGGAAAACCACTAGAACTTACAGGTTTTGTTGAGGATTCTTTCATAGATTATAAATCTACAATCGAGATGATGCTTGGATTACCATACGATGTTAATGATAAGTTAGCTGTTCAATATGAAATTACAAATGAAGAAGAAACGATCGTAGTAACAGATACGGTTGAATTAGAACAAGATGGTTCTTTTGTAATAACGTTACCTGAATTAGAATACGGTACGAATACACTGACGCTAACAGTTGAGGATATCGTGGCGAATGATGTAACAGAAGAACTATTGCTTCATGTAGTCAAAGAGCCAGAAGAATTTTCTATTGTATTAACACCAGCTACTACTGACCCTACTGAAGGTCCAGTCAAGATTGCTGTCGATACGGATAGTACGGAAGAATTGGTAGAATTAAAGTGGTTAGCGGGTGAAAAAGTAGCAGACGACTTTGTAGAATCTGGTTTTGTGATTGATTTAGAAGAAAAAACTTTCGAAGTGGAAGAAAACGGTACTTATACGGTATTCGCAAAAAATGATGCGGAGGTAACAACAGTTCAAACGATAACGATTGATAATATCGTCGTTCCTCCTGCACCGATTCAACTTGTTGCGACGCCATCTACTACAGAGCAAACGGAAGAACCGGTTACCATTTTTGTTGAAGCAGATAATGAAGATTTATTGGTGGAACTGAAATGGTTAGCGGGTGAAAAAGTAGTAGAGGATTTTGCAGAGGCTGGAGAAGACATTTTAGAGGAAAAAGCTTTTGAAGTAGACAAAAATGGCGTTTATACCATTTATGCTTCAAATGAACTTGGTGTAGAAGAGATCATCACAATCACGATAACAAATATTGTTGATCCGGCAGCACCAATTACGATCGATCTATCTCCATCCACAACGGAACCTACAGAAGGGCCGGTTTCTGTTGTGGTGGATGTAGAAACAGATGCCGATTTAGTTGCATTGAAATGGTTAGCAGGTGAAAAAGTTGCAGCAGATTTTGAAAATGCAGGTACAGATATTCTTGATACAAAAGTATTTGAAGTAACTGAGAACGGTGTGTACTCGGTCTACGCTAGGAACAGTGATGGTGTAGAAGTAGTTCAATTGATCTCGATTGAAAATATCGTAGAACCACCAGCACCGATTGAATCTGTATCCCTATCGCCATCCACAACGGAACCAACAGAAGGACCGGTTTCTGTTGTGGTGGATGTAGAAACAGATGCCGATTTAGTTGCATTGAAATGGTTAGCAGGTGAAAAAGTTGCAGCAGATTTTGAAAATGCAGGTACAGATATTCTTGATACAAAAGTATTTGAAGTAACTGAGAACGGTGTGTACTCGGTCTACGCTAGGAACAGTGATGGTGTAGAAGTAGTTCAATTGATCTCGATTGAAAATATCATAGAACCACCAGCACCGATTAAATCTGTAGCCCTAACGCCATCCACAACAGAACCAACAGAAGGAAAGGTAACCATTTCTGTCGATATCGATACAGATGCAGAGCTAGCAGAATTAAAATGGTTGGCGGGAGAAAAAACAGTTGCAGATTTTGAAAATGCGGGTGAGGATTTCCTAGCAACAAGAACATTCGAAGTATCAGAAAATGGGGTATACACGGTATTTGTTTTAACTAATGATGGCGTGGCGGAAGTACACGTTATTACTGTGGACAATATTGTGGAATCAGAAACGGAGGACCCAGATCCAGACCCAGATCCAAACCCAGATCACGAGCCAGAACCAGATTCCGAAGAAGAAGAGGAAAAACCAGGTGACTCAACCTCGAATAAAGAAGAAAAGTCGGATTCAAAAGATGTAGTAGAAAAAGAAGACGTAGAAATAAGCGCTACAGAAAAGAAAAATGAAAAGCCAGTTAGCGGTAATCTTCCAGACTCTGCAACACCTATTTTCAATTATCTAACAGTCGGATTCCTACTAAGTGTAATTGGAGTAGTTGTTCTTCTTTTCCTTCATTTGAAAAAGAAGAAAAGAAAACTTGTGTAAAATAGAAAATTGAATATAGTTAGAATTAGAGAGCCTTTTTCATCATTGAAAGGCTCTTTTTTTATCATTAATATAGATGCAAAAGATGTTCTAGTATAGCAGTAGGATCTGGATAGTGTCACACTATAGCGTGACATGACAAGCATTCGCTTGTCAATATCAGCCCCTTATAAAGTGAATCTTCAATCAGTGGGAGTCTTACGGACGGTTGCTCCGGGACAAAATATAGCTTCTAATTTTTTTAAAAAAACCGAGTAGTTTTCCTGGTTTTTCTTATGCCGGAAGAACCGTCTGTTTCTAATTAAACGCTATCATTAGGCAAGTCAGGCTTTCTAGATTGCTATGGTGACAGATTTGCATTACAATGAGAAAATAACTTTTCAGCAAATGGAGAAATAAAGAATAGGTTGCCGTTTGCTAGCGCTAAGCATTTTTTGCAAAGGAGATACATTAGATGACTATCGTATATTTTGTTAGACATGCAGAATCAAACGTTAACAATCATGATGATTTAAGTCGAGAACTCACAGAAAAAGGAAAGAAAGATCGTAAATTAGTTACTAAATTTTTGCTAGAAAAAAGAATAGATCTTGTCTTCTCTAGCCCTTATAAGCGGGCGGTGGATACGGTTAAAGATTTTGCCGATCAGGAGGGGTATGCTATTCAAAAGATTGATGATTTTAGAGAACGAAAAGTAGATGCTGGTTGGATTGATGACTTTTCGTCCTTTGCTAAACAACAGTGGGAAGATTTTAATTACAAACGATCAGAAGGGGAATCATTACATGAAGTTCAGGAAAGGAACATCGCTGCACTTCATGCAATTTTAGAAGATCATGGAAACAAAAATATAGTCATCGGTAGTCATGGCACTGCATTAAGTACAGTCATCAACTATTATGATGGTTCATTTGGGTTTCAGGATTTTGAAAAAATTAAAACGCTCATGCCATGGATCGTTCAATTTACTTTTGAAGGAAAGCAATGTACAGGCATTAAGAGTATAGATATTTTGAATGGTTATTAGAAAATCCTGTTCTAATACCCCACTTCACGTTTTGCATGAATACATATTCGTTAGTAACGATTCATTACTAACATTTGCTCACAACGACTAAGGATTGAAAAATGAGACGGATTGAAGTTTCACTTTATGCAAACATCAAGCATAGATAATTTTGGAATGCACATTCAAAACAAACCCGGTAGTTTCTATGAAACAAGCCTAGTTACAGCCATTAAGTCGGGTGTATGATTATCCAAAAAATGACGGATTTTCTCGTTTTTGTGCAAATAATAAAAAAATCCTTAAAATCATGTTAAAATCACGCTCTTGTGTTACAATAGCTTTTTTGACAGAAATTAAGCTAAGGAGAGATTCTATATGCCGAAAAAAATTGGTTTTGCGCGAGGGTATATGGCGAAGTGGTTATTTTACGCTACGTTAATTGGAATTGGTGGAGGTATATCTGCGCTATTGTTAAATACGGCTATTAATTGGGTTTCTCAATGGGGTAACCGTGTTCCCCTAGTGATTGCCCCAGTTATAGGGGGAATTTTGGTCTCTCTTTTATTTAAGATAGATCCGAATGTTTCAGGGTCAGGAACGCCAAAATATATTGATGGAATTAATTTGTTTAAAGGACGGATCACCAAGAGAACTTGGTTAACCAAACTTTTAGCTTCTGCTTCCACCATTGGTTTTAATGGAAGTGGTGGTGTCGAGGGGCCAATGCTTTTAATGGGTGGTAGTTTGGCGAACTGGCTGACGTCCATACCTTTTATTAATCGCAGGATCAATAAAGAAGACCGAAGAATTCTAACAGTATGCGGTGCGGCTGGCGCGATTGGCGCTATATTCCGATCACCATTAGGTGGCGGTATTTTTGCAGCAGAACTTCTATATAAGTCCTCTTTACATTATAGTGATATGTTTCCTGCTATTTTATCCTCTACAATGGGTTTTGTTGTTTATGCAACATTTGGTAAAACAGATCCATTGTTTACTATTCCAGCATATTTACCGAATCCCGCTAATGTACTATACTTTATCCTTGCTGGTGTTTTAGCTGGTTATGCAGCGCTTTTATTTATGACGATCTATCATAAAGTGGATAAACTTGGAGATCGACTTTCGAAAAAAAAATTCGGGGGTTATCTACCGGTTTTGGGTGGAATACTCACAGGTATCGTGTTAATTTACTTCCCAGAAGCGGGCGGTACGGGTTCTAGCTTTATTCAACAAATCATAGAGAGTTCTTTCCATACACATTTTTTGATTCTTCTACTATTAGCAAAAATGTTAGCTACAGCTTTTACCGTAGGCTTTCGTGGTAGTGCAGGACTAGTTATTCCCGCTCTTTTTATTGGAGCAGTAACAGGTGGCATTATCGGGAATTTTTTAGCTCCAACGAGTGTGGACCTTGCTTCTTCCATGGTAATAGCGGGAATGGCAGCAAGTCTTTCGAGTATTGCAAATGCACCGATTGCTGCAGCAGTTATGTTGATCGAAATGGTTGGGTTTCAAGTTGGTGGCGCTGCGGTGGTAGGTAGTGTGATGGGCTTTATCGTAGGGCAGAAGAAAATGATTTATGTGGATATGCATCATGACGATCCGGATTTTCGTTCAGGTAAAGAATTTCGTAAAATTGATCGTTATTTTGAAAAATAGAATAAATCAAAAAAACACTTCGAATCGAATTGAAGTGTTTTTTTTGATGGTAAAAGTGAATTTTTTACTGTTTCGAATTGACTATTTACAAATAAAGGATACATAACTTGTATAATCATCTTCAATAAATCGTAATAATTTTGATTTACGATTGACTAACTACTTAGTATTGATTATAGTAAATAAATGTATAGCGAAAATAGTAATCATTACGATTTAAGTGAGGTAATATTTCTCTGTGGTGCAACATAATATACATTAAATCGTAATGATTATGCTTTGTGATGTGGTGAAACCCATATTCAGTGATACTTAAATCAGCTGGGTTTTCGATTTCCTCCAACATGTTGTTAGTTTAACTATATGGTGTACTAGCATCTGTTACTTCGACTTAAACAACTTTCATTCTTCATTTGTTTCGAAGTGGAAGTCTTACGTTAGGGTGCTTTTAAAAAATAATAAAACGAAAGGGTGGGACTGTAAAAATGAAAAAAACAATCTATAAAATCACTGCAATTATCTTGTTCATTTTTCTTATCGGCTGTGAAGATGCGAATGATCTATCGGAGGATATCGATCAAGAAAATAAATCCCTGACATTGTTATTTAGCTTTCCTTCTTCTACCATTGACCCACATCAAGATTGGATGGGAGTTCGTGCTGGGATTGCTGAGACGCTAGTGAAGATTGATCAAGATTTATCTATTCAACCATGGCTGGCTGAAAATTGGGAACAAGAAGATGAGCAAACTTGGAGATTTACGCTGAGAGAGGGTCTTACATTTCATGATGATACCCCTGTTGATGGAAATGCGGTCAAAGCATCGTTCGAAAGATTGTTAGAAGTAAATGATGCGATGGCTAACAATTTAAAAATTGAATCCATTGAAGCGGATGGACGAGACATATTATTTGTAACTTCTGAATCCTACCCAACGTTTGTTTCAGAATTGGTACATACGAATACTTCCATTATTAAGGTGGATACAGAAAATATCAATGAACAACCAATCGGAACAGGACCATTTCAAGTAGTTGATTTTACTACAGAGTCAAAAATTGAACTTGAACGCTATGAGGATTATTGGGATGGGGTAGCACTTATTGATAAGGTAACGGTTCAGTTCAATTCAGACGGAAATGTGCGTGGATTAGCACTTCAATCAGGAGAAGCGGATATTGCTTATCATTTACCGCCAGAAACGCTAGCTCCAATTGAACAAAGAGACGACCTCCGAGTTGAATCTGTATCGAGTTTACGTGTGCATTTCCTTCTATACAATATGAAAAGCTCACCACTACAAGATCAAAACGTAAGACAAGCGTTAGACTTACTTATTGATCGTCAAATAATCGCTGACGAAATCATGGCAGGTCATGCAACGGTAGCGAATGGACCTTTTCACCCGGATTTTTCTTTTTCCAATGATGGCGCACCGGAAAGTTATGATCCTGAACAAGCTGAATCATTATTGAAGCAAGCTGGTTATCAAAAAAATGCAGATGGTCAACTTGAAAAAGATAACGAAGTACTTCAACTCACCTTAGCAACGTATCAAGGGAGACCTGAATTACCACAAATGGCTCAATATCTTCAAGCCGAAGCATCGAAACTTGGAATTGAAATAAATATCGTTACGGTTGAGAATGTTGATGCGTATCTATGGGAACAACAAACGGAATGGGATCTTGTTACGTACTCGATGTTGAGTGCTCCAAGAGGAGATGGTGGTTACTTCCTTAATGTAGCCTTTTCGCCAGATGGTTCTCTAAACCCTGGAGATATTTATATAGAAGATGTAAATGCATTGATTACACAATTGAATCAAACGTCAACGATTGAGGAACGAATTCAACTGCAAAAACAAATGGTTGATATTATTCAAGAGGAAGTACCACAATCGTATATCGTGTACCCACATATTATTGTTGGTGTGAATAACCGGGTGAAAAATTGGACACCAGGATCTGAAGAATATTATCTCATAACAAATGAACTTGATCTTGAATAAAAAAAGCACTGAATCTAATTTTTAGTGTGTTTCCACAACAGATGCGGAAAGAAAACAATCGTTTTTTTACCCCCTATGAATCAGTGAGTGATGTTTGATACTCACTGATTTATGTTTTACTTAATTGAAAGGTATGGAGGTGTGTTATGCGACTTGTTTTTTCGATGATCGGGAAACGTATTACTCAATTACTTATTATGTTTTTACTATTATCCTTCATTACTTTTGTGTTAATGAAGTTGACACCGGGGGATCCAGTCAGAACTATTTTAAATGTAGAAGATGTTTCAACGACAACTGCTCAAGAAGAACTAATCAAACAACAGTACGGATTTGATCGTCCTATTTTGATTCAATATGGGGAATGGTTAAGCAATGTTGTGCAATTAGACTTGGGGGAATCCATTATCGCTAAGCAACCAGTGCTTCAGCTGATCATCAATCGTTTACCTGCTTCAGTTGCTTTAACGATAGGAGGATTAGTTGCTCTTTTAGTCATTGCGGTTCCTTTTAGTGTCTTAGCAGCTATTTATGAAAATAAATGGCCAGATTATTTGTGTAGAGGGGTGGCAATCATCGGAGCTTCTATCCCTAGCTTCTGGTTAGGATTGCTGCTGATTTTCTTTTTTTCCTTACAACTTAATTTGTTACCAGTAATGGGAAGAGGAACGTTAGCGCATTACATTTTACCGTCCGTCACATTGGGAATGGCAATGGCTCCTGTTTATATAAAATTATTGCGTGAACAATTGATTGATATTTTACAGAGTTCCTATATAGAGTCTGCTATCGCTCGTGGAATTCCTCGATGGAGAATCTTGTTGTTTCATGCTATACGTGGAAGTTTGATTCCGTTAGTAACGATGTTCGGTTTAAGTATTGGAAGCTTACTAGGCGGAATTACAGTTATTGAAATGCTTTTTTCGTGGCCAGGTATGGGAGAATTAATTGTAAATGCCGTTACACAAAGAGACTATCCACTGATTCAAGGTTATATCATTGTCGTTGGATCTTTAGTAGTCTTCATTAATCTATTGGTTGATCTAATTACGATGTTAATTAATCCTCAAATTATGCAGGAAGCGAGACGTGCGCAATGAAAAAAGGAAATGCAACGCTATTTAATCTTCCGATAACAACAAAATTAGGAATTACTCTTGTGTCCTTTCTGTTGATCCTTATCTTTTTTGGTGAATGGATCATGCCATATGATCCATTTCAAATAGACATGAACAATCGTTTAGAGAGCATGTCACACCAGCATTGGTTAGGCACAGATCAGCTAGGAAGAGACATTTTTTCTCGGATTGTTTACGGTGCTAAGCTTACGATCGGATTAGGGGTAATTACTATTATCTTATCTGTCATTGTCGGTGTACCAATCGGTCTTATTTCTGGTTTTAGTGGTGGCAAAATCGATGCTGTATTTATGCGTATCATTGATGCCATTCTCACATTTCCTGATTTTATTTTAGCAATAGCGATAGCTGGTTTATTAGGGCCAAGCTTGACAAACATTGTCATTGCCATTGTTCTTGTTCGGTGGATTGTTTATGCACGTCTTGTTCGCAGTCAGGTACTGGAACTAAAGCAACAAGAATATATCCTCGCATCAAAAATCAGTTATTCAAGTAAGTGGCGAACCATAAGGATGCATATTTTACCACATCTCATACCAACAATTATTGCGATTGGTGCTGTAGATGTCGGAAAAGTTATTCTGCTAATTTCATCATTATCTTATATTGGACTCGGTGCGCAACCGCATATTCCAGAATGGGGAGCAATGTTAAATGATGGACGAGGATATTTTCAAGTTGTACCAGCATTAATGATGTATCCAGGCTTAGCGATTATGCTAACTGTGTTGATTTTTCATTTACTTGGAGATGGATTAAAGAATCGTTTTGATATTAGAAAAAGGGGGCTGAGGAAATGAAAGACCAGCTTATTTCAATCGAGCATCTGTTTGTTACATTGAATGGAAGTCATCAGCCACTACTTGAAGACGTGAACCTAACCATAAAGATGGGGGAAATGGTTGGTCTAATTGGAGAAAGTGGAAGTGGAAAGAGCCTCACTTCCCGAGCGGTTACAGGACTTCTACCTAAAGAAATGCGTGTAAGTGGTCGTATTTCTTATGGTGGTAATAACTTATTGGAACTAAGTGACAAAGAACGGTATAAACAATTAGGGATCAAAATTGGTTATATATTTCAAGATTATCGTGGAAGTTTCACTCCTTTTATCCGTATTGGTAAACAAATGACAGAAACCATTCGTACTCATATAAAGCTCACAAAAAAACAATCCGAGCAATTAGCTAGAGAGGTGCTAAATGAGGTGGGTTTGGAGGATAAAACGATCTATCATCGTTTTCCTTTTCAATTAAGCGGTGGGCAAATTCAAAGAGCGGCCGTTGCGATGACTTTAGCTTTAAAGCCCGAGTTAATTATTTGTGATGAGATGACTACGGCTTTAGATGTCATTACAGGAGAAAAAGTATTAAATTATCTTGCTAAAGTTCAAAAAGAAACAGGTTGTGCAGTTCTAATTATCACTCATGACCTTGCTCAAGCCTATAAACACACGAATCGAATATATGTGATGCAGCAAGGCAGAATTGTTGAAGAAGGTCTGTCTGAGGAAGTGCGTTGTCATCACAAACATCCTTATACAAAAAAATTATGCTCCTGTTTGCTTGCATTACCGGGTGAAGATTTGATTACTACAGCTAGTCAGGTGATGGTGAAATGAAGACTCTAACAATAGAAAAATTAACGAAAAGTTATGCTAAGGAGACAGTAGCACTAGATGAATTTTCTCTTGGAATAGATCAAGGAGGATGCATTGGAATTGTAGGGGAAAGTGGTAGTGGGAAAAGTACTCTTGCTCGTATTCTTTTAGGATTAGAATCCTTCGATCAAGGTCAAATTCTATTTAAAGGATTACAAATACCACCAAAGAAAAAGAAGGATTATCGTGATTATCGACGAGATGTTCAAATGGTCTTTCAAGATGCTACGAGTGCATTAAATCCTAAGTTACCAATTTGGAAAATTATATTAGAACCATTAGATAACTTTAAGGAAGTAAAACCTTCTTTTATAAAAGAGGACGGTTTGTCTAGAAAAGCTGTCGCGAGTCACTTATTAGAAATGGTGGGGTTAGAGCGAGAATTCGTTGATCGATATCCTTATCAATTAAGTGGTGGACAAAAACAACGTGTGAGTATCGCTAGAGCAATCAGTCTTGAACCTAGTTTGTTAATATGTGACGAACCAACCGCAAGTTTGGATGTAACTGTACAATTTCAGATTTTAGAATTACTAAAGAAATTACAAGAAGAAACCAACATGACGATTCTATTTATTTCTCATGATATTCGAGCCGTTACTTTTCTTTGTGAAAAAATTGTTGTTCTAAAGCAAGGCATCATTGTTGATCATTTCCATATGAAAGATTTATATAAGAAAAATCGTCATCTTTATACAAAGCAATTGATCAAGGTGGCGTCATTATCATAAATTACCTAGTTGAAGGAGTATAATTGAAGCACATGAACACCACTCTTCCTAATAAAAATAGCAAAATAACGAATAATTCTATGTATCTTAAACTAGCAGTTCCTTTAATTATATCTGGTGTGTCTACTCCGATTTTAGGGGCGGTTGATACTGCTGTTGTTGGAAGAATGACAGACCCGTCTTACATTGGAGGGGTTGCAATTGGCACGGTTATCTTTAACACCATGTATTGGTTGTTAGGATTTCTTCGTGTAAGCACAAGTGGATTTACTGCACAAGCTGAAGGAGCGAATAACGAAAAAGAAATTGTTTTATCATTATTACGTCCAATGATTATCTCCATTCTATGTGGACTTTTATTTATTCTTTTTCAAAAACCAATATTGAACATTTCCCTTACTTTGATGGGAGGAAGTGACGCAGTTTTATCATCTGCAGAAACATACTTTTCTATTCGGATCTGGGGTGCTCCGTTTATTTTATTAAGCTATACCATTATCGGATGGTTAATCGGACTCGGGAAAGTAGGATTATCTTTAACTACTCAAATTGCTATGAATCTACTTAATATTGTGTTAGATATTCTTTTTGTGCTTGTTTTTAACATGGGCGTTGCTGGGATTGCTTATGCAACTGTCCTTTCAGAAATTAGTGTGATTTTGACTGCTATCATTTTTGTGTTTTTTCATCACCGCGCAAGGATAAAAGCAATATCGTTTCATTTGTTACTGAATCGACGTTCATTGGTTCATATGTTTCAAGTGAATCGGGATTTATTTTTGCGAACGATCTGTTTGCTTATAATGACATTTACTTTCACTTCGATTAGTGCAAGTATGGGGGAAAGCATTTTAGCTGCAAATGCGATTATGCTGCAAATTCAATATATTATGGCTTACTTTTTTGGTGGTTTTGCCAATGCATCAAGTATTTTAGTTGGGAGAGCAATTGGTAAAAAACATATCGACACTTATAAACTAGCTCTTACTTATTCAGCTAAATGGGGATTATTTTCCGCTTTTCTTATGTCCCTTACTATTTTCTTATTCGGTAATCATATACTTGGCTTTTTCACAACGATAGAAGAAGTACAAGCAATTGCTAGTCAATTATTAATCTGGATGATTATTTTTCCGTTTACGGGCTTTTGGGGCTTACAGTTGGAGGGGATTTTTTCTGGAGCAACAGAAGCTACTGCGATAAGAAATTCTATTTTACTTGCTTTACTTGTATTTTTTATTACGATGGCCATCTTTATTCCAAGTTATAGTTATCATGGTGTATGGCTTGCTTTTGTTTTATTTAGTTTATCGAGATCTTTCTTTTTGTCTTTATCTATTAAGAAATTAACGAATACTTTTCCACAGAAAACTAGTACTCTCGTGAATTAATAATCATCATAATAATTATCCAATGGAACATATCTTTTCCCGGAGCAACCGTCCGTAAGTTTCAAAACAACAGAAAATCTAAGGCGTACAAGTGGTTAGTCTCTCAATGGTTCAAGCTACTTTAGACCTTCTTTTAGAGTGTTAGGAAAATCGATAACCGGATGGATTTAAGTTTCACTTTATCCCGGAGCAACCGTCCGTAAGACTCCCACTTCAAAATAATGAGAATATCAAGTTGTTTAAGTGGGAGTAACGGACGCTAGCACCCCAAATGGTTCAAAGGCCTTTAGGTCATCCTTTAGGGCTAACAATCAGTGGGGGAATACCTAAAAACCCCCCACTGATTGAAGTTTCACTTTATCCAGTAAAAAAAGCAAAGTGCTCCTAATCAGCACTTTGCTTTTCTGTTTGATAAGGATATGATAAAAATGTTCCACGAGATAACAACATTAATAGCGTTCAACTCATAATTTATTGTCTACTCTGATGTTCCAATCCTTGTATGAGTAACGGAGGATCTTTGGACTGTCCCCTAATAAAAATACTTCTTTCCATTAATAAGCGTAGTGTGGACTAGCTTCTCTTTTTGTTCGATGTACTGTTCCGTGACGATGTTCTGGTGGTGCGTAGATCGAATAGACTTTAAGCGGTGTACGGCCAGTATTGATAATGTTATGCCATTTACCAGCAGGAATAAATATAGCGTAATTCGGATAAACTTCTTCTTGGAAGTTTAGTTGATTTTTTCTATCCCCCATTTTTACAATTCCCTGCCCTTGTTCCACTCGAATAAATTGGTCGTGATCATGGTGAACCTCTAAACCAATATCATCGCCAGCATTTATATGCATTAGTGTAAGTTGCATATACTTTCCTGTCCAGAGAGCGGTTCGAAAATTCGTGTTTTTTTTCGTAGTTTCCTTTATATTTACTACAAATGGTGAAGGTCCGTAATCTCTCCAAGGGAAATGTTGTAAATGATTGTTCCAATATGCTCCCCCTTTATGGTGAGGATGTAAGTTGTTATAAAAATGGTGGTGATGACTCATCGGATAAAAAGACTGATATGGTTGATGTGTAGGATACATCTGATTTCTTCCTTTCATAGCTATTTTAATAAACAGTTTGAATTTTTACATATCATTCTATTCTTTTTCGCTATGTATTGTGCCTATATAGTAAAACTTCGATCATTGGGGCTTTTAGGTTTTCCCCACTGATTGTTAGTCCCAAAGGATGACCTAAAGGCCCTTGAAACCTTCAGGGTGCAAGCGTCCGTTACTCCCACTTCATTTGATCTCTCATTTTTTACGTCTGAATTTTTTTATAAAAAGGAAGGAGACCACCACTATGCAAATGCTAACGGAGATAAGCACAATTTTTTTATCCTGAAGATTTCCCCTGTTATTCCGACTATCATTACGGAGAATTTCTTCTTCGATCGAAATTTCTCCCTCAACCATTACCTCTATCGAGACAAAATAATCTTCATAAGAATCGTGTGTTGCCTCTATGTATAGAGTTGCAACCCCAGGTCCGATAGCAGTAATTGTACCGTCTGGAGAAATTTCAGCTACTTCCTTATCACTTGATTGAAAATAAAAATGAATTTCTTCTATCGGTGTGTCTATGTTTAACGTTTCGTTCTCCCCAACCACAAGAGTGATAGGCTCTTGATGTTGAATGTCTATGTTAAGTTGAGGAGGGGATTTTAACTCAAATACGAAAGGATCACTCCCAATTCCCACTCCTGTTTTTGACTGAACCGATGACCAATTCAAATAAAAAGCAGGACGAATGCCGTTTGTATTAGAAAGAAGATAATGATTATTCCATCCACTATCAGCATTTCCGTTAATACTTCCTAAATGCAGTACGAAGCGAGGCTGAGATTCAGAGTAAAAAACTGAATCGCGTAGCCAATAAGGCCACCAACCACCTGTTCCTGAACCGGGTAATAATAGACCATCTACAGGTCTTGCAGTATGTGGCCAACCATTTTTATAGATGTAATCGTGTAATTCTTGAACAGAAAGCAGAAATACTCGATCTGTAACTAGTTGATAATAAGACGTATCGTAATTTTGCATGACTTGATCAATATCCTCGTGAAATTGATGTCCTTCTTCCCCGCCATCTCGTTTATCAAGATCTGCTTGAGATAATAACACCTTATGTGTAGAGGACTTGATTGCATTTCTTTCTGCTTTCGTAAAGTTTGGATCAGATAAAAAGCCCGGTTCCTTTTCATAGGCATAATCTAGAAAAAAAGAAAAGCGCAAATTATCTTCAGTAGGAGGATTTTGTATCCAGTCAATCTGTCTTTTATCACTGTTTAACCATTGACGAATATTTGAATCTTGCCAATAGTTACTTCCATATTTCTGTCTCAGTTCGCTTTGATGATAATTCCCTGTAACATCAAAAGCTTTATATGTGAGAATTCTGTCCGATAACAATAAGGGATCACCATCACGGTCTATATGAATAACAATCCACTTTATTGCTTTATCGTTGTATTGCCCCAACTGTATGACATCACCTATCTTGGGTGCCGCATACGCATACGAGCTAGCATTAAAACTGAATATTATGGTGGAGCACAAGATGCATAGCAATATTTTTTTTTTCATTCTTTCTCCTCTTTCTGAAGTTTCGTTCCTTTTTGTTTTAAACCCAAAGCATGTTTAATGGAAAAATACTCATAAAGACGTACTCGCTATCCGTTATATCGGCTGATAGGAGATAATAAGTTAGCATGAAAAATTGATAGGATATAGACAACTCAATGGGGTTATTCAATTCAATAAAGTGAAACTTCAAACTTGATATTCTCATTATTTTGAAGTGGGAGTTTTACGGGCGGTTGCGAGGGATAAAATGTATAGAGCGAAAAGTCACGAACCAAATAGATCTTTATATCTATTTTTCAAAAAAAGAAAGAATTGAATGAAAAAATAACATATGATAGAAAAAAGTGAAAACATTACATTATCTGGAGGTTTATTGTGAAAAAGAAAAAAAATTACTCATTCGAAGCAAGAAACAGTTTATTAATTAAATTATATGTCTTATCGGTAGCTTTGGCAGGCATTATTTTGCATGCAGGAGGGATCCCCTTTCTCACTAATCTTATTGGTATTCTATTCGGTGTAACCACCATTATCATAGCAACATTAATGCACAAATTCCATAAAAAAATCAATTGGATCCCTTATTTTCTTATTGTCAGTTTAGCTATGATGACAGTCTTTATGCTACTAAACAGACCGGCTATTACTACCTATTTACTTGTGTATTATAGTGTTATTATTATCTCACTTTATCATAATTATCGTTATGTGATTGTATCTGGTTTCTTTGGAGTGATTATTACGAATTACTTTGCGATCAATTATGGTGAGGAAACAATAGTGGGGTATGATTCGGTTTATTTAGCTTCATTGAATCTATTGTTTATATTAATGACGACCTTTTTAATCTACCAAAGTATTATTGGGAAAAGTATTCAAAATGATACCGAGGTAATAGCTAGTGAGGCAATGAAAGCAAAGGAAAACATGGGAGAAATCGTCGATCATGTGCGATCTACTGTAAACAAATTAGAAGAAATTAATGTTGAGTTAACAAACCATTCGAGCTCTACAAATGCCTATGCCAATGAATTAGCACTTACCTTTAAAGAGATTTCTAGTGGGGTTGAAAGCCAATCAAATAGTGCAATGGAGATGAGTGAATCGATATACTCCATCAATGAAGAAGTGGATAATATTTCTTCAAGTGCGAACACAATGAAGGATCGAGCATTAAACACAAGTGAAATGGTGAAGTCTGGTTCTGTTAAAGTAGAGCAACTAAACAAAACAATTTCTGAGCTAGATCACACTTTACAAACTACCGTAGAAGAAATGAAAGAATTAAATAGTTCCACTGCTAAAGTTGGTGATATTCTACAGACTATTTCAGATATTGCAGACCAAACAAATCTATTAGCATTGAATGCAGCGATTGAGGCTTCCCGTGCGGGCGAAAGCGGTAAAGGGTTTGCAGTAGTAGCTCAGGAAGTGCGTAAACTTGCCGAACACTCCATTCAGTCAACAAACGAGATAGGAAATATTTTAACGTTAATTCAGGATAAAGCAAATTCTGCGACAACGAGAGTGACACAAAGTGAAAACACATTCAAAACGAGTAAGGATTTAACGAATGAAACAGGTTCAGCATTCAATAGTATTGAACAGTTTGTTATGGAGTTGCAAGAAATTTCGACGGAAATCAATCAAAAAGTGGAGCTGTTGAGTAGTTCATCTGCAACCGTTGTAGACGAAGTAAACTCTGTTTCTAGTGTTTCAGAAGAGTTAAACGCCTCTGCTGAGGAAGTGCTAGCTAGTGTAGAAGAACAAAATGCGAAAATTACGGGCTTAAATGAAAAAGTTAAAGATATGGATCGTTTAACCAAAGAGCTAAATGCTGCTGTAACTACGGCATAATAGTAAAAATGAAGAATGAAGCCTAAAAATATTTCACTCTATTTTTTTGAAAAAATTTGTTAAAGACGAGGATTGTCCCTCTTCTTTTTGCTTGTGGTCTAGTTTTTTTACTAGACCACAAAAAAATATTAGAAAGTCGTTTTCTTATGTTGAATTAACGATTATATTGTTTGAATTATCCAATTATTCGGTTATATGTAACAGGGATAAGTTAACGGATGTTTGAAAACATAGATGAAGAGAATATAATTGTTACGAACATTTTTTGTGAAGGGGTTTAAATAGATGCATATGTTAAGTGATCAACTATTATTTGAAGTTTATGAAAAGGCAGTAGAACTTAGTTTAGATAGAAACTTTATTCAGTTAATCAAGCAGGAGATCAAGAATAGAGAGGCAATAAAGAAAGTACATTAATTGCCTCGTAACCTTCTTAAAAAATTATTTCCAATTTGGCCATATTTACTAAAAAATCGCTAAATAATGATACAATATAGTTGTAAAGTGACATGGGAAGACTTGAGCTCAAATAAGGGGAAAATAAAGCGGTTTAGGATGGTTAATTCTTCGTTCTTCACAGAGTGGTCCGAGTTCATGTTGAACCAACTATATTATCGTTGTTAAATGAAGTTTCACTTTATCTGAAAATACTTGACTTAGCAAGGAAAGTACGTGCTATTGTTTAGTTTTGGGGAGGCATTGTGATTGGATTCAAAAATTAAATTAGTTATTGCAGATGATAATTTAGATGCCCAAGAAATAATGTCAACCTTTATTTTACCTATTGAATTTTTAGAATTAATCGATGTTGTTGATAATGGAGCGAGTCTGCTCGAAGTAACTATTAATCGGAAACCAGACTTAATACTTGCAGATATTAATATACCGAAATTAAATGTCGTTAAAGCGGTTTCATCTTGTTTGGAGGTGAATCCTAATGTAAAGTTTATTTTTTTAACGGCATATCAGGAATATGCAGTGGATGTATTTGAGTTGAATGCAGTCGATTATCTAATCAAACCAATTAAAAAAGAACGCTTATATAGTGCTTTAGAAAAGGCAAGACGAATGATATTAGACCCTATACAACAAGCAAAAAAGATACTGACAATCCAAATGAATAGAAATAGTTATTTCATTCATTTTCATTCTATTATATGTATCGAAAGAGCGAATAGAAAGACAGTGATTCACACGTTAGAAGAAATCTATGAAACAAATGAATCTTTAGATAGTATTTCTAAACGATTAAACAGTGATTTTTATCGTACTCATCGTTCTTTTATTGTTAATGTATATAGTATTTCTCATATTAGTTTAGAAGGGGAGACATATCTTGCCCACCTAAAAAACTATCCACATCATGTACATGTTTCCAAACGTCGCATAAAAGATTTGTACAAAGAAATTTCTTATTCAAGCAAAGAGCCCTAGGAGTGGATTAAGGGTTCTTTTTTTTTGTCTAATTTGCGACATAAAATAGGGAGTTATAGTGTTGACTAAAAGTGATAGAATAAAAATTTGTTGAACAGTAATGTGATTGGTCGTTTGATTTGTAATTATTGTTAAATTAGTTCTCCTGAAGGGTATTTGAATAGATAAGTAATCATAAGGAAGTATGAATATACATTCTTTAGACATAACTATTATTTATTAAAAATATTAGAGATGTTAAAGGAAAGGGTTATATGACTAGAAAGAAAGGGATATATCAGTATTTTTAGTGAACACTATTTCTTTTGAACTGGCGACATTTTCAAATTCCAATAATAAGTTGAGATAATGATATAGCGACCTACTAATTAATGTGCTAAAATTAAATAACAAAAATAACAAAAATAACAAAAATAACAACGATAAAAAATATGAGGTGGAAATATGGCGAGAAAAAAAATAACGATGCAAAAGATAAGTGAAATTGCTGGAGTATCTAAGTATGTAGTGTCAAAAACATTAAATGGGAAGCCGGGAGTAAGTGAAACTACGAGAAAAAAAGTACTAAATATTGCAAAGGAACTAGGGTATTTTAAGGGAGATATTCTGGCAACGAGTGATGGGAAAAGAGATAAGAATGGTGGTTTAATTTTAGTTGTAGTCCCTAATCAAAATGAGTATTTTGAAAATTCACCGTACTGGGGAAGGGTGATTGACGGTGTTACGTCGGGTATCTATGAAAAAAATTTAAATACAATAATTATGACGGAAAACCAAGAGATAAAAGAACATATAAATATTAAAAAACTAATCGGTATTATTTGCGTTGGGCAAATATCTACTGATTACCTGCTAGATTTACAACGACTTGCTGTACCAATAGTGATGATAGATAACGAAGATGCACTAATAAAATCTGATACCATATTTAAGGATAACTTCGGTGGAGTTAATAGAATGACTAAACACTTAATCGCGTTAGGACATACTCAAATAGCTTTTGTAGGTGATATTAATTTTTCGCTCAGTTTCTATGATCGCTGGTTAGGTTTTCGAATTGCTTGTGAACAAGCTGGGGTTAATACGGAACACTCTCAGGCGCAAATATCCCTTGCTTATCATAATTTTGAAAACAAATTTAATGATTGGATAGCGCAAAACGAGAAGAAACATTTATCTTTTCCCACTGCATTTGTTTGTGCCAATGATGATATCGCTGTAAATACAATGAAGGTTTTGACAAAACAAGGCCTTTGTATACCGGAGGACTGTTCAGTAACGGGGTTTGATAATCTTGAGGTCGGAATGTATACAACCCCGCCAATCTCGACAGTTCAAGTAATGAAAGAGTCTATTGGAAGACGAGCGGTTTCGAAACTTCTATGGAGAATTAACCATGAACAATTCCCGCCGGAAAAAATATTAGTAGATGGTGATTTAATGATAAGAGAATCTGTATCTTCACCAAAAGTAAAAGAGTAGAAAAAAAACTTTTAATTCACCTCTTAAAGTGTTATTATAAAACGTATAATTAATAACAAATATAATAACAAAAATAACAAAAGAGGTGTAAGAATGGAATTCGTTAAAGGGATGACATGGGGTTGGATAGGTACTAGAGGGCAATGGAAAACAACGGAAGCCGAACATTCGATGGAAGAAATGGTAGACAGACTGGGTGTGAATTGGACTGCTGTTGCATTTCAAGCGCAACAAAAAACAGCACACAGTACGGAAATTAATTATAAGGATTCCCCTGTCGTAACAACTGAGGAAATATATTGGGCTATAGACAAAGCGAAAAGCTTAGGTTTGAAGATTTGTTTAAAACCAGTTGTAAATTGCACGAACGGGACATGGAGAGCTCATATCAACTTTTTTGATCAAGATGTACCGGGGGAGCCGTCATGGACAGAATGGTTTAATAGTTATGAAGAATATATTCTTTATTATGCAAGAATGGCGGAGGAAACAAAATGCGAAATGTTCTGTATTGGTTGTGAAATGGTCCAGGCTGATAAAAGGGATTTCGAGTGGCGTCGATTAATTAAGAAAGTAAGAGAAGTGTATTCTGGAACAATCACTTATAACTGTGATAAGTATCAAGAAGACCGTTTAACATGGTGGGATGCAGTAGATATGATATCTTCTAGTGGTTATTATCCTGTCGGAACATGGGATAAACAAATTAAACGAATTGAGAAAGTTGTTAAAGAACAAAACAAACCATTTTTCTTTATGGAAGCAGGTTGTCCAAGTAGAACTGGTTCTTCAAATGCTCCTAATGACTGGAATCACGTTGGAGATGTCAATGAGGAAGAACAAAATGATTATTACAAGGAAATGTTTGAAAAACTTGATTCAGTACCTTGGTTTTCAGGCTATGCATTATGGGATTGGCCTGCAAAACTATACAACAGAGATACAGCATCAAAAAATACTGATTACTGTGTATACGGAAAAAAAGCAGAAGAAACAATTAAATACTATTATTCGAAAAAATAATTTCATTTTTTTCATTACCATATTTACTAGAAAAATAAGAAATGCTGCTTGTTAAGAGTTTGTAGAATGTTTTTATTAATTTTAGATGCGAAAAAAGCGAAAGGTGGGAGAAGGCTATTCCTTCCTTTCAATTTACAA
The DNA here is from genome assembly GCF_026805325.1 of Natronobacillus azotifigens. Taxonomy (GTDB): domain Bacteria; phylum Bacillota; class Bacilli; order Bacillales; family Amphibacillaceae; genus Natronobacillus; species Natronobacillus azotifigens. The sequence goes on from NZ_JAPRAT010000012.1 coordinate 41,820, forward strand.
CACAAAGGGGGAGAGTGGAGGTGGGGAGAAAGAAAGAAGAGCAAATCGATTATGAAACGTTGTTTAATGAAAACTCCGACAAATTAAAAAAACCTTTCCTTTTTTTAGCTGCGGTTTATAAAGGACAGAGACTAAACTTATTTTTTTCTTTTTTCTTTTTTCTAATTAAGCATTCGCCTGTATGGATCATTCCTATTATTACTGCCAATATGATTAATATCGCAAGTAATCCAGCGGAAAGAGACCTTAGCGGGATATGGATTAATTTACTCGTTATTAGTATTATTATTGCGCAGAATATCCCTGCTCAATATTTCCACATCAGTTTTTTGAGTAAAGCGTCCCGTCAAGTGGAGTCTGGATTACGAAGTACTCTAATGAGGAAACTTCAACACTTATCAATCTCTTATCACGGTGAGTTGAGGGCTGGTAGATTACAAGCGAAAGTTCTGAGAGATGTCGAGAATATAGAGGTGTTATCCAAGCAGATTATGTTTACATTTTCTGCAGCAATAACAAATGTTGTTGTAGCAATTGGTGTTACTGCTTATCAAAATGGAATTGTTGCGTTGTTTTTTATTTTGGTCATACCAATTGGGATAGGGTTAGTCTATTTCTTTAAAAAAAGTTTGCTGTCGAGGAACCGAATTTTTCGTAAACAAATTGAAACGATGTCAGGTCAAGTTACTGAAACATTAACCATGATTCCGGTAACTAGAGCTCACGGTTTAGAGGACTTGGAAATAGAGAAAACCGATCATACTCTCCAGAATCTAAAAGGAAAGGGGTATCGTTTAGATCTAGCGGAAGCATTATTCGGCGCGTCTGGTTGGGTTGTCTTTCAGATGTTCCAAATGTTTTGTCTTGTGTTCACGTCCATCTTAGCATTACGTGGACAGATACAGGTTGGTGATATCGCTATGTATCAAGGTTTCTTCAACTCTATTTTGATGTCCATAAATCATATTATTAATGTATACCCACAATTAGCAAAAGGATATGAGTCAATCATATCCGTATCTGAAGTATTATTATCTAATGATATCAATGAATATAACGGAACGAAAAAAATTGAGCATATTGATGGAAACATCCAATTCAATAACGTGTCTTTTCATTACAATGATACAGCCAAGCATGTACTACGAGATGTAAATATAGATGTGAACCGAGGAGAATGTATCGCATTAGTTGGAGAATCAGGGGCTGGGAAATCAACTATATTAAGTATGTTAGTAGGATTTTATAAACCAACGAAGGGAAGTATTCTTATCGATGGAATAGCTCTCGATGATCTTGACTTACAATCATATCGGCAGAAAATTGCTGTTGTGCCTCAAAATACAATTTTATTCTCAGGATCGATTAGAGAGAATATTATGTATGGGTTATCTAATGTGAAAGAAGAAAAAATACAAGAAGTAATTGAGATGGCTAATTTACGTGATGTTATTGAAGAGATGCCTGATGGAATAGAAACTCATATTGGAGAGCATGGTAACAAAATGTCAGGAGGGCAACGCCAACGGATTGCAATTGCGAGGGCAATTATTCGTAACCCGCAGCTGATATTATTGGATGAGGCTACATCAGCTTTAGACAATAAATCAGAATTTAGGATTCAAGAAGCGATACGAGAGCTAATCAAAGGGCGAACGACGTTTATCGTTGCGCACAGATTATCTACAATTCGTGATGCAGATCGAATAATAGTTATGAAGAATGGAGAATGTGTTGAAACCGGGACATATGAAGAGTTACTTGAAAAGAAAGGTGAATTCTATCAACTGAAACAAATGCAAGGATAAGAAATAACTGCAAAACCAATTTGTGCGATTTGAGGGGAAGTTTAAAATGGAAAATACTATACTACTTACAAACTGGAAATTTAAATCTCCTAGTGAAACATGGTTAACTGCTAAAGTGCCTGGTTGTATTCATTCAGATTTGCATAGTCATTGTATTATTGATGACCCATTTTACGGGACCAATGAAAAGGACCTTCAGTGGATTGATAAACGAGACTGGGAGTACGAAACGGCTTTTTATTTGGATGAGAGGATGTATAACCATTCCAACCTAGAACTAGAGTTTTCTGGTTTAGACACTTATGCTAATGTCTATTTAAATGGCCAACTTATTTTATCAGCAGATAACATGTTTAGAACATGGAAGATAGATGTGAAAAATTATATTAAACAATCAAATAACACGCTGCGAATTTTGTTTAAGTCTCCAATTCATGAAGACTTACCAAAGCTAGAAGAGCTAGGATATAGCCTGCCTGCAGCGAACGATGATTCTGAAATGGGCGAACTAGGAGATAAAAAAGTAAGTGTTTTTGCAAGGAAAGCCCCTTATCATTATGGTTGGGATTGGGGACCGCGCTTTGTTACAAGTGGAATTTGGAGAAAAGTAATGTTAAGAGGTTGGAGCAATGCTCACATTGAAGATGTATTTATTCAACAAAATCAAGTAAGTGAAGAAAGTGCGGATCTAACCGTTATAACTGAAGTTCACTCCGATGCTAATTTAAATGCACATATTCAGATAACTACAAAGGGGATAGATAAAAAAATACCGATCGCTTTAAAAAAAGGTATGAACAAAATCACACTAGATTTGACGATCGCAAACCCTGAATTGTGGTGGTGCAATGGTTTAGGTGATGCTACTTTATATAATTTTTCAACATCTTTATTCGTAGAGGACGTAGTGTTGTCTCAAAAAGATGTCAGAACAGGCTTAAGGTCTGCTAAATTAGTTAGAAAAAAGAATAAAGCGGGAACGAGCTTTTATATTGAATTGAATGGAAAACCGATATTTATAAAAGGTGCGAACCATATCCCAAATGATAGCTTTAATGACAAGGTAACGATAGGACAATATAGACATGAAATTGAGTCAGCCGTGAAAACAAATATGAATATGCTTCGAGTATGGGGTGGAGGCATATATGAAAATGATGAATTTTACCAATTATGTGACGAATACGGGATACTTATTTGGCAAGATTTCATGTTTGCTTGTAGTATGTATCCTGGTGATGATGATTTTCTGGAATCTGTAGAACATGAAGCGGTTGACAATATAAAAAGATTAAGAAATCATCCTTCAATCGTTCTATGGTGTGGAAATAACGAGATCGATATGGCTTGGTCACATTATAATGAAGAATCTGGATGGGGTTGGAAAAATAACTACACGCAAGAAGTAAGAAATAAAATCTGGAGTGATTACGAAAAAATATTCCATGAAATCCTGCCTGAAGCAGTGTTAGAATTCTCTCCTGGAATTGATTATTGGCCTTCTTCACCTATGTGTGGTTTAACCGGTGACGAAACTCAACACAGTTCTAATGAAGCTACTAGTGGTGATATTCATTACTGGGGTGTATGGCATATGGAGGAGCCACTAGAGAATTTTAATAAATATGTCGGAAGGTTCATGAGTGAATATGGATTTCAATCATTTCCGGAAGAGAAAACAGTGCGTACTGTTGCTCAAGACAAAGATATGTTTCTGGAATCAGAAGTTATGCTCAACCATCAAAAAAATAACAGAGGTAATCAACTTATAAATGAATACATGCAAAAATATTATAAAAAGCCAAAAGATTTCCTTTCTTTCCTTTACATGAGTCAAGTTCTACAAGGGGAGGCAATGAAAATTGCTATCGAAAGTCATCGTCGTCACAAGCCTTATTGTATGGGGACGCTTTATTGGCAGATGAATGATTGTTGGCCAGTTGCGTCATGGGCTAGCATGGATTATTTTGGTAGATGGAAAGCTGCACAATACTTTGTGAAAAGAAGCTATCAAGATACGATTGTTTCTATCATTGAAAAAGATAACAAAGTAGATGTTTATGTGGTTTCTGATAAGCTGAATTCTTTCGTAGGGCAAATTAAATGGCGATTAGTAACCTTCTATGGAGATATTTTGGATGAGGGTGTTATGGAAACAAAAATTGAGTCAAATTCATCCAAAGTAATCATTTCTTTAGATCGTGATAACGTTCTAAAAGACCATCCTTTAGAAAAGAGCCTGTTGTCAGTGCAATTATCAAGCGAATCTAGCTTATTAGATGAAAAACAATACTATTTCTTATCATTAAAAGAAATTGAACTAAAGAAACCCACAATTACAGTTGATCAAATAGAAGATAATGTTATTGCTTTGCGCACTGATTTCATAGCTAAGCAAGTGCACCTATCAACGGAGGAAGAATGTTTATTATCTGATAATTATTTTGATCTTGTGCCTGGTGAAATTAAACTTGTTGAATTTGATCAACAATTCGATCTTCACGATCTGAAAATTCGTACTATGTATGATTACATTGAAAATGAATAGAAATATTTTCATTCAAGAAATATCCGACACACAATTAAGAAAAGTTGAGTATTTCCTGATCTACAGGCTGCTGCGTGTAGTGCTTGCCAAGGGTTTTGAGAAACACGTATGGAGAACATTGGGAAAATGCTACGAAAGTATGTGCTACTAACTCCCATTTTAATTAGCGAAGAGGATAGCAATACAAAAATTAAGATTCTAAGGGGGATTAGCACTAATGATAAATAATGAAAAAAAGCAATTTTATCGAAGAATGTTGTCTTTTGCCATACCGATTATTATACAGACGCTGATCACCTCTTCTCTAAACATGGTCGACTCTATAATGGTCGGCCAGCTGGGAGTTAATAGTATAGCAGCTGTAGGATTAGCCAACAAAGTTAACTCCATGTTTTTTATTATTTTGCAAGGATTTGCTACGGGAGCAGCAATTTTTGCGGCTCAATATTGGGGGAAGAAAGATAGGTTAGGTATTGGTAAGATAACTGTGATTACTTTTGTAATTATAAGTGCAGTTGCAACACTTTTTATGGCAATTATTCTTTTGTTTAGCAAAGGTGTGATTAGCCTTTTCTCTAGCGATCAAGAGGTTATACTTTTAGGAGCTAGCTACTTAACGATTATAGCTTTTTCTTATATAACTACAGGAGTAACAATATTATTTCAGGTTATTTTAAGGTCTATGGGTGAAGTGAAATCAGCAATGTACGTGAATGTATTTGTCATTGTTTTAAATACGTTTTTAAATTATGTATTTATTTTTGGAAGTATAGGTATGCCTGCTTTCGGGGTTCAAGGAGCAGCATTTGCAACAGTTTTTGCGAGATTAATGCAATGTATTCTTTTGATTTTACTCGTAAAGAGATTTAATGTATTATCCGTATTACGTAAACATAGTTTTAGACAAATCTTTGACTTTGCACTAATTCGTAGATATGTTGATATAGCAATTCCGTCAGTAATTAATCATGTTGTATGGACATTAGGTGAAGTGACATTCTTCTGGCTATATGCCTTTCTCGGGACAGATGTTGTTGCAGCTGTAACTCTAGTCGATCCATTGATATTTGTTTTCATGGCTTCTTTTATTGGTATAAGTGATGCATCTTCGATTATGGTTGGTAACAGTATAGGTGCTAATAAAAATGAGTTGGCCTATACACATTCGAAACGATTTTTAGTGATTACATTTATGCTTTCTATTATGGCGGGTGTAGGTATACTGCTAGTAGCACCACATTTTATTAAGCTTTATAACGTAACACCACAAGTGGTAGAGAATGCGAGAAGCGTATTACTCATATACGGACTCATTATTACCCCCAGGTTTTTAAACATGGTTAACAATATGGGGATACTTCGTGCGGGAGGTGACACCAAGTTTGTATTGTATTTAGATTTGTTAGGAGTTTGGTTGGTGGGGATTCCGGTGGCAGCGATAGCAATATATTTTCAATTACCACTGTATGTGGTGTTTCTATTAGCTAATTCACACGAGATAGTAAGGGTGGTGTTCGGATTGAAGCGGACATTATCAAAAACTTGGTTAAGAGATATTACAGAAGTAAAGAGTAGAGGTGAAGGGATAGTTATAAGCGCAGCTAAGAAAAATAAATTCAGTTAATTGATAAAAAAAGTGGAAGTAAGTTAATTCATACATTATAATTAAGTTAACGTTTAGTTAAAAAGGAGATGTTAATTTTGATTCATGAAATGTACTTTACATTACAAAGTAAGCAAGAGGAATTATTGAATAAGAAAAATGAAAAAAATAGCGAGTTCTACAATGGTATTTATGATCGATATCAGCAAGCTGTTGTTACTCGCCATCATATTCCATTGCATTGGCGTTTTGATTTAAATAAAAACACCAATCCTCATTTTATGGAACGATTGGGAATAAATGCAGCGTTCAATGCTGGCGCCCTTTATCATGATAACAAATATTACTTAGCTGTAAGAGTTGAAGGGTTAGATCGTAAATCTTTTTTTGCTATTGCGGAGAGTGATAGTGGGGTAGACGGCTTTAAATTTTTAGACAAGCCTTTAACTTGGGAAGATATTGACAAAGAAGAAACAAATATTTATGATATGCGCCTAGTAAAACATGAGGATGGTTGGATTTATGGCATTTATTGTTCTGAGCGGAAAGATCCTAGCGCTCCTGAACATGATACTTCAAGTGCAGTAGCTCAAGCAGGTCTTGTTAGAACAAAAGATTTAAAAGATTGGGAACGTTTGCCAAACATTGAAACACCATCACCTCAACAACGAAACGTAGTTCTTCATCCTGAATTTGTTAATGGTAAATATGCATTTTACACAAGACCACAGGATGGATTTATTTCTACAGGATCTGGTGGAGGAATTGCTTTTGGCCTGTGTGATGATATATTGCAACCAGTAATTAAAGATGAAGTAGTTATGGATCAAAGGGTGTACCATACTGTTTATGAGGTGAAGAATGGTCAAGGTCCAGCTCCTATTAAAACGGATAAAGGTTGGATCCATATTGCTCATGGTGTGAGAAATACTGCGGCTGGCCTTAGATATGTATTGTACACATTTGCGACAAGTTTAGAGGATCCAACCAAAGTGATCGCAAAACCAGGTGGGCATTTTATAGCTCCGTATGATAGAGAAAGAGTTGGAGATGTATCGAATGTTATTTTCTGTAATGGTGCAGTAGTAGATGAAAAACAAAATGTGTATATTTACTATGCTTCTAGTGATACGCGTACGCATGTTGCGACAACAACCATTGAAAAACTAGTGGATTACACGTTCAATACCCCTGAAGATCCACTTCGATCATTGGATTGTGCAAAACAAAGAGTAACTTTGGTAGAGAAAAATAACGTATTAATACAGCAGGAAACAAAATAATAGATTAACTAGAATACGATTATACGTAGGGGTTGTGAGAGACTTCTAAAATAGTCGTATTCTTTTTATGTATCAATAATATAAAAAGGATGGATGAAAAATGACTTTAGCAATTGGAATAGATATTGGAGGAACAAAGACTGCAATAGGAGTTCTCAATCGAGAAGGAAAACTATTAAGTAAGGTTATTATCCCTACGGATCAAAGTGTAGCTCCTAATATAATGATGGATAGAATAAACACGAATATGCAACAATTAATCAATGATTTAAACATCAGTAAAAAAGAAATACAGGGAATAGGAGTTGGTGCGCCAGGTCCTATTGATACAAAACTAGGGAAAATAGTCTGCCCCCCCAATTTACCGGGCTGGAATGATTTTAAGTTAGTAGAAGATTTGGGAAGGCGAGTAGGATTAGAAGTGAAATTAGAGAATGATGCTAGTTTAGCTGGTTTGGCTGAGATGTGGATTGGAACAGCTAAGGAAGAGAAGGACTTTCTATATATGACGATAAGTACAGGCATCGGAGCAGGAATTATTATAAACGGAAGTCTTGTGGCAGGTAGTACAGGAAATGCCGGTGAAGTTGGACATATGGTTGTAGATCCTTCATACGGAACGTGTAAATGCGGTCAGAAAGGATGCCTAGAATGGATTGCTTCAGGAACAGCTATTGCTAGACAAGGCACAGATCTACTGAAAAAGGATGTTACGACAGAAGAAGTATTCAAGATGTATTTCAATAAAGATGTTCAAATCGTTGAGATGGTTAATGATATATTTGACCGATTGGGAATGGCTTGTGTCTCATTAATTAATCTGCTTGATATTAATCTTCTTGTATTAGGTGGAGGGGTTTCTAAAGTTGGTCAGCCAATGATTAGTTCTATTGAAAAATATATTCAAAACTATGCACTAAACCCTAAAGCTAGGGAAACAAAAATAAAGCAGGCTTCATTGGGTGGAGATGTAGGTATCATTGGTGCGGGAGCTCTTATACTACGTCAATAAGTTTATATAACTTTACTTTTATATAAAAATAAAGTTACTCAAAAATAAATTATTAAGTTCATATTTTAAAACATAAAGAAAAAGTATTGACAAGTAAACGGTTACAATATAAAATAAAATTGTTACTTAAACGGTAACTATAAAATATAAAGCTGAGAGGGGTAAAAAAAGAGATGAAGAAAAGTTTATTATTATTTTTGGCTAGTATTCTGTTAGTCCTCGGTCTTGTTGTAGGTTGTGGTAATGGGGAGGAAGAAGAACAAATGACAGGTAACAACGGAACTTCTGATGAACAACCAGATGAAGGGGAAACAGAAGATTCTTTATCTGGTTCTATTACAGTCTTACATCACAGAACGGACATTAATGATACACTATTTCGTGATTATAGAGACGCTTTCAATGAAAAATATCCAGATGTAACTGTTAATTTTGAAGTAATGACTGACTATGATGGACAAGTGAGAACACGTATGAGTACAGAAGACTATGGTGATGTACTTATGCTTCCTGAAGTTGACGCTCAAGAATTTGAACTATTCTTCGAGCCATTAGGTACTGTAGAAGAAATGGAAGATGAATACTTAGAAATTACGACTTCCTCTTATGAAGGAACTGTATACGGTATTCCAACTGCGCTAGGGTTCCCAGGTATTGTTTATAATAAACGTGTCTTTGAAGACGCTGGTGTAACTGGTCTTCCAGGCACACATGATGAGTTTATTGAAGCGATGCAAGCAATTGCTGATAATACAGATGCTATTCCGTATTACACAAACTTTGCTGCTGGCTGGACGATGACTCAATTTGAATCCAATGTAACTGTTGTGGCGGGAGATTTTGAATACTATGACGTTAACCGTCTTCATACGGAAGATATTTTCGCTCCTGGCATGCCACACTATGATACTTACAGACTATTGTATGATGTAGCTGCGAATGACTTAATTGAAGCAGATCCATATACAACAGATTGGGAACTTTCTAAAACTATGATGGGTAACGGTGAGATTGGAGCAATGGTATTAGGTAACTGGGCAGTTCCTCAAATGATGGAAGCTGCTGAAAACCCTGATGATATCGGATTTATGCCGTACCCGACAGACGCAGATCCAACCATAATTCCTATTGAGTCTGACTTCACAATTGGAATTAATAGACATAGCAATAACAAAGAGGCGGCTCGTGCGTGGGTTGATTTCTTTGTTCATGAAACAGACTATGCTACCGAGGCAATGGGAGGTGTTTCTCCTGTTAGAGGCGAAGCATTACCATCTTTATTAGAGGATTTAGGTGTTGAAGTAGGTAATGTAGTACCTACGCCTGTTGGAGAAGAAGGCTTAATTGGAGATATTGATAACCTTGCTGAGATTGGTTTCTGGGAGCCTGACTTTAAATTGCGAATTGTTGAGGCAGCAATCGGAAACAGAGATGAGTCTTTCGACGATATCATGAACGACTTAAATGAAAGATGGAACACTGCAAGAGAAACTGTTTTAGACTAACTAATAGTGGGACTTACTGAATAAATCAGTGAGTCCCAATTTTTTTATCAAAATGTAGTACAATTCATTTAAGAATCATTGAATAAAATAAAAATAAAATGAAAAAAATTTACGGGAGTACACCTAGGCTGCTGTAGCGCATATATAAATGCAAAATGAGAAACTGTTTAATTTATTGTATTTAATCTGATTTTAAGAAACTTTCCTAGATAAATTCACTTGTGATATTGTATGAATAGAATATTGCTGTTATATGTTATCCGCTAGCATAGATGAAAAGGCCCTTCTATTTTCCAACTCCCCTATAGCATGGTACTTCGCAGTGGAATTGATAGTGTTTTCTTTTCGTTTATCAACTGTTGAGTTATCATAGAGCTTATTACGATAAGTAAGCAGTTGCGGGAATAACTTCCCCCTACTTATTAACTTTATCTGAAAGCAAAACTAAAGGGATATTTGTTTAGTTAATGGTATACTTGTTATTGGAAAAAATTTATAAACTTGACAAGGAGAAAAAAAATGTCGATAATTAAGTAAGGCAATCGTTAATTTAAGTAGATATAGTTTGTTTTTTAAAAAACGATTTAAGCTAACGTTTGCTCAACCATAGAAATAATGATAGTGAGGATTTTGCATATGAAAAATCGACAAGTAACAATGAAAGATATCGCCAAAAGAATGGGTGTTAGTAGTGTAACAATCTCTAAAGCGCTTAATGATAAAGATGGCGTCAGTGAAGAGTTAAAAGCCGAAATAAAAAGGGTTTCTATAGAGATGGGTTATAGGATTAATACATTAGCAAAATCAATGAAAGAAGGCTACTCCTATAATATAGGAATCTTAATTCCTGAAAGATTTACTGGAGATCTACAATCATTTTATATGAAATTTTATAATCAAGTATCAAAAGTGCTGGAAAATTATAATTATTATGCTATCCTTGAAATTCTTGATAAAAAGGACGAAGAAGAATTGAATTTCCCAAGAATTTATTCGGAAAATAAAGTGGATGGAATTATTGTTTTGGGTCAACTCAATAATGATTATATAGAAATGTTTCAGAATATTGACATACCAAATGTATTTTTGGACTTTTATACAGATAATTCCCAGTTCGATTCTATCGTAACGGATAATTTTTATGGTGTATATGAACTTACCAACTACCTTATCAAATTAGGGCACACTAACATAGGCTTTGTCGGTAACATTCACTCAACAAGTAGTATACAGGATAGATATTTAGGGTATTATAAATCATTACTTGAGCACAATATACCTTTAAAAGACTCCTATATATTTAAAGATAGGGACGATTACGGAAAGTATTTAGACATTGAGCTCACAGGTGATCTACCTACTGCCTTTGTATGTAACTGCGATCAGGTTGCTTATAATTTGATAAGAAGATTGAACAGTTTAGGTTACAACGTGCCAAATGATTTTTCAGTAGTTGGGTTTGATGATGATATTTACGCTAGTCTTACAACCCCGCCATTAACAACTGTAGCCGTTGATGTTAAAGAAATGTCTTCAGTGGCTGTAAAAATTATCATTAAGAAGATAAAAGATAAAACTGCTAAATATGGTCGAATTTTAATTAAAGGGAATGTAATCTATCGAGAATCGGTAAACCGTATAGACTGCTATTCTAAATCTTAGTATTGTGCATTAGTATTCCAAGGAGGTAACATGGTAAAGTTTATTACAACTTTTTATGATTTGATTTCAACTAGCCTTTTATACTATAAATATATCTTACAGGGCTTCTTAATATATAATTTTTTACCTGCCAATATAGCCCTACTTGCCACTGTGAAAAGAATCTGGAAAGGCACGGATCACAGTTCAATAAATGAGATATTCAAGGCAAATATGAAGAAATATGATCATAAAAAAATACAATCTTTTTGTATGTCAATACCAATAATCATTTTGTATTCTACCTTATTTATTTTACAGAATGAGTATAATGAAAATATTAACTTAATTCTATTATTAATTTTATTTTATCTATTATTTTTACACATAATTGTTCTAACTTTATATAGCTACCTGGCAATGGAGAATAATTATGGTTTCAAAAATACATTTTTAATTGCACTCTACTTATCTATAAAAAAATTATGGGTTTCTATTTCAATTATTGTATTGATTGTTTTGTTTTATCAATTAGCAATTTACAATTTTTTATTATTCTTATTTTTAGCACCCTTTAGTTATGCTTTAGCCATAAATGTGCTATTGGTTGCAATAGACACTCATGCAATACAAAAAAAACATGGGTCATTTTAACGTCCTAAACCACACCGTGGTTTAGGACGTTTTTAAGTTGTTGTTATTATGTTAAAAATTCATAACCTTACTGTGTAGTTAAGCTGCCTGCTTCTTAAGGAACAATCTAGATTAGACTATAACTAGAAAGATTGTGATTTTGAATAGAGTATAGAGAAACTAAACTCTTAGCCTAAACTCAAAATACATAGCATATGAGATTTATAGATGGATTAAAGTGTCTGTGTATATTGCATAGTATTCACTCTTGACAAGTAAGCGTTGACATAATAAAATGTTATTGTAACTTAAACGATAAACTAATACTTATGAATTGATTGGGGGAAAAAACTTTATTGTAATGTGTGGTTTAAGTATGTTTTTATGTTTTTTTAACTTTGATTAGATACAATAATGGAGGTACGGGGGTTGTAAAATGGAAAAAAAGCCAAAAGAAAAAAAATTTAATATGATGTCATTAAGTGATTTAAGCTATAAGAAGCAAAGAAGTATAATAATTATTGCTTTTTCTATTGTTCCATTATTATTATTATTCACATTTTCCTATTATCCACTTATGCAAATGTTTAGATATAGTTTCCATGAATGGAATGGATTAGGACCTGTTGAAAATTTTGTTGGTTTAGAAAATTATAAAACAATATTTACTGATCCAGAGTACTTCTCTGTTTTTAGAGTTAGTATTTACTACTTTGTCGCTACTTTTTTTCAAATGGGATTTGCGCTCTATTTTGCAACAATTCTAAGTTTTGATGTGAAGTTTAAAAATTTCTTTAAAGGAGTCTTATTCTTTCCTTACTTATTAAATGGTGTTGCTATCGGTTTTATCTTTCGTGTGTTTTATACCGGAGGAGGAACTCTTGATAGTCTGATGGAAATGTTTGGTTTAGGAGAATATATTCAGTTTTGGCTTCGTGACCGAAGTATAGTTAATATTTCTCTAGCTGCTACATCGGTTTGGAGATATATGGGATTCAACTTTATTATTTTCTTAGGTGCAATACAATCTGTTCCAAGGGAAATTTATGAAGCTGCTGAAGTGGACGGAGCTAACCGCTGGCATCAATTCAGATATATTATCCTTCCAAGTATTAAAAGAATCTTACAATTAAATATTATCCTTGCAATTAGTGGTGCAATAAGTGTATTTGAAATTCCGTATATAATGACTCAAGGTCAAAACGGTACAATGACTTTTGTAATTCAAACCCTAGATACTGCATTTAAGTTTAGAAAAGTTGGGTTAGCTTCAGCAATGGGTATAGTGTTGTTAATAATCGTTCTATTGGTAACACTTGTTCAAAAAACTTGGCTTAAAGAAAAGGAGGCCTAGAAATTGTATAAAGTAAAATCTTTTTCAGGATCATTTATAAAATATGCTTCTTTATTTATAGGGGTAGCTGCAGCGATAATACCAATTTTAGTAGTGTTCTTTTCTTCATTTAAAACAACAGAGGAATATAGAACAACCAATATTCTCACTGCACCCGAAAGTTGGTTGAATTTCGAGAACTATCGTAGAGCATTTACAGAAGGGAATATGTTGGTAGGTTTCTTTAACACGATTTTTATATTACTTGTGGCCATTGTATTCTCTATTTTAATAGGTACAATGATTGCTTATATTTTAAGTCGTTTTCAGTTTAAGTTTAGTAAAGTTATGATTGGGTTGTTTTTGTTTGCCGTGTTAATTCCAGGTATTACAACACAGGTAGCAACATTTCAAGTTATTAGTTCTTTAGGTTTATTTAATACAAGATGGGCTGCTATTCTGTTATTTACTGGAACGGATATAATTGGGATTTATATATTTCTGCAATTCCTTGATAGTTCGTCGCTCTCATTGGATGAATCTGCAATGATTGATGGTGCAAGTTATTTTACAATATATCGCAAAATAATACTTCCACTGTTAAAACCAGCGATGGCTACTGTATTTATTATTAGAGGAGTAGCGATCTATAATGACTTTTATATTCCATTTCTCTATATGCCGGCTGAAAGATTGCAAGTAGTATCAACGTCACTGTATAGATTTATGGGGCCTTTTGGGGCGCAATGGGAAGTTATTTCTGCTGGTATTATCATTGTTATCGTGCCAACTTTAGTCTTATTTATATTTTTGCAAAAGTATATTTATAACGGTTTTACTCAAGGGGCAATGAAAGGTTAAAATTTAGTAAATTATAAGGAGAGATTTCATATGAATAAATTTAATATTATAGGAGAAGCATTACCGAATATACCGTGGGAAGAAAAACCAGAAAATCATCACGCCCCGGTTTGGAGGCATTCTCAAAATCCTGTGATCAAAAGAAATCCTGTAAACGGAGTATCTAGAATTTTTAACAGCGCAGTAGTTCCTTATGAAGGTAAATACATTGGTGTATTTCGTGCTGAGTTAGTGAACGGTCGCCCTCACTTACATTTAGGGTGGAGTGAAGATGCACTGAAATGGGACATCGATGAAAACAGAATTGAATTTGTTGATGAAAATGGCGATCCTTATCAACCGAATTATGCGTATGACCCAAGGTTACTAAAAGTAGAAGATACGTATTATATCATTTGGTGTACTGATTTCTACGGAGCTGCAATTGGTGTGGCGAAAACAAAAGATTTCAAAGAATTTGTTAGACTAGAAAACCCATTCTTACCATTCAATCGCAACGGAGTTCTGTTTCCGCGTCGAATCAATGGTAACTATGTAATGTTATCGCGCCCGAGTGATAGCGGTCATACTCCGTTTGGAGATATTTTCTTAAGTGAAAGTCCTGACCTAACTTTTTGGGGTAAACATCGCCATGTAATGAGTAAAGGTGGAGATGGTTGGTGGCAAGCAGTGAAAATTGGTGGTGGCCCAGCACCTATTGAAACATCTGAGGGATGGTTAATGTTTTACCATGGTGTTACCGGAACATGTAATGGTCTTGTGTATAGCATGGGAAGTGTAATTTTAGATTTAGAAAACCCATCAAAAGTTAAATACCGATCTAAAAACTTTGTCTTAACTCCAGAAGAATGGTATGAGGAAAAAGGTTTTGTGGATAACGTTATCTTCCCTTGTGCAACGTTGACCGATGCAGATACTGGTCGAATCGCTATTTATTACGGCGCAGCAGATACTTATGTTGGGGTTGCTTATACAACGGTTGATGAGATTATAAAATATACCATAGAAAATCATGAAGATATTGCAGATGATAATGAATTAGGAAAGTAAATAGTTGAAATGAAAAAGGTAAGCCCTAAAAGGTTTACCTTTTTTCATAAAAAATGAAGGTGGGGGAAATGATGAACTTAATGCGTTTGAAAGAAGACATTGAAAAAGAATTAATTGAAGGGATTTTGCCATACTGGGCCAACAAAACCATTGACAAGGAAAATGGTGGTTTTTATGGATATATAACTAATGATGAAGAAATTCTTTTAGAGTCAGAAAAAGGTTGTATATTAAATTCGCGCATTCTATGGACCTTTTCTAAAGCGTTTAGAACGTACGAGAACAAAGAATACTCAGAAATAGCCAAACACGCATATCAATTTTTAAAAGAAAGCTTTACAGATGAGCAATATAAAGGTTTATATTGGATGGTGGACTCCGAAGGTCAGCCAACAGTGACAAAAAAACATGTGTACAACCAGTCGTTTGGCATCTATGGGCTTTCAGAGTACTATCTAGCAACAGGTGATAAAGAGGCGCTGGACTTAGCAAAGGAACTTTTCGAACTAATCGAAAAACATGCCTATGATAATGTTCACGG
This sequence comes from Natronobacillus azotifigens, assembly GCF_026805325.1. Taxonomy (GTDB): domain Bacteria; phylum Bacillota; class Bacilli; order Bacillales; family Amphibacillaceae; genus Natronobacillus; species Natronobacillus azotifigens. Next base: position 57,638 of record NZ_JAPRAT010000012.1, read on the forward strand.
TGGGTACTTTGAAGCCTTTACGCGGGAATGGAAAGTTGAAGAAGATTTGCGATTAAGTGATAAAGATTTAAACTATCCAAAATCTATGAATACACATCTTCATATTATGGAAGCATATACAAATTTATATCGAGCTTGGAAAGATGAAGCTTTAAAAGAAAAGCTGGTTTCGCTGATTAATATTTCAATTGATAAAATTATAGATAATAATAGGTTCCAGTTTAAACTTTTCTTTGACGAAGCTTGGAACTCCAAGTCAGAGATAATTTCTTATGGTCATGATATTGAAGGAAGTTGGTTGTTATTTGAAGCTGCTGAAGTAGCAGGGGATGAGCAACTTATTGCTAAAGTGAAAAATATTACAATAAACATGGCAGACAAAGTCTATGAAGATGGTTTCGATGATGATGGTAGTATCTTAAATGAAGCGGATCAGACTTCTATAGTTGATGCGGATAAGGTTTGGTGGGTACAAGCAGAAGGGATGGTAGGTTTTTTTAATGCTTTTGAAATTACAAAAGATCCAAAATATCTAAAAAAAGTATTTGGTTTGTGGAGCTTTTTAAATGATTATATGATTGATCATCAAAATGGTGAATGGTATTGGAAGGTTGCAAAGAATAGAAAGGTATATGAAAACATGCCAAAAGTAGAACCATGGAAATGTCCATATCATAACTCCCGCTTTTGTTTTGAGCTTATCGAACGAATAAAAAAACAATACTAGCTTTATGTAAAGTTAAGCCATTGAAAGTAGGCTATATTTCAATGGCTTGTCTTACTTAAAAATGTACTTTATTTCTATAATTTAGAAAAGAAGGTGTAAAAGTGAAATATCGTAATTTAGGTAGATCAGGTTTAAAGATAAGTGAATTAAGCCTGGGAAGTTGGCTTACATATGGAAACTCTGTAGAAGCAAAAAAAGCCACAAATATAATTAAGCAAGCTTATGAAGTTGGAATAAATTCTTTTGATTCAGCAAATGTTTACGCTCAAGGAGAAGGAGAAAGAATTGTTGGAAAGGCCTTAGAACAATACCCCCGAGAATCTTATATCCTCACTTCAAAAGTATATTGGCCTATGGGAGATGGCGTGAATGATCGCGGATTATCAAGAAAGCACGTTTTCGAACAACTTCATTCATCTCTAAAACGTCTTAATAAAGATTATCTCGATATTTACTATTGCCACCGATTCGATTCAGAGACCCCTATTGAAGAAACATTGAGAACGATTGATGATTTTGTCCGTCAAGGAAAAGTATTATATGTTGGAGTAAGTGAGTGGACGGCGGCTCAAATAGCTGAAGCATTGGGGGTTGCAGACCAATACTTATTGGATAAAATAGTCGTAAATCAACCGATGTATCATATGCTTGATCGAAAAATCGAAGAAGAAATTATTCCTTTTTGTGAAAATAAGGGCATAAGTCAAGTCGTATACTCACCATTAGCGCAAGGGGTTTTAACTGGTAAGTATAAAAAAGGAAAGGGATTACCTAAAAATAGTCGGGCGACTGACGAAACCGCCAATATGTGGATGAACCCGTATTTAACAGACGATGCTCTAGAGAAGGTTGCTAAACTGGAGTTAGTTGCAAAAGAACTTGGAGTGAAACTTTCTCAATTAGCAATTGCATGGATATTAAGACATCCAAGTGTAGCTAGTACGATTATTGGAGCAAGCAAACCAGAACAAGTTGTGGAAAATGCCCAGGCTTCTGAAATTACTTTATCAAATGAAATAATTAGTGAAATAAATAAAATTTTAAAAGATTCCTAGTTGTAACTCACCAATTAAAAGTATTGAAATGAAAAAGGAGTGCTATTGTTATGTACAGTGAACCAATTTTTCTTGAACCGGAGTTTAAGCAAAGAATTTGGGGTGGAACGAAATTAAGAGATTATTTTGATTATAATATTCCTTCAAATATAACTGGTGAATGTTGGGGAATATCAGCTCATAAAAACGGCCCTTCGACTTTAAAAAATGGTCCATTAAAAGGCAAAAAATTAAATGATGTATGGAGAGAAAATCGTGAACTATTCGCAAACGAACAGGGCGATACTTTCCCTCTGCTAGTGAAAATATTAGATGCTAATGACGATTTATCTGTACAAGTTCATCCGGATGATGAATATGCAAACCAACATGAACATGGGGATTTAGGTAAAACGGAATGTTGGTATGTCATTGATTGTGAAGTGGACTCACATTTAATTGTAGGTCATCATGCGAAAACAAAAGAAGAATTCATTGCAAAAGTAGAAAGCGGTCATTGGGATTCTCTATTGAGAAAGATAGCGATTAAACCGGGAGACTTTTTTTATGTACCAAGTGGAACGATCCATGCAATTGGTAAAGGAGCACTAATTCTAGAAACACAACAAAGTTCCGACACGACCTACCGAGTATACGATTATGACCGTACTGATAAAGAGGGAAATAAAAGAGAATTACATGTAAAAAAATCAATTGATGTATCGACAATTCCACATGTTGAGCCCAATTTGGAGCAGAAAGTTATTAAGCAAGAAGGCTTAGTTTATAAGATGCTTGTCTCAGAAAAATATTTCACAGTTTACCACTACTCCCTAGCCGGGTCTGTAAAAATGAATAGAGATTATCGTTATTTACTAATGAGTGTTTTTAAAGGTAATGGATCTGTAATTATAGAAGGAAAAGAGTTCCCGTTTTGTAAAGGTGATCATTTTATTATTCCATCAACTATAAACGAATTTGAGTTGAATGGGGAAACAGAATTAATCGTGTCACATACAACAGCTTAAAAAATATAGGAAGGTGAAAGGCTATGGATTGGAAAGAAGAATACACACGTTGGCTAACCAACGCGCAGTTAGATCGTGACATGAAAAAGCAATTAGAAGTGATTGCAGGAAACGAAACTTTAATTGAAGATTGTTTTTATAAGTCTTTAGAGTTTGGAACAGGTGGACTTAGAGGTGAACTCGGGGTAGGAACAAATCGTCTTAATGTATATACGATTCGAAAAGCAACAGAGGGATTAGCACAATATATTATTCAAAAAGGTGAATTAGCGAAAAAACAAGGTGTTGTTATTGCTTATGATTGTAGACATAAATCTCCAGAATTCGCTTTAGAAGCTGCAAGAGTTTTGGGTAAACACGGAATAATAGTGTATTTATTTAATGAATTGAAGCCAACCCCACTACTATCATACTCAGTCCGTCGCTTGAATGCATCAGCTGGAATCGTCATTACTGCTAGTCATAATCCACCTGAATATAACGGGTATAAAGTTTATGGATCAGATGGTTGTCAGATTACTTTAGATGCAGCGAACGCAATTATCTCTAACATAAACGCTGTAGTAGACGAGTTGGAAATTGAGGTGTTAGACAAAGATAGGTTACTAGATTCTGGAACATTAAAGATGATAGGTCAAGAAATAGAAAAAGAATACATGGAAGAAATGAAGTCAATAATTGTTAACCAAGAAGTACTAGATAAGTATGCAAAAGAACTAAAAATTGTTTTCACTCCACTTCACGGTACGTCTAATAGACTTGTTCAAAAAGGTCTGAAAGAATTCGGATTTTCCAACGTTAACATTGTTAAAGAACAAGAACAGCCGGATCCTAACTTTTCTACAGTTGATTCCCCAAATCCAGAAGAACATGCAGCTTTTAAGTTAGCAATTAGTTATGGGGAAAAGATGGATGCGGATATTTTAATGGGAACAGATCCTGACGCAGATCGTGTGGGTGTTGTGGTGAAAGATAATCAAGGAAATTATGTTGTCCTAACTGGTAACCAAACGGGTGCATTGATGTTGGATTACTTATTATCAAATAAACAGGATATACCAACCAACGGAACTGTTCTGAAGACAATTGTTACAAGTGAAATTGGTCGCGAGATAGCTAAAGCTTATAATCTTGAAACAATAGATACACTCACTGGATTTAAGTACATCGGGGAAAAAATTAATCAGTTCGAACAAACAAATAAGCATCAATTTATGTTTGGTTATGAAGAAAGTTATGGTTACTTGATTGGTGATTTTGTTAGGGACAAAGATGCAATTCAAGCATGTTTGTTTATTGCTGAAGTTGCAGCATACCATAAATCAAAAGGAGCATCTTTGTACCAAGCATTAGAAAACATATTTGATAGATATGGTTATTTTTATGAAGATCTTAAATCAATTACCTTAAAAGGTAAAGCAGGTTTAGTACAAATGATTAAAATAATGGAGCATTTTAGAGTGATAGAAGAGTTTCAAGTAGGAGAAAACAAATTAATAAAGAAAGATGATTACAGGATATCAGTATCTAAAAATGTCGTCTCAGGTGAAATAGAAACAATCAAACTTCCACCTTCAGATGTCCTAAAGTTTTTCCTTTCTGATGATTCATGGTTTTGTATACGCCCTTCAGGAACAGAACCAAAAATCAAGTTTTATTTTGGTGTGAAAGGAAGTTCTGTTGAAGATGCAAAAGGTAAGCTAGTTTTGATTAGAGATAAGGTAAATTCAATAATTAAACGATTAACTTAAGGATAAAGTGGCGCGTTATTCTATAATTTCGCGCTTTTTTCCGACAATAAAACCAATATATCATTGCTTTTCCACCTTAATTAGTTTATATTTTAATTAAAATATAAACTAATATATAAAATAATTAAACTTATTTAAGTTAATTCATTAACTGATTTGATGTTTTTAATATTGTTATTGTAATACGTTGATTTATTTATATTTTTTCGTTAATTTGATTTTTTTATTATAGCATCATAAAGGGGTGTATAAAATGAAAATAGGAAAAAGGTTGAAAGATGGTTTCAGTCTTTTGAAGCGAAGTAATAAAAAAAGCGCAAAAAAAGTGCGTATAAAAGACAAGCAAAGTAAAAAGAAAATGAAACTAAAATCTAAATTAATTATCTCTTTTATTTTGTGTAGTGTAATTCCAAGTATTATTGTTGCCTCGTTTGTCTTTCTAGCATCAAGAAATGCAATTGAGGACAAAGTAACAGATTTAACAGAAGAGGTAAGTGTTCAGTTAACCCATAATATTAATACAATGATAGATCAGACAGAAAGGCTTATGTACATACCTGTTGGTAATCAACGTTTTATGAGTAATATTAGACGAGACGATCTGACAGATAATGAAAAAGCAGCGCTTGCTCGAAGTGCTTCAGATGAGTTTTCAAGTATGATCCATTTGAATACTCATATTGATAATTTCTTTTTTGTTAATAATGAGGGAGAGATATATGGTAGGAATATTTCCTCTGGCTTTTCTTTTGAAAGTTTTATGGAGGAAAACATATTAGAACAATTAGAAGAAAAGGAATATTTGTGGATTTCTAATTTTAGCAATGACCTTGATCATATCTACATTTTTCAAGGAGTGAAAAATAATTTCAACCGAACGGTAGGAGCTTTTGTCATTACTGTAGATCGATCTTTCTTTAATGAAACATTTGATTTGTTAGGAGGTGCGGATCAAAAAGAAGTTTATATTATCGATGACTTAAACAGAATTGTTGTAAGTAACTTAGAACAAGCAACTGGTAACGAATGGATAGAAGATGCTAGTTTGGTAGAAACAGATGAATTCCTTTATTCAATTAATGAAACTATAAATGACTGGAATGTGATCATTAAGACGAATAGAGATTATTTAATGAGTGAAATCAATCAAGTTGTTAATTATGTTTACGTTGTCGTAGCCATTTTTATTATTTTATCTATTATAGCTGGACTAATCATTACTTTAAGCGTAACGAAACCAATTAATAAAATAGTACTTCTAATGAAGAAGGCAGAACAAGGGGATTTAACCGTTAGATCTTCTTACACGTATAACAATGAAGTTGGAGCACTGGGCTTAAGCTTTAATACAATGTTACAAAAGATAAAGGATATTTTAAAGGAAAGCAAAAATGTGTCGAACTTCGCATCCGATAGTGCAGATAAATTAAAAACTTTCTCAAATGAATCTGCAGATATAACAGGCCAAATTGCACTAGCTATCGATGAAATAGCGTCGGGTTCAGCAGAGCAAGTTAATCATGCAGAAAAATCTAATACAGAAATGCAAGAATTATCAAACCAGATTAAGGAAGTGGAAGGAAATGTCATTAATGTTTCTAATGCAACAAATAAAACGAAAGAATTAAGTGGACAGTCGATAAATAATATAAAATTATTAACGGATAAAAATGAAGAAATGGGATCGAATATCTCGCAAGTAGACGAATCTATTATCCGGTTATCAAATGATATTTTAGAAATTAAAGAAATAATGAAATTAATCAAAGGTATCAGTGATCAAACTAGTTTACTTTCATTAAATGCAAGTATTGAAGCTGCCAGAGCTGGAGAAGCTGGGAAAGGTTTTGCGGTAGTTGCTCAGGAAGTTCGTAAGTTATCTGAAGAATCTAGTGATTCTACGATGAAGATAGAATCAGTGATTGACAAAATTTTGAATCAAACAGACTTATCAGTTAACCTTGTTAAGAAATCAATGAATCTGTATGGGGAACAAACAGATTCGATCAAAAAGACAAAATCTTCATTTGAGCAGATTATTGTTGATACAAGCTCTATTATTGGTGAAGTAGTGTCCATTGAATCTGCTATTAAGAAAATTACAGATGCAAAAGACAAAGTAGAAAGTTCAATTGGTGAAATGGTAGAAGTTTCAGAAGTTGCATCATCTAATACAGAGGAAGTAACTGCTACCACTCAAGAACAGGCTAAAGCGGCTGAAACATTAGGTTCTTTAGCGGAAGACTTAGTTAAAATAATCTCAGATTTAGAAAATAAAATTAACTCATTTATTCTTGAAGAAGATTAAAGTATTCCTTTTACATTGTAATGAAAAATACCGCTTAATAAGTATTTTAAGCGGTATTTTGTCTTGAACATTATCAATCAGTAAGAATCAATAGTGATGAACTGTCTATAAATGATTAAAAGGAGAGCTGACAATGCCGATTATTGTTAATGAAAAAAATTTAGAGTTTCACCTATTTAATAATGAAATTAGTTATATTTTTCGAGTGTTAGAAAAAAGTAAACACTTAGAGAACCTTTATTATGGAAAAAGAATACAACATCGCGAGTCATTTTCGCATTTAATTGAAAGAGATGTACGGCCATCATGTAACTTGTTTGAGGGAGATCACACATCTAGTTTAGAACATATAAAACAAGAGTATCCTAGTTATGGATCGACAGATTATCGTTACCCTGCTCATATGATAACGAATCAATTAGGAAGTAAAATTACCAATTTTCAATACAGAGGTTTTGAAGTAATTGAAGGTAAACGGGATATGAATGGTTTACCAGCAGTATATGTTGAAAATAATGTAGAGGCTCAAACGTTAGAAGTAACATTGTTTGATGAAGTATTAGCTTGTGAATTGGTATTATCATACACTATATTTGAAGATAAAAATGTAATTTGCCGTAATGCATCATTTAAAAATATCGGAAAGGAGAACTTTTATCTTGATACTGCCATGAGCGCAAGTGTAGACCTCCCAGACGATAATTATGAAATGATCCATTTAGCTGGTGCATGGGCTCGAGAAGCACATGTGCAAACGAGTCAGTTGTCTAAAGGAGTACAGTCTATTTACAGTTCTCGAGGAGCTAGTAGTCATGTTCATAACCCATTTTTCGCATTAAAGCGTCCTGATACATCCGAAAATCAAGGCGAAGTTTATGGTTTCAGTCTAATTTATAGTGGGAATTTTCTTGGTCAAGTTGAAGTTGATACGTATGATGTAACAAGAGTAATGATGGGGATTAACCCATTTCAATTTAAATGGCGCCTAAAACCTAGCGAAACTTTTCAAACACCAGAATGTGTCATGGTCTACTCCTCAAATGGATTAAATGATATGAGCCAAACATATCATGATATTTATCGTACTCGTCTCGTTAGAGGCTATTGGAGAGATAAAATCCGTCCTATCTTAATTAATAACTGGGAGGCAACTTATTTTGAGTTTAATGAAGATAAAGTAATGAAGATTGCAGAAACTGCTAATGAACTAGGCATTGAACTTTTTGTATTGGATGATGGATGGTTTGGAGAAAGGAATTCAGATAATAGTTCACTAGGTGATTGGTTTGAAAATAAAGAAAAACTGCCTAATGGTATGGAAGGATTAGCGGAAAAAATCACAAACTTAGGGATGAAATTCGGACTTTGGTTTGAACCAGAGATGATTTGTAAAGATACAAAACTATTTCAAGATCACCCAGATTGGATGATTAAAACACCTAATCGAGATGCTTCGCATGGACGTAATCAATTTATACTTGACTTCTCTCGTGATGAAGTTGTTGATCACATTTTTACTTTAATGGATAAAACACTAGAAAAGTCAGATATATCCTATATTAAATGGGATATGAACCGTTATATTACGGAGCCATATTCATTAGATTTAGAAATTGACCAACAAGGAGAGTTTTTCCATCGATATATTTTAGGTGTGTATAAGCTGTATGAGAAATTAATAAAGAAGTATCCAAAAATCCTTTTTGAATCTTGTGCAGGTGGTGGCGGACGTTTCGATCCTGGGATGTTATACTATGCACCTCAAGCATGGACGAGTGATGATACAGATGCAGTGGAGCGTCTCAAGATTCAATACGGGACTTCAATGGTTTATCCATTATATTCAATGGGAGCTCATGTTTCCGAGGTACCTAATCATCAAGTTGGACGTACAACTTCTATTGAATCAAGAGCGAATGTTGCTTATTTTGGCACGTTCGGATACGAAATGGACATTACAAAATTAGATGATGTTGAAAGAGAAAAAATAAAAGAACAAGTTTCGTTCTTTAAAGAGAAACGAAAATTAATTCGTGATGGCCGGTTTTATCGTTTGTTAAGCGCTTTTGAATCAAATGAAGTCTCTTGGATGGTTGTGTCAGAAGACAAAAAAGAAGCGATTGTTGGTTACTATAAAGTGCTTTCTAAACCTAACGATAAGTATTATCGAATAAAATTAGTCGGGTTAGATCCTGAGAAACTTTATTTAATTGAAGGCAGAGAAACGCTACACTATGGTGATGAGTTAATGAATGTCGGGATTATATTAGGCGAAAATTATACTGATAGAGCAGGTGAGTTTTGGTCCAAAGAGAAAACAGAAGACTTTTCTTCAGCAATATTTACAATTAGAGAAACTATATAATCATAGTGCAATAAAGAAGAGAGCGGATGTTGTAGAGCTTCTCTTCTTTTTTCTATTGATCAAAATTAAACCTGTTCCAAACTTTGGTGAATATTCCGTGGAATGAAGTGTAGTGAAATGCTAGACTTCTTAATTTAACTAAACGATAACTAATAGTTGACTTAATAATTTAAAAAATATATAGTTATTATGTAACTAAAATTAAGTAATATTTCAGTCATTTATAAAGTTTAATAAATGCTATGCTTATTTTAGTTATTTCGTGCACCTATAGTAACTATCTTTAACCCCTTTAAGGTAGTTTCTAAGATCATGTTAGTAGTTTTCCATCTTTGTTTTATGCAATTTGTTAAATAGGAGGAGGGATAATACCAATTTATGAAGAGCTTTTGTACATTTTACCCCTAAATGTAAGCGTTTTAAAAAACTGCAAGGAGGATAACATGAAAATAAATTACAAAAAATCACTTTCGGTTTTATTAATATTCACCATATTGTTTTCTATGATGCCGACGAATATTTTGGCGAATTCTTCAGTAGAAGAAGGGCGAGTATTAAAGATCTCTGACCCAGATGCAACTCAATTTACTAAGGAATTATTTGCTTATCTTCAAGATGTAAGTGATGATGAAGTTTTATTTGGTCAACAACACGCTACAGATGAAGGATTAACGATTAAACCAGAAGATGGTGATGTTAACTTTGTGGGATCAACCCAGTCTGAAGTGAAAAATGCTGTTGGAGATTACCCAGCTGTATTTGGTTGGGATACAAATAGTTTAGATGGTAGAGAAAGACCAGGTAATGCAATCGATGATGTTCCATTATCTCAGGAGGAAAGAACACAAAACCTTGCTGAATCAATGATTACAGCACATGAGTTAGGTGGAATCGTTACACTTAGTATGCACCCTGACAATTTTGTAACGGGTAATTACTATGGGGATACAGACGGTAATGTTGTACAAGCCATTTTACCAGGTGGAACACATCATGACGACTATAATGAGTGGCTAGATAATATTGTTGATTTATCTCATTTGGTTAAAGATGAAGATGGAAATCATATTCCTATTATTTTCCGTCCGTTCCATGAACAAACAGGTTCTTGGTTCTGGTGGGGAGCGTCCACAACAACACCTGAACAATATAAAGCGATTTTTAGATATACAGTTGAATACTTAAGAGAGCACAGTGCTAACAACTTCCTTATAGGTTATTCACCGGGGGCTGGTCCTGCTGGTGATGTTGAGCGTTATTTTGAAACATATCCAGGCGATGATTATGTCGATATTTTGGGTATTGATAATTACGATAACAAAAGCAATGCAGGTTCACAAGCATGGTTAGACGCGGTTGCAGAAGACTTAGCAATGCTTGCTATAGAAGCAGAAGCCAGAGGGAAAATTTCTGCATTTACTGAATTCGGATATAGTGCTACGGGAATGAATGAAGAAGGAAATAATCTTTCTTGGTGGGAAGATTTATTAGATGCAATCATGAATCACCCGGATTATCCAGAAGCAGCAAATACGGCATATATGTTAACTTGGGCTAACTTTGGATTCCCTAACAATATGTATGTTCCTTATCGAGATATACATGGTGATTTAGGTGGAAATCACGAACTTTTGGAAACATTCCAAGCTTTCCATGATGACGAGAAGTCTTTATTTACTGAACAAGTAAAAGGTCATGTTTACAACACAGGTGAGAATTTTGTAGTGGCAGAACATGAAAGTGTAGCATACACGTTATCACCGACTAATGGAGATGCGATTACAGATAACACTGTTACGATTCGTACGCGAGTTGTTAATGATGATGATGCGAAGGTAACTTATAGTGTAGAAGGTTCAGAAGAAGTAGAAATGAACTTTGATGGTCAATACTATACTGCAGATTGGACTCCAAGCGCAGCATTAAATGGTGGTACTGCGGATATTACGGTACGCTACTATGATGGTTCTGATAATCTAGTAAGTGAAGAGGTTATTCGTACGTACTTAAGAGTTTCCGAGATTTTAGTTGATGAAATTACATTTGATGAAGATACAGAAGGTGCCCTAAACAAAGGAACGTGGCCAGAAGATGGCGTTGACTTTGAACTCTCACATGCTGAATTAGGTGAAGATGGAAAACTTGCACTTTCCGTTTCTGGTATGCCTGCCGATGAGTGGTGGCAAGAATTAAAAATCGGTTTTGCGGATTTATCTCATATTGATTTTGATTTAGTAAATCAAGTGAAACTAGATGTATTAATTCCAGGATCAGCTGGTGATGGTGCATTAGTAAGTACTGCTCTAGCAGCCGATGGTGAAACAAAATATGGTGAAGGTTCTACAGAGCAAAACGTTTCTGATCTTGAAACGGTGGAAGTTGATGGAGCGGAATATAAACTTTATGAAGCTACTATCAATTTAGACGATACGATTACAGAGGGAACTGAGTTTGGACTTATTGGAAAACAATTAGACTTTACTGACACGTTCTATTTAGACAATATACAATTTGTAAACGCATACGTTGAAGCTCCAGCTGATCCTTTATTAGTTGATGATTTTGAAGGATACCTTGGTGACAATGATTTATTAAACCGTAACTATTCAACTAATGGTGATCCAATTTCATTATCATTAACTCCTGACCACAAAAATAGTGGTGAGTACGGCCTTCAGTATGATTGGACAATTGGTAGTCAAGGCTACTCTGGAAGGCAAACATCTTTAGGACCAGTAGATTGGTCTGGTACAAATGCATTCCAATTCTGGTTAAAGCATGATGAATACCCAGGAAACCACCTAACGGTTCAAATTCAGCTAGGTGGAGTGAGCTTTGAAACTGAAATCGATTTAGAAGAAAGCTTTGAAGGACTAGTTACAATTCCGTTTGCCGATTTTGCACCAGCACATTGGGAAGGAAATCAAGACGCGATAATTGATACTCCTAGATTAGAGCGCGTTAGTCAATTTGCTCTTTATATGGGTGGAGAACGAGGTAACGGTACATTATACTTTGATGATATAAGAGCAGTGAACGATGAAGACGCTCCTAAAGTACCTGAACGAGAAGTAGTTGGTGAAGTTGAACCAATTATCTACGACTTTGAATCTGACCTAGATGGTTGGGGAGGAAGTACATCTTCGATCGTAGATGGAAACTTAGTTCATCCAATTGGTCTAGGTAATGCAGTGAAAACCGAAGTGAAGAAAACCTCTGGCTATGACTTAAGTGGACATAACTATATTGTAGCGACAGTAAAACATGATGAAGAAGGAACGTTCGGTGACGATCCTTTGAATGCTAAATTATTTATTAAAACAGGTAGCGGTTGGGCTTGGGCTGATTCCGGAGACGTTAGTTTATCTTCTGATGAATATACCGAGATTGTATTCGATATTTCCGATAATGCTGCAAGAGAAAATGTTCAAGAAATTGGTCTTGAATTTACTGCACCAGAAGGAGCTGAAGGAACTACGAATGCATATATTGATTCGATTGAAATTTTAACAACACTTGACGGAGTTCCTGAAATTGAATCAAGATACATTACTTTTGAAACAGAAGAGGATCTTGAAGGTTGGCAGCCAGAGGGTATTTATGTCGAAGATGGCAATGTATTTATACAGGTAGATGGAGAAACAATGTTCCAAAATCAAACTGGCGATGATTTTTCTGATTATGCTACTATTACTGCCCGATTAAAAGTAGAAGATACAGATTCTTTAATTGCGAAACAATTTATCCAAACTGGAGAAGGTTGGACTTGGGTTGATGGTGGTGAAGTTACGATAGAGGCTGATGAATTCACAGAAATTACTTTTGATATTTCACACATTTCTGATCGAGATAATGTAGGTGGATTTGGCATTCAGTTCCTTGGCAATGGCACTGCGATCGTTGAGCACTTTGTTTTAGAGCCTGCTGAAGAAGAAGTAATTGATGATAGCCGTCGTGAAGACCCTGACTATGATAACCGTGAATTTGAAGATGTTGTTGCAGAATTCACATTTGATAATGACATGGAAGGCTTCTTCATTAAAGAAGAAGATAATAGATGGCAAGCAGAATTTGGCGATCCAAAAATCGAGCACAGCACAGAAGTAGGCAATGGAGCGTTACGTGTTAGTGCTGTAATTGACGAAATGTATAGCTGGCAAGAACTAAAAATGTCTGTAGAGCTTGACTTTTTAAGTGATGTAACGATGGTCACTTATGACATGTTCTTAGAATTAGATTTATTAGAAGGACAAGGTGGTAGACCAATTAATCCGCATATTGCGTTAGATCCAGGCTGGGTAAAATACGGTGATGGTGAAAATGTGCGTAGAGTTAATGACTACCCAATCGTAACGTTTAATGACAAAGATTATATTAGAATTACAACAACAAACTATATTTTAGGTGATGCGAGTGGGCAAAACATCTTGAATATTAACTTTGTTGCTGATAACCTTCATTATGTAGGCCCAATATACATCGACAATGTCATTTTCCAAGATACTGAACTTGTTGGTGATTGGCCAGATCCAGATCTATTACCAGTAAAACAAGAAACAATTAATACTGATGACTTCGTATTGGATAATGTTAATCTAATCGATCCAAATGCAACACCAGAAACACGATCTTTATATGCTTATTTACAAAACATTAGTAACAACCACATCCTATTTGGACACCAACATGCTACGACTCAAGGTGTAACATTTAGTGGTAGTGATGGTACGCAATCTGATGTATATAATTCCGTAGGTGAATTCCCAGCAGTTTATGGATGGGATACCTTGTCAATTGATGGACAAGAAGAGCCGAACGGTATCTATGAAACTGCAGAAGTTATGAAATTAGCTTATGACAGAGGCGGTATTATTACGTTAAGTGCTCATATGAATAACTTCTACACAGGTGGAGATTTCTATGATACTACTAGTGCAGCGGAACATATCTTACCAGGAGGAAGCCATAATGATGTGTATAAAGATTGGTTAGATAACTTAGCATACTTCGCGAATGACTTATTAGTTGATGAAAATGGTAATAACATTCCTGTTATTTTCCGTCCATTCCACGAGCATAATGGAGGATGGTTCTGGTGGGGAACTCCTTACAACACGAGTGAGGAAGACTTCATAGCGCTATGGCAATATACGGTGGAATATTTACGTGATGAGAAAGGCGTTAATAGCTTCTTATACGCGTATTCACCTAATGGTTACTTTGATGGTGACGAAGATGCATATTTCTTCGGATATCCAGGTGACGAATACGTTGATATCTTAGCGTTTGATCAATATGACAGAGACTTAACAGAAGAGTCTATGGACCGTCTTGTTGCAGATGCGGCGATGGTTGTAAGACTAGCAAACGAAAGAAATAAATTAGCAGCTCTTACAGAAGTTGGAGCAATGTACGAAAACAGTGGTCTGTGGCCAGACGGACATGAAAATGAAAATAAAAACAAAACTTGGTGGACAGATTTAGGAAATAAGTTGCAAGAAGATGAAGAAGCTCGTCAATTGGCTTACATGATGACGTGGAGAAATGGTGCGTTAAACCATATGTGGGTACCATATCGTAACCACTTCCTATTAGGAAACAGTGAAATGCTTGAAAACTTCATTGAATTCTATAATGATGATTACACAGTATTTGGAGAGCGTTTAGGGAATGTTTATAACCTATTTGCTGAAACTGATGTTGAAGTACCAATTGATATCCCTCAAGAGTTAATTGATGTTATTTCTGACTTAATTGACAGAATAGAAGAGTTAGAGAACAGTACAGAAGTAGCAGATCTTGAAGAGCTAGTAAGTGAGTTAGAGGGTGAACTTGAAAATCTTAAAGCTAAGTACGATGCTCTTGATGGAAAAGTTGATGGGCTAGAGCAACTAATCAATAATCTAGAGAATCAAGTAAATGAGTTAAAAGAAGGAATTTCTACTGAATCTGTTGATGATTCTCCTCCGAATGAAGGTAGTGGGTCACCAGAAGAAGTAGTCGAAACTGATTCGAAAGAAGACTCAACAGTAGAAAGCAAAGACGGAGATCAATTAGCTGATACAGCAACAAACATGTTCAACTATTTATTAGTAGGGATGTTATTACTACTAATTGGTGGTACAGTGTTCTTCAAATCAAGAAAGAAAGTTACTGAATAATATTATTAATAGAGCTCTCTTCCTAAAATTGGGAGGGGGTTCTAATCTATAATAACTAAAAATAAGCTAGAGTCGTCTTTATTTTATCTAAACATAATTATCAATTGATTATTTATTCTTTATGTTCAATGTCTATTTAGCGGAGGTATTTATGACAATCTTATTTGAAAAAAATACGAAAACATTTCATCTGCAATCCAAAAATACAAGTTATATTTTCAGAATTGTAAAAAACGGTAATTTAGCACACCTTTATTGGGGAAAAAAGGTGAATCAATACAACGGATCAAATGAGTTTATTTTCGCAGAAAGATCATTTTCTCCAAATCCAGATCCGGAGAATTGGGATGCTCGCTATTCATTGGATACTTTACCGCAAGAGTATCCTGCCTATGGCAATTCTGATTTCAGAAATCCCGCTTATCAAGTACAGTTTGAGAATGGTACAACAATTACTGATTTACGTTACGTCTCACATGTTATAAATCAAGGTAAACCATTATTAGCTGATTTGCCGGCGACATACGTTGAATCAATAGATGAAGCGGAGACATTAGAAATTACCCTAGTAGATGAATTAACAAATCTGAAAGTAATACTATCGTATACAATCTTCAACGATTTTAATGCGATTACACGATCCTCGCGTTTTGTTAATGAAGGAAATAGCTCTCTAAAGCTATTAAAACCAGCTAGTATGAGTCTCGATTTTCAACAGAATGATTTTGACCTAATTACATTACCTGGTGCTTGGGCTAGAGAACGGCATATAGAAAGAGCAGATCTGCGCTCAGGTGTCCAATCTATTGAGAGTAGAAGAGGAACAAGTAGTCATCAGCAAAATCCTTTCATGGCGTTAGTGGGGAAGGGAACAGATGAAAACCATGGGGAAGTTTTCGCGTTTAACCTTGTGTATAGTGGTAACTTTTTAGGATCCGTTGAAGTAGATCAATTTAGTAATTCCCGTGTCACGATGGGTATTAACCCCTTTGATTTCAATTGGCTATTGAAGGCAGGTGAGTCGTTTCAAACGCCAGAAGTGGTCATGGTTTATTCTAGTGATGGCTTAGGTGCAATGTCTCGAACATACCATCATTTATATCGTAAACGACTCTGTAGAGGGAATTATAGAGATAAGGAACGCCCGATTTTAATTAATAACTGGGAAGCCACTTACTTTGATTTTAATGAGGAGAAAATCTATGAAATTGCAAAAAAGGCAAAAAGCTTAGGTGTTGAACTTTTTGTCTTAGATGATGGTTGGTTTGGAGATCGTAATAGTGATAAAGGATCATTAGGTGATTGGTATATTGATAAGAAAAAAATACCAAGTGGTTTAGATGTGTTAGCTGATAAAATTAATAAGCTAGATATGAAGTTTGGGTTATGGTTTGAACCGGAAATGATCTCACCAGATAGTGATTTGTATCGCGAACATCCGGATTGGTGTATCCATGTTCCAGAAAGAAATCGTTCTGAAGGAAGAAATCAGTTGATTTTAGACTTTTCAAGAGAAGATGTATGTGAAGAAATTATCAAAAGAGTTTCTGATATTTTAGAAAAAAATCCTATTTCCTATGTGAAGTGGGACATGAATCGTCATATGACTGAAACGGGATCGGCAAGTTTGCCTCCTGAACGGCAAAGAGAAACTGCACACCGTTATATGTTAGGTGTCTATAAAGTTATGGAGCGCATAACAACGAAATTCCCTCACATATTATTTGAGAGTTGCTCGGGTGGTGGAGGTAGATTTGATCCAGGAATGCTTTACTATATGCCTCAAACATGGACAAGTGACAATACCGATGCAGTGGAACGTTTGAAAATACAATATGGGACCAGTCTTGCGTATCCTATTATTTCTATGGGTTCTCATGTTTCTGCAGTTCCGAATCATCAAGTGAATCGAATGACTTCAATGGATGTTCGAGGTCATGTAGCGATGTCGGGTAATCTAGGATACGAACTTGATGTGACGAAACTTACAGAAAATGAGTTGCAAGCCATGGCAGCACAAATAAAAAAATATAAAAAGATACGATCAATCATTCAGTTTGGAGAATTCTACCGATTGTTAAGTCCATTTAGTAGCAATGACACGTCTTGGATCTATGTAACAGAAAACAAAACAGAAGCTGTTTTTGTGTATATTTCTGTTCTAGCAATACCAAATGCTCCATTTAAAAAGATAAAATTAAATGGTTTAGCTTCAGGTAAAAAATATTACATTGAGGAGTTAGAAAAAAGTTACTATGGTGATGAGCTAATGAATGCAGGATTAAACATTAATCATTCTCATTCGGACTTCTCAAGTATATTGTTAACATTAAAAGAGATATAATTCAAAGAGTAAAAAAACGAAGCTTCTCTAGAAAAAGAGAAGCTTCGTTTTTGGTAATACAAAATTCAAGGAGTTAGCTCGTTGTAAAATTTATATCAATTCTTTTTTTATTAGCTATATATAGCGGTATCGGCTTGCTTAAGAAGTTCTTCTGAATAAGTAGAGTCCATCGGGAATGTACTTATACCGATACTACCTGACACATTAATTATGTTAGACTGGTTTACTAAGATTATCGACGAGTTTCTGTGCATATTTTTCTAGTAATTTGTGATCGTTGGTGTTCATTAGTACGACAAATGCATCACCGCCATTTCGGTAAATGGAATTAGTTTTATACTGATAATCACTATGAATATCTACATGATGAGTTTTTCCTTTCGTTGATGATATGATACGTTTTGAAATTGCTTTGAGTAATCCATCTCCAACATCATGACCATGTGAATCATTGACTTGTTTAAAACCATCAATGTCAATATAGAAAATAGAAAAAGGCTTCGACGTATTTGTTGCTGTTTCAAGGCTATCATAAAAAAAGCGTCAATTAGATAAAACTGTTAATGTGTCAGTATCTGCGAAATAAGCTAGTTTACTAATTAGGGACTGTGATTGCTCAGAATTTCTCATCTGACTTTACATTTAACAACATGGACGCAGCGAATGAGCACCTGATAACTATACTATTAGACGTGAATAAACGACCACATCATGAACACAAAATCTCAAAAAATCAGCTATTAAATAAGGAAAGAGAAACAAATGGAATCACTACGATTCAAGGCCCTTTATTATCATCTTTTAGGGAAGTTTTACTTTATAAAAAGATTAGTTGAAGTGTTTATGTGATATGAGTTGTAAAAACGGTAAAAAATATTATTTGTGTTCATTATACCATATCTTCCGAGTAGTGTGCACATTCTATCGTAACAAAAACTAATGTTAAATTAACTTAACGATTAGCTTTTCATCCGTAAAAATGTTATGATGCTATTTAGCGACATTCAAAATTAAGTTTAAGTGTTATTACATATTTATTTTCGAGGATGGTGGGCAATGAAAGATTTGTTAATTAAAGGTATGACATATGGGTGGAATACAACTCGTGGAAAATACCAAACGAAAGAAGCAGTCGAATCAATGGAAAAGCTAAAAGAAACGGGAGCAGAGTGGATAGCTTTGTCCTTTTATACTTTCCAAGAGACATACTCTTCTACAGAGATAGTCTTTGATTATGGGCATACTATGACAGATAGAGATATCGATTTCGCTGTAAAAAAAGCAAAAGAGATGAATATGAAAGTATGTTTAAAGCCGGTAGTAAATTCTAGAGACAGGATATGGAGAGCTAGAATAGGATTTCCAGAGGAAGCGGTCGCCCTTTGGGCAAAATGGTTTGATTCTTATACAAAATTTATGCTCCACTATGCAGAATTAGCTGAGAAATTAGGATGTGAGATGCTTTGTATAGGATGTGAAATGGTTGCAACAGAAGGACAAACAGAACATTGGAGGCAATTAATAGAATCGGTTAGAGAAGTTTATCATGGGCCATTGATTTATAATGCGAATCACGGTAAGGAAGAAGGGGTTGAATGGTTTGATAATGTAGACATCATTGGAACAAGTGCATATTATCCAGTAGCTGAGAAACCAGGTGATAGTGAAGAAAACATGATCAAAAATTGGGAACTTGTGAAAATAAAGATGCAGAAATTAAGCAGAAAATTTAATAAACCCATTCTATTCATGGAAATTGGCTGTAGAAGTGCAGAGGGTTGCGCTACGATGCCCTGGGATTTTTCTAATACACATTTACCATTTAGCGAAGATGAACAAGCAAAATTTTATTCCTCAGTACTCAAAGTGTTTTGGGACGAGCCGTGGTTTGCAGGCTTCTTTTGGTGGGATTGGAGTGTCGATTTATATCCATTAGATAAAGCTAAAACAAATCTTGGGTTTGATATATATGGTAAGAAGGCTGAACGTGTATTAAAAGAGTGGTACCTCCAATAAATCAATTGAAAATAAACAAACACCAGACTTTAATGGTGTTTGTTTATTTTGCTATGGTTTCAATTATCTTAGTTAAACTTAGAGAGGTCATTTAAACGAAACAATACATCGTGTTCGTTGGTTAAAATGAGATTATTGATAATTAAGCATGTTCTGTTCATATCACTCCCTATCTTAGATCCATTGAAGCCAATTCAATACTATTCCCAGGGGTCATTTTTCTGCTCCATAATAGGTAATAACATGAGGTGGAATAAGGAACCCCTACCCCCTCTTCACGTGTAGGTTTCGTGTTCCTAATTTAAATACTCCTTTTCCTTTCTTTATATAATGTAATAAATAATATTCACGAATGGCTGGACCATAGAAATGGTTTGGCATACATAATTCCTGGCCATAATTATGTAAATATAAATCATTCGCAAGTGAATTATAAGGAACATATACCATTATTTGAGACATGAGATACCTCCGATAACTAGTATTTTAACTTATTTATTAACTTTATTTACTTTACCTAACCAATAGTAAATAGTGTTGAAATTATTGTCAATATCGTTCTTCTCTTTTTGTGAAAGTCATAGTATTATCACATGATAAACTAGTATTTAACCATATTTTTTGATGATAAATGTATTAAGTAATAATTCACTATTAACTCACTTAGTTAATCTGTTATATAGTTGACAAGGAAGTGTTTTAAATAATAAAATGAAAATAAGACTTAATCGATAAACTTATATTTCAGGTGATACATACGTATGAAGGTTTATTATAAGTTTTGCGAATTTAAAAAGAAGAGAGGAAGATAAATCATGACTATTATTCAATTTCCCGAAGAAATGAAATGGGGAACAGCTACTGCTTCCTATCAAATAGAAGGGGCAGCAAATATTGACGGAAGAGGACAATCAATTTGGGATGCCTTTTCAAAAACTCCTGGAAAAATTGTAAACGGTGACAATGGTGACATTGCTTGTGATAGCTATCATCGTTTTGAAGAAGACATTAAGATTATGAAAGATCTAGGTATTACCACGTATCGTTTCTCTATAGCCTGGCCAAGGGTAATTCCCCAAGGAGTTGGTGATGTAAATCAAGAAGGACTAGACTTTTATCATCGCATGGTGGATTGCTTACTTGAAAATGAGATTGAGCCAATGTGTACACTATATCATTGGGACCTCCCACAAGCACTTCAAGACAAAGGAGGGTGGGATAATAGAGAGACAATTGATGCGTTTGTTGAATATGCGGAACTAATGTTTAAACAATTCGAGGGGAAAATAAAGTATTGGATAACATTTAATGAACCATGGTGTGCATCATTTTTATCGAATTATATAGGTGTACATGCACCAGGTTTTCAAGATCTTCAATTAGCAACAAATGTTGCTCACCATATACTTGTAGCTCATGGGAAAACTGTAAAAAAATACCGTGGATTAAATAGTAAAGAGGGTCAAATTGGCTATGCTCCTAATGTGGAATGGAATGAACCATTTAGTAATAGGCAAGAAGATATTGATGCATGTCGTCGAGCAAGTGGCTGGTTTATAGAGTGGTTTATGGATCCTGTTTTTAAAGGGGAGTACCCTTCATTTATGACAGAATGGTTTAAAGAAAAAGAAGGGGTTACTGTTCCAGTTTTAGAAGGGGATATGGAGTTGATTTCTCAACCAATCGATTTTCTAGGAATTAATTATTATACAGGCAGTGTAAGCAAACATACGGATGGTGGATTGCTTCATCACGAACAAGTCGATCAAGGTTATCAAAAAACAGATATAGGGTGGAATGTTTTTCCTGAAGGTTTTTATAAAGTATTAGTATATATTAAAGACCGTTATGGTAATGTTCCTATCTATATTACAGAAAATGGTTCTTGTTATAATGATGAACCAGTGAATGGTGTAGTAAAAGATGAAGGGCGCATCACTTATTTAAGGCAACATTTAACAGCACTACGTCGCGCTATGCATTCAGGAGTCAATATAAAAGGGTATATGACATGGTCACTTTTGGATAACTTTGAATGGGCGGAAGGGTATTCAATGCGTTTTGGAATAGTATTCGTGAATTATCGAACATTAGAACGCATTAAAAAAGATAGCTTTTACTGGTATAAACAAACGGTACAAAACAACTTTTTTGAGATCTAGTTCTGGTAAATAATATAATAATTCATTTGACAATTGACTTGAGGAGTTAGGTAGAATATCCTACTTAACTCTTTTTTGTTTTCTCTATCCAAGTACTAATAGGGATTGACTAGTGTTACTTAAAATCTATTAATATTTTTAGTTAAATTTGCCTATTGTTTAAGCAATCGATTACCTTTACAATATAATTATGTAAGCGGATTCATAATTACCTTTGTTCTTTCAATTAAGAAGGAGGTGAAACGAGAAAAAAACAATGTAATAGATTTAAACACCTATGAACTTGCATAAACTAAAAATTTATGGAGGTTTTTTTATGAGGTTAAGTGGTAAAGTGATTTTAACGTGCGTGTTACTTTTTTCATTGGTATTCTCTTTTTCCGTTGAATCGCCTATTCAGGCAAGTACAAGAGGTTTTCAGGTAAATGGGACTCAATTACTTGATGCCAATGGAAATTCTTTTGTTATGAGAGGCGTTAATCACGGACATGCTTGGTACAAAGATACGTATAGCACAGTAATTCCGGCTGTTGCTGCTACGGGAGCGAATACAATTCGTATTGTACTATCTGATGGAGGGCAATGGCAGAAAGATGACATTAATACTATTAGAAATATAGTTGATTTGGCTGAACAGCACAATTTAATAACGGTTCTAGAGGTACATGATGCAACTGGAGATGACTCAATTGCTTCACTTAATCGAGCTACAGACTATTGGATTGAAATGAGAAGTGCGTTAATCGGTAAAGAGGACACCGTTATTATTAATATTGCAAACGAATGGTACGGTACTTGGGATGGAATCGCTTGGGCAGAGGGATATAGACAGGTGATTCCTCGTTTACGAGATGCTGGCTTAAATCATACGTTAATCGTTGATGCGGCCGGTTGGGGGCAGTATCCGCAATCGATATTCGATTATGGAAACGAAGTATTTAACGCTGATCCTCAAGGAAACGTGATGTTTTCCATTCATATGTACGAGTATGCAGGTGGAGACGCAAATACTGTAAGAAACAATATTGATCGTGTTCTTAATAACGGTCTAGCGGCTATCATTGGTGAATTTGGACACTATCATACAAATGGAAATGTTGACGAAGACACCATTCTTAGTCATTCTGAACAAAGAGGAGTGGGTTGGTTAGCGTGGTCGTGGAAAGGTAACAGTGCTGAATGGGCTTATTTAGACATGTCAAATGACTGGGGAGGCACTAATTTAACTTGGTATGGAGACAGAATAATAAATGGAGTTAATGGGATTAGGTCTACTAGTCGGGTTGCTAGCGTCTTTACAGAAGATGGAACCGAACCGCCAATAGATCCAGTAGATCCAACTCCGCCATCAGAGCCAAGTGCAACACTCTATAGTTTTGAAGATGGTACCCAAGGCTGGTCTGGTTCTAATGTTAACGGCGGCCCATGGGCAGTATCGGAATGGAGTTCACATGGCAGTCAATCTTTGAAAGCTGATGTTATGCTAACGGCTAACTCTAAGTATTACTTATCTCTTATTCAAAATATGGACTTTTCAAATAGGTCAACGATGACAGCTACTGTTAGGCATGCAAGTTGGGGTAACGTAGGAAGTGGTATGCAAGCAAAAATATATGTTAAAACAGGATCGGGTTGGACATGGCATGATGGTAGTAATGTAGATATTAGTCAGAATGCAACAGATGTCTCCATCGATTTGTCATCTATTCCAAACTTAAGCCAAGTTAGAGAAATTGGTGTTGAATTCATCACTTCTGGTAATAGCTACGGTCAATCAGCAATATATCTGGATAACGTCAGAGTGTATTAATACCCAGGAAAGCGAGACAGAGAATGTTAGTTTACTCTATAAAGAGAGAGGATATATTTCCTCTCTCTTTTTCATTTAATTAATGAGTTTAGTATTGTAATTACACCCCTAGCGAATCCATGAACGTGCTACATCTTCTTCTTCAAAAGAGAAAGTCTTAAATTCGAGATCCGTAAAAGCATCGACTGCTTTTTCTACTACTGAGATAACGCTAGAATCTGTTACCACAGCATATTTATCGATACTGTCCATATACTGTTTGGCGAAATCGAAACGGTTATTAATAGCAGCAAGTTCTACTTTAGGAATATTCACTAAGCGAACGAGTAGATTTACTTTTCCGTATTCTTCAATTACCTGTTTTACTTCTCGTAAAATCATGTCATCTTCAGCTTTTGTGATCTCATCAGATACTTCATATTCTAAAATGTTTTTTTCACTAGTCTCTAATTTTTTAATCATGAATTTCCCTCCTAAATGTGTCTTTATATGTGTTTATTACCCAGTTAGACAATAGCTCAAACGAATCTATCGGTTGTGTGAATAAAATTTTTATGATATCTGTTTTTTACGAAAGCGTTTTCTGTTAAGATGTAAATATGGTAATTTAAATACTAAGAAAAAATGGAGGAAATCTAATGAGTAAAAGTAAAATAGGAATACCCTTACCAGGTTTTGCTGAATTCAGTAGAAAAGTGGCAGCTGATGGTGCTGTCTTATTGAAAAACGAAGAACAAGTGCTTCCGATTAATAAAGGAGAACAGGTTTCCATATTTGGAAGAATACAAAAAGATTACTATCGAAGCGGAACAGGCTCTGGCGGAAGTGTCAATGTAACGTATACGACAAACCTTCTAGATAGTCTGCGAAACAAAACTAGTATAAATATTAATGAGGATTTGGCTAGTGTGTACGAAAATTGGATTAAAGATAATCCATTTGATGATGGCGGCGGCGGTTGGGCTGCAGAACCTTGGCATCAAAAAGAAATGCCTTTGTCAGCTGATCTTGTTTCTGCGGCAAGAGATCATTCCGATAAGGCTATAGTTGTTATTGGACGAACTGCTGGAGAAGACCAGGATAATGCGGATGCCCCTGGAAGTTATCAACTCACATCAGATGAAAAAGCGATGCTTAAAATTGTCAGTACGTATTTTGAAAAAGTAGCAGTGGTGTTAAATGTATCAAATATTATTGATATGGACTGGCTTAATGATAAAGATTTTGTTCATCCGATTCCGAGTGTCATTTATGCTTGGCATGGTGGTATGGAGGGCGGAAATGCGATTGCTGATGTGTTAGTTGGGGACGTAACACCAAGTGGAAAATTAACAGATACGATTGCATACTCGATTGATGATTACCCATCTACGAAGAATCACGGAAGCGAACTTAAGAATGTCTATCAAGAAGATATCTATGTAGGCTATCGATATTTTGAAACATTCTGTCCTGAAAAAGTTCAATACCCATTTGGGTATGGACTTTCTTATACTAACTTTTCGGTGGAAACAAGTGATGCGAAAGTAGTAACAAAAGATAATGTAGACTTTTTTGAAATCGAAGTTTCTGTTAAGAACGTGGGTACTACTTTTGCAGGAAAAGAAGTTGTACAGGCTTATTATGAAGCACCACAAGGAAAGTTAGGTCAGCCAACTAAAGAATTAGCTGCTTTTGAAAAAACAAAATTACTTCAGCCGGGCGAAACAGATATGCTTACACTACAGTTCCCTGTTCAAATGATGTGCTCCTATGATGATAGCGGAGTAACGGGTTATCAATCTGCTTATGTGATGGAAAGTGGAACCTATTATCTCTATGTAGGAAACAGCGTGAGGGATCTGGAAAAAATAGCTGTAGCAGGTGGAGATGGCTATGTAGTGGAAGAACTACAAGTGATTGAGCAATTGGAAGAAGTGTTAGCACCAATTGATGATTTCACGAGAATGAAGCCAGGTAAACGAAACGAAGATGGTACATATGAATTAACGTATGTGGATGTGCCAAAACGTCAAATTTCTTTAGCAGATCGAATTGAAAAGAACCTTCCAGAAACTTTGGCGCAAACCGGTAATCAAGGATACACGTTGAAAGATGTAGCGGAAAAGAAGATTACGATGGAAACGTTTATCGCTCAATTAACGGATGAGGAACTTGCAACCATTGTTAGAGGAGAGGGTATGAGTAGTCCATTGGTTACCCCAGGAACTGCTTCAGCTTTCGGTGGGGTCAGTGACAGTTTGTTCAATTATGGAATTCCAGTTGGTTGTACGGCTGATGGTCCTTCTGGTATTCGAATGGATAGTGGACACAAAGCTACACAAGTGCCGATTGGAACATTACTAGCTTGTACATGGGATACGGCGTTAGTAGAAGATTTGTTTGAATTGGAAGGACAAGAGTTAATAAGTAATCAGATTGATATGTTACTTGGACCAGGAATGAATATTCGCCGAAGTCCATTAAATGGTCGTAATTTTGAGTATTTTTCTGAAGATCCACTGATTACAGGCGTCTTTGCGATTGCCAATGCTCGTGGAATTATGAAAGATGGTGCCCATGCGACATTGAAGCACTTCGCTTGTAATAGTCAAGAACATGCTCGTACTAAAGTGGATGCGGTTGTATCGGAGCGAGCCTTGCGAGAAATTTATCTCAAGGGCTTTGAGATGACGATTAAAGAGAGCGGAGCCAAAGGTGTCATGACATCATACAATCCTATAAATGGCCATTGGGCGGCTTCAAACTATGATTTAAATACTACTGTTCTGCGAAAAGAATGGGGATTTGATGGCATTGTTATGACCGACTGGTGGGCGAAGATGAATGATTGTATCGCAGGCGGACCTGAGGATGTGAAAAACACGAATTTTATGATTCGCGCACAAAATGATCTCTATATGGTAGTAAATAATTATGGAGCGGAAGTGAATGCGACAAATGATAACACGATCGCATCTTTAGAAGATGGCTCGTTAACACGTGGAGAATTGCAACGTAACGCGATGAATATTTGTGATTTCCTTATGCATGCACCCGTCTTCTCTCGAGATCAAGTGATGGCAGAACAAGTAGTGAAGTTTGATTCAGATGCTACCCTAGCACCAGCTGAATTTCATTCGCTAACAGAAGATTCTACTGTACATCCTGATCCTCAAGCAACCACTTATTTGAAGGTGGATCGTCCTGGATATTATCGTATTATTGTCAATCTGATGTCGCCAGGAACAGATTTAGCACAAACCGCTTGTAATGTACTGTTAAATGGTGAGATTATGACTACGGTCAATTCTAACGGAACAGATGGAAAGTGGATCAAACAGAAGTTAGTGAAAATCGAATTAGAAACCGGTTTCTATGCGTTGAATTTAGAATTCACCAAACCTGGTATTCACATAGGTGGGATCGAGTTCAAGCAAGTTTAATAAACCAAGGTGCTTCCATTATTTATGGAAGCATCTTTTTTCTTTGTAGCTGACAGAAATTTGTGCTGCTAGAGCATAAGGTATTTGCTTTGCTCGTATTTCTCTTTTCTAATTGAAAAAAATTGTATATCCATCTTGATAAAACGCTTACAATATCGTTATAATTAAGATAATGTGTAAGAGTCAATGTTCATACCACTCATCTTGGAGCAATCATCGTAAGACTCCCACTTAAAAAGGTTTAAGTGAGCTAACAAATGCTAGTAATCTAAATGATTCAAGGGTCTTTTAGGTCATCCTTTAGGGCTAGTAATCAGCGAGGGGACCTAACCCTGATCCGATCCGAGCAGAGTTTCACTTATTGCTTTAAACAAAGGAGCTATGAAACATGCAGCACTATTTATTCGTTCATTTCAAAGAAAAGAAAACTCCTGATGGTGAACAAGTATACTTTGGTCTAAGTAAAGATGGTTATCGATGGGAAGAAGTCAATAATGGTAACCCGATTCTCTGGAGTATAAAAGGAGATAAAGGTGTTCGAGATTTTACGATTTCTCGAGCAAACAATGGTAAGTTTTACATTTTTGCTACAGATTTGTCACTAGCATACGGGATGCCAAATCAGTACGAACACTCATGGGGAAACATTGCTCGCCATGGAAGCCATGATCTTGTGATGTGGGAATCTGAGGACTTAGTTCATTGGTCTGAACAAAAAATGATCACCTTAGGTACAGAAGACTTTGGTTGTTTGTGGGCACCGGATATTATTTATGATAAAAAGAATGAAGATTATATTCTACATTGGTCATCCCCACATCGAAGCAATAACTTTGGACCAATGGCTATTTACTATACGCGAACAACAGATTTTCAGAACTACTCTGAACCTCAATTATTATACCGTAAAGAAGATAGTGGTGTGATTGACTCCGCAATGTACGAAGAAAATGAGATGTATTACTTGTTTGTGAAAAGCGAGCACAATCCATTAGGCGTTATTCTTTTAAAAAGTGAATCGATAACCGGACCGTTTGAACGTGTCTATTCATTTGATGAAGAAATGAGTAAACTAGGTTCTGGGGCATATGAAGCACCGACAGCGTTTAAGATGGTAGACGGAAAGTGGACCTTGTTGCTTGATTTCTTCGGTGTGCAAGGAAAAGGCCAAGGATATGTGCCTTTTGTTGCTGAAAGCTTAGAATCTGGCGTATTTAAACGTTCGGATTCTGCATTTGGTTTTCCCTATGGATTCAAACATGGGACGGTTTTAACGATTACGGAAGAAGAATATCATCGGATAAAGAATCATTCTTTTGAATAGTAAGCTTTCTAAAACTTTCCTTGAAGTAATGAAACGGTAAAAAGGCGATCCGCTCTACAGGAGAATTGTATAGCTGTTATAAGAAGTATGTTTAAACGGTAGTTGACCATGAATGGTTAACTACCGTTTTCGATATGAGAAAGCCTGTCACAAAAGCGTCACTGACAAGACTAGCTAATTTTTATTTTATCCCGGAGCAACCGTCCGTAAGACTCCCACTTCAAAACAACCGAGAATATCAAGTTGTTTAAGTGCGAGTAACGGACACTAGCCCCTTGAATGGTTTAAAGGCCTTTAGGGCTAACAATCAGTGGGGGAATACCTAAAAACCCCCACTGACACTTTATCATGTAAACTTCATGTAAATTTGAGTTCAATTGTTTGAAACGATTTTAGCAATTAATTATAGTAAAGGTAGAAATAACTGTATTAGAAACTTTACTTAGATAAAAAAATTTGAAGTTGTCTATTGTAGATAAATCAAAAGTAAGCGAATCTACAAACTATTATTCATTACGGAGGGTAAAAAAATGAAACTTATCGTAATTGGAGCTGTTGCAGGTGGAACATCAGCAGCAGCTAAAGCAAGACGAAATGATGACAATGCAGAGATTGTTATTTATGAAAAAGATAAAGATATATCATACTCAAGCTGTGGTCTACCTTATTATATTGGAGGCGAAGTAGAGGATATCGATTCCCTCACACCTAGAGACCCTGCTTTTTTCAAGAAAAAGTACAATATTGATGTTTTTCATGGACACGAAGTGGTGAAACTAGATCCGAACCAAAAAGTAGTGACGGTAAAAAAATTATCAACGGGTGAGACCTTTGATGATAGTTATGACAAGCTTGTCATTGCAACAGGAGCTACTCCGTTTGTTCCAGGGGTTGAAGGGGGTGAGCAAGAACACGTTTTTGTTTTACGTAATGTAGAACATGCTCGAAAAATCCGCCGATTTATCGATGAGAAAAAACCAAAACGAGCGGTGATTGCAGGAACGGGATTTATTGGGTTTGAAATGTTAGAGAATGTAATGGCGAAAGACATAGAGGTAACCATCGTTGAGAAAATGTCTAAAATAACGCCTAATCTTGATGAAGATATGGCTTCCTATTTAGAAGATATTTTAAAGAAAAAGAAGATAACAATATTAAAAGACACAACTATTACTGAAATTAAATCAGACAAGGTAGTGTTGGCAGATGAACAGGAATTATCTTGTGACATGATTATTATGGCAACTGGGATAAAGCCAAACGTTAAAATTGCTGAAGACGCTGGGATTGACCTTGGTGAAACAGGTGCGATTAAAGTAAATAAAAGAATGCAAACGAATCTGGATGAAGTATACGCTTGTGGAGATTGTATCGAGACATTTTCAGTTATTACAGGAAAGCCAGTTTATCGACCACTAGGCTCGACTGCAAATAAAACAGGTCGAATTGCTGGAGATGTTCTATCCGGAGGAAAACTGCAATATCGCGGTAACTTAGGTACTAGTATTTATAAAATTTTTGACTTAACGGTTGCATCTACAGGCTTATCAGAAAAAGAAGCAGAGGAACTAGGCTATAATACGGTCACCTCTCATAACATAAAACCAGATAAGCCTGCTTATTTTAATGGAACAGAAATGTGTATCAAAACGATTGCCGATCGAGAAACAGAAAGAATACTAGGTGTGCAAATTGTAGGAAGGGAAGGTGTAGATAAGCGAATTGATGTGTTTGTTACCTTGATTACTTACGGGGCAAAGGTAGAGGAACTTTTCCATTTGGATCTAGCTTATGCACCACCTTTTTCGACAACAAAAGATCCTATTCATTATAGTGGGATGATTTTGGATAACGCATTAAATAATGGTCGTTCGATTCGGACGACAGAAGATGTGCAAGCAGATATCGATCAGTCGAAACCAATCCAAATAATTGATACGAGAGTTTCTAAGCAATACGAGACTGCTCATGTTGATTGCGCTGTGAATGTCCCACATGCTGAAATTCGTAACAAGCTATCTGAGCTAGATAAAGATATTCCTACAGTGACCTATTGCAATAGTGGTACAACTGGAAATGCTGTGCAAAACATTTTGATTAACCATGGTTTTAAAGATGTATCGAACTTATCTGGTGGACATAAATTTTATCGTGGGACAAAAAAAGAGGACACAAAATAAGAAATATCGAGAATTTCTCCCGGAGCAACTGTAAGTTTTCCAATCTGGCTTCCAGTTGAGCTTGGACTTTTCTTCAAGATTGTAACCTCCTTCTTCGTGCTGACAAAAAAGAGGTGGGACAAAAAAATCCCTTTACTCAAAATACGAATAATCTTCTCGCATAAATAAGTGGAAGAGCACCGCACCTGAAATATACTTGCTTTCCGCGGGCACGGCTTCAGCTAACTCGGATAAGTGAATTTCGCTTTCCGAGTGGATCATCAGACTCGTGGGACTGCGATTACTCGTCCCATCGAAAACATTTGCTGATTCCCGCTAGAGTCTCGCATATTTCAGGTGCTTAATTATGTTTCTCAGAAAAAAACCAAACCATAATTGACTAAACCTCTACTATAGTTCGGTTATTATATTGCCTTTTTTCTTTTCTCCCTACCTCTTTCATTAGCTATCAATAGTTGCAATACCTTTTGTTTGATATAGTAAAGCAGTTTCAATGACTGCTCGGATACTGATGCTAAGGATGATTGTCGATTTACTAATAAATAAACAGGTGCTTAAAGGTGTTAAACTAGAAAAAATTTTTTACGTCAATTATAATAAAGTGAAACTTCCATCAGTGGGAGTTTTTAGGTTTTCCTCCACTGATTGTTAGTCCTAAAGGATGACCTAAAGGCGCTTGAAGCCTTCGGGGTGCTAGCGTTCTTTACTCCCACGTAAACAACTTGGTGTTCTCGTTGTTGTGAAGTGGGAATAACGGACGATTGCTCCGGGATAGACGAATGAAATTATTTATTAAAAATTGGTTCATTTCATGTAAAATTGGGAATTAAGTATAGGAAGAGCAAACACACCAGCTATCTTTGATGAGATGCTTAGCGAATAGTGCTAATGGCAGAATTTCAGTAGTATTTGTGTAAGGAGCTGAATATGGTGTAATAGGTTGAATCGCTAGTAGAAACTAGTAGTAAAAGGGGCTTATTATAGATGGATAGTAAGAAACACTGGAATTTTAATCAGATATCGAATCTTATCTTTGGATTACCAGATACATCTTTCTTGCTCGAGGGAAGATGGGGAGTGGAAAGAGAGACCCAACGCACTACTGCTGGAGGAGAAATGGCTGTTACCAATCATCCAGAAGTTTTTGGTGATAAATTAGAAAACCCGGAAATAACAACAGATTTTGCGGAAAGTCAATTAGAAATCGTCACAAAGCCATATCGAAGTGTAGCAGAAGTTTTTGGTCAATTAAAAAAAATACATAAAACAGTCGATGATGGAGTTCCTAATGATGAATTTCTTTGGCCATTAAGTATGCCACCGGTTTTACCAAATGATGAGAGAGAAATACCGATCGCTAAATTCAATCAATCAGAATCAGGGCGGAAGAAGTATATTTACCGTAAAGGTTTAGCACATCGATATGGGAAGAAACGGCAGATGTTATCTGGTATCCATTATAATTTTTCTTTCGGAGATTCGTTGATTGATTTTTTTTATCACCATTATGGTGGGGATATGGATAGAAAATCATTTCAAAATGAGATTTATTTTGCTACGGCAAGAAATTTCATGAAATATCGATGGTTATTGATTTATTTGTTCGGTGCTTCACCGGTTTATGATGAAAGTTATGAATCTGCATTAGATAAAGAATTAGACATTATTTCAAATCAGTGTCACAATCTTCGAGATCGTTTGAAAACATACCAAAAAAATGCGATTTCTATCCGTGTAAGTCGTTTTGGATATTCAAACGAAGTAGAACATCAGCAGCATATTTCCTATAACCAGTTGAGTGAGTATCTATCTGATATTAGAAAACTATTAAATACAACGCACAATAAGTATGAAAGATTAGGAATCTATCAGAATGGAGAACAAATTCAATTAAATAGTAATATTCTGCAAAATGAGGGAGAATTTTATTCGCCTTTACGGTTCAAACCTCGTAAGAAATGCGAGTCACAATTGAAAGGTCTTGAAGAAGAGGGTGTTTGTTATTTAGAGATTCGAATCCTTGATAACAATCCGTTTGAAAAAGTAGGTATTAGTTTAAATCAGCTCCATTTTATGCAAATTTTTATGTTGTTTTGTTTGTTTGAGGATAGCCGTTTTATGACCGAAGAAGAATTGCGCTTGGCTAATGAAAATCATCATATAACGGCACTAACAGGTAGAAAGCCGAATGTTAAGTTGTATCAATACGATGGTTCTGAAGTTTTGTTAACTGATTGGGCGGAGGAAGTCTTTGCAAAACTGAACAAAATCGCGATTGCTGTTGATCAGACGTCAGGCAATAATAACTATCATCGTGTTATTAAAGAGGAATGGGAAAAAGTTACGAATCCTAACTTAATTTTGTCTGCAAAAATGCTGACAGAGATGGAGAAACACAAGGAAAGCTACCTTGAATTTGGGATGAGGTTGGCAAAAACGTATAAAGAGAGAGAATCTTAGATATTGATTGTGTTCATTTCACGAAGAAGATATAATAATGCTAATGATTCCCAGAGTGTGTGGAGGGGAATTAAAATCTAATCTCGTTTTATTGGAGTAATACAATGAAAAATCGAAATAAAATTATTTTCTTTTTTGGATTAGTATGTGCCCTCTTTATCATAGGGAGTCTCGGATATTGGCTAATTCTTGATGGAATAAGCTGGTTAGATGCGATTTATATGACGGCGATTACGATCTCGACTGTTGGTTATGGTGAAGTCGCACCTATGTCTGATTTGGCAAAAATATTCTCTATTGCCTTAATTATTTTCAGTATTGGTGTTATTGGGTACGGAGGATCAACTGTTATTAGCTATATATTTGAAGGCAATCTGAAAGAAGCGTGGAGGACACGGCGAATGAATGACAGAATTGAACGTTTAACCAATCATTATATCGTTTGTGGTGCAGGAAAGACGGGCATCTATGTGATTCAGACCTTAGAAGCTAGGTCTATTCCTTTTGTAGTGATCGATAACGACCCCGATATTGTGAATACGCTCAAAGAAGATGATATTAATGTAATCGTTGCAGATGCTACGACTGAAGATGCATTAAAAAAAGCAAAGATAGAGGATGCGAAAGGATTAGTAGCTAGCTTGTCAACAGATGCGGATAATCTTTTCACCGTGTTGACAGCGAGAGAATTAAATTATGAGTTTACCATTATTGCCAAGGCAATTAATCATAAGTCGCATGATAAGCTGCTTCGTGCTGGTGCAAATAAAACAGTTTCTCCTAATGAGATAGGAGGGCATCGGATGGCATCTATGCTACTTAGGCCTTCTGTTATTTCTTTTTTAGACACAGTCACTCATGCAGGAAATCTTGATTTAGATTTGGATGAAATCGAGATTACAAGTGGATCAGAACTATGTGATCGATCGATTAAAGATGCTAACATAAAAGAAAAGGCAGATTTAATTTTAATTGCATTGAAAAAAGCTAATTCGGATGAGATGATTTTTAATCCGAATCCGGACGAAGTTTTAGAAGAAAAAGATGTTCTTATTATTCTTGGCAAAGATGATCAAGTGAGAGCACTACAAAAGGAATCGGAGCAAGAGTAATCTCTTCATGGGGTTACTCTTTTTTACCATAACGAAAAAAACGGTAAATGGTGGTAACCATACCAATAGTTGTGATCATGAATTGTGCCATTAAAAGATAAGAATAGTAGAATTCAGGAAAA
>NZ_JAPRAT010000013.1 GCF_026805325.1 Natronobacillus azotifigens
ATGGAGCGCTCTTCAACAGTCTGTGTTGAGGGGTGTTTTTGTTTGCTTGAAAGAGGAGGAAGGGTCGGTTCGATCCGATCATCTTAGCAAGATTGTATGTGATAGTTTAGGATATTTACTGTGTTTTCTGCATATAGTTTGGTAGGCCCAACTTGGAATGCAATCATGAATTGTTAGAAAAAAGGATATAAATGTGTTTGTTGTTTTGCTATGATAATGGTAGAAGATTATTTAACGAACATAAAATATGCCCTAACAATTTCCGTTCATTATTTTGGAAAGAGAATGGCTTTTCAAAGCAATTTTTTATCCCGGAGCAACCGTCCGTAAGACTCCCACTTCAAAACAACGAGAAAAGCAAGATGTTTAAGTGGGAGTAACGGACGCTAGCACCCCGAATGGTTCAACTAACAATCAGTGGGGGAATATCTAAAAACCCCCACTGATTGAAGTTTCACTTCATCTAGTAGGGCTCATAGCTAAGATTTTATATCTAAGTGCATCCAAAAATCATAACTATTTAAATAGCAGTAACGGACGCTATAATAACAATGGTTGGTTCATTATTTTGAGCTAACAATTTGGATAATAAAAGCGCAAATGATGAAAGTTTCACGTTACAGAGAGGATTTTAGAAATGAAGCAGTTTTTCAAAAAGCCATGGAGTTGGACAGCTCAACGGCTAGTGGCCAATTCAGAAAAAGATCGTACCTATACCATTTGTTGTATGGTTGTTTTTTTGTTGGTGACGACATCAGCTTCAATCATGGTAGCACTGGGCACTCCGACTGGTGCAACGAGTTATACCAATCTATTGGATATTGGTAGAGCTGTCGCAATCAATGGACTTTTATTTTTTATCACAACTATTTTGGTAGGGGTTTTGCTATCTTTTCTACCTTTTTCTACTCCTCGTCTTTTACTTGGCGGCTTAATTTATTCGATTGGTATTATTATTACGGTGTTAATTTATGATAAAAGCGGAAAACTCTTTTCCTTCCTTGTCGGGATAGGGGTTGGTTTAATAAGTCTTTTTATTGGACTTCTTTTTGCCATGCTTTTTTATAGAAACAAGAGAAGAATTGTTGTTTTTCTTATCCTTCCTATTATTCTAGTTATTACTATTTTTATAAGAATTCATGATAATGAGGGCAATAGATCACTTGACCAATCCGAGCTGGTTTTTGCTGACTATACGGAATCGATCTTGGGAGAAAATCCTGGTCAGGAAGGAGACTATTCTTATACATTTTTCACCTATGGAAGTGGGGAAGACAAGCATCGAGCAGAATTTGGTCGGGACGTTACGGTTCAAACGCCAACGGTAGACGCTTCTGATTTTGTCACAAGATGGGGAAACAAAAGAGAAGCGTTTTGGGGATTTGATCAGACAAATTTACCGGTTAATGGACGCACTTGGGTTCCGGAAGGGGTAGGACCTTTTCCTTTAATATTACTTGTCCATGGAAATCATATTATGGAACATTTTTCTACAGGTGGCTATGATTATTTAGGAGAACTACTTGCAAGTCGGGGGTTTCTTACCATATCAGTAGATCAGGATTTTATCAATTTTTCCAATGTATCAGGCATTCCTGATCATAATTATAAATTACGTGCATGGGTGTTGCTGCAGCATTTAGTTCAGCTTCAAGAACTGAATGAAACTCCCGGAAATGAATTTTTTCAGAAAATAGACTTTGATCGAGTAGGTCTTGTGGGACATTCGCGTGGTGGCCAGGCAGTATCGATGGTTGCCGATCATCAGCGATTTTTCAAGAATGTTCGCCTGCGAGAAGAATTAGCAACCATTAATATAGAAGGAGTTGTTGCTCTTGCTCCAACAGATAGAAGAGTGGATGGTAAAAAAGCAAACTTGAATAATGTATCTTATTTAGTCATTCAGGGAGCACGAGATGCTGATGTGAATGATTTTCGAGGGGACCATCAATTTTATCGTACAAATTTTTCTAAAGATGACCAAGGATTTAAGGCTTCGCTTTATATTGCAGATGCGAACCATAGTCAATTTAATTCGGAGTGGGGAAGGATGGATAATAGCTTACCAAGAGGAATATTTTTAAACAGGAAACAGACCATGGATCCTGAAGATCAGCGACGTATAGCAAAAGTGTATCTTTCAGCATTTTTTGAAAGTGTACTACATAATCGTGAAGGTTATGAACAGCTATTTCCTGATCATCAGTATGGGAAGGATTGGCTTCCGGAGACGACCTTCATTAGTAAATATCAGAATTCTAGCTACGTTCCGATTACAGAAGCTAAGCATGCTAGTGGAGAAGTGTTTGGTGGAAGCGAGGCTTTTGTGGAGACAAGTGGGTTTAGAGAAGTTGAAATCCTAAGACCAGAACAGAGAACAGGTAATAACCGCCCGGTAGATGCGGTTCTTCTGGAGTGGAAAGGAGACGCTACGTACACGATTAACTTGGCAGAAGGTTTTGAAAGTGAATTAGGATTGGAAAAGCCAGAACATCTTGTTGTCACGATGGCAAATGTGGCGGAGGACGGGAGTGTTCCTGCTGTTGAGATCGAGTTAGAATCGGTAGATGGTGGGGGTGGTGTAAGATCCTTAGAAGAAATTATGCCGATTCCACCTGTGATTGAAACTGAATTTACCCACTTTGGTTTATTCGATACTATTTTTCGAGAGGGCAAATATGAGAATTCATGGGAACCGGTATTTCAGACGTTTATGATCCCGATAGACTCTTTTTTTGAACCGAGCAGAGGAGAATTAGACTTAGCTCAGATTAACAAGATAAAATTACACTTCAGATCCGAATCAGGCAAAATGCTCTTAGAAGAAGTCGGTGCCTGTCACCGCCCGAATTATGTCGAACGTGGAGAACTCTCTATTAGTAAGAGGTGATAAAATGAAGATTAAATTCTTCAATATAGGTAAAATAAGTGAAAAGGACTTATCATTTGCTGTAATTAGTGCTAATTATAATGGGAAATGGGTTTATGTTAAGCATAAAGACCGAAATTCTTGGGAAATCCCTGGGGGGCATAGAGAACCTGGTGAGAGAATTGACGAAACAGCTAAAAGAGAATTATATGAAGAAACAGGATGCAAAAAAGTAGATTTAGTTCCCATTTGTGACTATTCAATGGACGACTCGATAAATGAAATTTTTGGAAGGTTATTCTTTGCGATTATAAAGGAAATGGGTCAATTACCATTATCCGAAGTGAGCGAAGTGAAACTTTTTGACAACCTCCCTAATAACCTTACTTATTTAGATGTTCAACCGAAATTATTTAAAACAACACTTTCTTTTATTAAGAATTGTGAGCGTATATAAAGTGAAACTTCAATCAGTGGAGTTTTTAGCTTTTCTCCACTAATTGTTAGCCCTAAAGAATGCCCCAAAGGCCCTTGAAACCTTTGGGGGCTAGCGTCTGTTAATCCACAATCCACTTAAATAACTTGATATTCTCGTTGCTTTGAAGTGAGAGTCTTACGGACGGTTGCTCCGAGATAAACGGGGTGTGATGCCACATGAATCATCCAATGAAGAGAGTATCTTGCACAGGATTGATGCTACATACTTTCTTCGGATATCAAACAGTGAGTTTTGTACTTATTTTCTCAATAATGGCGACTATGCTTATGTTTAGTCTTCTTCAGACTGGGTATACAGAAATCAACAATACCAATACTTTTTTTTACAAAACAAAGGAGGATGTTGAATTTTGGATAAGATCTATGGAAGCCCAAGTCGTTATGTTCAAGGGAAAGATTTATTGAAGCGTGCAGGCAAATACATTAAGCCATATGGCGAGAAATTACTCGTATTAGCTGATGAAACCGTTCAAGAAATTTGTGGCGATGATTTGATAAAGCAACTAGAAGAAGATGGGTTCGATATATCAAAGGTAACATTCAATGGTGAGTGTTCCATGAAAGAAATTGAAAGAGTTTCGAAGATTGGTGAAGAGGATGAAGTAGATGCTGTATTAGGGGTTGGTACAGGAAAAGCCCTCGATACGTCAAAAGCTGTCGCAGAGGAGCTAAGTGTTTATATGTTAATATTTAATACGTTAGCTTCCTCAGATGCACCGACTTCCGGTTTATCAGTTATTTATACAGAAGATGGAGAGGTAGAAAAATATCAATTTTATGATAAAAACCCTGATCTTGTGATGAACGATACGAAAATAATCTCTCAAGGACCTCCCCATATGTTAGCATCAGGTATTTCAGATGCATTAGCAACATTAATTGAAGCGCGCGCAACTAGAGAGGCCCATGGTGAGAACATGCATGGTGGAAAACCAACCATTGCAGGTTATGCGATTGCCGAGAAATGTGAAGAAACCTTATTCCAATACGGTATACAAGCATACGCAGCGAATAAAGAAAAAATCGTAACCCCTGCTTTAGAAGCTGTGGTAGAAGCGAACACATTATTAAGTGGACTAGGTTTTGAAAATGGAGGAATCGCAGGTGCACATGCGATTCATAATGGGTTGTCAGCGCTCCATGGTGATATTCATGACATGTCTCATGGTGAGAAGGTTGCCTATGGAATTGTTGCCCAGCTTATTTTGGAAAACCGTCCGATTGATGAGCTAGAACGTTATATCGATTTTATGCTTAAATTGGATCTACCAATTACAATGGAAGCACTACATTTGGATGAAGCTTCAGATGATGACTTGAGAAAAGTAGCTGAATTAGCCGTAGACCCTGATGATACAATGACGAACATGCCATTTAAGGCAACTGCTGATGATGTCGTAGATGCGATAAAAGCTGTTGATGTCTATGTGAAAGATTTTCAAAAAAGAAAGTAACCGGTGCCTGTCACCGCCCGGTTTTTGTCGAATGATGGAGAGTGTGTTGCGCTGGATTGGTGCAATATACTCTCTTTTTTGTATGGTAGTTTTCGAAGGTCGGACGCTTTTTTCCAGTTCTTTCTATGGCTATTTGAAGACAAAATGAGTAAGTGTTGCAATGTTTTCTGCAATGACTATGGTAATGTTTAGTCTTTTTTAGGTGTGGGTATACAAAAATCAACAATACTATTTTTCTAATCTAAAGCGACAAAAGAAGAACCGAAATATTACAAAATTTTTTTTGTATCCAATCATTTTGCGGTATTCAATTGGCGAAAATTGCCGAATTTAAACGAGGTGAGATTAGAAATTGAACTTTCTTTTTAAATAATACCCGATAAATCAATGAAATCTAGCATGTTATGAAACGGTAGAAAAACTCTTCCAAGTGGAAGAAGAATATTATAATTTTTATAGAAAGGAAGTGTTTGCTATTTTTCCAAAGTTAAAATGGAAAAGAGAAGGTGCATACACGGTAGAGAGAAAAGAAAGGACCGAGCATCGACAGATAGAAAACGCCTCTGTACCCTCTGAATTGGTTTATCCGTTAACGATGCATATTGGTAAACCAGCCACTCCAGTTGTTGATGTTGGAGACAAAGTAAAAATCGGTACGTTAATCGCTGAAAAAGCTGAGATGATTTCTGCCAATACGTATTCTTCCGTATCAGGAGAAGTCATCGAAATTGGAGACCATCCCACCATCCAAGGAAATTCTCCCTGTATTATTATAAAAAATGATTTTCAAGACGAATGGAACGCTCCACTTTTCGCTGAAGACGAGAAACTTAGTCCTGAGGAAAAGCTCGAAATAATCGACAAAGCAGGCATTGTTGGGATGGGTGGAGCAACGTTTCCGACAAGTGTGAAATTGTCACCCCCAAAAGACACATCAGTTGATACCCTTATTGTCAATGGTGCAGAATGTGAACCTTATACCACCGCTGATCATCGCTTGATGGTCGAATATGCGAAAGAATTAATCGAAGGGATTCGCATACTCCAAGAAATCCTTCCAGTGAAAAAAGTCTATATTGCAATTGAATCAAACGCTCATGAAAGTGTCGCGGTTATGAATAAAGAGATCGGGGAATCGGAAGCTATCGAAGTTAAGGAATTAGAGACGATTTATCCACAAGGCTCAGAAAAAGTACTAATTAAAAAATTGACGAATCGTGAAGTACCTCCTGGTAAACTACCAGCAGACGTTCAAACGTTAGTGATTAATGTAGGAACAACCTATGCGATTTATGAAGCGATTCATTTAGGAAAGCCACTAACGAAAAGGATTACAACAGTAAGTGGTGAACCCGTAAAAGAACCGAAAAATCTTTGGGTGCGAATTGGAACGCCGATGGAATCTTTGATTAAAGACTGTGGGGGGTTCCGATCAAAACCTGGAAAAATGATTCATGGTGGACCAATGATGGGGCGAACGATGAATTCTGGACTTGTTCCTGTAGGGAAAGGGACAACTACGGTAACATTTTTGGAAAAGAAAGAAGCTGAAATGGATGAGCGATCGCCATGTATTAAATGTTCAGAGTGTTTAAATGTTTGTCCTGTTAGCTTACAACCAATTATGATTAGCAATGCCTATGAAAAAGGAGATCTTAAGAAAGCAGAAAAATTGGGCGCGTTAGATTGTATCGATTGTGGTGCATGCTCTTATATTTGTCCATCGAAGATTCCAATACTAGAAAATATTCAAAAAGCTAAAAGAGAAATTAAAGCGGCGAAGGAGGGGGCTTAGGATGAGTGAAACGATAGATTTGTCCCAAGAACAATTAACAATGTCCAATATTCCTCACTTACGTCAAAAGAGAACTTCGGCTTGGATCATGAAACAAGTTATCATTGCGTTAATGTTTCCAACATTAGGAGCGTTGTACTTTTTTGGTTGGCGTGTCCTACTAATGATCGCGGTAGCTGTTGGTTCTTGTGTGTTATTTGAATATCTCTTTCAAAAACTGACCAAACGTCCAGTTAGAATTAATGATTATAGTGCCGTAGTAACTGGGCTACTGATTGCGTTAAGTTTACCAGTAAGTGCACCATTATGGACGATTGTATTAGGTAGCGGATTTGCGATTCTTGTAATTAAACAATTGTTTGGAGGGATTGGTCGAAACTGGTTTAACCCAGCGGTTGGTGCACGGATAATGCTGTCTGTATTTTTTGGTGAACAAGTTAGTATATGGGTGGAACCAGGTGCAGCGGCTGATGCGACAACTCAAGCAACTCCTTTAGGGATTTTGGCTAGTAATGGTGCAGAAGCGGTTT
Source organism: Natronobacillus azotifigens (assembly GCF_026805325.1). Taxonomy (GTDB): domain Bacteria; phylum Bacillota; class Bacilli; order Bacillales; family Amphibacillaceae; genus Natronobacillus; species Natronobacillus azotifigens. The sequence goes on from NZ_JAPRAT010000013.1 coordinate 7,147, forward strand.
CTTCTGCAACTTATGCGGATGCTGAAATGCCAGCTTTGCTAGATATGTTTCTCGGAACAGGACTACCTGGTAATGTTGGAGAGACATCAAAGTTATTAATTCTGATCGCTTTTGGATACTTAGTTGTACGTCGAATCATTGACCCACACATTCCACTATTTTTTATTTTGCCAGTAGCGGTTATTCCGCTCGTAACAAGTGGATTTGATCTAGCTTTTATGATGGAACATGTATTGGGAGGAGCACTAATCTTTGCGGCTGTATTTATGATAACGGACTATAGTTCATCGCCCTTTTCCCCACTCGGAAAAATCGTTTTTGCGATTGGTGCAGGTATACTAACTGTCTTGTTCCGGTATTATTCCGATTATGCAGGAGGTGTAGGATTCGCCATCCTAATCATGAATGCAACCGTTCCATTATTAGATAAATACCTACAACCACGTATTTACGGACACAAACGGGTGCCTGTCACCGCCCGAATTTTGTCGAATGGTTAACCAAAAAGAAAGTATGTTGCGCTGATCGTGTGCAACATACTTTCTTTTCGTCTAATAGTTTAGAATGATTACCTGCCTACCCAACTAGATAAAATAGGCTTGCTATTTGCTTACAACTTGATATCTTAATCTAATTCTACGTTATGATAAACATTTTGCACGTCTTCTAATTCTTCTAGTGCATCGATCATTTTTTCGAATTTTGTTAAGTCCTCACCAGTTAAAGTAAGTTCATTTTGCGGTAACATCGTCAATTCAGCGACCGTAAATTCTTCAATACCTTGTTGTTTTAACGCTTCTTGTACAGCATGAAATTGATCATGTTCCGCATAAATAATAACGGCATTATCTTCTTCGATCAAATCACGAACATCAACGTCAGCTTCCATCAGCATTTCTAATATCTCATCGACTGACTGATTTTCCACACCAAGTACAGCAGTTGCGTCAAACATGTAGGAAGCTGAGCCACTAGTCCCCATGTTTCCCCCGTTTTTGTTAAAAGCAGTACGAACTTCGGCTGCAGTACGGTTGACGTTATTCGTTAACGTATCAACGATAACCATCGATCCGCTTGGTCCGAATCCTTCATAACGTAATACATCGAAGTTTTCTTCTTCTCCGCCTTTTGCCTTTTCAATCGCGCGATCAATAATGTGTTTTGGGACACTGTATGTTTTTGCGCGTTCCAAAACGAATTTCAATGCTTGATTCGATTCAGGATTTGGTTCTCCTTGTTTCGCCGCTACATAAATTTCACGACCAAATTTCGCATAAATGCGGCTAGTATTTTTGTCTTTGTTTGCTTTTTTTTCTTTAATATTGTTCCATTTACGTCCCATCATTCAAACTCACTTTCGATTTAGAATATGTATGATTGATTGCTCTTCTATTATACACCATTCTTCGCTAACTGAACTCCATTTTTAAATTCTACAAAAAATGTTGATGCGGAAAACTACAATAAAAGTCTATCAGTAACGGCGAACTAGGTTGTGAAAATTTTCCTTTTCTGTTGCAACTGTCCGTAAGACCCTTCCTTCAAAACATCGAGAAGATTAATGGTGTTTAAGTGGGAGCAACGGACACAAGTATATCGAAGGAAACATCAACCAGTATGGGGAAGATCACCCTGCTACAGATTGAAGTGTCGTTTTTTAAATCGTGACAGATAGTTAATATGTTGTAGCCTTTATTGGGTCGAAATCCCTATTCTATATTAAAAAATCATTACTATGGTGGGAAAATATAGGTTGAATTGAAATGGAACTGAAATAAAAAAACAGGTTTGTAGATGCTATAATAAGTCGAGGAAATCGAAAAAAGAAAGTTATTGTTAAAACAATACGAATGAACTCGAATACATTTAGTAAGCAAGGATCAGTTCAGTTTACTGAAACCCCCTAATATTAGCGACTTTCTCTAAAACTATCATCTTTTGATAATTGGAACTAAGCTTCACTATCGAAGTCTAGTTTCTGTAAATAACACCAACGAATAAAGGAGAAATATTATGCATATGAAGCGTTTAATGGCGTACATAGTTATGTTGATCGTAGTAGTTAGTTTCTTTTTTCCTTATGCAGTATCTGCCCAAAGCATTACCCAACTAGAAGAAGAGTTGGCTGAGTTAGAGGCTGAAAAAAATACGATTGATCGAAATGCTAGTAATGCTGAACAAAAATTAAAAGAAAATGAGCAGAGACAAGCAGAGGTTAATGCAGAAATCAATAACATTACTAACGAACTTGAAGTGACGGAAGCGAATTTAGTGGATAAACAAGTGGAGATTAATGAAACAAGTCAACAAATAGATTCGATTGAATCTTCTATTAGAAAAACAGAAATAGAGATTGAACTGACCGAGAAAGAGATTGTAGACCTTAATGCTGAAATTGATGATTTGATTACTCGTATTGCAGAACGCGATGATCTTATTAAAAATCGAATGCGTTCGATCCAGCAGAATGGTGGAGATGTGAACTATCTACAAGTTATTTTCGGATCACAAAGTTTTGGGGATTTTATCAATCGAGTAGCTGCCCTTACAACAATCATTGAACAAGATCAGTGGATTATTGAATCACAGCAAGCTGATCAAGTAGATTTAGAGAATATGCGTGTAGAGGTTGAAGAGAAACAGAACAAATTGATTGTCGACAAAGAAAATTTAGAAGATGACAAAAACGAATTAGATCGTCAACGAACGAACCTTGTTGCTCAGGAAAAAGAGCTTATTAATCTTCAAGACAGATTAAATGAACAAATGGATGAGCAGTCTAATTTATTGGTAACTTTGGAAGAAGAATTTGAAGAACTGGAAGACTATCAAGTAACTTTGGCCGACTTACAAGAAATCCAACGTCGGGAGGTAACAGCGCTCCAAAGAGCCATTGAGTTAGCAAGAGAACAAGAACGTGGAGGGCAGGGGATAGGTCAACTCTCCCAAGATAGATCAGGCGGAGGACGAGCTGTCTTGGCTTGGCCAGCTTCAACTAGAAGAGTAACTTCTCCTTATGGTTACCGAACTCATCCGATTAGTGGTCGTCAAAGCTTTCACAACGGTATAGATATTGCTGATCCAGGATATCAAGAAATTTATGCAGCTGAAGCAGGTGTTGTAACAGCTACTTTTACAGAATATGATGGAAGAATGAATGGCTATGGTGATGCAATAATGATCACCCATTATATCGATATGAATGGTGATGGGAATAGACAACAAGTTACCACCTTATATTCTCATTTGCGAAGTGGAACCACATTAGTACGAGCTGGCGATCAGGTTCAACGCGGTCAACAAATCGCTACGATGGGGAATACCGGTAATTCAACAGCGCAACATCTTGATTTTGAAGTTCATATCGGTACATGGAACGGAAGAGCAAATTCAGTAAACCCAATGGACTATTTAAATTAAGGTGCCTGTCACCGCCCGGTTTTTGTCGAATAATATACTATAAAGAAAGGTATGTTGCGCTAGATAAGTGCAGCATACTTATGGAAAGATGGTTTGAAGAGGTAGAAATTTTACGAAAATTTGCTGAAGAGCGCCCGAACTATGTCATGACATATTTAGATGATCATTTTGAACTTGGTGATCAGTTTGAATTGACTGTTACTTTTGAAGAGCAGGATAAAGGAACCATTCTTGTTAATGGACGAGATCTTTTTATGTATGAGGGAGTAAATTACGATTCCACTTGGAGTGGAGTTTATTTTGAGTCACTTCCGGTTGTTGTAGAAGCGGTGGCCAATGAAGGCTATCAATTTGTTGGCTGGGGTGATGACCAATTTCATGCAACTGAGGAAATTGTAATTAATCAAGATGTTTGGCTAAAACCGATCTTTGAAGCCTTAGAAACGGATCATTACCGTGAAGAACTTCCTAGTATTAGACAAGCAAGAATATTAAATTATATTCTTTCCTATATCCTTGCCTTTTTCGTTGGAGCGTTAGGTCTGTGGACAATTTGCTATTTTTCTTCAGAGAAAATAAATAAGTTTGTAAACTTGATAGTGGTCGTCACTCTTTTGGTAGCTACTATTTTATTGATCCCAGTAGTTACTAACATAGTAAATGTTGGATTTTCTACATTAACTAATGAAATTTCTTTTAGATTACTAATTTTTAGTTGTACATTAGGCGGAGCAATAGGTATGCGTCTACCTCAACACACAAAAGAAATTAGAGTATTCAAAGCATAAGGTGGCTGTCACCGCCCGGTTTTTGTCGAATTTATACTGTAAAGAAAGGTGTGTTGTACTGGATAAGTGCAGCATACCTTTTTTAAAAAAACACAAAACGATCTAGTTTAATTTCCAAAAGCGTGGTCAAACTCCACCGTCTTTAGACGGTATCCGCTTTTAGCCTTATCTTTTGATCTCCATACTTGAGATGCGAGGTGAAAAAGTATGGATGGATATAAAAAGAACAGTCATGAAGTGTATGATATTAAGTATCATGTGATCTGGGTAACCATATATCCATACAAGTTATTGCACGGCCAAATTGAGATAAGAACGAGAGAATTAATCAGGCAAGGTTGTGAAGAAAGAGGAATCACCATTTTGCAAGAAAGTGTGGGAAAAGAATATATTCATTTATTGTTATCATGTCCACCTAGCCTAGCCCCGAGTAAAATTTTGCAATACTTAAAAGGAAGGTCATCAAGACTGCTTCAAGATCAATTTCCATAATTGAAAAAGAAATATTGGGGTCAACATTTATGGGCAAGAGGTTATTTTTGTGCCTCGGTTGGCAGTGTTGATGAAGAAACGATTAGAAATTATATCGCAAATCAATCGAGTGAAGAAAAGAACGAAACATTTCGGATTGAAGAATGAGTTTAGTCCAATTAAAGGTTGCTTCAGCATCTGATCTTTAAGATGACTTCAGTCGTCGACATTCATGTCCAAATCCACCTGGCTAGGTGGTCGTTTAAGAAAAAAATACTATGAGACTGCTTTGAAAGAAACATAGAGTACAGAAGTGCTTGAATAAATTTATACTCGAGATTGACGTTTATCACGAAAAACTGTCCGTAAGACTCCCACTTTAAAACATCAACGGGGTTAATGGGGCTTATCCGTAAGAAAAATATAAAAGTATATTTCTGAGGTGTTTATCTTTGGAAATAGAAAAGGTAGCCATTTTTTCAATATCTATAATTCATGTAAAACATAGTAGGATATTGAAGGATCATGACTATTTATGGCGAATATATTAATACCAGTATCATTCAACCACTGATAGGATATGAATATTTGATGTTTTTTAATTGTGCCTAGTACTCAGTATTATTTAGTCTAAAGAATAATTGTCTTTGTTAGGAATAATATAGATTTTGGCCTACTTGTTTGATAGTTAAAATAAGATACCTATTTCTAGAATGTAATGCTAACATAACAAAACGGATTAAATGGCCAATGTTATTTTAATCAGTTGATTAATAGGAAATTAATGAACCTATTTGTATTTCTAAAATAAAAATTCAAACTGTATGTTCTAAAGGAGGAACTATGAGATATTTAAAATTTTTAATACTGGGTTTAATGTTTGTGACTCTAAGCTTTTCATTTACACAGACAACACATGCACAAAGCTGGAAAGATGCATATTTTCATGCGATTAAAGATCATAAAGAGCCCATGTTTATAAGTGATCATTATATCAGTCTTGTAGATTTAACTGGATCAGGTTCACCTGAATTATTAATGGGAGCAGATTATAGAACAATTAACTATATGCTAGAAGTTTTTACTTTTGACAATGGCAAGTTAGAACTTTTATCTATTTTAGGAGACGGACAAGGATCGGGCAGTAATGGTTATGCAGAGAACGAACATCTCTATGATATTGGTGGAACGCCTATGAACTGGCCAATTTACCAGCTGAAAAATGGTAATTTATTACTTGCTGATGGTGACTCAAGTTTAATTGCTGCTAGATTGGGATGGTATGAAATTGAAGTAAACATTCCTGAATTAACTAGTAGAGAACGGCTTTATTTTTCTGAATATGATGAGGGAGAGTATCGAGATCCAGAATACAGAATTGAGGGGGAGAATACTGATAGACGACAGGATTATGACAAGGCTTATGAGGCATTAATTGATACAACCATTAAAGAGTTGGATAAAGAGACCGAGAAGCTCGCTTACTTTATGTACGAAGAAGCATTTAGTGACGACAAAATCATTGAATTTTTGAATCGGTTTCAGAGTGATGTAACTATGAATCCAATCATTAATGAACAAGTGACCCAGCCTGATTCAACCCCAGTAAGTTTTGGAGAGGATTTAGGGTTTGATAATATTCTATATCAATGGGATAAAACTACTCGTGAATGGTTTGCCAATCAAATTCTTTACGCCGAACCGTTATGGGAATATGGTTTTCATGCAAAAAATAATTATTATACAGTAAATGAAGTCCCGTTCTTCATTGATGAAGGTAGAAGTGCGCCATTCTTGTTAGATATGAAAACACCGACCGAGTCTGACAGGAAAGCTTTAGGTGATGTTAATGTCACTTATAAACTTGAAAAAGACTACTTGGACGCATTTTTAGATGCATACCTTAATATAAATGTAGACTTAAATGAATACGAAGAAAATGAGTACTATACGTTTCTTGAACATGATGGACATTATTTTTTTGGGTCTGAGTTAGGAATAGGGTATCTCTATGTTCCCATTCCTTTTCTTGAAGCTGTCTACCAACCAAAAGAAGATATTTACTTGATTTATTTTAGCTCATATTACATGGCAGATTATCTGGAAGATTTTAATTTAAATCTTCTTAATGCTGGCTCTGTGTATGATCATGCGGATCCGAGTTCTGATCGACTAGAACATCATGGTTACATTATGTTTCAGTTGTTGGATGATGATGCAGCACATCCTATTCGATTACTAGAAACAAATAATCTTGATCATAGTCCTGATTTATCATTACTTGAACTGTCCAATGAGAACCCTTCCCTTGAGAACAAGCCTAAAAGTGACAGTGATGAATTTGCTACAATTAATGAGGAACCATTAAAGTCAACAACAGAAAATCTTGAGGAAACCACTCAACCAATAAAAATATCCTTACTAATACTATGTATTTTCATAATAATTTCTTTACCTATTTATGCTTATCTAAAGAAATCTTTAACTAAAGAGAACATTCCATATTATTTCCTTCATACCCCAAGTGGGAATGCGGTTTTGGTTTCTTCCGTTGTTACGGTTGGTGTCCTTCTATTTTACCCAGACCCAATTCAAACTATGAGCCAACCTGTAAATATAGATGAAGAAGATGAAACTTTGACACTCGAGACGATTCTATTAGATGAAGATATTGAAAGACTGGGTGCTTTTACTTATAGTGAATCAGGAAAACCTATTGATCGAGATATATTAGAAACATTTTTAAGGTTGATGTCATATGAAGATAGTCGTTACTTTCTATCTATCGCCTCAGAACCAACAAACATAGGTCCTTATCGTATTCAAATAGTAGGAGATGAAATTATCTTCTTAAATCACATTATTCAAATTGATGCTCCTTATCAGGGGGCTGAAATTTATATTAATGATAGTTATATAGAGACTATCGACGAAACAGGACATACTTATGTGGAATTTCTCGCCACGGGCAATGATAAGTTAACAATTAAGTATCAAGATCATGTGACTGGAAGCATTTTTGAAATTGAAGAGATTATTTCTGATATAGACATACAAGATGCAAATGGAGATGATTTGTTTTTTAGCACAGATAACTACTCAATCGAGTATATAAATGTGTCAACAGATTATAATGATGCAGTGTTGTTAGTGAATGACATTGATACAGGAATTACCTTTGAAGCACCAGAAGTGTTCGGCCCTGTATTGCTTGATGGTTCAACACATATAAGAGCAAAAAGAATGGAAAACGGTGAAGAAATTTTTACTGATCCACAATATTTAATTAAAGAAAAAACACATTATTTCTTATCATTTGGTCATGAAGCATTATTAATCGAAGCGAATAGTCAAGAGTTATTCGAAGCGGTCAATCAGCATGTAGCTGAGTGGATGCGAAGTTCTATAGAGCATGATGATCGTTATTTTACAAAGTTAGCACCGAGTTATCGTGCTGAATATCTCGAACGTGTAAATAAAAACTTTAATGATCAACGTGAATCGGGATATCGTTACGAAGGATACGTAGAGAAAGCAACATTTGATCAAGATTCGTTCAAAGTATATGAACACACAGATGAAAGAATTGTTGCTGCGATTGATGTGAAATTTACCTTCCAATCAAACTATTACACAGAGAATCAAAATCAAGATACCTATCCACTAACGGAGGCACATAGTATCTGGACATATGTTTTAGATTATGGAGTTGAAACTGAGGAATGGTTAATTTTGGGTCAGGAAGAGTTAGTTAATTGGAACCCTAGTTCGCCAAAAGATATGTATTTGAACTAGTTACGGTGCACATCGAAATATTTATCCCGAAGCAACCGCTCGTAACAACGAGAATATCAAGTTGTTTAATTTCCAAAAGCGTGGTCAAACTCCACCGTCTTTAGAGGGTATCCGCTTTTAGCCTTATCTTTTGATCTCCATACTTGAGATGCGAGGTGAAAAAGTATGGATGGATATAAAAAGAATAGTCATGCAGTGTATGATATTAAGTATCATGTGATCTGGGTAACCATATATCCATACAAGTTATTGCACGGCCAAATTGCGATAAGAACGAGAGAGTTAATCAGGCAAGGTTGTGAAGCAAGAGGAAACACCATTTTGCAAGGAAGTGTGGGCAAAGAACATATTCATTTATTGTTATCATGTCCACCTAGCCTAGCCCCGAGTAAAATTTTGCAATACTTAAAAGGAAGGTCATCAAGACTGCTTCAAGATCAATTTCCATAATTGAAAAAGAAATATTGGGGTCAACATTTATGGGCAAGAGGTTATTTTTGTGCCTCGGTTGGCAGTGTTGATGAAGAAACGATTAGAAATTATATCGCAAATCAATCGAGTGAAGAAAATAACGAAACATTTCGAATTGAAGAATGAGTTTAGTCCAATTAAAGGTTGCTTCAGCATCTGATCTTTAAGATGACTTCAGTCTTAGCAACGACTTTAGTCGTCAACATTCATGTCCAAATCCACCTGTTTGAGCAGGTGGTCGTTTAAGGAGTGACGGACGCTAGCAGCCCGAATGGTTCAACTAACAATCAGTGGGGGAATACCTAAAAACCCCCACTGATTGACGTTTCACTTTATGCATATAATTCAGAAGCATCAATAACACTGCTTTAAAAGAAAAAGAATAGGAAGAAATTAATTTTAAAAAAAGAAGTTATGTATGACTCAAAAAGAGGAATTTATTACGTAGAGCTATCTATTATGGAGAGAAAAGTCACAGATACACTTCTGACATCAACCAGGGGAAAAATCAATTGTAGGGAGAGCTTCTTGACAGCATCTGTATTACAGTGCATTGAAAATTCGAACTGATTTAGAAGGTGAACAATGTCTGGTACAATAGAATATATCGATAGAAGAATATTAAAATGAATGGAGATATGGGGCGCGAGAGCACTAGATCAGAATCAGATAAATTCATCAATTTCTAAATGGAGGTAATATCAGTGAAAGCATACATGATAAAAATTGAGCTAGAAGAATCCAATCCGCTGATATGGAGAAGAGTTGTCCTGCCAGCTGGAGCTACGTTTAAAAGGCTTCATGATGTAATTCAAAAAGTAACCAATTTTCAGAGTGGTTACCCGGATGAAGGTTATCACCTATATGAATTCAATTTAGCAGAGGTTAACAAGCTTGTTACGGACAATGAAGAAGCTTACCTTGAACATCAGCATTATAAAAAAAATAAAGCGCTATACGAAAAACGATTGAAAACCATTGATCCACAAATGCGGAAATTTGAGGAGCGTTATCAGGAAAGGTTGAAAATTGAAGTCAGAAAACCGACTAGTTTAAAGATTGACGATTATTTAGAAAAGTATAAGGAAATCCGATATACTTATGATTTAGGTGACGGTTGGCACTTCATTATCAAATTAGAGCAAATTGTTGACGATTATTATTTTGGATTCCCAACACTAATTGATGGTGCTGAAATTGCACCGCCAGAAGATGTTGGAGGTCTTTCTGGCTATTATGAATTTTTAGAAGCCTATCGTAATCCAAGACATCCAGATCATCAACAGATGAAAGCGTGGGCAGAGTCTATATATTTCAGAGCGTACGATCCTGCGCGAATTAATGAAATGTTGAAGTACGTTCAGTATAAGAAAACCGAATGGGACAAGATTAATCATGATAATTATACGATTATTGATGACAAGTATCGAAAAAAAACGAATGTATAGCAAGAACTATTTCGTGCATTTGTTTTTTAATTTTTTTCGGTGTAACCATTCGTAAAACTCTCGCTTCAAAATAACAAAAAATCAAAGTTGTTTGTGGTGAAGAAACGAACGCCAGCTCTCAATAGTTCAAGCGTCTTTAGGACTAGCAATCAGTACCGATTATATATTTGATTTATATTTTTACGCAGAATGTACACTCTATTCATGGGTGATAAGCATACTAGGAAGTGCATATAAAACAAAAGAAGGAGTGATCATCGTCGAAGAATTTCAAGATTTTATTGATCAGATAGATCATCCCGAACACAAGGAACGAATGGTGAACACACTAGATCACATCATTACTAATTTCCCAAGGCTAAAAAAAGAATTCAAATGGAACCAACCAATGTTTAGTGATCATGGTACGTTTATTATTGGTTTTAGCGTATCGAAGCAACATATGTCTGTTGCTCCTGAAGCTGTTGCTTTGGATCAGTTTGATGAATCGATTAAAAATGCTGGATATGAGAGAACAAAACAGATTTTTAAGATTAAATGGAAAGATGAGCTAGACTTAGGCTTAATCGATAAGATAATACAATACAATATAGAAGACAAAAAAGATATGACGAAGTTTTGGCGATAATTAGGTTGTTTTTCTAAAAGCTGTTCACGTACATAGTTTTCTTTAACATGGTTACGATAAAAAGTGTATTTGCTTTTTGCTTGTTGTCCCGGAGCAACCGTCCATATGACTCCCACCTTAGAAGAACGAGAACACCAAGTTGTTAAAGTGGGGGGAACGGACGCTAGCATCCCGAGTGGTTCAGCTAACAATCAGTGGGGGAATACCTAAAACCACCACTGATTGAAGTTTCACTTTATCAGAAGTGTACGATCTTGGATTAGTGATAAGCATGAACACAATATCGTAATGATGGGAGGGTATTCTATGTCTGAACATGATAAAGGTAAGCCGAATTTTCAACCAACCAATCCAGATAAAAAAATCCCACTTGAACAACAAAGAGGGAAAGCGAAATCTAATGCAAGAGGAAAGACGCGGTAGGTTTAGTCCTTAGTCATTGATTTCACAGTTAGCTAAAAGTATTTCAGCAATTTTTGCTTGTTTAAGAAATAGAAAAAGTATGTCGAGCGATTAAGCTCGATATGCTTTTTCTATTTTTTTTATCCCGCAGAAACCATACGTAAGATTCCCTCCTTCAAAACAATGAGAATATCAAGTTACTTCCACTTGTACTATTTTGAGAGTCTTGTTGTTTTGCAGATGAACACGATCGTTCTTGTATCAAAAAAATGTGCTATATTTGTCTAATTTTGACGAAAGTGAAAAACTATTGAATTTATATGGTAGTATAAGAAAGATGTTAATTTTTTTACAATTATAAAAACTGGAAATTAACCTCTTGCCGAACTGATAGGAAGGCCAACGACAATGAGCACGTAAGGGATAGTTTAGAGATGAAATTGTTATATTTTCTGAAAGCCTAAATAGTATGGATATTAAAATAAAGAAAGAGAATCAAGCAATTTAGTTGAATAACTAAAAATGAATGACTTATAAATCCTGGAGAAAGAAGTGAGTTTAATGGAAACAGATAAACAAGGTCAACGTATTGTGTTGCTTCTAGTAGTTCTAGGTGCAGTATTTATCCTCGGCGGCGCACTAATGGGTGTTGGAATTATTTAATTCAATGATTGGAGTGGAAAGTGATGGCTCAATTGAAGTTGATTGTTGCAGATCAAGACGAAAAATACATTCAACGCTTAGCTGCCTATCTAAGGAATCATAAAGAGTATAGTAAGCTGGATGTGAAGTATTTTTCGGATAAAGATGCGCTAGGAGAATACATCGGTGCATATCACGATATTGATGTGATTCTATCGGATCATTCATTTGACGAAGTTGTCGAATCGGGAAATCAAGGATTGACATTGCAGTTGGTGAATGAAATAAAAGATGAAATTAATGAAGAGTCGGTTATCTATAAGTATCAGCCGATTGGTAAAATGATGCAAGAAATTATTAATTACTATTATGCTCGAAATAAGAATATAGATAAGAAGTCAAATCAATTGAAAGATATGCGTATGATAACATGCTTATCTGCTTCTGGTGGTACAGGTAAAACAGTGCTTGCGTCTAACTTAGCTGCTTCCTTTGCTAGTAAAGGGTATCGAACCTTGTACTTAAGTTTAGAAATGATTCCTTCAACTTTACTAATGTTTAATAGTCAGCAACATACGAAACCTTGCCCGTTGTTTTACTATTTAAAAACAAAACCAAATGATTTAGAAGACAATCTGGAGGAACTGATCATGAGTGATCCTCATACCGGTATTCACTACTTCCCAATTTTACCGAGTGCAGAAGAGATGCTTGAGTTAGAGCCTGAAAACTTAACGAAGCTTATTGATGTACTAGCCAAGGTAAAGTTATTTGACTATGTCATTTTTGATTTGGACACAGCAATTATTAGCAAAATCGAGAGCTTATTTGATCGAAGCAATCGTATATTGTGGGTACTTAATAATGATCATTTTAGTTTCTATAAATCAAGAATACTATGTGAAGAATTAAAGAGAATGTATAAGAACCCTAATCTTACTGATCATGTCATGTTTATTCTTAATCGAAATATTAATGTCGGAGCTAAAGAACTTGAACAATATGACTTACCGATTGAACACAAATTACCATATATTCCTGATTGGAAGAATGTTGTGAAGCCGATAAGTTTATTAAAAAATACAGTGTTCGCAAAAGAAATTAGTAATCTGGTCACACGTTTAGAACGGGAGATTTTATAATGAGTCAGGAAGTATTGATCAAAGATTTAATTGAGCGAGTAAGAGAGGAATTAAATCAACGACAGGATATGACGGATAGTGAACTAAATGTTTATATTGAGACACTTGTACTTAATTCACTAGAAGAACATCCGATGACATCGAAGCAGATTAGTCAAACGGTTCAACGCATCTATAATGCCTTTAGAGGTTTGGATGTTTTGCAACCATTAATAGATGACAAAAGCATTACAGAAATTATGATCAATAGTGATCGAGAGATTTTTATTGAACAACACGGAAAAACGTCACAAGTTGATGTTGCATTTGAAAGTTCAGAGCGTTTAGAAGACATCATACAAATGATCGTTGGAAAAGTAAACCGAACTGTAAATGCCTCAAGTCCGATCGTTGATGCACGCTTAGAGGATGGTTCGCGAGTCAACATTGTTCTCCCACCGGTAGCTCTAAAAGGACCGACAATGACCATTCGTAAATTTCCTGAGCGTCCGTTAATGATTGATGACTTGATCCAGATGGGGGCGATAACTGAAGAAGTTGCTGATTTCCTACAAAAACTTGTCATCAGTAAATATAATATTTTTATTAGTGGCGGGACAGGTTCTGGTAAGACGACATTTTTAAATGTGTTATCAAACTTTATTCCGAAAGATGAGCGAATTATTACGATCGAAGACTCAGCTGAATTGCAAATAAAGAATATCGCTAACCTGGTTAGCTTAGAAACACGTAATGCGAACACGGAAGGTAAAGGGGAAATCACTATTCGTGATCTGATTAAATCCTCTTTACGAATGCGACCAGACCGAATCGTTGTTGGAGAGGTTCGTGGTAGTGAGGCGCTTGATATGTTACAGGCGATGAATACAGGTCATGACGGTTCTTTGTCAACGGGCCACGCCAACTCAACAAAGGATATGATAAGCCGTTTGGAGACAATGGTGTTAAGTGGAGTTGATTTTCCAATCAATGTCATTCGTCAACAAATCAGTTCAGCAATTGATGTAATGATTCACTTGTCCCGTTTGCGTGATCATTCTCGAAAAGTAGTTGAAATTTCAGAGATACGAGGATTTCAAGATAATAATGTGCAACTAATTCCGTTATATCGTTTTGAAGAAGAAGGTGTAAATGATTATGGAAAAATAATTGGTAGTTTGAAACCGACAAAATATCAACTCCAACAAACGGATAAACTAGAGTTTCGTGGATTATCAATATAGGAAGGGGTGATTTTATATGGAAATTATCATTATTGCTATTGCTGTTGTACTTATTTTAGGGATAATCTTTTTTATTCAAGACAGAAAGCAAAAGAAACAACTAACCGATGAAGAAAGAGAGGATCAACCAGTAAAACAACAAGAGGAAAGTCAGAAGGGAAAAGGTTTACTTGATTATTCAACGTATACTTATTCGATACAAGAATATGTGCTGACATTTGTTATGTCTGGTTCGTTATTAGCACTAATCAGTTATGTTTTCTATCGGAATATCATTCTATCCATCCTTTTTGTTAGTTTTGCTTTTTTCTATACGAAACTCAGAAAGAAAACACTGATTTTAAAAAGAAAACAAGAACTATCGAAACAATTTCAACAAGCACTTTATTCCTTATCTTCTTCACTTTCTGCCGGACGTTCGATTGAGAATGCACTGATAGAAGTCGTGAATGATCTGAATTTGCTCTATCCTGATCCTGACACGTTGATCATTAAGGAGTTGGGCTACATCAATAAGCGAGTCGCAAACCGTGAGCCTATCGAACGCCCTTTGCAAGATTTCGCTGATCGGGCTGATCTGGAGGATATTCGTAATTTCACAGATGTGTTTACGACATGTAAACGAACCGGAGGCGATCTAGTAGAAGTAATTCGTCGAACCTCACATATGATTGGTGATAAGGTAGAAATTGATCAAGAAATTTCGGTTATGATTGCGCAAAAGAAATTTGAATCGACTGCGATTAGCTTGGCACCAATCTTTATGGTTGCATTTTTAAGTTACTCTTCCCCTGATTATGTGGCTCCTCTTTATTCGTGGGCTGATCTGGGGCCTATCGTGATGACAATTTGTTTAGGGATTACATTTTTTTCATTTTGGATCTCAAGAAAAATCATGAATATAAAGGTGTGATGAAATGGTGCCTATAATTAGTGTCGGTATAATCGTAATTTTGTTGCTGATTAGGTTACTCGCAGGTAAGAAATATAATGACTTCCTAAAGCCATTTGATGGTACCTTTCAATTTGCGTTTATTGCGCCAGCATCGCTTTATATTATCGATGCTCTTCAGATTATGAAACGCTTTTCGAATAAGTTATCATCTGTCCAACGAAAAGTAGCTATTGTTTATCATGTGGAAACTAGTGTCCAGGGGTATACAAAAATGTTTATTGCAGAAATGATCTCAACAATTTACGCTATTTTTATCGTAATGGCAATCCTTAATTTGGCTCGACCTGAAGATTTTCGTTTTATAATTTTTGGCTTGATCGTAGCAATAATCATTCCATTGATTTGGTTTCGCAAACTTGATGACCGTGTGGAACGACGGCGGTTATCGATTATCTACGAATTACCGGAATTTTCAAATAAAGTAGCGTTGTTAGTGAACGCTGGTGAAACAGTTACGAAGGCAATTGTAGATTGCGCTCGCATGAAGGAGAATGAGGATCATCCCTTATATGAAGAACTAAATGATATGGCTTTGAAAATTCAAAATGGTGATTCTTTTAATAAAGCGATGGAAATATTCAGTAAACGATGTGGTATTCAGGAAGTTTCTTCGTTTACCACAACCATATTACTAAACTATCGTCGTGGTGGTGAACATTTATCCCTTGCATTAAGAGAAATCTCTCGAGAATTGTGGGAAAAACGTAAAATAATTGCGAAAACCCGTGGAGAAGAAGCTTCATCGAAACTAGTATTCCCTATGGTGCTAACTTTCGCTGCTATTCTAATTGTGATTGCCTATCCTGCTTTAAGGATGTTTTAATCAAATATAAAAAATACAAAGGAGTGTTTACAAATGAAGAAAGTAAAAGAACGATTCATTAGTTTTTGGAAGGAAGAAGAAGGTTTAGGGACACTTGAAATTTTGCTGATTATTGTAGTGTTAGTTGGTATTGCATTACTATTTGGCAGTACGATCCGTGGCTGGGTACAGAATCTCCTTAATAATATTGGTGAGAATATTCCGGAAGTGGAAGTTCCATAGGGGGAAAGTAATGTTATCAAGTGTTATGAAATGAAAGTTGAGGCGGGCTTGATGATGAAAAAACGTCTAAAGCGTTTGTGTAAAGAACAAAAAGGTATGTTTACCTTAGAGGCATCTCTTGTGTTTCCGATGATATTCATCATTACTATTGCACTCGTTCTTTATAGTCTTGTTATTTTTCAACAAGTGCAAATGCACCAGCAAGCACACTTGGTTGCTGATCGAATTGCTGCGTCTTATGACAATACAGCAAAAGATATTGCAACCGGTGAGTTTAGTATTAAAGAATATACAACAATGACGGATGACGGTTTATATTGGCGCACCAATCGAATTGGTGAGAGTTTCCTATCTTTTTTTGTATCGAGTTATGAAAGTGGCTTGTCAGCAAAAAAACGAGTAAGCGGTCAAGAATATGCGGAGTCACGTATCAAAAACGCTGATGTAGAAGTAGTGATTGAATCAAATATTGTTAACCCACAAATTGAGGTGACGATAACAAGTGACCTAAAAGTACCGTCCGTTGTCTTGAATCTATTTGGGGAACCAAATAATTCAGTAACGGCGGTAGCTAAGACAAAAGATCCGACAGAATTGATTCGATTGACGGATTTTGCGATGGATTATGGTCAACAAATCTTAAATCAATTTGGTGGAGAATAATCGGTGAGCGGCTGTTAAGGAGTGAGAAATTTGGGTTTTTTTCGTAGATTAAGAACTGATACAAAAGGTGCAGTATCTCTATTCTTTATTATCATTACTGCGATTGTGTTTGCATTCAATGCCATATTTATTGATTATGCAAGAATCTTAGCAGCCGAACATCGGATAGAGCATAGTGTGCAAAGTGCTGTGCGTTCCGCGTTGGCTGGTTATAACAATGATTTAAGAAGTTATGGATTATTCGGGATCGATCAAGATACAGCAGAAGAAATATTTGAAAAAGTGTTGTTCGGTAATATGACCTTACCTGATGATTTGAAAGAAGAATCTTTTCAATTTGTGCAACCTACGATTGATGATTTCAATGTAACGCTGTCAAGATCACTGACAAATCCTAATGTACTGGAACATCAAATTTTAGAAGAAATGAAGTATAAAGCCCCGGTTGAAATTACGAAACAGCTTATTGAACGGTTTTCATCCTTAACATTGGCGGTAGAAGCAGCTAATAATCTCGTGGATTTAACCGAAGGCATCGAAGAAGATTTTAATAAACGGGAACAGAAGATTGATGAGACAGTTGAAGAGCTTAGTGAAATCTTAGTAATTCTGAATGACTTAAAAGATAAATTTTCTGATGTATCGAGTGTTTCAGAATATGGAGAAATCAATAATTATAACCATATAGTTGAACATTATGCTACATATCAAGGTTGGCTCCTGTTCGATGGAGCATTCGATTGGTTGGTAGACAAAGCTCGTGATAGCATTTTGAACCAATTAAAAGCGTCTCTTGGAACACCAGTCACCGATAGTGTTTTTTCTGGAAATGAATTTTTGGAACTATACATTGATTTAGAAGATTTAAATGATATTGTATCTGAACTTGAAGCGTTGGCAACAGAAGAGGCAATCGAATTCTTAGAGGAAGAAATTCATGATTTGTTCGAGAGTATAAAGAACCAAGGCATAGGTCCGCTTGAAGAGTATCACAATGAATATCGTGACAATGCCAAAGCGTATCTCAGTGATATCATTGATGATTTTAAAGACATCGAAAGCAAACTTGATGATTCGATAGATCGATTAAAGAAAGCAAGAATAAACAATGAGAACATCAAACAAATCATTGAGGATGTTAAAGGCAGCAACGAAGGAAACTATAGTGATATGAAGGAAATTCAGGAGCAATCAGGAACGACTGACGATGAATTGGATAGTGTTACCGAATCTATTGGTGGCGTAATCGATCAAGTAGATGAATATCCATATGATGATAATTACTTTGAAAAATCACTGAGTAGTCTTGAAGCGTTAAAATCAAGAATCGTTAAACAGCATGATGAAATCGAAGAAATGAAAGATAACTTTGATACTGTCGGTAATTCTTTAGTAAATGCAGAGAGTATCAGGGAAGAAATTGAGAGTCTTGCAGAAAAAGTAGATGGTAAAAAAACGGACATAGAAGATCGGGATGGAAAAGACTTTAGTGCAGAAGAAGAAGAAGAAGTAGATGCTGATGGAGAACTAAAAGAATTGGATAACAAACTTGATAATCTATCAATTCTAGAAGACATAAAAAGTGAACAGGCGGATTATGACAAACTTGATGAATATGTGCAAAGTTATCTAGAAGAGGCATTAAGCGAAATGGAAGCAGAAGAATTTGAAACATCAAGTAATGCATTAAAAGCTGCCAAGAGTTCAATGTCACTTGTTAGTACAATGTTCAATGGAATAGGTGAAGCACTTACGAAATCTAGAAATAAACTCTATATAAATGAATACATTCTCATGCACTTTAACTCCACTGTCCCAGAAGGTGGCTTAACTAATTTAGAGAATTATAAGCTCGATAATCGAGAAGTTGAATATATTATTTATGGAAACACAACCCCTGGGATGAATTTCACAAATGCAATAGCTCAATTTACTGCATTTAAATTTGCATTGAATATTGTTGATGCGTTTGCAGATCCATTAATTTTAGCGCTTGGACATCCACTTGCAATTTTAAAACAAGTACTAGTTAGTGCTATAAAAGAAACCAGGTTGAATGTGTTAAATATATCCTCGGGAATTGATAGTAGTTTATTACCGATTATTTCGAAAGGATCGGATGTATTAGATCTGAGTTATCATGAATATTTAAGAATTTTTATGTTTATGAATCCACAAGATGATAACCGTTTATATCGAATTGCAGCAATGATTGACTATAAGGAAAAAGCCTTAAATTTAGTTGATCAAATGACGTATATTGATGCAGAAGTAAAGGCATCAGAATCATTAATTTTCATTTCCAACATCGCAGATATGTTTGATCAGGACATTGATAGTAAAAGGTATCATTTCAATAAAAAAGCAATCCATTCTTACTAAAGATGAAAGGAAGATTTAAATGAAAAAAATACTGTTAAGTATGATTTTATTATTCACAGTGATTGGTTGTAGTAATAACGATGGGGGGGCGTCATCTAATGGAAATGATGAATCAAACGGATCGAACCAAACAACTGAAAACGAAGAAGCTAGAGAATCATCAAATGATTTGGAATTAGAACCAGGGCATGAATCGCATTTAAAATTTGGTGAAAAAGGCGTTATTTATAGTGATGCTACGGGTGCACATTATACAATTCAACATCATAGCTATGAGTTTGTTAATGATAATGGAGATCCTGTGGAAGGTGAGGAAGAGCCAAGTTATATTTTAATCGAAGTTGAGTTTGAAAACTTATCTGATAAAGAATGGGAAGTACAGAGTTATTTGATTTCGAGACTATACTATAATAATGGGACTACAGCAAGAGAAACGAATCATACTGGTAGAAGTGAAGATTTTGAAGTCAAGCTATCTCCAGGTCAATCAATTACGACGACCCTTGAATATAAATACTACGCAGACTTTGGTGGCACAAGTTATATTGCAAAAAATGAAGATCACACAAATATTAGTAACGTTATTTTCTGGAATTTAGATCTTGAGTAGGAATAGGTTCACACTACATGTTATAGGGAAGAGTGTGAGGTTTGAAAGTGATTTTTAAAAGTTTAGATGGGGTTCTTATACAATCGTCAACCTCGTAAGTACAAGCAGACTAGAACGGACATGTGTTGGCTGGATGTTCTATATAGGCTATTCTGCATTTGAAAATCTTAATAACTCAAATCCTATTATTTCCAAGTGAATAAGTTGATGAACAGAGTAATAACTCTGTTCATCGTGAAGGTATATTTTATATACCAATATATCTTCACGATGAGCAGAAATGTCATCAGCATGAAACAATGAAAGAAAAATTGAGCATCACTTAGTTTAGATGACTCAATAGAGACTTCAGAAAAACACAATACATATGTTGAGATTGATTAAGCATTCCAACTTCCTCGAGTTTATGAACCCACAAGACGATAACTGTTTATATCGAATTGCTGCAATGATTGATTTAAAGGAAGAATCACTAAATTTAGTCGATCAAATGACGGATATTGATGCAGAAGCAAAGGCATCAGAAGCGTTAATCTTTATTCCAAACATAGCGGATATGTTTGACCAGAATATTAATAGTAAAAGGTATCAGTTTAGTAAAAAGGCTATACAATCCTATTAAAAGAGAAAGGGAGATTAAAATGAAAAAATTCTTATTAAGTCTAATTCTTATATTTGCGTTGATTGGTTGTAATGATGACGATGGAGCATCACCGACTGAAGATAATGGATCAGCAGAGACAAATGAAACAACAGAAAACGAAGAAAATGGCGAATCAACAAATGAATCAGAATTAGATCCAGGGCATGAATCATATTTACAATTTGGTGAGAAAGGAACTATTAAAAATAGTCAATCTGGTTCACATTATACAATTCAACACCATGGATATGAGTTTGTCGATGATGATGGTAATCCGGTTTCAAGTGGGAAAGAACCGACACATATTTTGATAGATGTAGAATTAGTAAATCTATCAGATGTCGATTGGGATGTAAGAAGTATATTGATTTCGAAATTGTACTATAAAAATGGTTTATCAGTAAATCGTTCTAACCGTACAGGTGAAAGTGAAGACCTTGATTATAATTTAGCACCAGGTGAATCAATTAACACGATTGTTGAATATCGGTATCATGCTGATTTTGATGGTATGGATTATATTGTGAAAAATTTAGAGTTTCAAAGCGTCAGCAACGTTGTCTACTGGGAAATTGATTTCGATTATGAATAGAACAGTGAGAATGATTGGTTTGATAACTTGCAAAAAAAGATAAATTGACATGCATCAAATGTATGTAATAAAAGAAATGCGCTCAATTTTATCAGGAATAGATCGTAAGATGAACGGAGTAGGAGTTACAACTCTGTTCATCGTGAAGGTATATTTTTATTAATAAATATGCCTTCACGATGAGCAGAAATGGCAGAACAACTGTTGCAAATGCAATACACCTGTTGAAATTCTAATAATAAAGAAATTTTATTAGAGCAGAAAATCTATGAATCTTCCTGTTTATGAACCCACAAGATGATAACCGCCTATATCGAATTGCATCCATGATTGATTTTAAGGGAAAATCACTAAATTTAGTCGATCAAATGACGTATATTGATGCAGAAGTAAAGGCATCAGAAGCGTTAATCTTTATTCCAAACATAGCGGATATGTTTGATCAGAATATAAATAATAAAAAATATCAGTTTAATAAAAAGGCTATACAATCTTATTAAAAGAGAAAAGGGAGATTAAAATGAAAAAATTCTTATTAAGTTTAATTCTTATATTTGCGTTGATTGGTTGTAATGATGACGATGGAGCATCACCGACTGAAGATAATGGATCAACAGAGACAAACGAAACAACCGAAAACGAAGAAAATGGCGAATCAACAAATGAATCAGAATTAGAGCCAGGCCATGAATCGCATTTACAATTTGGAGAAAAAGGTACAATAATCGATAACGGTGTGGGTGCACATTTTACAATTCAGCATCATGGTTATGAATTTGTAAATGAAGAAGGGGAACCGATTTTGGAAGAAGATGAACCAAGTTATATTTTAATCAATGTTGAAGTGGAAAACTTGTCAGATAAAGAATGGGAGGTGAAGAGTTTATTGATGTCCAGACTTCACTATGAAAATGGCATGATGCCTAGGGATGGTAATCGTACAGGAAAAAGTGAAGACCTCGAAGTAACCCTTGCTCCTGGAGAGTCGATCACTACAATTGTTGAATTTCCATATCGCTCTAACGCGGGTGGTATGGAATATATTTCTAAAAATGAAGATCAAAGAAGTTTTAGTAATGTTGTCTATTGGGAAATTGATTTCGATTATGAATAAGATATGACCCTATAATGCTGAGTTAAGTTAACATCTAGTAGAAGAAATGACCGCTAGAATTTTACTATATATGAAAAAATGTATGAACAGAAATGTCATCAGCATGAAACAACGAAAGAAAAATTGAGCATCACTTAGTTTAGATGACTCAACAGAGACTTAAGAAAAACACAATACATATGTCGAGATTGATAAGCATTACAGCTTCCACGAGTTTATGAACCCACAAGACGATAACCGGTTATATCGAATTGCAGCAATGATTGATTACAAGGAACAAAATCTTAATCTAGTCGATCAAATGACGTATATTGATGCAGAAGTAAAGGCATCAGAAGCGTTAATCTTTATTCCAAACATTGCGGATATGTTTGACCAGAATATAAATAATAAAAGATATCAGTTTAGTAAAAAAGGCTATACAATCCTATTAAAAAAGAAAAGGAAGATTAAAATGAAAAAATTCTTATTAAGTCTAATTCTTATATTTGCGTTGATTGGTTGTAATGATGACGATGGAGCATCACCGACTGAAGATAATGGATCAACAGAGACAAATGAAACAACAGAAAACGAAGAAAATGGTGAATCAACAAATGATTCGGAATTAGAACCAGGGCATGAATCATATTTACAATTTGGAGAAAAAGGTACAATAATCGATAACGGTGTGGGTGCACATTTTACAATTCAGCATCACGGTTGTGAATTTGTAAATAAAGAAGGGGAGCCTGTCGCGGAAGGGGAAGAACCTAGCTATATTTTAATTGAGGTTGCATTAGAAAACCTGTCTGAAAAGGAATGGGATGTTCAAGCTATGCTGAGGTCCACACTCTATTATAATAACGGAATGTCCAGTAGAGAAGGAAATTATACTGGTGGAAGTGAAGATCTTGACACCATAATTGAATCAGGAGATTCCATTCGAACAACTGTTGAATATCGATATCATGAGAATGGTGAAGGAATGCAGTATATATCTAAAAATGAAGAGTTTAAATCTAACTCCAACGTTGTGTACTGGGAAATTGATTTCGACTATGAATAAGATATGACCTTAGAATGCTGAGTTAAGTTAACATCGAGTAGAAGAAAGAAATAACCGCTAGAATTCTAGCATACATGAAAAAATAATTGGATGAGCAGAAATGGCATCAGCATAAAACAACGAAAGAACAATTGAGAATCACTTAGTTTAGGTGATTTAATAGAGTCTTCCAGAAATAAATGTACATATGCAGTGGTTAAGAAATATGTACCTGGGTGCCGAAGTAACGGCATCAGGATCGTTATACTGTACCTTGTGAGTAGACATTTAAAAAAGTTGATGAGGAGAAATGGAGGGATCTTGTTGAGACAACTATTTAAGAGAGAAACTGGAAGTATCACGCTTGAGGCTTCTATTGTTATGCCGATGTTTGTCCTCTTTGTTGTTTTTTTATTGTATATGATCCAATTTGCGATTGTGGATATTACGATAAATAAGGCACTTTCTGATGCTACAAAAGAAATCGCCACACAAATATATCCAGTCAAAGTAACTGCAGAAGGCATAACGAATTACGCGCAATCTAAATATGATGATATTCCAGAAGAATATCGAGAAAGCATAAATGATTCAAAGGAATTTGTAGAAGAACAAAATGCATATATAGAGGAGGTGCTTGGTGTTGATTTAATAGGTGAGGTAACGGATGGCGTAACCAACACCATTAATACTGCAATTCTTACCACGTTAGTAAGAAAATCCCTAGAAGATCAACAAATACCTTTTATTAATCCTGATGATCTAACTGTGATATCGGGTAGAATGCCTTTAGTTAATTCAGAGGAAGAATATGTAGAAATTATAGCATCTTATGAAATGAATATTCCTATCCCGTTTTTGGAAAAAAAATATGAGATGAGGAAGCGAGTCGTGGAACGAGCGTGGATAGGTAGCTAGGAGGTTGGCTGATGATAATTAATATTGTTCTTATTTTATTTTTATTTTTTGCATTTTATTTTGACGTGAAGTATAAGCAAATCCCAAATAAACTGAATGTATTGGGCGTAAGCATAGGTTTCATTTTATTTATTATTACAGATGGTTTGAGTGGGTTTGGATCAGCACTGTTAGGAATGCTTGTCGTCTTCTTAATTATGTTGCTGTTGTATGCATTTAAGGGCGTGGGAGCAGGAGATGTGAAGTTGTTCGCGGCAATTGGCGCAATCACGGGTATAGAAATGTCACTTTATATTTTATTTTATGCAGTGATTTTTGCAGGTATTATAGGTGTCTTTATTTTATTATTTAATTCACGATTATTAAAGCAAGTGATTGATACATTTAAGCATTGGTTCTTTTCGATTCTATTAAGAAAATCAAAAGACATAAATACTGATAAGCAAACAATGGTACGTTTTCCTTTTATGTATGCTGTATTGCCTGCAGCGATTTATGTCGTTTATTTATATCATCAGTAGAATAATAGAAACACATTATAGAAAGGCAGGAATACAAATGTCAACATTGTATAACGTGAAATATGACTTTGTAGAACAAGATGGTCATAGTTTAGTTATTTATCGAGAAGAAGGAATAAAAAGTAACCAAATCGATCATATTCAAGTAAACATGATTAAGGAAAATCAGATTGATCAATTAGCACCATTACATACAGAGGAATTCAATATGAAAGTCCGATTGTTTTATAAAACAGGTTCTAAACGCTTGTTACATGATCATTTACAGCATAATAAATTAACGATGAAAGAATTCTATCAGCTCTTAAACAAAATTATCACAACGCTTGCGATGAGTGATGAGTATATGTTGGATGCAGATCGATTTGTGCTAAATAGTTCATTTATTTTTGCAGACGATCATTACCGTCAGATTGGACTCGTTTATTTACCGATTGCTGACATCGAAAAAGATCCCCTTCATAAAGAGTTAAAAGAATTAATCTTCGAGTTGGTATCACATGTGTCAGAATTAACGGGAAACGGTGTCCAACAATTAACGACAATGCTTCAACAAGAAAACGTTAGCCTTGAACAAATGAAAAAAAAGATAGAAAACCTAATTGCTCAATTGGGCAATAATCAACCTCAATCACATAAGATGCATACAGAACAAGTGCGGGAAGTAGAACCAAACACTCCACCATACCAAGAGCAAGTGAGCACAAATCAGCAACAACGAAATAATAATGAACCAGTAATTCAACAACAAGCACCACCGTTAAAAAATACAAATCAAGCTCAACAACGACAACAAACTCAAAGAAAAAAACAAGTGCAAAACCGCGCAAAACCGCAAGCTAGTCAAACACAACCACCGGTTCAAGAGGAAGAAATCAAAAAGCCCACACCAGTTATCTTAGGTTGTATTGGTGCAATAGGTGTGATGTTTGCATTATGGATGTATTTAAATTTAGCTGTGGAGGGCGTCAATTTTATTGCAGCTGGTGTGGTGTTTCTAACCGTTGCGCTTGTTTACTATTTAGGTAAGGTAAAACCAACCAATGACCAAGCGAAAATTAACGCACAAACCATAGAAACAACTCCAAAAAATACAACGATTGAAGAAGGAATTCGATCCTCTAATGAAGATGTTGCACCACTTAACTATGCTCAAGCAGGACAAGTCAGCACAAAACAGTACTATGAAGATCTCAGTAATCAAACAACAATCTTAGGGCATGAAAACAGCGATATCCAGGAAGAAAATCAAACAGCGTTGCTTAATGAAGATGATAACGAACCAAAATATTGGTTCGAGAAAATAGCAATGAATAAAACGGAAACAATCGAATTGAATACATTCCCTTTTGTCATCGGGAGAGACAATAATGCTGTAGAGTATTTGGAAGACTCTGTGGGTGTATCAAGAAGACATATTGAAATAAATGATCAGTTTGAAGTGAAAGACTTAGGCTCTAAGAATGGTACGAAACTAAACGGTGAAAAACTTGTTGCTTATAAAACATACTCATTGCAACCCGAAGATAAGATAACGATCGGAAAAGTTGATTTTATTTTTAAACAGAAGTGATACAGGAGTTGATGTCGCTTGTTTCAATATGGAATAGCAACTGATAGAGGAAATGTAAAAATGGTAAATGAAGACCATGCCTTTTTAAGAGCATTTACAGACAAGACGGGATTGCAGTTATATCTAGCTATCGTTGCTGATGGTATGGGGGGGCATGCAAGAGGTGATTATGCAAGTCAATGGGTAATTCAACAACTGAACGAAAAAATTGAAGCAACACAGCAATATTTTTTTGCTGTGGAACATCCCTTCATTTATCTAGAGGAAGCATTAAAAAAATGGGTTCAGTCAATCAATACAAAGCTATATAGAACAGGAGTTAGATTGAAGCAGCAAATTGGTACAACTTTATCCGTATTGGTATTGTTTAAAGAACGATTTTTACTTATTCATGTTGGAGATAGCAGGATTTATCAACGCACCCGTTTCATGGTAAATTCCGCACAAGACACAATGCCACTATTTGAAGCGAAGGATGAAACAGACACATTGGTCTCACCGTATCTCTTAAAACAATTAACGGAAGATCATACCTGGGTTAGGGAAAAAGTGAAAAGAGGGGAATTAAGAAGAGATAAAGCAAGATTACATCCGAAAAGTAATTTGCTGGTAGATTGTATAGGGATCACTGATAAGGTGATGCCACACATGGAAGAAGGCCGATTTAGCATGGATGACATTTTTGTTCTTTGCACGGATGGGTTCTATGAAAACTTTACGGATGACCAGATCTTAGCTGATCTCACAGATAATGATCTTAATAGCCAAGCTGAATATTTGGTAAATAAGGCGAAAAGTGCTGGCACGAGAGATAACATTACCGTGCTCCTGATTAAACCTGGGGCGGATGGAAGAAAACGCAAGAAACGATCCATATTTAATTAAACACCAGTATTGTGGAGGTTAGACAATGTCTTATCATTCAAGCTACTACACTTCAAAAGGAAATAATAAAGTTGTGAATCAAGATAGTTTTCTAATTAAAGAAGGAACAAGAGAAGGGTATTCCATTGCTTTTTATGTTGTTTGTGATGGAATGGGAGGCCTTTCCAGCGGGGAACTAGCAAGTTCGACAACGATTCATTATTTATCACAATGGTTTGATCAATATGTCAACGATTGGATAGAAAAAGGAAGCCAACTGAATCTGTTGAAAAATGCATTGTTGGCAGAAATAGAAAAAATTAATCATCTAACAGTAACGTATGGACAAAAGCGTCATATACAGTTAGGTACAACACTTACTGCTATGTTTATTTGTGATGAAACCTATCTTATTGCACAAATTGGTGATAGTCGTGCTTATCAAATTACCCCTACATACAATCAATTGACCGAAGATCAAACATTTGTACAACGTGAGATTGACCGTGGTCGGCTAACAATCGACCAGGCCGAAAATCACCCTAAACGTCATGTGCTCCTGCAGTGTGTTGGTGCTGTTGAAACGATTGAAATTGCTGTGCGCTCAGGGGAATTGAATGGAACGGAGAGTTTCTTAATCTGTTCTGATGGCTTTTCAAATAAATTAAATCAAGATGATCTACCTTTACTCAAACAATCTATTTACGATCATGAGTCTGCAGCAAAAATAACGGACGAGTTAAGACAAAGAGGAGAAACGGATGATATTACGTTTATCTATGTTGATGTAAATGACCAAGGGGCGATCTCATGCTAAAACCCGGTACAGTGATTGATGGACGATATGAAATTCTAAAAGAAATAGGTCGAGGCGGGATGAGTATTGTTTATCTTGCCATGAACACACGACTGAACAAATCATTGGTCATTAAGGATATTCGTAAACGGTCAAGCAGTAATGATCAAATGTTGATTCAAAGCTTGAAAATAGAAGCGAATATGTTAAAGAAACTTGAACATCCTGCATTACCACGTATTTATGACATCATTGATTCAAAAGGCGATATTTATGTGGTGATGGACTATATAGAAGGCCAGTCATTAAAAGAAATTCTAAGTGAAGAAAAGAAGATTTCATCTGAACGTGT
Organism: Natronobacillus azotifigens; assembly: GCF_026805325.1. Lineage (GTDB taxonomy): Bacteria > Bacillota > Bacilli > Bacillales > Amphibacillaceae > Natronobacillus > Natronobacillus azotifigens. Next base: position 35,632 of record NZ_JAPRAT010000013.1, read on the forward strand.
CATTGATTGGGCGATTCAAATCGCACAAGTATTGAATTACTTACATGGTCAACAGCCTAATCCTATAATTTATCGTGATATGAAACCAGATAATGTCATGTTAACACCAGATGGTAGTATACGATTAATTGATTTTGGAATCGCACGGGAATATAAAATAGAAAATGCATCGGATACGGTTAATTTAGGTACAAAAGGCTATGCAGCACCAGAACAAGAAGCAAATTTACAAACTGATGCTCGAACAGATATCTACAGTCTCGGAATTACGCTTTATCATCTTGTGACGGGTAAGTTTATTAATGAACCACCATTTGAATTAAGACCAATTCGAACGTGGGATCCAAGTTTACCAGAAGGTTTGGAACACATTATTGAAAAATGTACCGAACAAGAACCTAGTGATCGTTATCAGACTGCTGAGGAACTATTGTTTGACTTAATGAACATTGATAAATTGACAAAAGGATATCGTCTTTCATTAATTAAGAAATTGGCTGTATTTGTGGTTCCTCTTATGATGTTTTTTGTGTTTTCTTTTGTAAGTGTATCTGGATATCAAGGAATGCAACGGGAAAACTTTCAAAATTATATGGCAATCATGAATGAATCAAGACAAGCGTTGATTGAAGGTGATGACTCGCGTGCCATTGATATTTTAGAGGACGCGATTGACTTTGATGCAAGCAGATCAGATGCATACGTAGACTTGATAAATATATATATTAATCGTGATGAAACAGAAATAGGTCTTGGACGTATGGAGTCTTATATAAATAATCGCTATGGAAATGTTCATCGTAATGATGAAGTCTTGTATAAAGTGGGAATGACGTATTTTGATCATTTGCGAGATTATAATGTGGCGTTGAGGTATTTTCGAGAAGTTGATCCCGAGGTAATCGAAGATGTTACCTATTATCAGACCTTAGCTCTCACGATGGGAAGCTTAAATATCAATTATGAGGAGTTTTTCGAAGAATTGTTAGCTTTTGAAGCTTATAACGATAGTATCGGTAATAACACGAAAAAAGTTGAAAATTATTATGTATTAGCCAATGTTTTTATGTCCTATCGGTCACAAATCCCCGAAGGTGCGAATCACGCGATTCGGATTTTAGAAAAAGCTAAAAAAACGTTATCAATAATGGATGATGCAAGTTTAAACGTAGTCTATGAAGTGGGAATCATCAGACGTCTAGCTCGAGCGCATTATAGTTATGGTCTGCTTTCAGAGCAAACAGAAGCATCACATGCGGCTTTAGATCAGTCGATACATTATTATTCGGAGTTAATGTACATGCAAGATCAGGATCATTCTGATATACGCTTAACGATCGCAAATATCTATCGTCTGAAAGAAGAGTATCCTCAAGCCATTCAATATTATGAAGAAATCATTCAAACAGATGCTGATTATGTAGATGCATATACGCAGCTTGCTAATTTATATATCGACCTAGAACTAGAAAAAGATCCAGAATATCGAAACTTCCAACGGGTACTTCAAATCTATGAAGATGTAACTATTATAGATAAGGCAGATCAAGCAGATAATTATCAAAAACTACGTAATCGCATGAAACAATTATCGTTGTTATAAAGGAGGGTTTACTATCTATCAATTCATGTTTTATGGTGGGTTAGCCATTGCGTTGATCAATTTACTTATCGCAATCATTACCTTTGTTAAATTCAATATTAAAGCGACAATTTTAGATTTGATTGGCAAAAGATACAGCTCTCCTATTACAAAACAAACAAAATCACCAAATCGAATTGAAACTTCCGGGAAAATTGAGGTCAAAAAGGTTTTTGAAGATACAACTACAGATGAGTTAGTCAGTAAGGAAATTGCAGCAAGTGATGATACTGTTTTACTTCAAGATTCAACAACTCTACTTCAGGAACAGGTCGATGAAACAGCACTGTTGGTCGATGGTTTTATTTTGACGAAAAATATCGTGCATAAAACAACAATTAAATTTATTGGAGAAGAGGCCGAGTTATATGAAACAAATGAATCTATCTAATTACTTTCGTTGGTCAGTTGCAATAGGTATACTAGCTATTGGCTTGGTACTGGGGGTTAATGTATTCACTTCGCAACACTTGGATATATCCATCCGTTTTCAAGGAGAAGAGTGGAGGACAGTTGATGGCTATGTAAGTCAAGAATCATGGTATACCACGGAAAGTGAGCTTGAGTTTATTATTAATGTAGAATCATATATTGATACTAAAAATGAAATTACCGTTGATATGGATATAGAAGAATTATTTGTTTTAAGTTTCACTTTCAATGAGGAACCGTTGAGCGAAAATGAAATAATAATAGAACCTCTATTTAAGGATGATTATTTTATCGGTGAATATATTATCCATCTACCCAAACTAGAAACTGATGGGATCTTAAATGGTGAGCTGTTCATTCATGAAGAGAACCAGTTTGAAATTCCGACGACAGAAGAGATCGTTCGGTTTGAAGTCATTAAAGATACCGTTCAACCCGAAATATCATTTACTGGTATTGAGAATAATACTGTTATTTATGAGTTAGCAGATGACGAATTAACCCTAATGATTGATATTGAAGAAGTTAATTTCTCGGAGGAAAACACAACTGTTTTTGTGAATGAGATACAAGAAGAGGTGGTGTTTGAATCCATTGCAGAAGCTATTCACCGAACAAAACTCCATTTTTCAGAAGATGGTAGTTATGAAATAGAAGTTATCACAGAAGATCCTGTAGGACATATTGTCACTGAATCATTCGTTTTTCATATTAATCAACAACAGGTAAGTATTGAACAAATGCATCTTGATGGTGATGAACTAAGTGATCAGCACTATTTGAGTGGAGAGACTTTAACGTTTGAAGTGCATAGTGGTATTGCGATCGAAGAACTAGAAGTTAAGGTTCTTTTCAATGAGGAGCCGTATGAACCGGAGTTAGAAGTTAAGCAGATGGATGAAAAAAGCCAAGAAGTTATCATTGATTTTAACAAAACTGGTCATTATCAAATCGATGTAGAAGTGACCGATCGTTATAGCTTACGGTCGACTGTACATCAAGTACTAGATAGAGTGATAGATTTAGAAGCACCAAAACTTCGGATCTCAGATCAATACAGTCAAGAACTTAAATCAATTTATAAGGAGCCGATAAGTATCGAAGTGGAAATCACTGATGCTTACCTAGAAAATCATTCTATTGTACTCATGAAAGGCGAAAAAACGATAACAAGCACAATTGTCGAAGATACAGCTACCAAGCGTCTTGAACAATTTGAGTTAGAAGAAGATGGCGTCTATGAGTTAAAAGTTGAAGCAATCGATAAAGCAAATCAACAATCTTCTCATGAGCAGACATTTGTCATTGATCGTGAAGGATTGCATGTAGAGTTTGTAGATGATAATGGGGAAGCTCTTGTCTCTACTTATCTCGAACCTATAACCGTTTCGCTAGATGTGTTTGGGTTAACCCTCAATCATGAAAAAACCGTATTTAAACTGGAAAGATTTGATCAAGACGAAGCATTATGGGATCTTGTCATAGACCAAACGGATTTCGTTGAAAAAGAAAAAGGCTATCATTTAGAGAAATCATTATCAGATGGTAAATATCGAATGTTTTTTTATGCGGAAGATAAGTTATCACGTTCTCATGAAGAGAGTCATGAATTTATGATCGATTCTAAGGACCCAATTATTCATGTTAAGAAGTTTATTACCCATCCTGTTCAAAGTGAATGGATAAATGAAGTAACACTAAATAACTATGTGGAATTCTTTGTGGAAGATGAGTTTTTAGAGGCGGCTGATTTAGCGATTCGTTATTCATCTTCTGAGGATGAAGTGAGTGAAGAAATTGATGTTTTAACATTTGGTTCTTTTAATGATGAAGGCGAATTTGAGTTTGAGGAGAACTTTGTTTTTCATGAAGGCAAGTATACTTTCACGATTAATGCAATAGATCAAGTAGGCCGAGAAGCTGAAGAGGTAATAAAGGAGCTTGTGGTTGATGATACAGCCCCTGTCATTACGATAGAAGGTATAGAAGATGGTATGTACTACCAAGATTCACAACAAGCAACCGTTACTGTTGAAGAAGCAAATTATGATGAAGCAGAAGTAACGATTACACTGGAAGGAAAAGACGGACTAGGAAATTCGATTGAACGAGATGAGCCAGTACATTTTAAAATGGACCAATCAATGGTTGTTAAAACGGTTGATTTTCCAACTGAGGGTCGATATCAACTGATAATTGAAGCGATAGATAAAGCGGGAAATGATAGTGAACAACGGATGGAGATAGTAATTGATCAGAATGCTCCGTTGATCAGTGTAGACGGTGTGTCAGATAATCAACATTATAATCAAGATCGTCCATTTGAATTAGTAGTTGAAGATTTCTTTCTTGATGAAACGACGTTAACTGTCTTAAAGGATGATCAACCATATGATATAGGAGTATTGACTTCCAATCGTCCAAATAATGGTTTGCAGGAAGACCGTATCGCATATGATTTCACGGAGGAAGGGGATTATGAGGTTTTCATTGAAGCAACGGATCTAGCAGGTTATAAAACTGTAAAATCCCTTAAGTTTGTAATTGATAAAACGGCACCAGTAGTAACGTACAGTGGAATAGAACCAAGCAATTACTATGATAAGCCACAAACACTGATTATCGAAGTAATAGAACAGTATTATAAAGAAAATAATGTCCAGCTTAATGTGAAGCATAATGGTGAAGATATAACAGAGACACTAGAAAACTATACATTAAATGATAGTGAAGTAGCGACACTTACACATCTTTTTGAAGAAGATGGTTATTATGAAATTGCGTTAACGGCAGAAGATAAAGCGGGAAATAAAATAAGTCCAATTTCTTTCTTTTTTGAGATTGATCAGACGAATCCTGTTATTATTATTAATAACTTAGAAGATGGGAAACATTACAATTCAAACAGAACGATGTCTTTAGTTATGGAGGATCAACATATTACCTCTTACGATGTGAAAGTAGAAAAGGATAACAAGGCTTACGTATTACCAGAGCTGGAGGTTAGCCATTCAAATTATCAAGGATCAACTGCAATGCTTGATTATACATTTAAAGAAGAAGGAGTCTATCATATTGCTATTGAGGTGACTGATGCATCAGGAAACAAATCTGAGCGGACGAAAAGTTTTACTATTGATAAGACACCTCCAGTGATTAATAGTGACCCTTTGATAGAATCTTATATTACCTATTCAGACATTGTTGCAGCTACAATTAATCAATTGATTCCCATTGAAGTTGTAGAACGTCATATTGATCGTTTAGCTGTAACCGTTCGAAAGGAAACTTCAGGAGAGGTTACTACGCTTAGTGGGGATACAGTTGGACAATTTGTGAAAGATGGCAATCGTTATACGTACGAATTTAATCAGTCAATTTTTCAGGATGATGCAAACTATCAGGTGCGTGTACATGTTCAGGATATTGTTGGTCATGAGGTAGAAAAGTCGGTGAGTTTTACGGTTGATAACACAAAACCAGTAATTTCTCACAGTAGAGTGCCAGCATACAATAATTCTGATGTTATTCAAGAAATTGAGGTAAAAGAACTCAATTATAATACAAATAATGTTTCCATTGATGTTTTTAGAAAAAATACTAACGGGTCTTTTGTCCGTTATAACCATCCGTCGATAAGAGAATGGAAAAACAATGGTAAAGTGAGTAAACTATCATTACTATTTAATGAAGATGGTGATTATAGAGTAGTTACTAACGCAACGGATCGCGCTGGTAACACAGCAACAGAAAGAGTGTCGAACTTTACTGTTGACTACATTGCTCCTGTGCTTAGTTTTAGTGGCTTTGAAGATGGTTCCCATTACAATTCAACACGTCGTGTCGTTGTAAAACAAACAGATCAAAATATTGATTTAAACCGGACATCTTTAATTATTCAACGCCGGTTAGGGCCAAATGGTCGGTTTAAGGCGCTAAATTTTAATGAAAAATTTGTTCGTCAAGGTAATGATGCGATTTTAAATAAACGCTTTAACACAGATCTTGAGGGAACTTTCCGATTATTATTTAGCGCGACCGATCGAGCAGGCAATCAAGCCCTGCCGATTAATCAGACGTTTACGATTGACAAAACCCCCCCTGTCTTAACAGCGTCAGGAGTTGAAGATGGATCCTATTACTCTTCACCAAGACGTGTGACATTTGGTGTAGACGAGGTCAATTTTGATACGAATCATGTAGGTTTCCATGTGACCAAAAATGGTTCTGAATACACCGCAACAGTTGAAGGAGATACGAATGGAAGTTGGAGAAATAGAAGTCGCCAATCTCGTTTGAATTATACGTTCGATACTGATGGAACATACACGATTAAAATGGATGCAAAAGATAAAGCGAACAACCAAGCTATACCTGTAAACAAGACATTTACTATTGATCAGACTGCTCCATCAATAGCAATTACAGGTGTAGAAGAGGATAGCTACAATAATACGAATGTTAATGTGAATGTTACAATTGAAGATGTGAACTTCGATAAAAATACTATTTCCGTAACCAAAGACGGCCAACCTTACAATGTAGGCACATTCCAAGTGGAAAATAGGCAGTATCAAAATTCGATTGCGCGATTGAATTACCTTTTTTCTGAAGAAGGTAATTATACGATAACGGTTCAATCCATCGATCTTTCTGGAAATCGAGCAGAAGAGAATATCTCTTTTGTCATTGATAAGACACCGCCTGTTATCACACCGAAAATGGATCAACAGACAGTGATAGAAGATGGAGTATATATAAATAAAATCTTCACACCGATATTTGAATTAGATTTACCTGAGGATGACACGATTGATTATGTGTCTTTAAATGGCGGACCAAATATTGCGGGAAGAATTCCAGCTGCCACGAGTGAAGGAGTATATAACTATGAGGTTATTGCTTCAGACCGCGCTGGAAATACAACAACCTTAAATATAGGATTCACAATTGATACAACCCGTCCAGAATTAACGATTTCTGGGGTGGTTGATGGTTTCTTTAATAATCGAATATCACCAATAGTTACTTATGATGATATTCATTTGGATGAAGAGAATTCATTCGTTACATTAAATAACCAACCATTTACAAACGGCACTACCATTAGTGAGGAAGGACATTATCAATTAAAGGCACATATTCGAGACTTAGCTAATAATGTTTCCGAGCGGACAATCATTTTTACGGTGGATAAAACGGCACCTCGCATTCAGTTTGTAGAAGCTATTAATGATCAATACTTTAATCATGCATTGATCCCTGAATTTATAATAGAAGATATGACTGGATATGAAATCATTGAATTAACACTGAATGGAGAACCATACAACATCGGTGATGAAATAAGCGAGGATGGGAAATATGTCCTTTATTTTGAAGCAATTGATCAAGCAGGGAATTTAAAGCAACTAACAATCGAATTTATTATTGATACAAAACCACCACACATTATTTTTGATGGTATTGAGGACAATCAACGCTTCACGGAGTCGGTGAATTTATCGATTAGTCTTGAAGACTATCAGGACATGATTAAATTTGTAAGTGTTAATGGTGAAGATTTTGTCGGTGAAATTATGGAAACGGAATTTGGTCAAGAAGTTATGATAGAGTTTACAGACATTTCACCATATGAGGTTGAAGTTCTTGCCGCTGATATGGCTGGAAATGAAACAGTTCAGACATTAAACTTTGAAATTACAGAGAAGAGCATATTTGTCAGAGTATCAGAAAACACACCATTACTCTATTCATTAATGGGCGGAACTGTTTTCCTCCTAGTTGGTGGCGGATATGTTTTTATCAAGTCAAGAAAAAAACCCGTTGATGCACCGAGAGAAGAGGAATAACTTACGTAAGAATGAATAGTTTCATCCCATAAAGAATCTCCTCCGCTTATAGAAATCGGAGGAGATTCTTCTTTTGACACGAACTAATACTTGCTTACGTTCATCCATTTTCGAATGATAAAAAGAAAACGGACAAATAACTTGCAGATTTTCACAATCCGTTAAAGACAGTTCCACACCTATAGTATTTGTCGAATCATTTAGTGGGAATATGAACAAAAGAGCCGATCAAAAGTGATCTACTTATGTCAAAGAAACATACGAAATTGCATCATAATCCTGAGAAAAAAGCAAAAGATGAGACGACCATCAATGATTAATTGTTTCCCCAGAAGCTTGATATTAGTGAAAACACGTAAAAGAAGACTACTGCAGAAAGAATTATTAAAAGTACGTCGAGATAAAGAAGGTGTTCAAATACGAAAGAAGATGCCTTGAGAGAGTATGCAGGTGGATATTTTGTGATCCTCTCCAAAGAAGTAAATGCCCCCCTCAAAGCACTTTCTCTCTATCAGGTAAATCCAGTATAGATAGTTGAGTTTCAGCAGGATACAGGTTTCATCTAAATTATTGTTAAAGGACAAGCGTTTTGTCGAATTTACCATATTCATTTACCTATCTTATATCGAAAAGAAGATGCTAGAAACCAACCTGTTTGAGCAATGCACTGTTCAAGGATTAGAAAGACGCGGTAGGTTTAGTCCTTAGTCATTGATTTCACAGTTAGCTAAAAGTATTTATTAAATTTTTGCTTGTTTAAGAAATAGAAAAAGTACGTCGAGCGATTAAACTGACATGCTTTTTTTCATTTTTAAGATACTTTTTAAAACATAGTGCTTCTCTTTTAAACATAAGATATGGTGTATTCTGGAATATAGTCATATAATATATATGTTTATATAAGACGAAGAAAAGAGGAGAAGAGAGAATGATTATTGTAACGACAGATTTTGTTCCAGGTAAAGAAATTAAAGAATTCAAGGGTTTGGTTAGGGGTAGTACCGTTCAGTCCAAACATATTGGTAGAGATATTACCTCGTCATTTAAGACAATCGTCGGAGGAGAAATTAAAGCTTACACGGAAATGCTAGACGATGCTAGAAAAAAAGCACTAGAACGAATGACGGCAGAAGCGGAAAGTCTGGGAGCAAATGCCATCATTGCGATGCGATTAGAATCATCTACCGTAATGGGAGCAGCATCAGAAATCATCGCATACGGCACCGCAGTAACAGTAGAATAACCGGTGCCTGTCACCGCCCGAATTATGTCGAATCGGGGGAAGCCCTACATTGTAGGGTTTTTTGTGTTGGGTAAGTTGGGTTATTCCTGTGACCTAGGCAATTAGAGGCGATATCAAATACTATACTTATACTTTCATGTTTCGTTTTGTAGCAATTGTATTACTATTAAATCGAGTGAAAACATGTAGGTGATATTAGAAAAAAGTTATTGTGTATGTTAACTTAAAAATGAACCACTTCAATAGAACTTAAACATTTCAAGAAGGGAAGATCAGTTATAATGGTATTCAGCTATAAAAACTTTCGCGGAGATACGTATTATTTACATTCTACACAAACAAAAAAAGGCAATCCAAGATACCATTTTGCAAAGAAAATAGATGAATCAACCAGTGAAGACAAGTTCCCCAAAGGATACGAAGTCTATGAAGAACCCAACGGCAAAGTATATGCGAGGAAAAAAACGAAAGCAATGTTAAATCCGGCAGAGATTAGCATAATAAGTGATGGTATGAAAAAATATAGTGAGGTTAGTGATTTTAAACTAGATATAAAAAAGAACATTGTATCTATTTATGCAAATGAAAGTACCGAGGAAGAATCACTTATCCCACTTTCATTGAAACATAAGTATTATGAGGCGAAAATGCGGTTTATTCTAATTGACGAAGAAGCACGGACTTTTGTGGTTGAAAGATTTTGCTATTTAGGGAGCGTTGATGATTGGATTGACTTAGATTGCTCTGATGACTTAAGCGAGTTAGTAAAGGAGTATGTACAACATATTGGAAAAGAGTCATTCTATGAATTGATGTAGTATGAAGAAAAATTAAATGCAGAAGCAGGAGAATTATTCCCTGCTTCCTTAATTCTTACCGCCATCGTAAAAGATAACGTTCAATTTGAGCAAATAGTGTCATAACAATTGTTACGATAAAGCCGATGAACATCGGTGCCTGGCACCACCCGAATTATGTCGAAATGAGCGCGAATTTTTGGTGGATTGAAAAGGAAGTACAGTTGTTGACGTGTCAACATTTGTACTTCCTTTTATCCTGTAATAACCGTTCGTATGACTTCCGCTTCAAAACAACAAGAAAATCAAAGTTGTTTACTGGGGAGAAACGGACGCTAGTACTTCGAAGACTTCAACGAATAATCAGTGGTGCAACACCTAAAAATCCCTATTGATTGAAGTTTCCCCGTGCTCAACATTTCTTATTTAATTTTGAGTGGTGTTAGTTGTTTATCAATTGCCTCTTTTTCATTGCCACCATTAATGAGCACACTAGCAGTAAATGCTCCTTCAATAAAGGCGCAATCAACAATTTCAATGGACTTGTCACACATCTCACTAACCATTTCTAAGGTCATTTTAGCACTTCCTAAATCATAAAAGGCATAAATGTGATCTGCTTCGTTTTCTTCGACAGCTTGCATGATTTTATCAAAACTTGAACCAATATTACCTTCATCTGTACCACCAGCATATGTCAGCGGTGTATTCGTGGCACTTTCTTTTAATAGTTTGTAGACCCCAAAGGCGAGTTCTTCCACATGTGATGCTAACAGAACTCCAAATGGCTTACTCATTCACATCAACCTCCTCTAAAAGCGCGAAGAAAAGATAACTACTTGAAACGGAACCAGGATCTAGATGTCCAATTGAACCTTCATTTAAATAAGACGCTCGCCCTTTCGTTGCTTTTAATTCTTTCGTTGCTTCAACCGATTCATTAATGACATCTTTGGTTAATTTTTTCTCCTGTAATGCCTTCACTACAGGGGCCCACATATCGGCCATCGTTTTCTCATCCGCATCTGCCTTGCTGCGTTTTTTGACGCCATCAAGTCCTGCCGCAAGAACGGTAGGTAACTCTTCTGTATCGATCACCTTTGCCATTTCTAAGAATGCGGTACCGTACAATGGTCCTGATGCTCCACCAACTTTACTAACCATTGCCATTGCAGCTTTTTTCAAGATCTCACTGGCAGGTGTATGATTCTCATTTTTTATCGCTTCTTCAACTGCATGAACACCTCGGGCCATATTCGATCCATGATCCCCGTCACCAATCGCTTGATCTAAGTCATTTAAATCTTGCTTCTTTTCCTGGATTTTTGCGCTGAAATTAAGCAACCAAGCGCGTGTTTGTTTACCTGTTAATTTCATTCATATTCCTCCTCATAGTTTTCCCTCAAGAGCCGAGGCAAAAGAACCTATCTCTATAATAAGATAAAAGCGCTTCAATTTAAACGGATATTCTTTTAGAGCTGTCAGAAATACAACGTATTTTACTATTCAAATGATAAACAATTAAGCTAAAATACAAATAAGTGATCAAATGGAAACAATCATTAATTCAAAATTTAAGCTGAAGGAGTGGTTTACGATGTTAAACGAATGGATCACATCAGCAGACGGTACACTGATTTATCTCTACTATTATGATGTAAAAAATCCAAAAGCAGTCTTACAATTTGCTCATGGAATGGGAGAACATGCGGGCCGATATCATGATTTTTTCACATTTTTACAGTCAAAAGGGATAAGGGTTGTTGCTAATGATCATCGGGGACATGGTAAAACCGGTGAAAAAATGGGTGTGATGGGGTTTTATCCCGGAGCAACCGTCCGTAAGACTCCCACTTCAAAACAAGGAGAATCACAAGTTGTTTAAGTGGGAGTAACGGACGCTACCACCCCGAATGGTTCAACTAACAATCAGTGGGGGGATATCTAAAAACCCCCACTGATTGAAGTTTCACTTTATGCGGAAAAAGCAGGTTTTGAAACCGCGGTTGATGACTTGCGGTTGATTCATAATCTTCTCCAGCAGGATCACCCTTATGTTCCTCATATTATGATGGGACATAGTATGGGGTCTTTTCTTGTTCGTCGGTACATGCAAAAATACTCTGATGATAAGCAAGCGGTGATTTTATCTGGAACAGGTTATCATCGAGGATTGGTTGGTAAAGCTGGCATGATGCTTGCAAAACTTGAAACGATTATCTTCAGTCCAACACATAAAAGTAAGTTGATGAATAAGTTGAGCTTTGGACAATATCAGAAACATTTTCAGTCTGGAAGCTGGCTTAGTCGCGATAAAGCAGAAGTTTCCCTATACAATGAAGACCCATTTAGTGGTTTTATTTCTACAAGCCAGTTTTTTGTTGATCTATTATCTGGTATTGACACGTTGCATAAACCGTCAGAATTAAAGAAAGTAAATACAAATACCCCCATGCTTTTTATTAGTGGCGCTGAAGATCCTGTAGGCAACTTTACTAACGGAGTAAAGAAAGCGATTCGTGACTATGAACAAGTTGGCGTTAAAACAATCGATGTGATTTTCTATGAAGACGCTAGACACGAACTGACCTTTGAGAAAAATCGCGATGAGGTCATTAATGATATCTATAACTGGATCAAAACGGTTTACTAGCAGATTAAGCGGTGCCTGTCACCGCCCGAATTATGTCGAATGGTAGAGGGAGCTAACATTTTGAATCCTTCAAAGGCTTAATCAGCGATTGGTGTGAATAAATCAGTGAAATACACCCTAAATACCCTAAAGCACCAATCAACTGATAGAAGTTTAACATGATGCTAACTTTTCCTTCAACCAAGTTCTTCTCTAGACATCCTCCTTATTTATCCTCGAAATCCTAAACATGCCCTGTAACATTTCTCCATCTAAGTAACAGTTCAAATACTAAGAATAATCGCAACTTTTTCCTCACGTTAATTTTTTACCCTTCATGTTAAAAATTCACCCGTGAATGCGCTTTCTTGTGTAAGCGTATTCAAATATACTCAAGTTGTAAGACAAAACAAGTTTCGAGAGGGGTTATACCATGTTAAAAAGAAGTAAATTTTTATGGGTATTATTAATTGGAGCATTTGTAGGTTTTCTACTTGTAGGTTGTACAGAGGATCCAACATCTAGTGACGGAAACGATAACAATAATACAGGGGAAACGACAGATGAAGGCGGTAATGGTTCAGGAGAGATTAACGTAGGGATTGTTCTTCCTACACGTGACGAGCCACGTTGGGTTCAAGATGAGCAACGATTTAGAGATGCACTTGCTGATTCGGATTATACAACGGAAATTTTATTCAGCCAAGGTTCATCCGCTAACGAACTACAAAACGTTCAAACACTTATTAACCGTGGTATTGACGTATTAATTATAAGCCCGCATGATGGCGATGCTGCTGGTGCCGCTGCTAGAGCAGCAAGTGATGAAGGTATTACAGTAATCTCTTATGATCGCTTAATTACAAATACAGATGCGGTAGATTATTATGTAACATTTGATAGCTTTGCAGTAGGAGAAGCGCAAGGGCAATACTTAATTGACCATGCAGAAGGTACTGGAGTTCCATTATATCTATATGCCGGTGCTTCTTCAGATAACAATGCGTTCTTATTCTTTGAAGGTGCGTGGTCTGTATTACAACCAAAAATTGAAGATGGTACATTTGTGATTGCGAACTCAAGTGCTGCCGAAGAATTATCGGATAAAAATGAATTATCTCGCGATGAATTAGGACGTATTTTAGGTCAAGTTACAACAAACTGGGATCCAAATGAAGCGATCAATAGAGCGCAAACACACCTTACATCAGCATCTGAAGATTTAAAGGGTGATGTTTCGATTCTAGCACCAAACGATGGTACAGCACGTTCAATCGCTGATATCTTTGGTGGCGATAATGAGATCACAAGCTATGTCATTACTGGTCAAGATGCAGAGATGGCATCGATCCAATACATTATTGATGGTAAACAATCCATGACGGTATTCAAAGATGTACGTCTTTTAGTTGAAGATGCAATGGGAATGGCCGTTTCCATTCTTGATGGTAATACACCAGAAACAACTGGATCTTATGATAATGGTTCTGTTGATGTAGCAGCAATGCAATCAGAGGTTATCGTAGTGGATCAAGAAAGTGTTCAGGAAGAATTAATTGATTCTGGCTATTATGATGCAAGTGATTTTACTGGTTTAGAATAAACAAAAAAAACGGAAGTGGCTACGAAATAGTGATCTTTGTTCCGAAGCAACCGTCCGTATGACTACCACTTCAAAATAACTAGAAAATTAAAGTTGTTTAAGTTGGGGTAACGGACGCTAGTATCTGAATGGTTCAAGAGTTTTAAGCCATCCTTTTGGACTATCAATCAGTGGGGAATTATTTGAAACCCCCACTGATTCACTGTATCACTATTTCGTCCATTTCTAGTGTGCAATGAAGGTGGAGTGATTATGGCGAAAACAATATTAGAAATGCATAATATCACGAAAACATTTCCCGGTGTAAAGGCATTAAGCAATGTTAATTTTAAGGTTGAAGAAGGTGAGATTCACTTTCTCGTTGGAGAAAATGGAGCGGGTAAATCAACCTTGATGAAAGTACTTAGCGGGGTATACCCATATGGGGAATATGATGGCGACATTGTGTATCAAGGTAAGGTGCAACAATTTAATAAGATTAATGATAGTGTTGATGTTGGGATTGCAATCATTTACCAAGAACTTGCACTCTTCCCAGATTTACCGGTTTATGAAAATATCTATTTGGGCAATGAGGTTAAACAGAATGGTGTGATTAATTGGAATCAAACCATCGTCAAAGCGAAAGAAATGTTAAAGAAGGTAAATCTAAAAGTAAATCCTGAGGTTTTAATTAAAGATTTAGGTGTAGGGAAACAACAATTAATTGAAATTGCAAAGGCATTAAGTAAAGATGTGAAATTGTTGATTTTAGATGAGCCCACAGCTGCTTTAAATGAAGACGATAGTGAAAATCTATTGGAGTTAATAAAGGAACTAAAGAAACAAGGAATTACGTGTATCATGATTTCTCACAAGTTAAAAGAAGTTGTCGCAATTGCGGACAAAGCGACGGTCTTGCGTGATGGGGAAACGATTTGTACCCTTGATGCGAAAAAAGGAGAAATTAATGAACGAACGATTATTAAAAACATGGTTGGTCGTGAAATGAACAATATTTACCCGGAGCGGGAAAATAAGAAAATCGGCGATACCATATTAGAGTTGCACAATTGGTCAGCATATGATTCCCAACTTGGTCGTCATGTGGTGAAGGATGCCAATTTGCATTTACGAAAAGGGGAAATAATCGGTATTGCTGGATTGATGGGAGCTGGAAGAACAGAACTCGCCCTCAGTATGTTTGGTAATCCGAAACAATATAAATTAACTGGTGATTTAATCGTTAATCAACAAAAGAGAAACTTTAAACACACAAGTGATGCGATTAAGGAAGGCATGGCTTATGTGACCGAAGATCGGAAAGGTAATGGTCTATTTTTACTTCAAAATATTACGAATAATGTCTCTGCAGCTAAATTAAAAGGGATCGCCAATAGCGGGATCATTAATGATAACGAGGAAATAAAAGTTGCCGAACACTACAAAAAATCGCTCCACATTAAAGCTTCTTCGATTGAACAAATGGTAGGAAAGTTAAGTGGTGGAAATCAACAAAAAGTATCTTTAGGAAAGTGGTTGTTTGCAGGCCCAAATATATTAATCCTTGACGAACCAACACGGGGGATCGATGTTGGTGCAAAGTTCGAAATCTATTCTGTGATGAATGAATTGATTGATCAAGGCTTAAGTATTATCATGATTTCTTCTGAATTAGGTGAAGTTCTAGGAATGAGTGATCGTGTCTACGTTATGGCCGAAGGAGAAATCAAAGGTGAACTAAGCGGTGAAGAGGCGGACCAAGAAAAGATTATGGAACTTGCAACACAATAGGAGGCAGAATGATGAAAATTTTGAATGAAGCAAGTACATTAATAAAAGAAAATATACGTGATTATGGGATGTATATCGCTTTATTTGTGATCATGGTGACCTTTAACATGATGACAAATGGTGTGTTTATGTCTTCAAGAAATATTAGTAACTTACTAGATTCAGCAGGCTATATTGCTGTCCTTGCAGTTGGGATGACGCTCGTTATTGTGATTCGTCATATTGACTTATCGGTCGGTTATGTGGCCGGTTTTTTAGGGGCAATTGCAGCAATCTTATTGATGCAGCAAGGTTTACCAGTTTATATCGTTATTCCGATCATTTTGCTTTTAGGGATTGTGATTGGTTTAATGAATGGCTTCTTGATTGCTCAGTTGGGTATTCCCGCTTTCGTTGCTTCACTAGCAGGGATGTTGATTTTTCGAGGGGCTCTTTTGCAAGTAACAGAAGGTACCGGAACGATTATTGTGCAAAATGCTGCTTTTAACGCATTAGGAAATGGGTTTATCCCATCTCTAGGTCAAATCTTAGATCGTCATCTATTGACCTTGATTGTTGGTGGAATCGGTATAATATTCTATATTTATAGTGAATTAAGAACACGACATGACAAAATGAAATATAATTTTGAAGTAGTTTCGATAGGGATACTTGCTTTAAAGTTGGCGTTCGTATCAACTATTATTGGTTACATTACCTGGGTTCTTGCTGGCTATAATGGCTTTTCATGGACATTGATGATTGTCTTGTTTGTTACGATTGTTTATCACTTCATCTCCAATAGAACAGTACTTGGTCGTCAAATTTACGCTGTCGGTAGTAATCCCGAAGCAGCACATTTAAGTGGTATTAACGTAAAAAAAGTTACCTACTTAGTCATGGCGTCCATGTCGATGTTGGCTGCCTTATCTGGTATTCTTTATACCGCGCGTTTACAGTCTGCAACAACAACTGCAGGTATGTTGTTTGAGCTAGACGCGATTGCTGCAGCATATGTTGGTGGTGTGTCTTCTGCTGGTGGTGTTGGTAAAGTTACTGGTGCAATCATTGGTGCGATTGTTATGGCATCCCTAACAAATGGAATGAACTTATTAGGTGTAGGTATCTCGTATCAATATATGATTCGCGGTGGTGTATTAGCAGGCGCGGTAATCTTTGATGTATTGACACGAAAAAAAGGTAAATAGTAGAGGCGAGGAGTCGGTGGATTCCTCCCTCTTTTTGTAGTTTAGTAAGAGCTGAAGTTAACCGTTCATATGATTTCCTAACCAAAGCGGCAAGAAATGAATTGTTTAAAGGTACTACACCGGAAGCATCAATTGGTGGGAGAAATGTTTAATGTCACCCAGATGTAATGGGGCTGACCTTTTTTTAAAAAACATTAATCAACAAGTTCTTAACCAAATGTGAAGCGTTTACAGACTTGTAGGAATAGATATGGTAGAATATTTGTATTCTAGTGGAGTGAGGAGCTTATTATGATGAAAAAATATTTAACTACGATGTTTATGATTGTTTTTATCGGATTAATTTATTTTACAATAAGCTCATTTGCACGTGTACTAACTTTTGAATGGGAAGAACCCGCTCCGTTGAACAACATGGCAGAAGAAAAACGTCTTGTTTTGATAACTCAAGATATGGATACTCCGTTCTGGGGTTCCGTTGCTAGTGGGGCTAGGGCTCAAGCGGAAAGAGAAGGTGCAACAATTGAAGTACTTGGAAATTATGGACAAAACGATGACGATTTTTTGCAAAATTTAGAACTAGCGATTCATGCTAAAGTTGATGGCGTGATCATTCAAGGCCTTGATACAGAAGCGTTTAAAGAACTAACAAAAATTAAAGCGGCTTTTTATAGCATTCCGGTTATTACTATCGCTCAGGATGTACCCATGGAAGAGAGTTTACGTCGAACCTACGTTGGATCGAATCAATATGAAGCTGGACGACTATTAGCAGAACAAATGATACAGGACTTGAATGATCAAGCAGAAATTGTCCTCTTCTATGATAAGACCCTACCTTTTTTTCAGCGGGAGCGAATTCGAGGAATTGAATCTGTTCTATCAGCTTATGAGGATATTCATGTGATAATGGCAGAAACACCGAATCAAACAGATGGAATTATAGAGACTACACAACACGTGTTAAATCAATATCCATCGCTCGAAGCGGTCATCTCTGTTGATGCTAGTTTAACCGGAGGTGTGGTACAGGAGATTAGTCGGAGACGACAAGTAGATTCTGTTGGGATCTATACTTTTGATGAACATCAAGAGATTGCCCCTTTATTAGAAGCAGGGAAAATCAATGCACTCGTTAAGCAAGCACCAGAAGAGATGGGCAGATTAAGTGTGCAATTAATCTTTGAATGGTTGAATGGTGAAACCGTACCACTTGATTTTAACGGCTATCATACATCGATTGAGATCGTTATAGGAGAAAAAAATGCGCTCGATTAAACAAAAAGTACTGACACTAGCAGTGGTTGTCGTTTTGATTTTGCTGATCATTTGGACGTCACTTGCTTTTTCTAGTCGGCAAACCCAAAAACAATATAATGTTATTCTTGAGCGTTATTTGGTATTAAACGAAGTTAATACAGCAAGCCAACAAGTGATTACAGAATTAAACAATTTTCTAACAAATACAGAGGATGAACAAATACCCCGACTTAATCAATCGTTGCGTACGTTAACTTCTTTGGAAGATCAAATATTGACATTAGGTCACCAAGAGAATCAATATCAACTTAACAATTATCTTCATTTAATGGATAGTTTAGTTGAATCCGTTGAGCGAGCAATCAGCCTTCAACATCAACAGGATTTTGATCAAGCGCGCATTGAATTTACAGATGCGACACGGATTCAGAATTATATTTCAGATACGACCTTGTTTTTGCTTGATCAAGAATTAAGAACGTATGATAGTTTTTACCGAAGTATTATTGAACAATCTCGTGAATTAAATCAGTTTGGTATTTGGTTGCTATTGTTGTTAATATTCACAATGATCGTCGTCACGTATTTGTTTCAACGAAGTATTACCCATCCGATTCATCAATTAACAGAAGCAGCTAACGCACTTTCGCGAGGTGAACTCGACCAAGAGGTAAAGGTTGACGCGAATGATGAACTTGCTTTTTTAGCAAAAACATTTAATCGTATGCGGCTAAATATTAATCAATTAATTACGGAAATTCAACAAACAGCGCAACTCGAAAAGGAACTTCAAGAAAACAAACTATTATTACAAGAAAGTCAATTCAGAAGTTTACAAAGTCAGATTAACCCGCACTTTTTATTTAATACCTTAAATACAGTATCAAAGAAAGCATATTTGGAAGGGGCAATGGAGACAAGTGATTTGTTAGTTAATATTGCAGACTTATTGCGTTATAACTTAAAAAAGTTGGACCGTTCTGTTACGTTACGTGATGAACTCCGTTTGTTGAGACAATATATCGATATCCAAAAAGCTCGCTTTACGGATCGATTGATTTATGAAGAGTTGGTCGACGAAACGTTATTAGATACACCGATCCCTGCTCTTACCTTACAACCAATCATTGAAAATGCAGTAATTCATGCAGTAGAGCCATATGCTAGAGGCGGAACAGTGGCGCTCCGAATTTTTCAAGAAGGAAACAATGTTAGGGTGGAAATCAAAGATGATGGACCTGGAATGAGTGACGAGAAACAAACAGCATTATTGGAAGGGGAAATTGTTCCGAAAGAAGGTCATTCAACGGGGATTGGTTTTACTAATGTTATTAAACGGCTGCGCTTGTTTTTGAAAAAAGAAAATGTTGTCTATATTGATAGCAAAGAAATGGTGGGTACGAAGATTAGTTTATTATTGCCGCTGAACAAAGGGGGAGATAGTGATGATTAAACTGATGATTGTTGATGATGAAGAAGTGGAACGTTTCAGTATGGAACAAATTTTAACCCAGGGTTTTCAAGACATCAACATTCTCCAAGCGAGTAACGGTATTTCAGCGATTGAACTTGCGAAGAAAGAAGCACCTGATGTTATTTTAATGGATATTAAAATGCCAGAAATGAATGGGATGGATGCAATTAAGGCCATTAAAGCTATCCAACCGACCGTTAAGTTTATTATGGTCACTGCTTACGATACGTTTAGTTATGCAAAGGAAGCCATTAAGCTTGGTGCAAAGGACTATATCTTAAAGCCAAGTAAAATCAGTGAGATTCTCTCTACGGTAGGTGAAGTAATTGAACTTGTTGAAAACGAACGGAAGCTGCTAACAATAAAAGAAGAACAAATACGCCAGTTTGAACAGTCCAAACGAGTGATGGAACGGGATTTAGTCACGCAATTATTATTCGATCATGTGCATGATGTTCATGTATCTATGTTATTGGAATTACTAAATTTAGATGCTCCGGAGGAACTGTTTGTTTTTTTAGTGGTACTGGAAGAAGATGCGAGTGAACATTATCAAACGATTGTTGAACAAGTAAAAGCAATGGACAGGGTGTTTATTGGTTCTTTATATAAAAAACAATTACCGGTCATCGTATTTAGAAATGACCAATCCTATCGTGCACAGATGATGAGAATTGCTAAAGAACTTAAACGTTTATTTGAAAGCAAACTAAACGTCCATGCGATGATAGGTGTTGGAGGCGTTTTTCAACAGATCGATCAAACAAAACAATCTTATCGGGAAGCGTTAATTAGTGCGATGCGAGCGCAACGTAACTATCAAGTCCTGTTTCATCATGATCTTCCGAAAAGTGAGCAGCACTGTGAGAAAGTGTTTGATGATTACATTTCAGAACGTTTTTTTGATCAAGTTAGCTTAGGAAAGTGGGAAGAAATTAAAGAAGAGTTGACGAAGGTTATCGACTGTTATGAGACGGAACTCATGCCCCTTAATGAAGTGGAAAAACGTTTATTACAGCTTTTTTGGGTAATGGGCCGGACTTTAGAAGAGATGAATGTAGAGATTGATTGGGAGAAATATAGTTTTTCCAGTGATGATTATCAAACATTGGTGCAAGAAGTTCAATTGTACTTTGATCACTTGAATCGTGAGTATAAGAACTATTATCGGGAAAATGAAGTCGACAGCATGAAGAAAATTAAGCATTATATTATGCAACACTCAGATGAGGATATCTCGTTGGAACGTTTGAGTGAGCAAGTTCAATTAAGCCCAATCTATATTAGTAAAATGTTTAAAGAACGTCTCGGTATAAATTATATTGATTTTTTAACAGAATGTAGAATCAATAAAGCGAAACAATTACTGTCAGAAACCGAGTTAAGTATTAAATCGATCGCACTTGAGACGGGGTATCAAGATCCAAATTATTTTGGAAAAGTGTTTAAAAAGTTTACTGGTCTAACACCGAAAAAATATCGGGAAGCACTAATTCATAAACGGTAATTTTACTGTCTCATCGATTTTTGTTTGATTGATGAGCAAAGGTCTGTAAAACTCCCACTTCAAAACAACAAGATCAAATGAGTTAAGTATGAGCAACGCATGTCCGCATACTGGATGGTTCAACAAACAATCAGTGATGGGATACTTAAACCCTCCCCATTGAAATTTATGGATGCACGTAAGAGTATTGAGTTATGACGAATGATCTGTTTATTGATTGAAGTTTTACGGGTGATGAAATGGGCTAAACAGCAACGATGAAGAGGTGAAGAAGCATTGAAAAGGATAACATTCTTATTATTCGCGTCACTAATCGCAACTGTATTTTTACTGGGGTGTGAAGAGAACACGAAACCGAATGATTGGACGGATCAATCTGAAGTAGATCCTGAAGCTTCTACGGATGAGAAGCGACAAATTACTATTGGTTTATCGATGGATACGTTAATTGAAGAACGTTGGGAAAGAGACCGAGATATGTTTAAAGAAGCTGTTGAAGCCCAAGGTGCTGAAGTTGTGGTAAAAGCAGCAAACGGGAATGACGCCCTTCAGATTGCCCAAGCAGAAACGATGATCAGTCAAGGAGTCGATTTGTTAGTTTTAGTTCCGCACAATGCAGAAGCAGCAGCAACCATTGTCGGTCGTGCACAACTCGCAGATATTCCAGTTATTTCATACGATCGGTTGGTAAAGAATGCTAATGTAGATTTATACATTTCCTTTGATAATGAACAGGTTGGAGTATTGCAAGCAGAGGCGATGATCGATGTGGTACCACAAGGGAAGTATGCTTATATTGGCGGAGCAAGTACAGATAATAATGCGCACTTGATTAAAGAAGGAGTCTTTCGTGTCTTACAACCACTGATCGACCGTGGTGATATTGTAGTTGTCTATGATCAATGGACGGAGGCGTGGATGCCTATGCACGCGAAAGAGAATATGCGCGCAGCATTGGCAGCTAATGATAATGAAATTGATGCTGTGATTGCCGCCAATGACGCGACAGCTGGTGCTGTGATTGAAGCACTAACTGAAGTTGGGTTAAATGGTCAGGTTCCAGTTGCTGGTCAAGATGCCGAACTTCTCGGTGTGCAACGAGTCTTGTCTGGTGAACAATTAATGACCGTTTATAAATCGATCCGTTCGCTTACTGAACAAGCAGCTGATATTGCCGTTCGGATGGCAAAAGGTGAAGTGATTGAAACGGATATTAAAGTAAATAACGGTAAAAAAGACGTTCCCACCCTCTTCCTCACCCCGGTTACCGTCAATGCAGATAATATTGAAACAACAGTGATAGAAGACGGCTTCCACACCCATGAAGACATCTTTGAATGAAGGTGCCTGTCACCGCCCGTTTTTTGTCGAATAAAAATCCTGCTAGTAGGTTTTATAATCTAGGTGTGGGATTTTTATTTTGGTAAGATTATTTTTGATGATTTCCTTGTTCGTTGCAAGCTTTTCCAAAGCCTGGATGAATTGAAGTTAGGCATGATTTAGAAGGGAAGTAGTATGTGATAATGAATGAGCCAATCAAGCTATGGATAAGTTTTTATTTTGCAAGAAGGAATTTTGAGAAAAATGTCGAATTTAATCTCTTATTAAACAGAAAAAGGTGATTATGATCGACAATTTCATAAAAAATACTAAGAATATAAAGAGAGCTTGGGCACGTAAGCAGCTAAAATCGATGCTGCATTGGATCGCACTTTTGGTGTTTGGTTTATTATCGATCGCTCCTTTCCGAGTTGTCGTAATTACTGTTATTGGTATTAGTGTGATTGCTGCAATCATCAAAATACCTTCTTTACTAGTGATGGCTGGAATTGTTACTGCTGTATCGATCCTATTTCCACCATTAACGCTTATTCTGTCGATTATTTTCTTCCTAATGAAGATCAGTTACATTATCAATCACTATAAAGCGTTGTTATTTGGGGCAGGTCTAATCACCTATTTAATCTATATCTCAATTAATAACTATTATGCTGACTATTTCTGGAGTGCTTTGCGATTTGGTTATTATCTACCTACACCTTTGATCCAGCGAACTGTTTTACAAATGGTGGTATCAATGCTGATCATCCATCTGTTGCTTTATTTCCTTTATCGCAATAAATACACAACAAAAGAAGCGTTAATCATCATGAGTACTGTGCCATTATTTCTTTTACTTCTTATTCTTCCGTTTATACTGAACCAACTGGAGGAATTAAAAGACTTTCTTGATACGGATACATTTGATGAGTTTGAAGAGAATCAAATGGGGAGCACTACCTATAATCCCAATCCTGAACTACATACGGTGGAAGGTCATTACCGTACCAACTCTGACGGTTCTGTTTCCTACGTTCGTCCACATGTTCGAACCAACCCAGACGGTTTTAAGAGTAACAATCTAAGATAGGTGCCTGTCACCGCCCGAATTATGTCGGATAAATGTTGGTTGTTTATCGAGCTTTGTTGAGAGAGATCTCTGCAGGGCTTTTTGGGTTGTATGTTATTCGGGGTTTGAGATTCAGGATTTCAAACCCATCCCAATTCCGCCCTCAAACAATTCAATCAAGTATTTTTCTTTTGGTTAAGTACCGTTTAGCAATCGAGATAGTCAACTATCCTTTCTTAATACTTCGATAGTGTGAAGGAGAACTTCCCATGATTTTTTTAAACATCCTAGAAAAATAGTAAGGGTCCTGAAAACCAAAGATAGCACCTATTTCTTTCACGCTTAAAGTACTTAAATCAAGCATTTGACTAGCTCTCTGCATTTTCATTCTTAGAAATAATTCAATGGGTGGCATACCAGTGCACTGATTAAAAATATATATGAGATGTTGCTTAGAAAGCCCAATATGGGAAGCAATAACTTCTAACTTAAGAGATTCTCCAATATGCTCTGACATAAAGTTAATTGCATGCTCCAGATAAGCTTCACTCTTATGGTCTGTTCGACTAGCTATCATTCCAATAGTACTTAAAAGTTGACGAGTGGTTTGTGCGATGTGGATATGATCTGGAACAGAAAATGGTTTATCTGTCACCAATCCATAAGAGAAATCAAACCATTCAACAAACTTTAGAAAACCAGCCACGGGTATGTGCACAGTTCTTTTTGTTAGAGGGAAGGAACGAAGAAATTCAAACACATCTTCTCCCTTTATGTGAAACCAATAGATACTCCAAGGGTTATTGTTGTCGGAGCCATAGCGATGAGGGGTTCCTGCGGGAATGACAATCAAATTTTTTCTTTCCATCTTGATTCGTTCCTCTTGATTGATCTCGACCCAACCCTCGCCCTCCGTACAGTAGATGAAAATTGTTGTATCTCCACCTTTTGGCCGGTCACGATAATGAAACTGGGCTTTTGGAAAGTACCCAATATCCGTAATAAATAAACGACAGGTTAGCGGATGATTGGTAAGCTCTTTTCTCATGTATTCTGATAAAATAAATAACTTTTCTGATTCGAATCCGTCGGGTTTTAATGGGGGCTGCATGGTGTACCTCCTAAGGAAAGGGAATATAATCGGCTGTTCAAAAATTGTGAAATAATAAGTTTCAGATCTTTTCATGAAATGGTTCTCCAGGTTTTGTAGAGAGTGAGCCATTTTCTCCTCATTTTTCCGTATCTAGTTAATCGCATTTAAGAAATTAAGATGATAAGAATATCATCCATCAAATACAGGATATTGTCAATTGGATAAAAGTGCTTCCAGGTATAAGCTAGATGTAATTCGATCAAGGATAGGAGGCGAATTAATGAAGCGAGCTTACGTATGGGAAGAAACGGTTGAGCTATTAACTTATGGTGTAGGGGAACAAGAAAAAAATCCAATGTTCTTGGATAAGCGAGTGTATCAAGGGAGCTCAGGTAAGGTATATCCATATCCGGTAATAGAAAAAATTGAAGATGAGAAAAAATTAAAACCGTATAAAATTGTAATTTTAGAAAACGAATATATCCGAATCGAAGTGATGCCTGAAATAGGTGGGCGAGTTTATCGAGCGTTAGATAAAACGAATGGATACGATTTTGTATACTATAATCAGGTTATCAAGCCTGCTCTCGTAGGACTGGCGGGTCCATGGATATCGGGAGGAATTGAATTCAATTGGCCACAGCATCATCGTCCTAACACGTTTGGCCCGGTGGAATATAAGTTCAGTGAAAATGAGGATAACAGTGCTACCGTATGGGTTAGTGAGATTGACCGTATGTACGGAACGAAGGTAACGACAGCCTTTACTTTATATCCGGGAAAAGCCTACTTGGAGATTTCGGCGCAATTATATAACCGAACGTCTCAGTCGCAAACCTTTTTGTGGTGGGCAAATCCAGCCGTAACTGTTAATGAGCATACACAGTCCGTATTTCCACCAGATGTACACGCAGTGTTTGATCATGGAAAGCGCGATGTGTCCAGGTTTCCAATGGCTACAGGAACCTACTATAAAATGGATTATTCTGAAGGTGTCGATATCTCCCGTTACAAAAACATTCCTGTTCCTACTTCTTATATGGCTCATAAATCTGATTATGATTTTGTAGGAGGGTATGACCATGGTGTTCAGGCAGGGATGTTACATGTTGCCAATCATCATATTTCTCCGGGAAAAAAACAATGGACATGGGGAAATGGTGAATTTGGTCAGGCATGGGATCGTCATTTAACGGATGAAGATGGACCTTATATTGAATTGATGACTGGTGTATACACGGACAATCAACCAGATTTCACATGGCTTCAGCCTTATGAAGAAAAAACATTCAAGCAATATTTCATGCCATACAAAGATATTGGTGTTGTAAAGAATGCTACGACTGAAGCGGCTGTCAATCTGGAGGTAGACGAATTAAATAATAAAGCGGTAATACAGGCATATGCAACGACGGAATTCAAAAAAGCAAAAATTTCCTTTGAAGGCCAAAAGCGGATCTATCTTAACGATATTGTGCATCTTTCCCCTAATGATACATGCAAAAAAACGGTCTCTCTTGAAGATGGGGAGCAAATACACCATCTTATTGTTACCATCACTGATTCTAGTGGAAGAATACTCGTAAGCTACCAGCCCAAACGGTCGGAAATTGAGCAGATTCCAGAAGCTGCAAAAGCAATGCCTTCACCAGAAGAGATAAAAACGAATGAAGAACTATATTTAGCTGGACTGCACTTAGAACAGTATCGTCATGCAACATTTGAACCAGATACTTATTATCTTGAAGGATTAAAGCGTGATCCAAGGGACAGCCGGATTCATGTAGCTTATGGAAAATTATTATTTCAACGCGGATGGTACGAAACAAGTGAACAGCATTTCAGAGAAGCAGTAAAATCCTTAACAGGTCACAATCCAAATCCGTATGACGGTGAAGCCTATTACCAGCTTGGATTAAGTTTAAAGCACCAGAGACGATTGGATGAAGCATTTGCTGCATTCTATAAGGCAGTCTGGTCTGCTTCGTGGCAAGATAGTGGGTATTTTTCGTTAGCACAGATTGCTTGTGAGAAAAAAATGTATCGAGAAGCTTCTGAGTTAGTGGATCGATCGCTTCTTCGAAATGCACACCATTATCAAGCAAGACATGTAAAAACAATATTGCTTCGTAAACAAGGAAAGTATGAAGAAGCTATATCCTATGCAAAGGCTACACTTCAGTTGGATACCCTTGATTTTGGCGCTGAGTTTGAGAAGTATTTTGTTTACAAAGAGCAAGGCCTGAATGAACAGGCTACAGCAATACAGGAAGAAGTTTTGCGTATGACACGCGGAAATGTACACAATCATATCGCAATCGCATCCGACTATGCATCTAGTGGTTTTTATGAAGAAGCCACAGAGGTTTTACAACTTGTTGTGAATAAAAAAATTGATCAAACTTATCCAATCGTGCTTTATGCACTTGGCTATGTGTCCGCTTTTGCAAGACAACCAGATGAATCGAGTTATTACCTAAAAGTCGCTCCACAAGCAATACCAGATTATTGTTTTCCAAACACTTTATTTGAATGTGATGTGTTATATTTTGCGATTGAGCAAAATCCAAGCGATGCCAAAGCTCATTATTATCTCGGGAATTTATTATATGATAAAAAGAGATCGGCGGATGCGATAACACATTGGGAAGCTTCATGGGAAGTTGATCCAAATTATCCAACCGTACATCGCAATTTATCATTAGCTTATTATAATAAAAAGGGAAATCCGGCGTTGGCCACAACGAGTTTAGAAATGGCTTTTAAACTAAATTCTCAAGATGCTAGAGTATTATATGAATTGGATCAACTGTATAAGAAAAATAAGGTCTCACCGCAAGATCGACTAGAAAAGCTAGATAAATATTTTGAACTTGTTCAATCAAGGGACGACTTATATGTAGAATATGTGACGCTTTGCAATACTTTGAAAAAGCATGATACCGCATTCAAGCTTCTTAACGAGCGCAGTTTCCATCCGTGGGAAGGTGGGGAAGGAAAGGTAACCAGTCAATATGTGACTGCTCTCGTTGAAATTGCGAAACGAAAACTTCAAGATAATCTCTATAAGGACGCGGTTAAATTTTTACAGAGAGCATTGGAATATCCTGCGAACTTAGGAGAAGGCAAACTTGCGGGAGCACAGGAAAATAATATTTATTATTATTTGGGGTGTGCGTTCGAAGGATTATCCGAATTTGATAAAGCAAAGCACGCTTTTCGTAAAGCTTCTCAAGGATTAGAGGAACCAGCTTCCGCAATGTTCTACAACGACCAGCCACCTGAGATGATATATTATCAAGGATTGGCCTGGCTTAAACTCGGTAACAAAAAAGAAGCAAAGCGGCGTTTTCATAAACTGATCGATTATGGTGAACGGCATTTATTTGATCAGGTAAGTATTGATTATTTTGCAGTCTCGTTACCAGATTTTCTTGTTTTTGATGATGATTTAAAGGAAAGAAATAAAATTCATTGTTACTATATGATTGCACTTGGATATCTCGGCTTAAATGAACAGGAAAAAGCGAATAGTATCCTTCAATCGGTGTTGGAGTTGGAACCTAATCATCAGGGAGCACTTTTTCATTTTAAAAAAGATGAATGAATTTGTGCTGTGTTCATGATGTAGCAACCGTCCGTAAGATGCCTATTTCAAAACAACAAGAGTTGAAGTGAGTTTAATTGGCAGTTCCACAGCGAGAGGTTCAAGGCCTCTAATGCTAATAAATAGTGGGGGGAAACGAAAAGCCCTGCTGAAATAAAAGCTTGTAAGATTAGGAGGTATAACAGGATGATTCTATCTATGAAGCTAGATATCGAAAACAAGGAAATTACGTCTGGGACGTTATCTGGGTGTGACGGGGTAAACCCTAATGGCGATCGTATCGGGTTTACCAATTATTATATGACGAAAAATGATCAACCAAATATTCCTGTTGTTGGCGAATTTCATTTCTCTAGATTCTCCTATCTTTATTGGGAAGAAGAGCTATTAAAGATGAAAGCAGGAGGCATCCGTATTGTAGCTTCTTATGTATTTTGGATTCATCATGAAGAAGAAGAGGGAAAATTTCGGTGGGACGGAAATCGAAATCTCCGTCATTTTGTTGATCTATGTTCAAAACTTGAGCTACCATTGATTTTAAGGATTGGGCCGTTCTGTCATGGAGAGGTGCGAAATGGGGGAATACCTGATTGGGTGTTTCATAAACCACTGGAAATTCGCTCGAACGACCCGATGTATTTGCACTATGTAGACAGACTATATTGTGAAATTGCAAGACAGATCAAAGGCGCGTTTTATCAAGATGGTGGGCAGATTATCGGTATTCAGCTTGAAAATGAATTCATGCATGCTGGAGCACCAATGGATGCATGGGGCTATCAATCAGGTGTTCACTTATCTTCGGGAAAAGGAGGGCATAATCATTTAATCGAGCTGCAAAAGCTTGCAAAGGCTGCAGGGATTCAGCCAATATTTTTCACAGCTACTGCCTGGGGCGGTGCCGCAGTTTTGGAAAAAGATACACTGCCAATGTTAGCTGGGTATGCGTACACGCCATGGATTCCTGATCAGCCTCCAAGTGGTGAATACATTTATCGGGACTTACACAAGACCCCTGCGGAGAGGGTAAACTATGAGTCTTTGGAATATCCTGTCGCTTATTGTGAAATGGCGGGGGGAATGCAGGTAAGCTACCATGCGCGCCCGCTTGTAGCGCCTGAAAGCATTGAAGCGATGACAATGGTAAAACTGGCTAGTGGTAGTAATCTGCTTGGTTATTATATGTATCATGGTGGAACAAATCCTGTAGGGGTGAACGGATTTTTACATGAATCAGGTCTTCCGAAGCTTACTTACGATTATCAATCTCCTTTAGGTGAGTTTGGTAGAGTGAGTCCCTCCTATGACCGAATTCGAACGTTGGCATTGTTCATGGAGTCATTTGGGTCAATACTTGCACCAATGGGGACGCAACTTTTAGAGGGGCAAGATTGCATCGACTCGACAGATACAAAAGAACTTCGTTGGTGTGTCAGACAAAAAGATGGGTCAGGATTTGTGTTTATGAATAACTTCCAAGATCATGTCGATATGCCAGATAGAGAAGATGTTCGATTAGCATTAGAGACGAACAAAGGTAGGGTATGTATCCCACATAAAGAAACGTTCACTTTGAAGAAAGAACAAAGTATTATCCTGCCTTTTCATCTCATGCTTGATAGAGTGAATTATAGAAGTGCTACAGTTCAACCATTAACTAGACTAAAAAAAGGGAAAAATATTGTTCATGTTTTTTATGCGCACGAGGGCATTCCAGCAGAAATGGTAATGGATAAGCAATCGGTTGAATCAATTACCGTTTCGAATGGGCAAGTGGAGGAGGAAGAGCAAGATTGGTTCGTGCGATCCACTCCAGGTAGAAATCACTCTATTTCTTGCGGTTTAACAAATGGCGATTGTGTTCACGTGCTTATTTTAAATCGAGAAGAAGCATTACAGACCTATCGATTTCACTTGTGGGGAGAAGAGCAGCTGATAATTAGTGATGCTCATCTATTTGTCAAAAATGAGCAGCTAGTCTGTACTTCAGCAGGGAGATCACAATGTACTGTATCGATATTGTCTAGTTTAACGGGAGAAATACAAGCAAACTTAGGGTCATTACGAGAGAAGCTGATGGGTACTTTTACAGATTTAGAGATTTCATGTCCTGTCTATTGTCCTACTGTTGAAGTTTCTTATCGGAAAGATAACTATGCACAAATAGATCTAGATTGTGATTGGCCGTCGTGGGTTGAAGATGTTTTTCTCAAAATCGATTATGATGGTGATGTAGCTATGGCTCAGATTGGCGATGATTTGTTAACAGATCATATTCAATATGGATTACCTTGGTACATCGGGTTAAAAGAAAATAAGCATAAACTTCGAGAT
This sequence comes from Natronobacillus azotifigens, assembly GCF_026805325.1. GTDB lineage: Bacteria > Bacillota > Bacilli > Bacillales > Amphibacillaceae > Natronobacillus > Natronobacillus azotifigens. Next base: position 66,457 of record NZ_JAPRAT010000013.1, read on the forward strand.
GATAAAGTGAATTTGTCTATTACCCCACTTCGCAAATGGAAAGTGAAAAGCTATGTTAATCAAGCTTATGTGAAGCGATTTGAAGGAGTAGAAATTGCTCAATTTAATCATATTCAAGCAATTCCTCATTATCGACTAGCCTTAACAAAAAAATCGAAGGAGTGATGAGATGAAACAAGTAAAAGCGCACCTTCCTCGTAAACTAACGATTACGATGTGGGATTTTTCCTGGTACACAATGACGATGCCTGGTGAGCCATATTCGAATTTGGAGCAATGCTTTAAGGAAGCAGTAGAGCGAGGCTATAATACGATTCGAATCTGTGCGATGCCCTTTTTGCTATTTACAGAAGAGGGTCCTCGTAAAGAACCATTAGCATTTGCCAATCTCGGTGAAGTGGGAGTAAGAACACGATGGTACAACTGTAAGGGTGGTGCAGAGTTCGATGGGCATCAACATTTGCTTAATCTGTTTACTTATGCAAAGAAATACAATTGTTATCTCATTCTTTCTTCATGGGAATACCAACAGAGTCCAAGTTTTTTAAAAACACCAGCGTTGTTTAACGAGCTTTTAGCTATTCCTCCTAAAGATCGATTTATGACTTTGGCAAAATCGATGGATCAACTAATTCAATTTATTAAACAAGAAGGATTGGATGATCGTATTGCTTATGTAGAGCTTCATAATGAAATCGAATTTGGTCTTTTAAGTCAGGTTGCGATCGAAGCGGGAATTGATAGTGGGGATGCAGGGAAACTGATCCAATATACAAAGCCTTTTGTAGAAGAGGCGTTGGATTTTTTGCAAAAACAGCATGCTGAGTTGTTAATCACAGGGTGTTTCACGTTAAGTCAGCCGTATTCAAAGGTGTTTCTTCCGGAAAACCAACAAGTAGGACATTTTCACATGTATATCAATGGGGTGTTGATCCAACTATTGAACGAAACAGGTCTCACGAATTCAGATAGTGAATTTCCGAATGCACTCGTGAAATCTATGCTTCGTGATGATGCACCAAGTTTTGAAGCATACCAGCTTCCAGAGGGAGAGGAATGGAGGCTCTTTGAAAATCCTGTAGGACTAAAGCTCCTTTACCTTCATGATTGGTGTGATCCGGTGAAGTGGGATTTATATCTTTATGAGCATTACGGATTGTATAAGCAAGCTATGCTTCAGAAAGTGAATGACCGTTTCAAGGATATATCAGAATGGGCATCTGGTCACGATTTGCCCATCGTCATTGGAGAAGGATATGTAGGGTATACACCACTTCTTGCTCAGTTCGAGGAAGGTCCGGTAGGGAAAGATATTGCAGAGTATTGTGTGAAAAAAGGAATGGAACTCGATTTCTGGGGAATGGTACTCTGCTCCAACTGCGCCCCACACCACCCATTCTGGTCAGACATATCATGGCAAAAAAAATGGAACCAATTTATTTTGGGTGCCTGTCACCACCCGAATTATGTCGAATAAAGACCACCCTGCAATTAGGTTTCGTACACCTAAGTTTGCAGGGTGTTTTGTGTTGTTGAGCATAAGAAGGATTAAACAAATGAATAGTATTTCTGACAAAGGTGAAAGTGATGTTGTTCGTGAATTTAAATGGGAGTAACGGCCGCTAGTACCCTGAATGGTTCAGGTCATCCTTTAGGGCTAACAATCAATGAGGGGATACCTAAAAACCCCCACTGATTGAAGTTTCACTTTATCCACCTGTGGTCGTGTCCAAAAATTTGCGTTATGTTTTGTAATCAAGGAGTGAAACGTTTTTCTTTGACGATCTATTTTTTAAAAATGCTTCGTAATAGAATTGTTCCTCATAATTTTCTCCTTCACTTAAACAAGACGTCTATGATACTTTTTGATCTTTTTCAGTGCCCAATCATAGTGACTAGCTGTTGCAGACACGAGATAAGAACCTAAAGAAGTCGAGTTTGTCCAAGGATAATACTTTTTGGTGAAAAGTTCTTCATTATTATGACTTTCAATTAAACGCATCATCCTCGTATGAGAATTTGCAAGTAACGTTTTGGCTGTTGGTAAACTAGTATCCTGATACTGACGCCAAATTGCCAGATTTAGCTCAGGGGTTGTTTTCCATGTATAACCTTTTTTTGGCATGTCTGGTTTTTCTCCTTGCATACCAACTTTATACCATTGATTCATCATTTCATGCCACTCATGAAGGTGAGCTAGTACGTCACGAACATTACGATCGCGATCTTCAAATGGAAATATACCGTTCTGTTCTGCTTCTGTCATGGTATCGATCAAATCTAGTAATGCTTGATAATTTTTTTCAGCTGCTTGGATCAGTTCGTTTTTATTTTTGGGGCGCGCCATTGTTTCACTTCCTTAATTTTAATCGTGTCGTGATAGTAATTCAAAATTCCCGCTTATTCACTACAAAATATACCATATAAAACTACATATAATTCATTTTAAATGGATTTTTATTAATTTTATAAAAACTATATACATTTTTAGAAAATAATGTACGATATATAAAAAGAGTAATTATGTAAAAATATTGAACAATAGGAGGATTTTATGAAAAAGGATTATTCATTTAAAGCGAGAAATTCATTACTGATTAAGCTGTATGTTCTATCTGTTGTACTAGCTACTATTATACTATTTGCAGCTAGGCTTCCTGTGGAAACAAACACAATAGGTACTCTTTTTGGGGTAATAACATCGATCATCGTCTATACAATGAACAGGTTAGATAAAAGAAAGGAATGGATCCCATATATTTTAATTGTAAGCTTAGCGTTGATGGCTATATTTATGCTAGAAAATCGACCGGCAGTCACTTCCTATTTACTTGTTTACTATAGCATGATAATTATTTCCCTCTATCACAACTACCGATATGTAATCATATCTGGAATTTTTGGTTTAGTGATTACGAATTTATTTCTAATAAGATTTGGGGAACTAGCGATTGTTGATTATACGACTGTGCACTTAATTTCATTTAATGTTTTATTTAGTTTAATGACAACGTTCCTAGTATATCAATGTATTATTGGGAAAAACATTCAAAATCAAGCGCAACAACTAGCCGATGAAGCTGTAGAGTCTAGAGATAATATGGAAATGATGATAAAACAAGTAACACTTTCGATAGATAAATTAGAGAGTGTCAATGAACAACTTACTGATCATTCAAGGTCAAGCAATACATTTTCAAATGAATTAGCTGCGACATTTAATGAAATAGCAGGAAGCGTTGAAAATCAATCGAATAGTGCAAGCTCGATTAATGAATCCATATTTGCTATCGATCAAGAAGTAAAACATATTTCATCAAAAACAAATGAGATGAAAAGGAGTGCCGAAAGTACAGGTGAAGTTGTAAAATCAGGATTTGTCCAAGTACAGGAGCTTACTGAGCACATTCAAGAGGTTGATCAAACGTTACGAGAGACTGTAGCCGAGATGGAAGTGTTAAATCAATCAACAGGGAAGGTTGAGAGTATCTTAAAAACGATTTCTGATATTGCAGACCAAACAAACTTACTTGCATTAAACGCTGCGATTGAAGCAGCGCGTGCTGGTAGTGCTGGACTAGGATTTGCTGTTGTTGCACAAGAGGTTAGAAAATTAGCGGAACATTCGATCCACTCTACAAGTGAAATTGACCAGATATTGAGTCAAATTCAAAGCAAAACAAATAATGCTACACGTAGGGTTAAGCAAAGCGAAAGTTTATTTCATGAAAGTAAATTATTAATGGAAGCAACTAATGAGTCCTTTCATAATGTCGATAACTTTATTAACGAATTACAACAAACTTCAACTGTTCTCAATGAAAGGGTATTGAACTTAAGTAGTTCTTCATCCGTTGTAGTCGATGAGATAAACGGAGTTTCCAGTACTTCAGAGCAATTAAGCGCATCTGTAGAAGAAGTGTTAGCAGGCGTCGAAGAGCAAAAAATAAGAATGAACAACTTAAATGAAAAAGTAATCGAGATCGACCAGTTAAGCGATACCTTAAAAGGTGCCTGTCACCGCCCGGATTTTGTCGAATGATTTATAGTGTGACGTTTATATTTTGATGATAAATTAAGGATGTTCTGTTCGTAATAAATAATTAAAATTTATAAGAAAGTGGAGTGATTTATGATGTTTTTTTTCGATGCTTTTCCTTGGTATAATGTTCTCGTTTGGCTTATTGTATTAGGTGTTCTCTTAGGTTTAAACGAATGGGTGCGTTTAAGCAAACGGGCTAGTATCGGTTTGTTTGTCGTCTTACCAGTTTTATTAACAGTAGTTTGGTATGTAAATAGAGACAATGAGATAACTTCTTGGTTTACTTGGATTAAAGTTTATTCAGCATTGGCCGGAAGTTTGATCTACATGGGTATTCGTTATCGTAGTTATCATAAAAAGTACAGTTGGTTTGTTTTTTTAGTACCAGGAATCTTAGCGATTAACATTATTGAAGCGGTGATTAGAGAATTTCAAGTGGGTTGGCAGGGCTTTGAAGGTATGGTAGATGGAATGTATTATATTTCTGGGAATTGGAATTACCTTAATGCCTTCGCTGGTTTAATCAATCTATTTTTGATTTGTGGTTGGGTTGGTATTTATGCGACGAAAGGTAAGCGCAAAGATATGATTTGGCCTGATCAAACACGTCTCTTCATTATTGCATATGGCGTTTGGAATATTGCTTATGTTTATTCTTGTGCACCCGGAAACGCTTTTTATTCGGGATTTGGTTTAAATATTGCTGCAACGTTACCTGCATTACTATGGGCAAAAGGCACTTGGATGCAGGCAAGAGCACACACCTTATCTTTTTGGATGATTTGGGTGATGACATTCCCCTATTTCTTTGCGACAGGAAGTGCATTTAACGTAAGTGTAAGTTATAATCCAACAGCAAATTGGATCCTTGCTAGTATAAGTTTAACTTTAAATATCATTCTAGCAGTTTGGCAAGTATACCGTATCGTAACCTATCAACTTAATCCTTTGAAGGATGAGCTTTGGAAAGCTAATCAGGATAAGGATTCTGAGCCCAATTTAGTGGCGGCAGGATGACAGGTGCCTGTCACCGCCCGGTTTTTGTCGAATCATATAGACTTGATACTGAATCTAATTATTATTAATAATAATGGGGGAAGCAAAGAATGACGTTGTGCTTCCTCTTCTTTCATTCCCGCAATTTCGGAGAAGATGTAAATTCATGACCATATGGAGGTTGCAATTTGTATATTGTATAGATTTTTCTTATTTCTGGATCATAACTTGTGATGATGTCTTGTAGTTGATCAAGCATGTTCATTTGGTATCGATAATGTTAGATAAAGAGAAAAAAGTACGAAAATTGAACCATTAATGCAGGGAGTTCAGGTAACGATGGGATTCATAACTTATACTGACTTGATTGATTTTTTACTTTAAAAGAATCACGAGATAAATGAATCAATCGATTGAGGGAGTCTGGAGGGCTGTTGGGATAAGCAAGAGCATTCTTTTTTGCGATCAATAGAATCGATTTCTGTTCTGATAATCGAGGGTGTGTTAAACTATGGGAAATAATGATCGGGGAAATAGGAGGTCTTTGTGCATGATTTATATCGGTTTAACAGGATGGGGAGATCATTACTCACTATATCCAGCAGATTTAAAGCCGAAAGATAAACTAGCTGAATATAGCAGCCATTTTCCTATTGTTGAGGTTGATGCTACTTTTTACGCTGTTCAACCTATTCGTAATGCGGAAAAATGGGTGCGTGAAACTCCAACGTCGTTTCGCTTTGTAGTGAAGGCTTATCAAGGCATGACAGGTCATCAACGAACAAAATTACCATATGAAAGCAAAACAGAGATGTTTGAAGCTTTTAAGTCCTCGTTATTACCTTATATAGAAGCGAATAAATTAGCAATGGTTCTGTTTCAATTCCCACCATGGTTTACTTATAAAGAAGAGCACATACTGTATTTGCAATATTGTAAGCAACAAATGGGAGAGATTCCAATTGCCTTAGAATTTAGAAATCAATCATGGTTTTCTTACCTTTATAGGGAAAAAACTTTGACATATATGCGAGAATACAATTGGATTCATTCCATTGTTGATGAACCACAAGCTGGGGAAGGTTCTGCTCCTATTGTACCCGTTGCAACGGATAACCAAAAAACATTAATTAGATTTCATGGTCGCAATGTTCATGGTTGGAACCGGCCAAAAACAAAGGATACAAATTGGCGTGAAGTACGCTATTTATATAAGTATAATCAGAAAGAATTACTAGAATGGAAAGAACGTCTAAAAGCACTTGATGAAGAAACGGAGGATATCTATATTTTGTTTAATAATAACTCAGGCGGTGATGCTGCGGAGAATGCGAAAACACTACAAAAATTACTCAACATAGACTATCCTGGATTATCACCACAACAACTCCGTCTATTTTAGGTGCCTGTCACCGCCCGAAATAACTCGACTTTTGTCGGTTTTATTCCGAAGAGAAATCCCCCACAGGTAGATGTTTCTGTCTACGTTGTAGGGGAATTTTATTTACTTGCGTATTGAGGTAAAAGAAGTGTATGTTTTAACCTCTACCTATCGATTCGATATAACTATCCCAACCTGCTTGTTTGGTTTGAATTAGAACATTTGATTCGACAAAAATCGGGTGGTGACAGGCACCTATCCTGCTTTTAGGCCATTTTGTTGCATTTTGTACATTTGATAGTAGTTTCCGTCTGCCTTGATTAGTTGATCGTGGGTACCTGTTTCGATAATTTGCCCTTTTTCTAAGACGATGATTTGATCTGCATGTTGAATCGTTGATAAACGGTGGGCGATAACAAGCATGGTTCGCCCCTCAGCCAAGATGTTCATCGCTTCTTGTATCATTCCTTCTGTTTCCGTATCAATGTTCGCAGTTGCTTCATCTAAAATAAGAATGGCGGGATCAAACGCTAAGGCACGCGCAAACGATAATAGTTGGCGTTGTCCAGTAGAAAACTGACTGCCATTCTCCCCAACAGGCTCATCGTATTGTTTCGGCAATTTTTCAATAAACTGATCTGCACCAACTGCTTTTAATGCAGCAATGGCTTTTTCTCTCGTAATGGCAGGATCGTTTAACGTAATATTAGACAAAACAGTACCCGTAAAAATGAATGGGTCTTGAAGAACAATTCCTATATGCTGCCGCACTTGTTGTCTCGATAATGTCGAGCTATCCATCCCATCAATCTTTATTGTTCCTTTTTGTGGATCATAAAAGCGGAACAATAGATTCATAATCGAACTTTTTCCTGAACCAGTGTGACCAACAAATGCAACCGTCTCACCAGGGGTAACGCGAAAAGATAAATTATTCAAAATATAATCATCATTTTCATAGGCAAAACTAACGTTATCAAAGGTAACTTCGCCTTTGATCCGCTCAATCGGTGTGTGATCGATCTCTTCACTCTCTTCATCAAGCAATTCAAATACGCGACCAGCTGCAACTCTTGCTTGCTCCAGTTGTGGCAACTGATTAACAATTTGCGTTAGTGGTTCGAACAGTCGTGTTAAATAATCCACAAAGGCATAAAGCAGTCCCGTGGAAATAACAGCCTCTGCGTTTAACGATCTCGAACCAAAGAACCAAAGAAAGCCAACAAATGCAACACCTCTTATCGCATTAACTAAATTAAAAGACGTTAATGCAGACAAGGCAATCATTTTTTTCTGGTAACGATAATGCCGGTCATTCAGTTGTTCAAATTCCTCTTGTCGTTCTTTTGTTCGTCGAAATGCTTGAATGATTGGCATTGTTTGTATCGATTCATTAATGGAAGCATTGATTTCACTATTTACCGAGCGAATGATACGATTATACTTCCCAGCATATTTTTTATAAAATTTCATGAACAATAGCAAAATTGGTAATAAAACCAAGCAAATCGTTGCTAGTGTTCTGTTTAACAAAAACAAAGCGATCATGATTCCGGTCATATATATAAACCCATTGACAAATGTTTCTAGAACCTTCACATAAAGTTCTTTAATCGCTTCGGTATCATTTGTTACCCGTGCTAATATTTTTCCAGCAGGTCGTTTGACAAAATAGTTCATCGGAAGTGTTTCCACTTTTTTAAAAACATCATTTCGCATCCGCTGGATAATCTTATTGGCATGTACCTGTAACAGGTATGTTTTCAAATACTGAAAAATTGCTGCTATCAGAATTAGACCAAGATAGAGTGCTAACAACAATGCAATTGGATGAATTTCTGGTTGAAAAAAACGATAGAGATCTCGAATCGGAACTGATTCTGCCGATGCCGAGTTCATTCCATTATTGTAATGAACGACTAGACTTTCGTTGTCTGTCGTTGCTTGTATTGAACTATCTAAAGGAATTTGCTCTTCAATCAAATAGTATTGCCTATTTGATTGAAGAAAGGTATAGTAACCAAGCAGTTGATCCTTTTCTTCTAACCGACTAGCTTTTTTGAAAAAACGGTTATCATACGAAATCGTATCATTATCGTTTTGTTCTTCGACTTCCACCCAATGGGTCTGGATGCCGACGATATGATTATCAATAATGGTCTTCGCAATCAAAGGACCTGTTAGTTCAAGGCCTACCGCAACGATCAAGCAAATTAACGCAACACTAATGGTTTTTTTGCTAGATAATGCATATTGAAATAATCTTTTTTCCGTAGAAGGTTTTCTCATGATTCTATCACCTTCCTTTCCATTTGTTGAATATCAAATTGTTCTTTGTACCAGCCTTCTTTTAACATGAGTTCATCGTGCGTTCCTCTTTCAGTGATTTTCCCATCAGCTAATACAATAATCTCGTCTGCATGCTTCACGGCAGACAGACGGTGAGCAGCGATTAAGGTTGTTTTTCCTAAACGTTCTCGTTTTAAGTGGTTAATAATATTTGCTTCTGTTTTCCCATCAACAGCAGATAATGAGTCATCCAGAATCAAGATTTCCGGATCCATTAATAATGCTCGTGCAAGGGAAATGCGCTGTTTTTGACCACCAGATAATGTTACGCCACTTTCCCCAACTAACGTGTCTAAGCCTTTCGGAAGAGCATCGATATCACTTTTTAATGAAGCAGAAGCGAGGATGTGATCAATTTCTTCGCGTGTTTTTTCTTCGCAACCGAACACAAGGTTTTCTTTCACTGTTTTTGAAAAAAGCACATGCTCTTGTGGAACATATCCAATCCAACTTCTTGTTTCGTCTAATGTGAATTGATCAATAGAAATTCCATTAATCGTGAGACTCCCTTTTGGTGCTGGATATTCTCGTAACAATTGTTTAAACAGAGTCGTTTTTCCAGCACCGGTCTTGCCGACAATTCCGACAGTGTCTCCTTTGTTGATGGTAAGGTTGATTGTATCCAGTTGGTCTCCTTGTGCTTCTGGATAACCAAACGACACATCACGAAAGACAATTTTTTCAGGGCGATCAATGGATTGTGGTTGCACTGGATCTTGCACGTCTGATTGCTGAGCCAAGACAGAATCGACACGATCAAGCGAAGCATTTCCACGTTGCATCACATTGATTAATTCCCCAATCGCAAACATCGGCCAAATCATCATGCCCAAATAGACGTTAAAGGTTACGAGATCCCCAATGGAAATGCGGTTTTCAAAAACCATCATCGCACCATACCCTAAGCCAATCGTATAGGAGATGCCTACCAGAATCTTCATGGTTGGCTCGAAATAGGCTTCCATTTCAGATACAGCTTTATTTTTTTGAAAAACGTCTTCCGTCATCGAAGCAAATCGTTGCATATCGTGCTTTTCTTGAACAAAAGCTCGTGTGACACGCACACCGCGAATGGACTCTAGTGTATAATTATTGAGTTCACTAAACGATTCTTGTGCATCGGAAAAGCGTTGATTGATAATTTTTCCGTATTTATGAACAATTATGGCCATAACTGGCATCGGGATTAGGGCAGCAAAAGTAAGTTGCCAATCAATCGTGAACCCCATCATCAAAACAATCAATGACATAAATATGGTGGAGTCAACCAATGTCAAAATACCAAATCCGGATGTCATCATTATTGATTTTAAGTCATTTGTGGAGCGCGCCATTAAGTCACCGGTCCGATTTTTGCTAAAAAAACGTGGGCTCATCATTAGAAAATGTCGCATCAACTTGGTCCGCATTTTTCTTTCTAATAACAAGGCTCCCCCAAATAAGTTATAATCCCAAATAAACATGACTGTGTAACTAAGGACGATCAGTCCGATATAGATTAAAATGATTTCCCGCAATCCTGCCGCTGTGAGTTCATTGAATTGAATTGCATCAATGGTCATACCCACTAATCTTGGTGGGATCAAATCAATGAAACTTACGAGAATGAGCGCGGTGATTGCAATCGCATAACGTCCCCATTGTTCTTTGAAAAACCAAGATAATTTTTTAAATACCGTAAACAAAATGAAAAACTCCTTTCTCGAAACACAGGTTAGCTCGATTCGATTTTAGCTAACCACTCCATAGCCTCTTAAAGCCTTTAGTTAATAGTGTTCTTGCTGATAATAATGTCATTGTTCTTCCTCCTTATGTTTTGGATTTCCTTATTTAATTTCGTGTAATACAAATACTATATTTTCCGAACTGTATATATACTCGACAAAAACCGACGGGTGACAGGCACCATGCAACGAACAAGTGGAAAACTCCTTTCTGTTTCTAGCTAACCATTTCTAAGCCTCTCCATTCCTTTTGTGAAAATCTCTTTTACGATTAAAATCATTGTTCTTCCTCCTTCTTTTCAATTGGTCATTGATTAACATAAAAAAGCGCATACGTCCATGACGTATGCGCTGCAGCGAACCTATATTCTCCTATACTAACAAGAAAAAGTAGGTGCGCTATTTCCAAATGGAAAATGACAACAAAAAAGTCACGAACAATGTCGTGACCTATGCCGTTCTATATGTATGTTTTTGATGCATAAAACAAAGCAACGTAAAGCGAATGCGATACGAATTTATGCTTCCATGCAAACAACACAAGAAGAGGCCACGACAGAATATTTAAATTGTGAACGTACAATTACAAGTGAGCGATTCATTAATTTGACTGTATTCATTTTCGTAACCTCCTTTTCATTTTATTTTAATCAATGCATGCTATATTATATACTGGAAAAAATTTCGTGTCAATATGAAATTGGAAAAAGTTTCGGTGCCTGTCACCGCCCGAATTATGTCGAATCACTGATTGTCATCTAGGAGCAGTGAAGAAAAAAATGTAAGTACCAGAAAGACAATTGGAATAAGAACCAGTACGACTGGAAAGCCAATGGCAGGTGCAAGCATGGATCCAACAGTAGCCCCCATTAAAAGAACGAAAGAATAGAGTGCGAGCGCGGTTGATTTAAATTGTGATGCTAATCTCCCAACTAGTAAGACAACCATCGGGATCGTTAACGATGTAGAGGCAATCATCAATAATGATGCAATCATAATTGTCGTCACATTAATAGAAAAAAACGCAGGAGAAAATCCTATTACCATCACCATCAGTTGAAATCTAAGTACAGACTCTGCTCCAAATCTATTCATTAATTTACTAGAAAAAAACGCAGGCACAATCCCTATCAAACTAATTAGCCGAAGCAATTGAATAGAATACGGAAATTCCCGCCATGTTGTAAATACATACATTTCAAATGATCCGTAGAAAAGCATGATGGTTAACAGCAGAAAAAAAGTGATTCCATAAACTTTTTGCAAATGACGATCAGAAATACAAGAGAAAATCATGGGGAAAATTCTTCTGTCTTGTTCTCTTGATCCAGTTATAGAGGGATTCAGTGTAAAAAACAGGCCAATAAAACAACTGAGATAAAAACAAAAGAAGGCTACAAAGACAAACGGATACGAAATCCAGTCGGCAAAAAAAGCAGAAACTATTTGACCAAATACACCCGCAAAAAGAAACCCAGTGTTGATCATCGCGATTACAAGAGCTCGGAATGAACCGTTAAAATTTTGGAAGCAATAGGCAAAAGTTACAGGTGCAAAACTTGCTGCTAAAACCCCTTGGACTGACCGTAAGAATAGGAGCAGGTAAATGGAGTTACTGAAACTAAGCAAGTAAGTGATTATGGACAAACTAGCCATTCCGGCTAACAGTAGTTTGCGAAGAGAAAAGCGATCAGCTAATAAACCAAAGAAAACTAATCCAAATGCGTATGGGAACACAAACATTGTACTCGATAAAGCTGCTAGTTGTAAGGAAACGTCAAATTGTTCTGCCAACAATGGCTGTACAGGAATCATGACATAAATACTGCTCGCAACAAAAATAGAACAATAGATCAATATAATTGCTGTAATCAATTTTTTAGACATTGGAAACACCTCAATCTATGTATATGCACAGATCGCGGTGCCTGTCACCACCCGAATTATGTCGAACGAATTATTGAAATGTAATTTTGGATCAGCTTTTTTCTTGCAATGCCATAGAATAGTTAAGGTGAATTCACAATATGTATGCCTAATGAAAGGATAAAAGTAGAACTTAACCATTTTACATAATGAAAAGATGTTGCTATGATCATCGAAAAACATCTGTGAAAGTGAGGTAAATGAATGGGGAGAAAACCACGTCAATGGATACCAAGTTTGTTTTATCATGTAGGATCAAGAGGTAATCGTCGTGAACCACTGTACAACGATCAAGAGGACTATCAAATTTTCTTTTATATTATGAAACAAGTCTATGAAAAACATCCTTTTGAACTTGCTTCGTATTGCTTGATGACTAATCATTATCACCTGCAAATCCGTTCAATGGAAGTGCCACTATCGAACATTATAGGAAGAATCAATAAACGATACGCTGATTATTTTAATAAAAAAAATGAGAGTTCTGGCCATCTGTTCGAGAAACGCTTTTTTGATAGCGTGATTAATACAGAAGAAGGAATGCTGAAGATTAGTCAGTACATTCACTTAAATCCAAAGAATGCACAGATCGTTAGTTCTCCCCATGATTATCCTTACAGCAGTTACTCTACTATTCTTGATCCACAACAATCACATCTACAAAAATATCGAATGCCATACCTTAATAGTTCTCTCCTATTAAACTACTTTCCAGGCGTTTCACACGAAGAAAAAGTTCGTGCCTATCAAAATTATGTGGAGGGTTCCGGTGCCTGTCACCGCCCGAATTATGTCGAATGAGTTGGCAGTTTTAGTCTTTGACCGAGATGCAATACCTCCCGAATGATTTAACGAAATTCGTTAATAATGGAATTCGATTGAACTAGATGTCCACTTGATTGTTTCCTAGTTGTTCAATAACATAAATGTATTTCTATGATAATCAAGGATACCTTCCCGTTGCATTGCACCTAATTCCCGAGAAAGCGCACTACGGTCAACTTGCAAATACCTTGCCATCTCCTCCCTTGAATAGGGTATGGTAATTTTTCCATCAACAAGCTTCTCTTGTTTTTGTAGGAAATAAAGAATACGTTCACGTAATCGTCGGCATCCAAGCAGATCTACCCGTTCCATTAGTTTTTGATTTTGTTGCATCGATTGCTTTAGTAATTGTTTGTATATATAACTTCTTAAATGACATTTTTTTGAGAAATTTGCTTGCTCAAACAAGAGAATTCGTACTGATCTTTTTACAGAAAAAGTATGTTCTTCCGTTAAGCCGAGTTGCTCAGGCCAAATAAGATCCTCCTTCTCAACGGAAGCTATAATAAAATATTCTCCAAGTGCATCATGTTTTTCTATAAAAAGGTGACCAGCAAGAATAAGACCAATTTTAGCGTGAAATAAATCTATATTCAGGCACGTGTCGGCTGGGAATTCAACGACAGTTAATTTCAAACAGTTCATCGCTTTTTGAAGTTCATGATCAGTTAATTCACAAAAAAAGGATAGATCTCTTAAACAAGTAAGTGAAGTTTGCATTTTTTCACCTCAATGTTGCATAGGCAACAGAATTTTTTGGGATTCCATGTTACAGTTACAGATGATATTGAGAATGATTATCACTGTATAACAAGTATAGATAACTTTCTATTAAATGACAAGGAGGTGTGGTGATTGAGAGATTTACCAATAGGTCAAGTTTTTGATTGGGAAGATGTTGCAATAGCAATGCCTGATCAAATTATTAGTAGTGCGATTGCTGAAAACGACCAGTTTGACTTTACTGTATTTGGTTTTGGTGCGGGAGAGTCAATTAGTACAGAAATTGTGAATACAAGCAAATTAATTTATGTTTTGTCAGGACAGCTCATGATAGAGCATGGAGATCGATTATCTCTACTCGAAGTAGGAGAGCTGCTTTTTCTTGAGGAAGGGGTACGCCACGCAATTGAGGCAAAGACTCACACTGTTTTTCAACAAATTCATATCTATCAAAAGGAGGAAAAATATATGATTAATAAAATTCCACATAACGAAACAATGAACCTAGCAGATCAAATAGACGTGTTACCAAACAAAAAGGCTAGTAAAGCTTTGGTGCAAAGAAAAGATTTAACGTTAACATTATTTGCGCTAGATGCAGGTCAACAAATCGCAAAGCATACAGCTACAGGTGATGCACTTGTTCAGATTTTAGAAGGAGAGGCGGGAATCACCATTGATGAAAAGGATTTTGTTGTAAGAGCGGGTGAAAGTATTGTTATGCCGGCAGAAATTCCACATGCATTGGAAGCTATAACTGCATTCAAGATGTTATTAACGGTTGTGAAGGCTAGTGAGTGAGAAAAGGATGCATGAAGCAGGTCATACATTTTTAGCAAAGTTGGGAAAGACACGGTTGCGTCCGGGAGGTATTCAGGCAACCGATTGGTTGTTTGATCATGTTGATTTTTCCTCGGATATGAGTGTTTTAGAGGTAGCTTGTAATCAATGTACAAACGCAATAGAACTTGTTCGTAAGACGGGTTGTTCGATCACCGCTGTCGATTTAGATGCTAAAGTTATTGATATTGCAAAAGATCGTGTTGCCAAAGCTGGATTAACGGAAAAAATTCATGTCGAGCAAGCAAATGCTTTAAATTTACCATACCAAGATAATTCGTTTGACCTTGTCATTAACGAAGCGATGTTGACCATGCTTGGAGATAAACAAAAGACGAAAGCCGTATCTGAATATTATCGGGTCTTAAAGCCAGAGGGAATGTTGTTGACACATGACGTCCGCCTAACAAGTGCTAAAGCGAGAGCTGTTGTTACAGGGTTGCAAAAAGCAATTCACGTACCTGCTAAGCCTTATGATGAGAGGGGTTGGAAGGAGTTATTTGTTCGAGCAAACTTTGTTGAGTTGGATGTATTAACTGGTCCGATGTCATTAATGAATCCTATTGGAATGATTCGCGATGAAGGTTTGTTTAGTACAATGAAGATTTTTCGAAATGGAATGATGAAAAGTGAAAATCGTCCTTACTTTAAACAAATGTTTCGCTTCTTTCAGTCAAATAAAAAAGACTTAGGATTTATCGCAATCGTCGGAATAAAATAGCGGTGCCTGTCACCGCCCGATTTTTGTCGAAAAAAATAAGTTAGGACGCTTTTTGTAGTATTACGTTTGCTATGAAAAGCGTTTTTTTGGTTGGAAAATAATAAACCTTATTAGCTGTGAATAGCTTTTCGAACCCAAATATAGTTACGTTCATTTCCGAGCGCCAATAACTAGGCAACTTCATGAAGTAATCTACGATAAGTCATCATTGGTTCACAAGCTAACCGTGAGCCCTTTATCCCGGAGCAACCGTACGTATGAATCCCACTTCTAAACAAAAAGAAAAATAATATCTATCATAGTGGGATAATGGACGCTACCATCCCGAATGGTTTAGATAATAATCAGTGAAAAAAAACCTAAAACCCGCACTGATTGAAGTTTCCCTTTATCTCGATTGATTCGCTACAGTTGCTACGTTTTTAAC
Source organism: Natronobacillus azotifigens (assembly GCF_026805325.1). Lineage (GTDB taxonomy): Bacteria > Bacillota > Bacilli > Bacillales > Amphibacillaceae > Natronobacillus > Natronobacillus azotifigens. The sequence goes on from NZ_JAPRAT010000013.1 coordinate 82,411, forward strand.
AGGAGTTCTGCAATTTTTCTAAGTGTAGAGCTACTGTATATAAGTAGTCTTTTTTAAAAAAATATATGCGGTTTACGGAGAGGATATCCATGCATAATTTACATATTATTTGTTAAAAACCGGACTTTTAAATGAAGCGCTTACACATTAACATAATATCTATCAGTGAGTAACTTTCATTGAAAACGAACAAATAAGGAGAGGATGAAAAATGTATCAGAAGATAATTGTATTTGTACTTTTAGCTACTGGAGTTATTTTACTATTCGTTGGCTGTCAGAATGAAGATATTGAACAAAAAGAAGTTGACAATAAAGAGATGGAGTTGGACGAAACGATGTTGACATTACTTACAACTGTTAAACCATACGGTGAAGTGGTTCATGCTGTTGCAATTGCCTTAGAAAATGAAGTAGATGCAACAGTACTATCAACTGATTCATTTAAAGTAGTGGTAGAAACAGAAGAGGGTCGTAAAGAGAGAACAATTACTGATATTTATACTAACAATCAGGCGAATACAATAAATCAACCATTACCTGGAGAGTTTTTAATTATTGAACTTGATCCAGATGATAATGATGCAGGGACTCTAGTTTATAATGAGGAAGAAGATTATAACGTTAGGAAGGAATTAACTTATTATCTCGAACAACTTGAAGATGTTGAAACTGAACTTGGACAACGAATAGTAAGTAATAAAGAAAATCTTTTGATTACGAAAGAATATCAGCAACTTGTTACTGATTTCAAATATGATGTTTTCAATTCTGATGCGGGACAAAATTTAGATTATTATTTGTTTGAGCCAGAGATTGAAGATAACGATTCTTACCCTTTAATTTTATTTTTACATGGAAATGGTGAAAGAGGTAATGGAAACGGAATTAATTTATTGGGTAATGAAGGTGCTATTGTTTGGGCAAGACCTGAACAACAAGCTTTGAATCCTGCTTATGTACTTGCCCCCCAAGCACCGTTAGATGGTGAAGAATTTTTTATTTGGGGCGATGAGCCTCGCAATAGTTCGGTAAAGGAATTAGTTGATGCCACTATTGAAGCTTATCCAATTGACCGAGACCGTGTATACGTTGTTGGGATTTCCATGGGGGCGATTGGAACTTGGCGTCTATTAGAGAATTATCCAGGCTTCTTTGCTGCAGCTGTAGCAATTGCGGGTACAACGAATTATGAGGAAATCGGTGAAGATAATATTGCTCCTGTTGATAAAACTCATTTAGATGCGTATTTTGATGTACCAATTTGGGCTTTCCATGCTGAAGATGATTTTGTTGTCACACCAGACAATATTAGAGAGTTAAATGAACTAGCTACAGAAGCTGGTATAGAACATTTTCATTATACTGAATATAAAGCAGAAACGATTATGCCGATGGGACATTTTTCCTGGGTGCCAGCTTTACAAGATGAAGAAATGCTACAATGGCTATTTGAACAATAAAATATAACAATACTATTTGAGTACCAATTCATAAAAAAAGAACTGCACATGGTGTAGTTCTTTTTTCTCAGCTATCCATTCCATTTAGTTAACATGTCATTAATCGGAAATCCTTGTCTCTTTAGTTTAAATTGAATGAAATCCTGTAACGCATGAGGACTTTGTTGTTTTAAGATTTGGACTTTTTGCTTAGATAATTCTAGATGATAATCTCGATAGGAATCGTCAATGACAAATAGTTTATACGTTTCATTCCATTCTGATTTAGTAAATTCAAATGTGTAACCATCCTCATACCCGATTAATAATTCTGAAACCACCACAACGATTTCTTCAAAAAAACGATTTTCTAATTCTTTCTTGTTTTTTTTCAAGAATGAATCACTCCCTTGGATTATCAACATACATAAAGAGTGACGAACAACAAAACACCTCTTTCGCAGGATGAAAGAGGTGTTAAAAGCCTAGTATTAATCATCATCCAAAGCGATTTGCTTTGCTGGTAGGGGCACCTTACTTATTGCAGGTTGCCGTGGAGTCATAGAGCCAGTTCTCTCGTCCACTCTTTATAATATATGTTGTTAAAAATATCATACCATACGTTGTAAAAAAATTCTAGTGTTGAAGTAAGAAACTATCGAAAATTTTGTCGTTTTTTGGAAAACGAAAATAAACAAACAATTCCATAAATATGTTAAAATAACTATATAATATCATAAAAAAATAAATTCATAGATTATAGAATGAAAATTTTGTTCAAATAAATAGAAAATTCTCTAAATTGAGGAGGGTTGAGATGACAAGCAATTTGTTTAATTCTGTTGGTCTCGAAATTAGACTTAACCGAGAAGAAGCTAGTATGCCTTGTAGAGAAACAGCTATTATTGAGGAGGCTAGCATTAGAAATATACAACAATCGAAAGAAGTTGCGAAATACCTAGGTAATGGACGCGATAATAGTGCACATCAGCTTAACAATCAACAGATATTTGAAATGTGTAATGAATGGTTTAAGTTTATTTTACGAGGTAAAATAAAGGAAGTAGAGGAATTTCTGCCAATTATTGAAAATAATAAGGATAAGATTCAAGCTATAGGTTTCTCTAGAATGATAGATGTTCATATGCTTAGTTATTATGTTCAAAAAAAAATGACTGATAAAGCAAAGATTCAGTATGAGACATTACAACATCTTTTTTCTAGTCTGAAGGGAACGGAAATTTACTATTGGTTTAAATTCTCTGGAGATTATTATTATTTTTTGGTTGCCTATAGTGACGCACAAAATGCCTATGTACAAGCAGAGAAAATGATAGAGCATGACATTGGTATTGATATTGAAGAAGAGATGGATTTATATTACCTTAGGGCTTTGACGGCAAGTAGACTAAAAAAAACCCATATTTGCTTTTCTTACGCCGAAAAAGCGTTAACTTATTATGATAAAGAACTGCATTTAGTTCGAATTGCTGAATGTCACATTTTACTTGGTATCGCATATGTAAGAATTGGTGAACCAATTAATGCCAAAGAACATTATTTTACTGCATTAGAAATTGGCGAGCGTTTGAACAGTAGATATATATTAGATTTATGTAATCAGAATCTTGGAAGGCTTGCTGATAAAACGCTTGATTATAAAAATGCTGTATACTATTATACTAAATGTTATCAATCTCATAAAAATTCTGATAATGAAGAAGAATTAATTCCGATTTCTAGTCTAATGAAAGCCCATTACGAACAAGGAGATTTGAAAACTGCTGAAAAATGGTTGCAAAAAGGTATTAATTTAAGTGAAAAATTAAAATTTAGTAATTCAATTTATTTATATGAATTTCGGGTTTATTATCATTTAATTAAAGGCTTTGACGATTCTTTTGAGTCTTTGATGCTTAACGAAGTTATTCCGTTTTTACAACGTAGAAAGTTATTATATGAAGAGCATATATATTTAAAGATTTTAGCAGATTATTATTTTTTTGAAGCAAAGAAATACAAGCTATCTGCTAATTGTTATAATGATGCACTTCATAGTTTAGCTAAACTTAAAAGAAAGAAGGTGATTTCATGAAACAATTAAGAAAATTGATGGTGATGGCCTTGTTAACTGTTTTCGTAATATCAACATCTATGACTTTTGAAACTGTAAAGCCAGTTGCAAACGAGGATAGTTCATATGTAATATCTCCATTCAACCACAAAGAACCTGGTCCTAAACCAACAAATTAAACTAAGGTGGTAAGAGAACGAATCCCCCTTTTTCATTTGAAAAAGGGGGATTCGTTTGTTCTTTCGGGTGCCTGTCACATCCCGTTTTTTGTCGGTTAATCTTTATTGTGACGAAAACTTGCGCAAGACTGCTGCTTCAAAACCTAACCCCCCTAATAATTAAAGTGTCCGTTTATATCGCATCGTACTGCAAATGACCATGATAGAGTTCGTAATAAAACCCTTTGTCTTCTAGTAAAGATTGATGATTTCCTTTTTCAATGATTTTCCCTGCGTTTAATACGAAAATCTGGTCTGCTTGTTGGATCGTGTTAAGGCGGTGAGCGATAACAAAGCTTGTTCGTCCTGCCATTAGGCGGCCTAAGGCTTCTTGGATTTTTATCTCCGTAATCGTATCAATACTACTAGTCGCTTCGTCTAAGATCAAGATCTTAGGATTGGCCAAAATCGCTCGCGCAATAGAAATCAACTGTTTCTGTCCTTGGCTTATCCCGGCACCTTCTTGTGATAAAAGTGTATCGTATCCTCCTGATAGCTTTGTAATAAATGAGTGGGCATTTGCTAATTTTGCAGCATCGCTTACTGCTTCATCGGTAGCATCAAGGTCACCATAACGAATGTTTTCCCTAATCGTTCCCTGAAATAAAAAGGGATCTTGTAAAACAAACCCCATGTGTTTACGTAAATTTTCACGTGTAATGTTTGCTGTATCTTGTCCGTCGATTGATATCGTTCCTGCATCAGGGTCATAAAAACGAGAGAGTAAGTTAATAATTGTTGTTTTCCCTGCACCGGTTGGTCCTACTAGCGCAATAGTATCCCCAGCATGAACTTGAAACGAGACATCATAAATGGTTTGCCCATCTTCATCATAAGAAAAAGAGACGTTCGAAAACGTAATATCTCCCTTAACAGATGATAAATCGACTGTTTTTGTCGCTTCTATTTCCTTATCTTCGTCCATCACATCGAAAACTCGCTCCGCACCAGCTACCGCAGATAGTAGAGTGTTGTATTGGTTCGCTAAATCATTGAGCGGGCGAGTGAACTGTCTCGAGTACTGAGAAAAGGTTACGATAATCCCAATGGAAACCAGTTCTTGTAATGCTAACATACCTCCAGCAAAAGCAATAATCGCGAAACTCAAGTTATTTAACATATTCATTAATTTAGGTATGAAACCAGAATACGCTTGTGCTTTGTATCCTGCTTCTCGTAATCGTTGGTTTTTTTCGTGAAATTCTTCCTTCACTTTTTCTTCTTGAGAAAAAGTTTTAATTACGCTTTGCCCTGAAATCATTTCTTCAATATACCCATTCAGATCACCGAGATTTTTTTGTTGATCACGAAAAAAAACTCGTGTTCGTTTCGTAATCCATTTCATACCGAAATATAACATAGGTAGCGTGGATAAGGTAATGAGTGTAAGTAATGGGCTCAGGTAAATCATAGATATTATTGTTCCTGTTAGTGTGAGAACACTGGAGAACACTTGAATAACAGAACTATTTAAAGTCCCGCTCACATTTTCTAAATCATTGGTAAGACGGCTCATTAGATCACCGTGCTGATTTTGATCAAAAAAACGAATCGGTAATTGATGAAGTTTTCCAAACAATTGTTTTCGCAATTTATACACCGTATTTTGTGCGATTCCGATCATAAAATAATTTTGAAACCAAATCGCGACAGAGTTAAGTGCATAAATGATAGCAAGAAAAATCAACAGCGGCAATAGACCTTCTGTTTGACCATCGACAAGATAATTATCAACAGCAAGACCTATAAGAAATGGACCGGCAAGGGTTAAGGCTGCACTTATCGCTACCAATAAAAGAACAAAACTAAGCATCCCTTTGGAATCAGCAAGATATACCCAAATCCTTTTTAAGGTTCCCCAGAGATTTTTTGCTTGTGGTGGTTTTTCCTGATGTGCGCGATTATGTCTAGCCATTATACGACCTCCCCATGATGCTGAGATTGATATATTTTCTGATAAATCTCACTGTCTTTAAGCAATACATCGTGATTTCCTTTTGCTACAACTTCACCATCTTCTAAAAGTAAAATGGTATCAGCTACCATTACAGTAGTGATTTTTTGTGTAATGATCAAAGTCGTACAAGATAGACTTTTAATCGCTTCGAGAATCTTTGCTTCTGTTTGTAGATCTAACGCACTCGTACTATCGTCTAACAATAAAATTTTTGGTTTGCGTATCATCGCTCGTGCAATAGATAATCGTTGTTTTTGTCCACCAGAAAGATTAACACCACGTTGCCCGAGCTTGGTTTCATATTGTTCTGGTAATTTTATAATCGTTTCATGTATTTGCGCGGCTTTTGCTGCATCGATGATTTCTTCCATTGTTGCATCATTTTTTCCCCAACAGATATTTTCTCGTACTGTTCCTGAAAATAATCGTGTTTCTTGAGGAACATAACCGATTTGCTTCCGGAGGTAATCAAACGACATCGTTCTAATGTCTTCTCCGTCTAAATAAATTGCTCCAGCGGTTACATCGTAAAGTCGAGGAATTAATTGAAATAAAGAAGATTTTCCAGAACCGGTCGCTCCTAATACAGCAACTGTTGTTCCATTGTTTACATTAAACGAAACATCATTTAGCACATTTTCCATCGTTATAGGATATTGAAAAGAAACGTGATCAAATAGGAGATTCCCTTTGCGATCCGGTTCTTCTGCTGATCCTTCTCCATCTTTTAAATCAACAGTAACATCTAAGACTTCCGTTATCCGTTCAGCAGAAGCTCTGGCACGAGCTAAGCCCATTAAAATAAAAGTGAAAACAGAGAATGCGTGCATAATTCGTGTTGCATAATTTACGAGTGCAACAATATTCCCTACATTGGTTTGTTCATTGGCTATTTGGATGTTTCCGAACCATAAAATAATGAGGATACTGGTATTCATAACAAAAAGGAGTACTGGCATAGATAGTTCAACCATTCGCAAGGCTTTCATTGTAGTTTCTTTTAGGTCTTCGCTCGCTGTTGCGAATTTTTCCTGTTCATGATTTTTTCTAAGAAAAGCCTTGATTAAACGCATGCCAGATAGATTCTCGCGCATCACGCTGTTAACAGTATCTAACTTTCTTTGAACACTTTGAAAGAGAAGAACCCCTTTGGACATAAGCCAAATCATAAAAAGTAACAATAATGGCATTACGATAAATAGGATGAGAGCTAATCTCCAATTTACAATTAATGACATGATAACGGCGCCGATAATTTGTAGTGGTGCCCGAGCCGCAATGCGTAAACCCATAAAAACAACCATTTGCAGTTGTCTAACATCATTGGTTAATCTCGTAATTAATGAGGAAGTAGGAAACCGATCCAGATTAGCAAAAGAAAAGGATTGGACTTTTTCAAAAACCTCTTTTCGAAGGTCATAACCAAACCCTTGGCTGATGCGGGAAGCATAGAAGGAATTTATAATGCCAGAAGCAAAACTAACAATCGAAAGTGCAATCATGATACCACCCCAGATCATTACAGTGGTAAGGTTATTTTGTTCAATCCCCTCATTAATAATTCTTGCCATAAATAATGGGGAAGAAAGCTCCACGAACAATTCAACTAGCATAAGAATCCAAGCAATACCAATCAGAACTTTATAAGACTTTAAATAAGAAAACAATTTCAGCATATGAACCTCCAC